>NZ_JBIGHV010000004.1:0-648556 GCF_043555835.1 Pelomonas parva | reverse complement strand
TCGACCGCGCCCACCGACCACGGCGCGCTGATCCCCAGCGCCGCTTCAAACACTTTGGCCGTCATCCCGATCCCCGTTTCAGCACCTATCCAGCCGAAATCCTACCCACTCGAATTTTCAGAGAGCCAGAATTGCGATCACATCCTTCAGGGCTACAGCGAGTCTGCTGGTCAGTGAGTCGACGTGCTTCTTGGGAGTGCCATGTTCCTTGAGCAGCCCCTCTACGTTCGTCTGCCGCGCCGCTGCCGCCAGCGCGGGCAGAAAAGCGCGTGCGGTGAAATTGCAGCTCGCCGAACGGTTTCACCAGTGCATCTGCGTGGTCCACATCCGTGGCCTTGGCAGCGATCCAAGCATCTTCTACCAGGTGGCGCTTACCGTCAGAGCGAGCCGTCCACTCTGCTGGTGTTAATGCCAGCGGCCGTCAACATCCAGGCCAGAGCGATGAGCACGCTGTCCAGTCACCATGAGCACCGGCGGCAGCCAGCAGGTGAACGAGCGGTGAGGCGGCCTTGCAGGGGTTGCTGCCGGCCAGCAAGTTGGTCGTGGAAGACGGCTGCCAGCCAGGAGCCGTCGATCGTGCATGACAGGTATGCTACCCGTGCTAGCCACCTCGCACCGCTATTCCGAGCATGTCATGAACACAGCCTTTGCAGCCCGAATCGCAGGCATGAACGCGATGTACCGCCTTGCCGCCAATGACAGCCCGACCATCCCAGACGATGCGGCTGACAGGTTGGTCAAGTTCAAGGCCACCTTAATTGACGAGGTTCACGAGATTGACGAAATCGTGAAGATGGCGAGCTCAGGTGCCGCCAAGCTGGAGGTCGCCGTCGCCCTCGCTGACCTCCTTGGCGACATCATCGTCTATTGCCGCTCCGAGGCGCTCAAGTACGGACTGCCGCTTGAGCAAGTGCTAGACCTCATCATGGACAGCAACGAGAGCAAGCTCGGCGCAGACGGCAATCCTATCTACGACCAAAACGGCAAGTTTCTGAAGGGGCCCAATTACTGGAAGCCGGAACCAAAGATTCGTGAGCTTCTGGCGGCTCAGATGGCACAACAAAGCTAACACGCCGTCCCCCAATATCGCGCACCAGCATGCCCCCTCTCGTTATCGAAGATGAATGGACCTTGGAGAGCATTGAGCAGTCAATGCACCGTGTCATCGCTAGCGACGGAGCGTCTCTTCAGCTGAACAAGGATTTTGTCAGCCGCCGCAAGGGGGCTCTCCACGACGCTGCTCGTCTGCAGCTCTTGGCTACCTGGGCGCGCTCCGCAAAGGACCGTCAGCTCAAATTTCACGCCGCCAACCAAGCCCATTCGGTCCTTCAAGAACTGTGCGACTACGCCCCCGGCATCGTTGCGCTCAGGCTTTGTGAAGGCGTCAGCGTCGGCGAGCAGTTTGTTCGTCGGCGGGAGGCGCTTGAGCCTGCAACTGAAAAGATGAAGAACACGGACCAGGTGCTGTGGCCCCGTGTCATCAGAGGGCGGACCATTGATTTCACGTGCGTCAGCGGGTCCAAGGTTCAATACCTCCGACCTCTTTTCAGCGTGCGGAACAGTCGAGCAGTGAAACGCAAAGAGGGGATGTTCCTTGTTCTCAAAGCGTTGAGCGATTTCATCGCCAAGTCAGATGCCGACCTGGTGCCCCCCTCATTCACGTCAGCATGTGCAGTGTTCGCGGCCGAGTTGATGAAGAACACGCAGGAGCACGCAACGCAGGATCACAGCGGGCAGCCCTATCACGAGCATGCTGAGGGGCTCATTGCCAGCTGGCTTGAAATGTCTGGGGACTCCTACAGGCGGGATTTCGAAGGGCACCCGCGTTTGGTAGAGCTGTGGGAGCGTGAGCAGGTTCCAGTGGGGGGCGACGGGACCGCCACAGCACTTCGCTGCCTTCAACTGAGCTTTTTTGACACTGGACCCGGGTTCGCCGGAAGGGCGACAGGCAAGCCGGTGGAGGACATTTCGCCTGATGAGGAACGGAAAGTACTCCTGGCATCCCTCCGGAAGAATGCGTCGACAAAAACCCAGGCTGGCGCGGGAAACGGCCTGCCAGACGTGCTCGAAGCCCTCAGGGAGGTTGGCGGGCTTATTTCGATACGGTCGGGGCGCCTGCACATCTTCAACGCGTTCACGCCAGGTGATGCGCGAGACTTGTTTCAGTTCGACGACTGGACTGAGTTGGAACTGGCACCCGCAGCCGGTGCCGTGGTGTCCCTCCTCCTCCCGCTCAGAAGATGATGCGCAAGGCCTACTCGTTCGTCGCCCGCGGCGCATGTCATGAGACGGGCTATGACGTTGATGCGCTATGCGTCTTCTTTGACACGAAGCGGCCCGTGTCGGCCCTCCAGTTCTTCGATGAGTTGACGACTTCGCTTCAGGAAGTGCAGGCACTCCCGGATTGTGTAGTGGTCGTGGCAGAGGCTTCAGCGCTCAAACCGATGCGTGGTTACTGGACAGAGTCTTCCGGTCAGCTCCAGACTCTGCTGCAAAGAGGAGCGAAGAAGCGCGTCCAGTTTGTCAAGCAGTACTACTTCGTCGCGTGGAGCGCTCAAGATGGTCTGACCGTCGATGGAACGCTTCCGAGCGAAAAGCCGCCATTGTTCAAGCTTCCTTTGCAGCAGTTCCTTCAGCAGGGGCTCAACTCCCTCGTTCTGAAGAACCCAGTGGTACAGATTGCTCCTGCTGGCCACGTCTTTAAGCACCCTTCCAGCACCATAAACAAGCTCTTCATCCAAGCACGTGAGCTGGCAACGAGTGAAGCGGAGCTCGCGTTCGTAGGACGGTGCCTATGCTCCCAACTGCCAGCCCTTCAGAGCCCTGACCTCGCCCATGTCTACATCGACACCATGGGCGTCTACTCGTTCGTCAGAGAAGCGCTCACGTTCTCCGGTAGTAGCGCAAGCATTCATAGCTTTCACTCCTACACGGAGATTTCCGAACTGGCGCCGCCAACCGAGCCTTACGCGGTGGTTATTTCGGCCTCCACGAGTGGCGGCATGGCCAGGCGACTTCATCAAGAGCAAGACTTCGAGGCGGACCGTCTGATGACGCTCATTGACGTCACGCAGACGAAACGCACTGGAGGCGTTTTGGTCCGACTAGATGACGTCGACGCTTCGTACAAGAAGCAGCTAGCCGATGGAACTGAAGCCCAGATTGAGCTTTTCGGTGAACACTTTTCGTCCAAAGCTAAACCCCCTCGAGCAGTCACCCTAGGGTTGCCTCATTCCCCTAGACGTCTGACCGAGTTCTTAAAACAGCTCGGAATTGGAGGAGTGCTGCCTCTCAATGCGCGGTCTCGAGGCAGCTCTACACGGTTGGTGTGCGTAGACGAGGCATTCGTCGGCAAGGACAAGGCTCTGGACTCGTGGCTCCACGCCGAAATTTCCTGGCGAGTTCCTGTCGCCATCGACCACCTCATCTGTGCCGAAGACCCGGGTTCTCAGGCCCTTGCTGAGCTGGCAGCGAACAAACTTCAGACTCTTAAAGGTTCAGCCGAACGCCCCACTGTCACGGCTTACGGAGCCGTTGATGCCGGAACGCTCAGTAAGGCCAGCGGGGTCCTCGTCGTTCAAGCAGTAGCTGGGGACGGCGGACTTCTCCGCGAGATAAGCCGGGACCTGCGAGAGTTCATAAAGTCCGACGTACCACGGCACTTCCTGGTCGGTTTGGGACTGCCGCAAAGCGAAGAGACATGGATTCGCTTGCAGCAATTCCTAGTTCGGAACGCCAGCCCTCGCGAGTACGGCTTTTCCGCCTGGCTGGTCTTGCCAATTGGTTCCGACGGCGCCAAAACGGCCTGGAAGGCCTACAGCGACCTAGCAGCGGCTGCGCAAATTGGAGACGTTGCCGCCGCTGCGGTGGATAAGGACCTACTTGAGCGCTCTCTCGAGCAGGCTGTCGCAGCCATCAACAGCTCGTTCAAAGGCTTTTTTCCCAACAGCCAGGGGACGGCACTTGGGCTCTCAGAAGGCTTCGTATTCTTTGGCTCCGTGTTCGACGGTCGGATAGGTGACGTCACGCCAAGCACGGCATATGCAACGGTCGCCGCTGTGCTCCAGACCGCGCGAGAACTGGCAAATCCAGCCAATCAGCTGAAGCCATCCGGATACGAGTCTGTCGTCCTTTCTCCTGAGAATTTCTTGCGGTTCAACGACGAGTTGCTGCAGGCCTGCATCCTTCGGGCGGCGCATCCCTCGGAGCTCGACTACTCGTCCAGCCCAGAAATGAGCCGCCTAATGAAAGAATTCCTCTTCAAGGTCTTCAGTCGGCATGACCACGGATACGGTTCAGCTGCGCTCGAGTTCGGAGCTGCACTGGCCTCTGGCAGGCTCCGACTCACTGCGGAAGACAGGAAAGAGGTTCGAGACAAGGCCATCGCTTCGCTGGCGGGTACCGAGGGGGCGCTGCTCGGACTGGTCTGTTTGATTGCGTAGAGCAGGTTACTTGAGCATGCGGTTCAATCTTTTGCTCCAGCGGACGTTGAACGACAGCTTTCCTGCAGGCTAACCAACATGGTCAACCGGCCGCTAAGGGGGTAGCTGCCGACCACGGCCAGCACGTGGAAGGACCGTAGTCAGCCTGAAGCAGTCGGCATCTCTGCACGCGGCGCTGGACCGAGTGGTCAAGTCGCCGAACTCGCTGCCCTGCACGACACCTCCGGACAAGGTGCTCATCAGGCGCCGGATTCCGTGCTCAGAAGACGCTGGACCTGGTGCTCAGGTCGCGTCGGAATATGCAGCTGGCGATAGAAGCCGGCTCAGTAAGCAAGGTGACCAGGCGATAGACTTCCTAGGACATACCGGCGAACAAACAAAGGGCCTAAGAGCCTCTGGGGGAGAAGCGGTGTACATGAAGAAGCTGACGGCGAGAAACTTTCGCTCGTTCGACCAAATTGAGATCCCGCTGTACGAGGACCTAACTGTTTTCGTAGGCGAAAACAACGGCGGCAAGAGCAACGCCATTGATGCGATGCGGCTTCTGACGCTCCCATTGAGCGGCCGCCGTGAGCTTTACTGCGAGTCGACTGATGTCAGATTTGGCAGCGTCAGCCGCGAGTTCGAGCTCGAAGCGCATTTTGAGGACTTGAGCCCCAGTCAAGGAGGGCGCCTTCTCAGTGCCGTGACCGATGACTCCATGTCGGCATGCAGATTCGGCCTGCAGTACGCCGCGTCGGTCGGGCACTCGCTGGCTCGTCCGCGGCTTTGGGCGGGCCCTCACAAGGAAACGCCAGAGCCTGGCGCGCACGACACGATTCGGCATGTTTATCTGCCGCCGCTGCGGGACGCAAAGCGGGCTCTGGCGTCGGGCAACCCGACTCGAATCCACGCGCTACTGAACCATTTCATGGGCGACCAGCGAGCCGAGGAGGTCGCGGCGGAGCTTCGTCGTGCGACCTCGTCGGACATCCTGACCCGGGTCGGTAGTGCGGTAGATGGCAATCTCGAGGCACTGACTGGGGGAGTGCGTAGGCAGGGCAGTTCTCTGGGCTTCGCAAACGACGAGAACCTCATCGACATAGCCCGCGACTTGCGATTCAGGCTGGCAGACCATGGGCTGGAACCGGAGGACCTGCGGTATTCGGGCCACGGTTACGCCAACCTTCTGTTCATGGCGACGATCGCCATCGAACTGGAGCGCTCGCACGATGTTGACCTGACCCTATTTCTGGTCGAAGAGCCGGAAGCTCATCTCCATCCCCAGCTTCAGGCCGCCGTGCTCGGTTTCCTTGAGGACCAGGCCGAAAAGTCCAAAATGCGGAAGGTTCCGGTTGATGCTCCTGCTGGCCGGGTGCAGGTAGTCGTCGCCACACATTCCCCAAACCTCTCTGCTTGGGTGCAGAACAAAAAGATCGTCGTCTTCCGCACGGCGGCAGTGCTTGAGACGGCGGCCGAAGATGAGTCCGCTGTCGCCGACGCCGACGGGGATGACATGCTGGATGCAGTGGATGTGCTCGCAGCTGGTTCGGCGGACTTGCCTGCGGTGCTGGCGGATGCGCTTGGCACGGTCGGGAGCGTAGCCGGCGAATTGCAGAAGCCGATGGTTGCTTCTCCCAAGGTGCCGAGGCAACCAGAGACGGAAGTAGCGAAGGCCGTTCATGTGGCAATTGCACCGTCGCCGGCGGCTCCATTGGAGGCGCAGCCCACTGCGCCGGCAGTGAGGCGTCGCGCAACCCGCTGTGTGCCCCTCGGCGAGCTCGCACTCGACGACATTTCGCGGAGGAAGATCGACCGATACCTGGATGTCACCAAGTCAGCGTTGCTCTTCGGGGGACGGATCATCCTTGTCGAAGGCATCGCCGAAGCACTCCTGCTTCCTGTCATTGCCAAGAAGTTCGTCCTGAAGGACCACGTCGAGAAGCTGCGGCTATTCCGCTCAGCCGTTTTTGTCCCCATTGAGGGTGTCGACTTCATGCCTTACGTGGAGCTTCTGCTCACGCATCACAAGGGCGCTCGAATTGCCGATCGCGTCGTTGCAATCACTGATGGTGACGGGTGGGGTTTGACGGCTGGCCAGCCCAGTCCCGGAGCAAGCCGAAAGGCGGACCTTATGACATTCGCGACCAAGCAATGCGCTGGCGACCTGCTTGACGTATCGGTGAACGATTTTTCGCTGGAGTCCGAGCTCGCCCTTGCAGGTAATGAGGAGCTTCTGAAGGTTGCTTATCTGAAAGCGCATCCCAGGTCGGAGCCCAGGTGGATGAGCGCTGTGGCGAACGCTGACCGTGAAGCCAAAGCTCGTGCTATCCAGGGGCTCTTCGACAACACGCCGAAGGGCGACTTTGCACAGACTCTGGCCGAAGGGCTGTGGGAGGCCAAGGACTTCAAGGTTCCGGGCTACCTGCGGGTCGCCATCGAAGCGCTGGTCCGATGATGAAAGCGTTCATGCCGACTGATGAGCAAAAGAAGGTCATCACCTTCGATGGCTCGGCGTTCGTCACGGCATGCCCAGGTGCGGGAAAGACTCGGGTGCTGATCGAAAGAGCTCGCCATCTTCTGGACAAGAAGGGGTGGAAGCGTGGCATCGCATTTTTGTCATTCACCGAAGTTGCAGTGTCTGAGTTGGATGCGCGCCTGCGCAGGGAAGGGCTCTTGCCATCCCCGGTCATGCCGCACTTCATCGGTACCTTTGACAGCTTCTTGTGGCGAGTTCTGGTGGCGCCATTCGGCATCCCAGGTTCGCTGGCGCGGCCGAGGCTGATCCCAGATCTGGAGCTCCGGGAGGTTCAGCCGTATGAGGGAGCTAGGCCGATACCTCTGAACTGCTTCAACCGGGTAACCGGGGAGGCTATCCCCGAAAAATTGCGCGAACTGAAGATCGACTTCAATCTGAAGGCGCACCTGACTACGGCCAAGAAGATGCGAGCCCGCTTCAAGGAGCGTGGTGAGCTCGACTATCAAGATGCTCGTCTAGTGGCGCTTGGGCGGCTCAAGGCATTGAACAATGACTCGCCGTTGACGAAGTCGTTGGTCGCCCGGTTCGGGGAGATCATCGTCGACGAGGCGCAAGACTGTAATCCCGACGACCTCGGCATCATTGAGTGGTTCCTCGGCGCGGGCATCCCCGTGAAGGTCATCTGCGATCCCAATCAGTCGATCTATGGATTTCGAGGCGGGGTCTCGACGGAATTGGATGCTTTTGCGACGAAGTTTGGTGATGACCGGCGTCTGTCCCTGACCGGAAACTTTCGCTCCAGCAAGCACATCGTCGCTGCGGTCTCGCGCCTAAAGAGGCCAGAAACCGGGCACGCCTACGACGAAGCGCTGGGCGAGCATCGGGGGGAGCCTAGTCCGGTGTACTTGCTGGCCTACAAGGGGCAGAGCGTCCCGTCGTCCGTCGGTACACATTTCGGGTCGCTCGTGACCCAGTTGAAGATTGCAGCGAAGGAATGCCCCGTGGTCGCGGCGACTCGTCTCAGCGCATCACGAGCGCTGGGGCTGCCTGTCGACAGTGGGTTTGGACATCTAGCTTGCCGCCTGGCTGCTGCAGTTGGCGACCTGTACTCATCGTTCGAGCTTGGCGGACGGCAAGAAGCACTCGAGCAGATGCACCGCGTAGTCCTGACCCTGGAGGGGCACCTGACGCTGAAAACGTATCGTCAGCACATGGACGCTCTCGGGGACAGGCATCAATCGTGGCGTCCGGAGATGCTGCGGCTTTGCAAGCTGCTGCGATACGACCAAGAGAAGCACAAGGACGCGGATGGCTGGCTGGATGCTGCCCGTGGGATCTTGAAGGAACGATTGCCTTCAGGTGGCGACAGGTCAATCAATCAGGTCCTAAGGCGCCACGAGAAGCTTGCGGAGGCCTTGCTGCCACCTCCACTCCACGGTCATTCGGCTCGAACCATCCACAGCGTCAAGGGAGCCGAGTTCCCGGCGGTTTGTGTCGTTCTTTCGACCGCGAAGGCGAAGGGCCTGATTGAACACCTGGAGACAGGCACGAACCACACAATGGCGGAGGAGCTTCGCAAGCTCTATGTCGGCGCTTCCCGTGCCCAGCGCCTGCTGGCAATTGCGACGCCCCATACCCAGGTCAAGAAGCTTGAAAAGCTTCTCTCGAACCCCGCCAACAGCGGCGGCCTTAGGGTGGTAAATCTGTGAGCTCCGGAGCTTGCGATGCGGCGCAAAGCTAGCTTGGGTCGGTTGCAGCTGTTTGGAACATCAGGTAGCGAGCCGCCTGACATTGCTCGACTGTCGGGCGACGACGTAGTGCGGGCGAGCCGCACATGGCCGAATCGTAGCGGCGCGGGCGACTGCTTGAAGTTGCGGCTCTTTGACTGCAGCCCCCCCCCGAGAAACGGGCTGTGGTCCTCAGCGTGCTTGGCGATGACGTTGCAGGAATCGCCGTTGCGCTGACAGCGCCCCTTGACCAGCATCAAGTCCGCGCCCAGGACCACAGGCCGCACATGCCGCTTTTCATAGGTGGCCTGGTGAACGATCAGCTCAATCGGGCCTTCTTCGTCCTCGAGCGAGACGAATATCGGTCAACGGTCTGTTGGAGCCGACCTAAGGCGGACCAATCACAACCCTTTTGGCCCACTTTTGGCCCACTTCGCATTTTTCGTAGCTGCTACAGGCTGACCGAAAGAACGAAAAGGCCATGCACGTCAAAGACTTGCATGGCCTACGTCTGGTGCGCCCGGTTGGGATCGAACCAACAACCCCTGCCTTCGGAGGGCAGTACTCTATCCATTGAGCTACGGGCGCGAAGCCGCAGATTCTAACAGCGGGGTTCCCCGGGCCAGGGAGGCGCGTGGCCGGCTCCTATAATTCTGCGGTTTTTCGTGTCGCGCGCCTGCGCCTCACGCCAAAGAAAATCGATGAGGAATCCATGAGCGCCAGCCACGATCACGACCACGACGACGCCCACACCGGCCCGATCAAGACGCCCAAGCAACTGGCCTGGGCCGTGCTGTTCGCCTTCGTGGTGCCCATCATCCTCATCATCCTGCTGGCGAACTACGTGAGCACGGCGGCCAAGCCCGCCGCCGGCACGGGTGCGCTGGAGGGCGAGGCGGTGGCCGCGCGCATCGCGCCGGTCGGCCATGTCGAGGTGAAGGACGCCAACGACGTCGCCTCGCTGAAGACCGGCGAGCAGGTCTATCAGGCGCAGTGCGCGGCCTGCCATGCGACCGGCGCAGCCGGCGCACCCAAGCTGGGCGATGTGGCCGCCTGGGGCCCGCGCATCAAGACCGGCGTGGAAGCGCTGCTGACCTCGGCGCTGAAGGGCAAGGGCGTCATGGGCGCGCAGGGTGGCGGCGACTTCAGCGACTTCGAGATCCATCGCGCCGTGGTCTATCTGGCCAACTCGGCCGGTGGCAAGCTGGAAGAGCCCAAGGCGCCCGCGCCCGCCGCCTCGGCCGCCAACTGACCCGGCGCCCCACGGCGCATGACAGGCCCGCCTAGGCGGGCTTTGTCGTTTCAGGCCGGGGCCGGCGCCGGAAGCCGTGCGTGGATGGCAGCTTGGCGGCGATGCAGTCCTGCGGCGTCCAGCGCCGCGCGTCGATGGCTTCTGCGGCCAGCGTCATGTCTTGCGTGTGCACCAGGCCCAGGCCGAGATCGGTGGCCAGGTAGAGGTGGCCGGTCTCGTCCAGCCAGCACGAGTCGACCTGCGCCGCGCGGCCCGTGTGGCTGAGCACGCTGCCGTCGGGTTGCAGCCGCCAGATCCAGGGCGTGCTTTCCAGCTCCACGTAGACGCGCTGCGGGCCGTTCTGGAAGAACCAGGCGCCGCGGTCGTCGGATGCGTAGTTGCGGCCGATGAAGGCGAGCAGCTTGTCGTGATCGATGCGGCTGCCCTTGACCTGCGGGAAGGGCCCCGCCTGCTGGATGCGGTCGTCGCGCATGTACCAGTCGCCGCGCGCGTCCAGCGCCAGCCAGCCGTAGCAGTGGGGGACGTTGGGCCACTTCTTCAGCGCGGCCTGAACGATGTCATCCATCGAACGCATCCATCAGCGGGTCCTCCAGAGCCAGTCGCAGACCTGCTCCGGCATGGTCAGCAGATGGCCAGGCAAGCGGCCGGCGGGAAAGCCGACGTGGCCGCCGTGGCCGGGCTGCCAGAGTGTCACATAAGCGCCCACTTCAGCGGCATGTGGCAGGCTGTGGCCGGGCACGAAGGGGTCGTTGCGCGCGTTCAGCACGAGGGCCGGGATGCGGATGCGGTGCAGGTGCGGCTTGGCTGCGGCGCGGGCCCAGTAGTCGTCGGTGCCTTTGAAGCCGTGCAGCGGCGCGGTGAAGAGGTTGTCGAACTCGTAGATGGTGGATGCGCGCTTCAGGCGCTCGCCGTCGAACAGGCCGGGGTGCTGCTGCAGCTTGCGCAAGGCCTTGGGGATCATGGTGCGCAGGAAGCGGCGCGCGTAGACCTGCTTGTTGAAGCCTCGGTCGATGGCCGCGCCGGCGGCAGCGAGGTCGATGGGCGAGCAGATGGAGCAGACGGCGCGGGCCATGTGGGCGGCGGTCGTGCCGGCTTCCTCGGCCCAGCGCATCAGCGCGTTGCCGCCCAGGGACACGCCGGCCACGAGCAGCGGCCGGCCATGGCGCTCGCGCAGGCGTTGCAGTATCCAGCCGACCTCCTCGTAGTCGCCCGAGTGGTAGGCGCGTGGCCCGCGGTTCAGCTCGCCGGAGCAGCCGCGGAAGTGCGGCAGCGCCATCGCCCAGCCGCGCGCGCGGGCGACGCTGGCGAAGGCGACGCTGGAGTGGCTGCTGCGGTCACCCTCCAGGCCGTGGAACAGCACCAACATAGGCGCATCGGCCGGCGCATCGGCCAGGAAGTCGACGTCGATGAAGTCGCCGTCCGGCGTGTCCCAGCGCTCGCGTGTCCAACTGGGCGGGTTGCCGTCGTGCTGGCGGCTGAACAGGGCGGGCCAGATGGTCTGGGCGTGGCCGCCGGGCAACCAGCGCGGGGCGCGGTACTGCATGCGCGTGGGACCTAGTGCAGCGTGCCGGCGTCGGCCACCAACTCCTGCACGTCGCCCGCATTGCCCGGGCTGGCATGGTGCAGCACCAGGCGCCAGCCGAGCGCCGTCTTCAGATAGACGTTGGTGGCGATGACCCAGGCCTGCTGCGGGTCACCGGGCCGCTGCACGCGCTCCAGCACATGGTGGATGGCGCAGTCGCCGCTGTGCAGCCGGCGCACGCGTTCCGGGTGGATGTTGAAGCTGCCGCGCTCGAACACCGCCGCGAAGGCCGCGCGGATGGCCGGCACGCCGACGATGCGCGGGCCGCCCGGGTGCACGCAGGCGACGTCCTCGTCATCGGCCCACAAGGCCATCAGGTGGTCGAGGTCGCCCTGCTGCAAGGCTTCGTAGAACTGGGCCTCGGTGTCGTCGGGCGACGCGAGCAGCGCGGCCTGCTGGGCGGCGGAGCGTTGCATCAGTGGCCGCCGGAAAGAACCTCGCCGGCCTTGAGCTTGTAGGCCGTGCCGCAGTACGGGCACTGGCCCTGGCTGCCGTGGCTCAGGTCGATGAAGACCTTGGGATGGTTGCTCCACAGCGCCATCTTGGGGTTGGGGCAGAAGACGGTGCCGTTGTCGTTGCAGTCCTTGGCAAGGACTTCGACGGTGGCGGCGGGGGTGGTTGCAGTGCTCATGTCTTGTGCTTTCAAACAGCCGTCAGCCACTCGGCGTACTTGGGGTTGCGGCCGTTGACGATGTCGAAGAAGGCGGACTGGATCTTCTCGGTGATCGGGCCGCGTGAGCCCGAGCCGATCTCGATGCGGTCCAGTTCGCGGATGGGCGTCACCTCGGCGGCGGTGCCGGTGAAGAAGGCCTCGTCGCAGATGTAGACCTCGTCGCGGGTGATGCGCTTCTCGACCAGCTTCAGGCCCAGGTCCTGGCAGATCGAGAAGATGGTGTTGCGGGTGATGCCGTTGAGCGCGCCGGCCGACAGGTCGGGCGTGTAGACCACGCCGTTCTTGATGACGAACAGGTTCTCGCCCGCGCCTTCGGAGACGAAGCCGGACGCGTCCAGCAGCAGGGCCTCGTCGTAGCCGTCGTCGGTGGCTTCCATGTTGGCCAGGATGGAGTTGGTGTAGTTGGACACCGTCTTGGCCTGCGTCATCGTGATGTTGACGTGGTGGCGGGTGTAGGAGCTGGTCTTGACGCGGATGCCGCGCTTCAGGCCATCCTCGCCCAGGTAGGCGCCCCAACTCCATGCGGCCACCATCAGGTGCACCTGGTTGCCCTTGGGGCTGACGCCCAGCTTCTCGGAGCCGATCCAGATCAGCGGGCGGATGTAGGCGCTCTTCAGGCCATTGGCTTTGACGACGGCGCGCTGCGCCTCGTTGACCTGCTCCTGCGTGAACGGCACCTTCATGCGCAGGATCTTGCCGCTGTTGAACAGGCGGGTGGTGTGCTCCTGCAGCCGGAAGATGGCCGTGCCGTTGACGGTGTCATAGGCGCGCACGCCCTCGAAGGCGCCGCAGCCGTAGTGCAGCGTGTGGCTCAGCACGTGGATCTTGGCGTCGCGCCAGTCGACGAGTTCGCCGTCCATCCAGATCTTGCCGTCGCGGTCATGCAGGGGGGCGGGAACCATCGGTACTCCAGTGCGTGCAGGTGAAAGCGGCGATTTTACGAAGACCCGTCGGCCCGGATCAGCCGCCACTCGGCGAGCTTGCCTTTCTTCAGCACCACTTCGACCGCATCGCCGCCGGGGTCGCGCCAGATGTAGGTCTCTTCCGCCTGCTTGAGCCCCAGGCTGCCGGTCAGCGTGATCAGGTCGACCAGCTTCATGCCCGCGTGCAGCTTGCTGTTGAGCATCACGGCATTGCCGATCGAGCCCATGGGCGCGGCGCCGGCCTGCTTCATGAGGCGCATCAGCCGCGACATCTGCAGCAGCAGCCAGAAGACGATGCCCGACACCGCGAACACGACCCCCTGCCAGCCGAACAGGCCGCCGCCCAGGATGAGCGCGGCAAGCGCCAGCCCTATGCCAATCCACGGGTTCATGCGTTGGGGTCCTGGTTGCCGTCTTCACGCGCCCAGTCGTAGGCGCGCTCGACCTTGGCCACGCGCAGCGTGTAGTGCCGGTACCAGTCGCTGCGGCCGGTGTCGCGGGCGATCTGGTGCTCGCCGTGGCGGCGCCAGGCGGCGATGTCTTCAGGGCTGCGCCAGTAGGACACCGTGATGCCCAGCCCGTCGTCGCCGCGGGCGCTCTCGACGCCCAGGTAGCCCGGCTGCTCGGCGGCCAGCGCCACCATGCGGTCGGCCATGTCGTCATAGCCGCCGTCGACGGTGGTGCGCTGGCTGGTGAAGATGACGGCGTAGTAGGGAGGTGGGGGCAGGGGCGCTCTCATGGGCGCGCATCCTGCCACGGCGGCTGGGTCAGCCCACGACCTTCAACAACACGCAGCGCACCCATTGCCCGGATTCCAGCGCTGCCTGGTGGCCGTTCAGGAACTGCTCGGCCGTGGAGTTGCGCGCCGTGAAGCACATGCCGTGCAGGATGCCCATGCGCGGCACGGGCCGCGACCACTTGCGCTCGACGACACCGTTGAACCACGACACCTGCTCGTCGTCGGAGTCCATGTCGGCCCGGCCCAGCAGCAGCACCACCTCGTACTTGGCCTCGGTCAGCGGCTCGGCGGCGCTGGTCAGCACCTGCAGGCCGCCGTCGCTCATGTTCAGCACCAGCCCGGCCGGCCCCTGGCTGAACTGCACCGGCTTGAAGACCCAGCCCGGCAGCGAATCGGCGTCGTGCTGGGCGGCGAGAAAGTCGGTGCGGACGTGCTGCCTGAGGTTGGCGGGATCGGACATGAACATGGGCCTCCGTTGGGAGCCCGATCCTAAGCAGAGATTGGCCTCTCGTGCACCATGGAAACCTGGGCCCTACACCAGGCCGCGCAACACCTCGATGGCCTGCTCCACGCGCTCGACGGCGTGGATGGTCAGCCCTTCGATGGGCTTCTTGGGCGCGTTCGCCTTGGGCACCACCGCCACGCTGAAGCCCAACTTGGCGGCCTCCTTCAACCGTTCCTGGCCGCGCGGCGCGGGACGCACCTCGCCGGCCAGGCCCACTTCGCCAAAGGCGATGAAGCCGCGCGGCAAGGCCTTGCCGCGCAGCGAACTCTGGATGGCCAGCAGCACGGCCAGGTCGGCCGCCGGCTCGCTGATGCGCACGCCGCCCACGGCGTTGACGAACACGTCCTGGTCGCCGGTCGCTACACCCGCATGCCGGTGCAGCACGGCCAGCAGCATGGCCAGCCGGTCGCGGTCCAGGCCGACGGACAGCCGCCGCGGGCTGACGCCGCCGCTGTCCACCAGCGCCTGCAACTCCACCAGCAGCGGCCGCGTGCCCTCCAGCGTGACCAGTACGCAGCTGCCCGGCACCGGCTCGGCGTGGGTCGACAGGAAGATCGCGCTGGGGTTGGCCACGCCCTTCAGCCCCTTCTCCGTCATCGCGAACACACCGATCTCGTTGACGGCGCCGAAGCGGTTCTTGATGGCGCGCACGAGGCGGAAGCTGCTGTGCGTGTCGCCCTCGAAGTACAGCACCGTGTCGACGATGTGCTCCAGCACGCGCGGGCCGGCCAGCGCGCCTTCCTTCGTCACATGCCCCACCAGCACCATCGCACAGCCGCGCGCCTTGGCCGTGCGCGTCAGCTGCGCCGCGCACTCGCGCACCTGGGCGACCGAGCCGGGGGCGGACGACAGCTGCTCGGAGTACATCGTCTGGATGGAGTCGATGACGCAGAAGGCCGGCTCCTCGACCTCGATGGTGGCGAGGATTCGCTCCAGGCTGATCTCGGCCAGCACCCGCACTTTGGTACCCGACAGGCCGAGACGGCGCGAGCGCATCGCGACCTGGGCGCCGCTCTCCTCGCCCGTCACGTACAAGACCTTGACGGTTTGAGATAACGATTCCACCGCCTGCAGCAGCAGCGTCGACTTGCCGATGCCCGGGTCGCCGCCGATCAGCACCACGCCGCCCGCGACGATGCCGCCGCCCAGCACGCGGTCCAGCTCCTCCTGGCCCGTGGGCGTGCGCTCGAAGTCGCTGGCCTCGATCTCGGAGAGTGTGGCCACCGGCTGGCTGCGCGCCAGCGACTGGTAGCGGTTCTTCGTGCCGCCCGCGGGTTCGGCGGCGCTCTCGGTCAGCGTGTTCCAGGCGCCGCAGTGCGGGCATTTGCCCAGCCACTTGGCATGGGTGCCGCCGCATTCGGTGCAGGTGTAGATGCTTTTGGGGGTCGCCATGCGGCCATTGTCGTCACGACATGCGCCAGATCTTGACGGCATGCGGCAGCGACTCGGCCTGCGGCATCCAGCGGTCGATGGCCGCACCCAGGCCCACGCCGGCCAACAGGAAGGCCAGCGCGCCGGCCCAGGTGTGCTGCAGCGCGCAGCGCAGCCAGCCGCCGCGGTCGAACTGGCGCTGGTGCCGCCAGGCCAGGCCGGCCGCGAAGGCGGCCAGCGCCACCTCGACCGACACCGCCATCAGCACCTCCACGCCGAACAGCAGGCTCACGCCCGCACCCAGCAGAGCAGCCAACGCCAGCGCCATGCCGACCAGCGCCGCGATCGGCAGCAGCACGAGGGCGCCCTCGTCCAGGTCAGAAGCCACCTCGAAGGCGTCCAGCGCGCGGCTGCCCAGGCGGGCGCCACCGTCCACCACGTCGACGCCGATCTCCGCAGCGTCCAGTGCGCCGTCCTCGCGGCTCAGCAGCCAGGCCGCCCACAGCCGCAGCAGCAACAGATAGACGCCGTAGCAGACCGCCAGGCTGAGGCCGAAGCGCAGGGACAGCGCATCGACGCCCGCCCAACGTAGCAGCGCGCCGCTCAGCCACAGGCAGCCCAGGCAGCACAGCGCGATCAGGCCCACGTGCAGGCGCAGCCAGCGGTGGGTTTGCAGCCAGCGGCGGGTGCTGAGGATCTGGCGCTGGACGGAAGGGGCTGCATCGCGTGGCATGGGCGCATTCTGATGGCGCTGTGCGACCGCGTGGGACACTCGCCGCCCAGCAGTTTTTCAGTGGAGCCGGTCATGGACTTCTCGGTGTGGTTGGCCTTTTTCGCAGCGTCCTGGGCCATCAGCCTGTCGCCCGGCGCCGGTGCCGTCGCGGCCATGAGCGCCGGCCTGTCGCATGGCTTCAGGCGCGGCTACTTCATGACCTTCGGCCTCATCCTGGGCATCCTGACCCAGGTGGTGCTGGTCAGCGCCGGCCTGGGCGCGCTGATCGCGGCCTCGTCGCTGGGCTTTGCGCTGGTGAAGTGGGCCGGCGTGGCCTACCTCATCTATCTGGGCGTGCAGCAGTGGCGCGCGCCGGCCCGGCCCATGGTGGCGGCCGACGACGGCGCGCTGCAGGCCACGCGCCGCCAGCTCGTGTTGCGCGGCTGGGGCATCAACGCGGTCAACCCCAAGGGCACGGTCTTCCTGCTCGCCGTGGTGCCGCAGTTCCTGGACCTGCACGCGCCGCTGGGCCCGCAATACCTCGTCATCGGCGCCACGCTGGCCTTCACCGACCTGGTCGTCATGGCCGGCTACACGGCACTGGCCGCGCGCGTGCTGGCGGCGTTGAAGAGCGAGAGCCACATCAAGGCGCTGAACCGCGTCTTCGGCGCCTTGTTCGTCGCGGCCGGCATGCTGCTGGCGAGCTTCAAGCGCGCCGGCTGATGGCGGGCGCCGCGCCCCGCCGCCTGCCCACCTGGCTGCTCTTCCTGGCCCCGGTGCTGATCTGGGCCAGCACGTGGCACGTCATCCTCTATCAGATCGCGTCAACGGTACCGGTGCTGGCCTCGGTGGGCTGGCGCTTCGCGATCTCGGCGCTGATGCTGGCCGCGCTGGCCCGTTGGCAAGGCACCTCGCTGAAGCTGCCGCGCTACGCCCACGGCTACGCGCTGGCCACCGGCGTCATCCAGTACGCCGGCAACTACTGGGCCGTCTACGAAGCCGAGCGCTACGTGCCCAGCGGCCTGGTCGCGGTGCTGTTCTGCCTGCTCGTGTTCATGAACGCGATTGCCGCCTGGCTGCTGTGGCGCCAGCCGGTGAGCCGGCGTTTCCTGCTGGCCTCCAGCGGCGCGGTGTTCGGCGTGGCGCTGATCTTCTGGCCCGAGATCGCGGCCACCGGCGAGCGCCCGGACGCGCTGTTGGGCCTGGGTCTGAGCCTGTTCGCCGTCATCGTCGCCTGCATCGGCGGCTTCTTCACGCTGGTGCTGCAGCGCCGCGGCCTGCCGCTGGTGCCCGTGCTGGCCTGGAGCATGGGCTATGGCGCCGCCTTCCTGCTCGGCTTGTCGCTGGCGACCGGGCGCGGCCTGAGCTTCGACACGTCGGCGTCGTATCTGGCCAGCCTGTTCTACCTGGCCGCCTTCGGCTCGGTCATCGCCTTCACGCTGTACTACAAGCTGGCCGAGCGCTGCGGCGCGGCGAAGGCGGCGCTGGTGGGCGTGCTGGTGCCCGTCATCGCGCTGATCGTGTCGGCCGCGCTGGAGGGCTGGCAGGCGACACCGCTGGCGGTGGGCGGCATGGCGCTGTGCCTGGTCAGCCTGTTCGTCGCGACGCGGCCGAAGGTCTAGAGGCCACCGGCAAGGGCTCAGCGCGCCAGGATCGGTTCACGCCAGTTGGGGCAGGTAGCTGGGCCGCGCGGCGGTCAGCCCGCGCTTGACCTGCTCGGTGAGCTCGTCGGCCAGCACCTCGTCCAGGCCCGCTTCGAGCCCGTCGAGCGCCCGCTTGACGATGGCTTCGGGGCTGGACTTGGGCACGTCGAAGCCGCGTGTGAGATCGGTGTCCACGTAGCCCATGTGCAGCGCCAGCACCTGCGTCGCCTGCTCCGCCAGCTCGATGCGCAGCGCATTGGTGAGCGACCATGCAGCGGACTTGCTCGCCGAGTACGCCGCCAGCCCGCCGCCGCTGACCCAGGAGGCGATCGACAACACGTTGAGCAGGCCGCCGCCGCCGTGACGCTTGAGGACGGGCGCGAACGCCTGGCTGACGCGCAGCATGCCGAAGAAGTTGGTCTCGAACATGCGTCGCGCCACCGCTTCGCCGTCGGCGGCGAGGAAGGCGCCGGGCTGGGCGATGCCGGCGTTGTTAATCACCAGCGTCACGTCCGACGCCAGCGCCGCTGCGGCCGCCACCTCGTCCGGCTTGTTGACGTCCAGGCGCAGCGCGTGCACGCCGGCCTGTGTGATGGTGGCGGGGTCGCGCGCGGCCGCGTAGACCTTGCGGGCGCCGCGGGCGAGCAGTTCGTTCGCAAAGGCGAGGCCGATGCCCCGGTTGGCGCCCGTGACGAGGACGACGGCGTTTTCGATCTTCATTGCATTCTCCAAATCAGTGGGGGAGGTGAGGGGTATGCCGTGGCCTATCGCATCTGCACGACGACCTTGCCCTTGGCGCGCCCGAGGGCGAGGTAGTCCAGCGCTTCCTTGGCCTGAGCGAACGGAAACACCCGGTCGATCACGGGGCGGATGCGCTGCGTCTCCAGCAGCTCGCCGATCTGGGCGAGTTGATGGCCGTCGGGGCGGGCGAACAGGAAGGCGTAGTCGACGTCCTGCTTCCTGGCCAGGCGCTTGATCTTGCGGCTCATCAGCGCGAACACGGCCGTCAGCACGAGGTTGAGCCGGCGCCCGCGGGCGAACGCGACGTCCAGCGGCCCGACCAGCGAGACGATCTTGCCGCCCGGCTTCAGGATGCCGATGGCCTTCTCGATCGCATCGCCCCTGACCGTGCCCAGCACCGCGTCGTAGCCGCGCAGCACGGTCTCGAACTCCTGCTGCTTGTAGTCGACCACCTCGTCGGCGCCCAGGCTGCGCACCAGTTCGATATTGCCGGTGCTGGTGGTCGTGCCCACCTTGGCGCCCAGCCACTTGGCCAGCTGGATCGCGAACGTGCCGATGCCGCCGGCGCCGGCCGGGATGAAGACTTTCTGCCCCGCACGCAGGTTCACCCGCTCCTTCAGCGCCTGCCAGGAAGTCAGCCCGACCATCGGGATAGACGCGGCCTGCACGAAGTCCAGGTTGGCCGGCTTCAGGGCCGCAGCGCTCTCGGGCACGACGGCGAACTCGGCCATCGAGCCCGTGCCCTGGTCGAAGATGTTGGCGAACACCGCATCGCCGGGCTTGAAGCGCGTCACCCGGCTGCCCACCTCGGTGACCACGCCGGCCAGGTCGCTGCCCAGCGTGGCCGGCAACTGGAACTTCACGACGGCCTTGAAAAGCCCGGTCGGGATCATGTTGTCGATCGGGTTCACGCTGGCCGCGTGCACCTGGACCAGCAGCTCATCGGGCTTCAGCGTCGGGCGCGGGACGTCGGCGAACCCGATCTCGGGCGACTTGCCATAGCGTTTGAAGGTGAGGGCTTTCATGGGGCTCGCAGGGGTTGGCGGTGGGTTGCTCGCCGGGGCGCGGCGAGTTCGCATGCCTCAATGATGATGGTCGTAATCTTTAAAGTCAAGTATTGATGTCGATCGTCATCAATGTATAGTCGGCGCCTTACAGCGCGAGCAAACCCATCGAGCCGAGATGAAAGTCACCAAGGCACAGGCAGAAGCCAATCGAGCCCTCATCGTCGAGACCGCCTCCCAGCTGTTCCGGGAGCGCGGGTTCGATGGCATCGGCGTGGCCGACCTGATGGCGGCGGCGGGCTTCACCCACGGTGGCTTCTACAAGCACTTCGGCTCCAAGGCCGACCTGATGGCGGAGGCTGCGGCCTGCGGCATGGCGCGGACCTCGGTGCTGTCCGAGGGCCTGGACGCGCCGACCTTCGTGCGCCACTACCTCTCCCGCGAGCACCGGGACAGCCGCGCCACGGGCTGCACGATGGCTGCGCTGGGCGGCGACGCTGCGCGGCAGCCGGAGTCCGTGCGGGCGGCGTTTGCGCAGGGCGTCGAGCAGCTGGCGACGGCGCTGGGCCCGCGGCAGGGCGACCCGGACGCCGCTGCCGCGCAGGCCCGGGCCCGCATGCTCGACACGCTGGCGCACGCGGTGGGGGCGCTCGTCATGTCGCGGGCCTGCCCGGACGATTCACCGCTGGCCGACGAATTCCTGGCCGTGAGCCGGGAGGCCATCCTGGAATCGCTGCGTCAGCGGGCCTAGAGGTCCCCGCCCCCGCGCCGCCCGGCCTTGATGCCGCTGCGCTTGGCCTTGCCTTCCAGCCGGCGCTGCTGCGAGCCATAGGTCGGTTTGGTCGCCCGCCGCGCCTTGGGCACGTGGGCGGCGGCCTGCACCAGCTCGATCAGCCGCGCCACGGCGTCCGCCCGGTTGCGCTCCAGGCTGCGCGTGTCCTGCGCCTTGATGACGACGACGCCTTCCGACGTGATGCGCTGGTCCGCCCAGTTCAGCAGCCGCGCCTTCACGGCCTCGGGCAGGCTGGACGCGCGGATGTCGAAGCGCAGGTGGACGGCGTTGGAGACCTTGTTGACGTTCTGGCCACCCGGGCCGCTGGCGCGGATGGCGTCGAACACCAGTTCGTCCGGGCGCGGCGCCCAGTTCAGATCAGGCATTCCGGATGGGCACGCGCGGCGCGATGGCGCACATCAGCTCGTAGCCGATGGTGCCGGCCGCCTGGGCCACCTCGTCGATGGGCAGGCGCGAGGCCTTTCCGTCAATGGCAGGCCCCTCGCCCCACAGCGTCACCTCACTGCCAAACCCGCTGGCCGGCAGCGCGGTCAGGTCCACGGCCAGCATGTCCATGGACACCCGGCCCAGCGTGCGGCTCCTGGTGCCGTCCACCAGCACCGGCGTGCCGGTCGGCGCGTGGCGCGGGTAGCCATCGGCATAGCCGCAGGCGACGATGCCCACGCGCGTGACCTGCTCGGCGCGGTAGGCGCTGCCGTAGCCGACCGTGTCGCCGGGCTGCAGCTGCTGCACGCCGATGACCTTGGAGTGCAGCGTCATCGCCGGCCGCAGGTCCCAGTGGGCGGCGTCGTGTTCGGGGAAGTCCGGCACGCCGCCGTAGACCATGATGCCGGCGCGCACCCAGTCGTTGGCCGTACGCATGGCGTGGCGCAGCGTCGCGGCGCTGTTGGCAATCGTTCGCTCACCGGCCAGGCCGTCGGCGGCGGCCTCGAAGGCGGCGAGCTGATGGGCGATGCCGTCGATGCCTTGCCGCTGCGCGTCGGCATCCGAGAAATGCGTCATCAGGCCGATCTCGTCCACCTGCGGCAGCGCGTCCAGCCGCGCATAGGCGGCGCGGAAGGCGGCCGGCGGGAAGCCCAGCCGGTTCATGCCCGAGTTGAGCTTCAGGAACACGCGGTGCGGCTCGTGCGTCTTGTGCATGGCCAGCCAGTCGATCTGCTGCTCGCAGTGCACCGTGTGCCAGAGCTTCAGCCGCGAGCACAGCTCCAGGTCGCGCGGTTCGAACACGCCTTCCAGCAGCAGGATGGGCCCGCGCCAGTCCAGCGCGCGCAGCCGCTGCGCCTCCTCCAGGTCCAGCAGTGCGAAGCCGTCGGCGGCGCGCAGGCCTTCGAAGGCGCGCTCGATGCCGTGGCCGTAGGCATTGGCCTTGACGACCGCCCACACGCGGGCGTTGGGCGCCTGGGCGCGGGCGCGGCCCAGGTTGTGGGCCAGCGCTTCGGGGTGGATCAGGGCTTCGATGGGACGCGGCATGCACTCATTTTGCGCGGTCTGCCAAAGGGGTCAGCTCAAATTAGGGGCGTGCTATAAACCCGCTCCGCCTCGTCCTTTGCCGACCTCTCTTGCCCATGGCTCCCCTGTCAGGATCGCACTCCGGTCGATGAAACGCGGCTTCTACACCATCATGTCGGCGCAGTTCTTCAGCTCGCTGGCTGATAACGCGCTATTCGTCGCCGCGGTCGAATTGCTGCGCACCTCCGGCTCCGCCGAATGGCAGCGCGCCGCGCTGGTGCCCATGTTCGCCCTGTTCTACGTCGTGCTGGCACCCTTCGTCGGTGCGTTCGCCGACGCGGTGCCCAAGGGCAAGGTGATGTTCTTCTCGAACAGCATCAAGGTGGTGGGCTGCCTGATGATGCTGTTCGGCACCCATCCCTTGATGGCCTACGCCATCGTCGGCTTGGGCGCGGCAGCCTACTCGCCGGCCAAGTACGGCATCCTGACCGAGCTGCTGCCACCGTCGCAGCTGGTCAAGGCCAACGGCTGGATCGAGGGCCTGACCATCGCCTCCATCATCCTGGGCGTGCTGCTGGGCGGCCAGCTCATCGGCGACCGCATCGCGCCCATGCTGCTGGGCTTCGACCTGCCGTTCATCGACACCGGCATCGACACCGGCCCCGAGGCAGCCATTGCCAGCCTGGTCATCCTCTACGTTGTCGCGGCGCTGTTCAACCTGCGCATCCCGCGCACCGAGGCGCCGCTGCAGCCGCTGGCGCACAGCCCGGTGGACCTGGTGCGCGACTTCTCGGCCTGCAACAGCCGCCTCTGGCAGGACAAGCTGGGCCAGATCTCGCTGGCCACGACGACGCTGTTCTGGGGTGTCAGCGGCAACCTGCGCTACATCGTGCTGGCCTGGGCCGCTGCGGCGCTGGGCTACGGCACGCAGCAGGCCTCCTCGCTGGTGGGCGTCGTCGCGGTGGGCACGGCGGTGGGCGCCGTCGTCGCGTCCATGTACTGCCGGCTGGACCGCGCCACCTCGGTCATCCCGCTGGGCATCGCCATGGGCCTGCTGGTCATCTTCATGAACGTCATCAGCAACGTCTGGGTGGCCGCGCCCTTCCTGATCCTGCTGGGCGGCATCGGCGGCTATCTCGTCGTGCCCATGAACGCGCTGCTGCAGCACCGCGGCCACAACCTGATGGGCGCCGGGCGCAGCATCGCGGTGCAGAACTTCAATGAGCAGGCCTGCATCCTGGGCCTGGGCGCGTTCTACACGGCCATGACACGCTTCGGCCTGTCGGCGTTCGGCGCCATCACCATCTTCGGCGTGGTCGTGGCCGGCACGATGTGGTGGATCAAGCGTTGGCACCAGCGCAACCTGGTCGAGCACAAGGACGAGGTCGAGCACCTGCTCGACATCGCCCGCTCCGACGACCTGAAGCCCGTGGACCGTTGATCAGCCGCTGATCAGCTGTTGCTGGAGCTGCTGCCCCGACCCTTGCGGCCGGTGGTGGGCTGGATCAGGTGCTTGCCTTCCAGCACCAGCTCGATGGCCTCGCTCCAGGCGCGGGCGATCTTGAAGCAGCCGCTGTGGTTGAGGTGGATCTCGTTGTGCCAGTCGCCGCTGATGCCGGTGGAGCCCGGCGTGGCCAGCGCCAGCGGCACCGCCGTCGAGTCGAACACGAACAGGCTGGGGAAGTTCTCCTTGTCCGCCGCCATGCCTTTCAGCAGCAGCGCCAGGTGGAACACCATCAGCCGGCTAACGGCGGCCCAGTCGGCCGCCGGCACGCCGTAGGCCTTCAGCGCCGGGTAGAGCCAGGGGCCGGCGCCGAGGTCGGTGCCGTTCTCGGCGCCTGCCGGGCGCGGCATGGGCACCGCATAGCAATGCATGAAGACCGGCTTGCCGGCGGACGGGCCCTGGTCGCGCAGCGACAGCAGGTGCTTGACGTTGGCGCGCAGGTAGTCGCTGTACGTCACCCAGCCGGGCTCCGAGAAATAGCGCGCCACGCCGGCCGACGGCGGGCCCCACTCGGTCTGGTGGCGCAGCAGGCGCAGCTGCAGCGGGATGGGTTCGCCGCTGCCGTGGTGGGCCGGGGTTCGGGCCGCAGCGATGAGGTCGTTGCCGCCGACGGACAGCAGCACGCCGTCCCACAGCGGTGCGCCCGGGCCGCTGAGCAGCCGGACGAACTCGGGGCTGGACTCCAGGTCCACCATGTGCGAGAGGGCATTGCCGGTGCCGGCGCAGTTGATCGCCGCGACGGGGCTGCGGAACACCAGCTCCTGCAGCAGGTTGGCATGGGCGTTGAGCTTGTCGCGCGAGTTCGAGAACCACGAGTCGCCCTGCGCCAGCAGCCTCCAGCGGAAGGCGCCCAGGTCGGGCGGTGTGCGGCCGGTCAGATCGGCCGGGGTGAAACAAGCCAGATGATCCATGGGCATGGGGGAGTCGGGGGAAGTTTGGGGCCGGCGCTGCCCCCTGCGGGCAGCCGCGAAGTCCGCGCGATTGGACGGCCAGCCGCGCGCCGGGCGCCATGCTACAAACCCTCAAGCGGGCGCGCGTTAGCATGCGCTTCGACTTTAGGGAGAGATCGCATGAGCGAAAGCGTCTTCGACTTCCAGGCCATCTCCATCCGCGGCGAGCCGGCGGATCTGGCCTCGCAGCGCGGCAAGGTGCTGCTCATCGTCAACACCGCCAGCGAATGTGGCTTCACGCCCCAGTTCAAGGGGCTGGAGCAGCTGTGGCAGGACTACGGCCCGCGCGGCTTGGTCATCCTCGGTTTTCCGAGCAACGAATTCGGCGGCCAGGACCCCGGCGGCAACGACCAGATCGCCAGCTTCTGCGAGCTGAACTACGGCGTCAGCTTCCCGATGATGGCCAAGACCAAGGTCAATGGCAGCGAGGCCCATCCGCTGTGGAAGTTCCTGAAGAGCGAGAAGCCCGGCTTCCTCGGCACCGAGGCGGTCAAGTGGAACTTCACCAAGTTCCTGGTCGGTCGCGACGGCCAGGTCATCAAGCGCTTTGCGCCCAATGACCCGCCGGAGAAGCTGCGTGGGGACATCGAAGCGGCCCTTGCCGCTGGCTGAGGGGAGCCGCCGCCGGCGCCTGCTGTCGGCACTTGGCGCGCTGCTGTGGTCGCCGCACCTGCCGCTGGCGGCCCAGGCCGGGCCGCTGCGGGTGGTGGGCAGCGCCGACCCGCCCTACCGCAGCCATGGCCCGGTCGGCGCCAGCGGCCTGTACTACGACCTCCTCAAGGAGGCCGCGCAGCGCATGGGCTGGACGCTGGTGTTCATCGAAGTGCCCTCGGCGCGGGCGCTGCGCATGATGGAAACAGGCGAGGCCGACCTGATGATGGGCCCGCTGCGCACGCCAGAGCGCGAACGCTTCCTGAGCTATGGCCAGATCGGCCTGCCGGTGGAGGACAAGGTCTTCTACACGCTGCCCGGCGCGGTGCCGCTGCGCAGCCTGGCCGACCTGCAGGGCCGGCGCATCGCGGTGCAGCGCGGCAAGCGCTACGGCGGCGGCTTCGACACCGACATGCGCCTGCAGCGCCACGAGGTGGGCGATTACCGCGCGGCGCTGGAGATGGTGGTGCGCGGCCGCGTGGACGCTGCCGTGCTGCCCGAGCGCCAGGGCGACATCCTGCTGCGCAAGTCCGGGCTCGGCCTGGTCAAGCAGCCCTGGCGGCTGCCGGGAGAGGTGCCGTATCTGGTGATCGCGCGCCGCTCGCCCTGGCTGGCACGCCAGGCCGAGCTGGAGAAGGCCTTCCAGGCCATGCGCGAGGACGGCAGTTGGCAGCGCATCCTGCAACGCTACCGCTGAGCCGGCGCGGCCCTATGCTGGCCGCATGCCCCACGACGAGCTTGCCGAACTGCTGCGCCGCTTCGGGCGCGAGCAGTGCACCCAGGAGCCGCTCTACGCCGCGCTGTGTACCGTTGCCGCCGAGGACGAGCGTGCACTGGCCCTGCTGGCCGAGGCGCCGCGCGAACAGCGCAAGGCCAACCTGCTGCTCGCGGCCTTGCATGAGCGCGTGCTGGCCGGCGCGACGCCGGAGCTGGCGGCCTACTACCCCAGTGCCGGTGGCGAGCGCGCGGTGGACGAGGGCCTGGCGGCGGCGTTGCGCGTCGGCCTGGCGCGCGAGTGGCCGGCCCTTGTCGAACACCTGCGCCATGGCGCGACGCAGACCAACGAGGTCGCCCGTTGCGCGGCCATCTGGCCGGCCCTGGGTGCGGTGGAGCGTGCGACCGGCGTGCGTGATCTCGCGCTGCTGGACTTCGGATGCAGCGCCGGCCTCAACCTGGGCCTGGACCGCTGCCACCTGCGCTACCGGACCGATGACGGTGCCTGGCACGAGCGCGGCGCCGCCCGCGACGGCCGTGCCGCCGAAATCGAGTCGCTGTGGCTGGGCGCGGCGCCATTGCCGCAGGAGGCTGAATGGCGCCTCGCCTCGCGCCATGGGCTGGACCCGGCGCCGGTGGATGTCAACGACCCGGCCCGCCTGCGCTGGCTGCAGGCCTGCCTGTGGCCGCACGATGCACGGCGCGGTGAACGCCTGGCCCGCGCGGCCGCGCAGCTGCGCGACCTGCCGGTCACGTTGACGCAGGCCGACGACTGCATCGCCGCCATCGAACCCTGGCTGGCCAGCCTGCCGTCCGGTGTGCAGCCGGTGGTGCTGACGAGCTGGGTGCTGTACTACTTCAGCGAGGCCGACCTCGCGCGGCTGCGCGCGACCGCCGACCGGCTGGCGCTGAGCCACGGGCTGGCGTGGATCTGCGGCGAGCTGCCGGCGTTGAGCGCCCGGGACGTCGCGCCACCACCGGCGCCCGAGCTGCCGACGCAGGAATCCGCCGCATCGGCCACGCTGTGGACGCTGCGCCATGTGGCGCACGGACGCGTCGTCGAGCGGCACCTGGCCTGGAGCCACCCGCACGGGCGCTGGGTGTACCGGCTATGAAGCCGGCCCTGCCGTAGCCGCTCGGATAATCCCGCCTCCCAAAGGAGTCCGCCCCATGTTCCAGCACGTCGACGCCTATGCCGGCGATCCCATCCTCAGCCTCAATGAGGAATTCCAGAAGGACCCGCGTCCGGCCAAGATCAACCTGTCCATCGGCATCTATTTCGACAACGACGGCCGCATTCCCATGCTGCCCTCCGTGCGCGCCGCCGAGCTGGCCGTCGTCGAGAACGCTGGCGCCCGGCCCTATCTGCCGATGGAGGGCGCGGCCAACTTCCGTGCCGCCGTGCAGGGTCTGCTGTTCGGTGCCGATCACCCGGCCATCACGGCCGGCCGCATCGCCACCATCCAGGGCGTGGGCTCCAGCGGCGGCCTGAAGGTGGGCGCCGATCTGCTGAAGCGCTACTTCCCCGACAGCAAGGTCTATTTGTCCGACCCGACCTGGGACAACCACCGCGCCGTCTTCGAGGGCTCGGGCCACGTCTGCGAGACCTACCCCTACTACGACGCCGCCACCGGCGGCCTGCGCTTCGACGAGCTGCTGGCCACGTTCCGGGCGCTGCCCGCGCGCAGCGTCGTCGTGCTGCACGCCTGCTGCCACAACCCCACCGGCGTCGACCTGACGCAGGACCAGTGGCGGGCCCTCGTGCCCGTGCTGCGCGAGCGCGAGCTGCTGCCCTTCCTGGACCTGGCCTACCAGGGCTATGGCGACGGCATCGCCGAAGACGCCTTCGCGCCGCGCCTGCTGGCCGACGAGGGCCTGAGCTTCCTCATCGCCAACAGCTTCTCCAAGAGCATGAGCCTGTACGGCGAGCGCGGTGGCGCGCTCAGCATCGTCTGCGCCGATGCCGAGGAGGCGAACCGCGTGCTGGGGCAGATGAAGTTCACGATCCGCCGCAACTACTCCAGCCCGCCGATGCACGGCGGCCAGATCGTGGCCAAGGTGCTGACCACGCCGGTGCTGCGTGAGATGTGGGAGGCCGAGGTGGCCGAGATGCGCGGGCGCATCCAGGCCATGCGCCGGCAACTGCATGCGGTGCTATCAGCCAAGCTGCCGGGCCGGGACTTCGGCTACTTCCTGACCCAGCGCGGCATGTTCAGCTACACGGGGCTGACTGCGGACCAGGCCGAGCGGCTGAAGGCCGAGTTCGGCGTCTACATCCTGCGCTCGGGCCGCATGTGCGTGGCGGGGTTGAACACGCGCAACGTCGAGGCCACCGCCGAGGCCATGGCCGCCGTGCTTGCATGACCTTCCACACCCCGCGCCATAACGCGGGGTGATGGTCGCAACCCCTGCTTTCATTGGCAGGGGCTCCCGGGCATCCTTACGCTGCCGGCTTGAAGT
The DNA here is from genome assembly GCF_043555835.1 of Pelomonas parva. Lineage (NCBI taxonomy): Bacteria > Pseudomonadati > Pseudomonadota > Betaproteobacteria > Burkholderiales > Sphaerotilaceae > Roseateles > Pelomonas parva. The sequence goes on along the minus strand of NZ_JBIGHV010000004.1, from coordinate 620,263 downwards.
CAGGGAGCAGGATGAAGCATTGCGTGGTGATCGGCGGCGGCGTCGTGGGCCTGACCACGGCCTGGGCGCTGTTGCAGCGTGGCCATGATGTGACGCTGGTGGAACGCGAGGCCGAGGTGGCCCAGGGCGCCAGCCGCGCCAACGGGGGCCAGCTCAGCTACCGCTATGTGTCGCCGCTGGCCGATGCCGGCGTGCCGCTGAAGGCGCTGCGCTGGCTGCTCGACCCCGACGGCCCGCTGCGCTTCAAGCCCGAGGCGAGCCGGGCGCAGTGGTCGTGGCTGCTGGCCTTTCTGCGCAACTGCCGCGGGCCGGTGAACCGCCTCGCCACCCAGCGGCTGCTCGCGCTGGGCGCCTTCAGCCAGGCCGCTTTCGCGCGGCTGCGTGACGAGGCCGAGTTGGGCGACGCCATCGCCTTGCGCGCACCGGGCAAGCTGGTGGTTTACCGCCAGCCGGCCGAGTTCGCCCGCGTGGCCGCGCGCGTGAACGGCAGCGGTGCGGAGCAGGCGCTGTCCCATGAAGCCTGCGTGGCGCTGGAGCCGGCGCTGGCAGACACGCAGGCCACGCTGGCCGGCGGCATCTTCACGCCCGGCGAGGCGGTGGCGGACTGCCATGCCTTCTGCCGCGCGCTGCACGAGCGGCTCGCCGCCCACCCGCGCTTTCGCGGCCGGCTGGGCGCGCAGGTCGGCGGCTTCATGCTGGACGGGCGCGGCAGCGTGCTGGGCGTGCGCACGGCGCAGGGGAATGTTGCGGCCGACGCCGTCGTGCTGGCGGCCGGGCTGCAGAGCCGTGCGCTGGCCGCGACGGTGGGCCTCACGCTGCCGCTCTACCCGCTGAAGGGCTACAGCCTGACCGCGCCGATCGGCCCCGGCCACCGCGCGCCGGAGGTCAGCGTGACCGACTTCGAAAAGAAGATCCTCTACGCCCGCATCGGCAGCGAGCTGCGCGTGGCGGCGATGGTGGACCTGGTCGGCGACGACCTCAGCCTGGACGCTGGGCGCCTTGCCTCTCTGCAGCGCTCGGTGCGCGCCACCTTCCCGAACGCGGCGGATTACGACGGCGCCATCCCGTGGGCCGGCCTGCGCCCCGCCACGCCCAGCGGCGCGCCCATCCTCGGCGCCTGCGGCGTGCCGGGCCTGTGGCTCAACCTGGGCCATGGCGCGCTGGGCTTCACGTTCTCGTTCGCCACGGCCGACATCGTGGCCGAACTGGTCAGCGGCCGCGCCAGCCCCTTGCCTTTGGATGGCTTGACGTTGTGACCGCTGACGACCTCGCCGAGGCGCTGCGCGCCGCCGTGCTGGCGCAGCGCTTCGAGGCGACGGCCGATTCGCTGCAGCAGGGCGCGCCGCTGGGCTGGCATCCGAGCATCGACCTCGCGGTGGCCGTCTTCCCGCCCGGCGCCGCGCCGGTGGCCGCCAACGTGCTGTTCTCGCGCGAGCACCCCGGCGGCCTCGTCGCGCGCTTCGATGAGGTCACGGGCGCCGTCGGCAACATCGCCTTCCATGCCGACGTGCGCGATGCGGCGGGCGACTCCCATGCCTGGCTGCCCGGCGCCGACTGGTCCCGCATCGCGTTCCCCGCCTGGTTCGGCAGCGGCCCGCGTGTCGTCTCGCCTTACCCGGCGTCGCTGCTGAAGATGATGGTCGCCGTGGGCGCCGCGCGGCTGGTCGACCAGGGCCGCAGTGACTGGGCCTTGCCGCTCGCGCATGCAGGCAAGACCCGACCCCTGGCCGACTGGCTACACGACATGATCATCGTCAGCAGCAACGAGGCGACCTCGGCGCTGGTGGCCCATCTGCATGCGCGTGGCGCCATCCGCCGCGAGCGTGGGCGCGAGGTGCACAACGAGCTGCACGAGCTGTTTGCCGCCCATGGCCTGCGCGGGCTGATGATCGCCAACACCCAGCCCGACGGCGGCTGGGGCAATGCGGCGGGCGCGGGCGTGGGCCAGATCCAGATGACTGCCTGGGACGCTCTGCGGCTGATGTGGCGGCTGGACGCCGACGCGCCCGCCATGCCTGAACTCGTCAGCCCGGCCAGCCGCGCCGTCCTCCGCCGCGCGCTGGATGAGCAGCAGTTCAACGTGATCCTTTCCAGCGGCAGCCACCGGGCCCTGCCCGGCTGGGTGGCGGGCATCCCGGCCCGCTTTGCCCACAAGACCGGCAATACGCAGAACTACGCCAGCGACGCCGGCATCGTCCACGACGGCGACCTGCACTACCTGATCGCGGTGACCACCAGCCTCGGCTCGCGCTACGCGCCGCACGCCGACGCGGCGACGACCTGGCAGCTGCCGGCGCTGGGTGCGGCGGTGCATGCGTGGCTGAAGCTGCGCGCCTGACGGCAGCGGCACCGCCCTGGCCACTCGCGCACAAGCATGCTGCGCGCGCGCCCAGCGACGGGGCTGCAAGGCCTCGCCCATTCGCGCAGGTTATGCCTCGCGCGCAAAGCGTGATCCCATGAAAACCACGATCAAGGCGCCACCCTCTGGTCCCGGTGGCCCGGCTGCGGCAATCATGACGGCAGTGCATCTCAAACTCAGGAAACCTTGATGAAACCCACCCGGATTGCATGTGCGGCAGCCCTCCTGTGCCTGAGCGGCGCCGTCGTGGCGCAGACCCCGGCAGCTGACCAACCCGCTGCGCAGAAGAAGATGGAGCGCATCACCATCACCGGCTCCAGCATCAAGCGGCTGGTGGATGAGAAGTCCATGCCCATCGAGGTCATCACGGCCTTGGACATGCGCCAGCAGGGCTGGACCAGCGTGGACCAGGTCGTCGACAACCTGACCGCCAACGGCGCCAGCATCAACCAGGTCACCAACAACGCCGTGTTCGGCGGCGACGGCGAGAAGACCTTTGGCGGCGCCAACTTCGCCAACCTGCGCGGCCTGGGCCCCAGCGGCACGCTGGTGCTGCTGAACGGCCGCCGCGTGGCCACGCACGGCATGAGCGGCGGCTCGGTGGACCTGAACGCCATCCCGATGGACGCCATCGAGCGCATCGAGGTGCTCAAGGACGGCGCCTCCGCCATCTACGGCACCGACGCCATCGGCGGCGTCATGAACTTCATCACCAAGACCAGCTACCAGGGCCTGGCGCTGAGCGGCAACTACATCACGCCCGAGGCCTCGGGCGGCGGCCAGACGGCGCGCCTGTCCGCCGCCCTCGGTTTTGGCGACCTGGACCGCGACGGCTTCAACCTGATGGCCACCGTGACGGTCGACAACAACCGCATCCTGCGCGGCACCGACCGCCCCTGGGCCACCGGCTACCAGCCGGATCGCTTCCTGACGCCGGACACGTCCAGCTCCGTGCACGCCAACATCATTGGCGCGACGAACACGGCGTTGACCACGGCGGGCACGGTCGTGGGCACGGGCGACCCGACCCGCTACACCTTCCTCAACCTGCTGGCCATCCAGGGCCAGTGCGAGGCCATCCCCAACCAGATCCCGCTGGCACCCAACATCCAGGTCTGGAACCTGTTCGGCCACACACAGGCCAGCTCCCGCTACCGCTGCGCGCGCGACTACGGCCGCAACTACATGCTGAAGGCGCCGCAGGACTCCATCAACGGCATGCTCAAGGGCACGTTCAGGATCAACGCCGACCACCAGGCGGCTGTCGAGATCATGACCTCCTCGGTCACCAACCGCGGCGAGTACTCGCCGTTGCAGGTCAGCACCGGCAACACCACCGCCACGCTCAACGGCGTGACCACCAGGTCCAACACGCATCTGCCTGTGAGCAGCCAGCATTACCTGGACATGCGCGCGCTGGTGGGGGCCACGCAGTTCGATCCCGCGCTGCCCATCGCCTACCGTGTCAACTTCCTGAACGACCTGGGCTTTCGCATCCGCGAGAACGAGACCGATAACCTGCGTGTGCAGACCACGATGGAGGGCACCGTCTGGGGCCTGGACTACTCGCTGGGCGCCGGCTACGGCGAGTCCAAGAGCAAGGCCACGCTGGTCAATGGCTTCGCCAACACCAGGAAGCTGGTCGACCTGCTGGCCTCGGGCGAGTACAACCCCTTCATCATGCCGGGCGAGAGCCAGTCCGACGCCGTGGTCCAGGCCTTCGAAGACATGCAGATGCGCGGCAAGATCTACGACGGCAAGACCAGCGTCAAGCAGGTCGATGCCACGATCTCCGGCCCCATCGGCAACTTCCTGGCCGGGCCGCTGGAGTTCGCGCTGGGCGCCAGCGCCCGCGAGGAGAGCTACGAGTTCTCCGGTTCGCGCAACTTCATCTGCATCGACAGCATCACCGCCCTGACACTGCAGAACAACAACAATGACGCGCTGACCTTCGGCTGCCCGGGCAACTCCTCGTCGCCGACGCTGTCGCGCAAGATCAGCGCCGTGTTCGGCGAGCTCATCACGCGCCCGCTGAAGGGCCTGGAGCTGACGCTGCAGGTGCGCCACGACAAGTACCAGGTCATCGGCGGTACCACCAACCCCAAGGTCGGCATCAAGTACCAGCCCATCGACACGCTGCTGTTCCGCGGCTCGGCCAGCACGGGCTTTCGCGCGCCGACCTCGCAGCAGATCAACCAGGGTGTCGTCGTCTCGCAGCTCACCGGGCAGTTCAGGGACCCGGTGCTGTGCGCCGATGTCAACAACCCGACCGATGCAACGCAGTGCGCGCGTCTGAGCCTGCCCTTCGCTGCAGGCGGCAACCCCAACCTGATGCCCGAGAAGTCGCGGCAGTCCTCCGTCGGCATCGTCTTCGCGCCGACCGCGAACTTCCAGGCCTACGCGGACTACTGGCAGGTCAAGCTGGAGGACCGCATCCGCGCGCTGAGCACGGCGGAAATGATCGCCAACTACGACATCTTCAAGGACAGCTTCGTTCGTGACCCGTCCACCAACATCGTCCAGTACATCCAGGCCGGCTGGGTCAACTCTGCGGGCAGCAGGACCAAGGGCATCGACTTCGGCGTGAAGCAGGTGTTCGACGCCTTGCAGGGCCGCTTCACCGCTTCGCTGACCGGCACCAAGATGATCAGCAACAAGGAGCAGACGCGCGCGAACGCGCCGTTCATCGAGTACGTTGGCAAGTGGAACAACACCTCGCTGTACGTGCCCTGGCGCATCAACGCCAGCCTGGGCTACCGCACCGGCCCGTGGAACGTCACTTTGTCGGGCATCTACCGCGACGGCTACGAAGACCAGAACCGCGGCCCGACGGCCGTCGGCGGCGCCAACTACACGAACATCGAGCCCTATGTCCGCAACATCGAGGCCTACAAGACCTTCAACCTGGTGACCAGCTACACCGGCATCAAGGGCCTGACGATCACGGGCAGCCTCATCAACCTGGCCGACGCGCAGCCGCCGTTCACCTGGCACAACGTCGACAGCGCCGCCGGCACCGGCTGGGACCCGCGCGTGGCCAGCCCGATGGGCCGCACCTGGGGCGTCTCGTTCCGCTGGGCCATGGAATAGTCCAACCCCGGCCCTCTCACCAGGCCCCTTTTGGGGCCTTTTTTGCTGATTCGCCATGCAGACCATCACCGAGGCGCAGGTCGCCGAAGTCCTCGATCCCGACGCCGCGCGCACGGCGCTGCAACGGGCCTTCGCCTTGCACGGGCGCGGCCAGGCCCAGGTGCTGGCGCGCCACCGCGCCACTGCCACTCAGCAGGGCAATGCGCTCGCCATCAGCGCCATGGGCGCGATCCTGGAAGCCGACGGCGACCTGCCCGCCGTGCTCGGCACCAAGGTCTACTCGTCGCGCAACGGCAAATACAACTTTCTCGTCAGCCTGTTCTCGGCCGACACCGGCGCGGCGCTGGCGACGCTGGAGGCCAACGAGTTCACGCGGCTGCGAACGGCAGCGGCCAGCGCGGTCGCGGCGGACCTGCTGGCGCTGCCTGACGCACGCACGCTGGCGATCTTTGGCGCCGGCATCCAGGCGCGGGCGCATGCCGAGGCGCTGAGCCGCGTGCGCCGCTTCGAGCGTGTGCTCGTCTGCGCGCGCTCGGGGGCCGAGGCGTTCGCGGCCGAACTGGGCGCGCAGGCCGTCGACGGAGCCACGGCCGCCGCCGAGGCCGACGTCATCGTCACCGCCACGCGATCCACCGCGCCGCTGTTCGATGGTGGCCTCGTCAAGCCCGGTGCCTTCATCGCCGCCGTGGGCTCCAGCACGCGCGCGGCGCGTGAGCTGGACGACACGCTGCTGGGCCGCGCGGCCCTCATCGCCGTCGAGTGGCGCACGGCCGCCGAGCTGGAGGCGGGCGACCTCGTCAACAGCACGCCGGACCGCTGGGCCGAGCTGGGCGAGTTGCTCGTCACGCCGCGCCCGCGCGGGCCGCAGGACATCGTCGTCTACAAAAGCGTTGGCATCGGCCTGGAGGACGTGGCGCTGGCCCGCGTCGTCGCCCACCGCCTGGGAGTTCTCTGATGCGTGCCTGGCTGTTCGCTGCCGCGCTGCTGCTGGCCGGCTGCGCCACGACCCCGACCGTGCCCGACCCCGTGCAGGCCGCGCTGGCCAAGGCCGGCCTGCCGGCCAGCAGCCTGGGCTATGTGCTGCAGCCGCTGGACGGCTCGCGCGCGGCGCTGCAGCAGCGGGCCGGCGATGCGATGGCGCCGGGCTCGACGATGAAGCTGGTCACGGCCGTCGTGGCGCTGGACAAGCTGGGCATCAACCACCGGGGGCGCACCGAACTGCTGGCGGCGTCGGCGCCTGTCAACGGGGTCATTGACGGCCCGCTGATGCTGCGCGGCCTCGCCGACCCCGACCTGGACTGGCCCGCGCTGTGGTGGCTGCTGCGCCAGTTGCGCGAAAGCGGCGTGCGCGAGATCCGGGGTGGCCTCGTCGTCGACCGCACGCTGTTCAACCCGACGCGCTTCGACCTGGGCCTGCCGCCCTTCGACGAGGCGCCCGAGTTCGGCTACAACGTCATCCCCGACGCGCTGCACCTGAACGGCAGCCTGCTGGACTACGAGCTGCAGGCCACGCCCACCGGCGTCACCGCGCGCAGCCTGCCGGCGCTGCCGGGGCTGGCGGTCGACGCGAGCGCGATGACGCTGTCGTCACGCCTGTGCAAGGACTGGGACAACGACTGGAAGCCTGCCGACCTGCAGCCCGACGGCGAGGGCTGGCAGCTCAAGCTGAACGGCGCCTTCCCCGCCGGCTGCCGCCAGCGCGCGCCGCTGCAGCTGGTCGACCGGCAGTGGCTGGTCACCACGGCCGTGCGCCAGTTCTGGCGCGAGCTGGGCGGCGCCATGGGCCCCGGCAATGTGGAGGCCGCCGCGCTGCCCGGCGCCGTGGTGCTGGCCTCGCACCGCGGCCGGCCGCTGGCCGAGGTGCTGCGCGGCGTCATGAAGAGCAGCGACAACGCGCTGACGCGGCTGATCTACCTGCAGCTCGGCGCGCAGGCGGCGCAGGCCGGAGAGCCCACGCTGGCGGCGGCCGACCGCGCCGTGCGCAGTTGGTTCGCGGCGCATGGCCTGGACGACCGCGGCCTGGTGCTTGACAACGGCTCCGGCCTGTCGCGCAGCGAGCGCATCAGCCCCGCTCAGTTGGCCGGTTTGCTGCGTGTGGCGCACGCCGGGCCGCAGGCTCCCGAGCTGCTGGCCACGCTGCCCATCGCGGGCCTGGACGGCACGATGTTGCGCCGCCTGAAGGACGGCCCGGCAGCGGGCCAGGCGCGCCTGAAGACCGGCACGCTGCGCGACGCGGTCGGCCTGGCCGGCTTCGTGCGCGACGCCAGCGGCAAGCCCTGGGTCTTCGTTGCGTTGCTGAACCACCCCGAGGCGGCCGCCAAGGGGCGGCCGGTGCTGGATGCGCTGGCGGCGTGGGTGGCCGGTCAGCGCTAGCCGCCGTCGGCCTCTCCCGTCGCCTCGGGCGCCTCGCCGTGCCAGCGCCGCAGGGTCCGCTGGAAGAACAGGCTGTTGGGCAACTGCAGGCTGGTGCCGTTGCTCGCATCGCCGCTTTCGCGCAGCGTCGTGTAGACGAGGTTGATGTCCACGACGCGTCCTTTGACGAGAGGCGTGCCGCCCGGTTCCAGCAGCTCCACCAGGTCGCCGACGCGGAAGGCGCGGGTGATGTAGATCAGCAGCGCGCAGAAAAGGTTGGACAGCACGCTCCACGCGGCGAAGAAGGCGACCGCCGCGACCGTGGCGAAGCCCGTGAAGGCCGACCACAGCACGGCGCCGGAGACGCCGAACCGCTCCAGCGCCCACAGCAGCGCGCCGCCATAGACCAGCACGCCCGCGACGCGCAGAAAGAGCGTGGCGAAGCTGACGGGCAGGCCGTAGGTGCGGCTGGCGCGGCGCATCAGCTGGCGGGCCAGCCGCATCACCAGCCAGGCGGCCAGGCTGATGATCAGCACCTCCAGCACCGGCACCACCGTGTCGAGCGAATCTGTCACCCAGTCGGGCAAGCGCGCATGCAGGGACTGCAGAACTTTTCTCATGGGTCTTGGCGGTCAGGCGGGCTCATGCGACGGCAGGGGCCAGCAGCCGGATCGTCCCTGCGTCCCCATCCATCTCGGCAACAGCCCCCACCGGCACCGTCAGCTTGCGCCGGATGTGGCCGATGGCCGCGCCGCGGAAGACCGGCACGCCCAGCGGCAGGAAGTAGTCGTCGAACACCTCGTCCAGCGTCAGGCTGCCATAGCCGTCGCCAGGCTCGCACTTCGTGAAGCGGCCCAGCACCACGCCCGTCAGCTGGCCTAACGCGCCGGTCAGGCGCAGCGTGGAGAGGCAGCGGTCGATGCGGTAGATGTACTCGTTGATATCTTCCAGAAAGAGGATGGCGCCCCGGCAGTCCGGGAAGTAGGGCGTGCCGGCCAGCGAGGCGAGCACGGTCAGGTTGCCGCCCACCAGCCGGCCCTGCGCGCGGCCGGGGCGGATGGTGGCGATGCGCTCCTCGCGGGCGACGAGGTCGTCCGCCGGCTTGACGACCGGGTTGCGCAGCACGGCCGCCTCGGCATTCATCGCGACCGACCTGAAGCTCTGCACCGAGTAGTCGTTCCACTCCGAGCCGGCCACGGGGCTGTGGAAGGTGACGAGGCCGGTCTGGCGGTGGATGGCGTTGACGAGGCTGGTCAGGTCGCTGAAGCCGCCGAAGAACTTGGGCTTGCGGCGGATGAGGTCGTAGTCGAGCTTGTCGACGATGCGGTTGCAACCCGAGCCGCCGGTCAGCGCGAGGATGCCGGCGACCGAGTCGTCCGCGAACATCGCGTTCACGTCGGCGGCGCGCTGTGCGTCGGTGCCGGCAAACGGCCCGCGCCGGGCGGCGACGTGGGTGCCCGGCTTGACCTTGAAGCCCAGCGCCTGCAGCGACTCGATGGCGATCTTCAAAGGCTCGCGCTCGAAGGTGGCATTGGCCGGGCTGACCAGGCCCAGCTTGTCGCCCGGCCGCAGCCGGGGCGCCAGCACGGCGCCGGAAGCATGGGCGGGAGGTGCTGCAGCCAGCAGGCCTGTGGCGGCGGCGCTGAACTGCAGGAGTTGGCGGCGGGAAGCGTGCATCGCGTTCATCGCGCCAGTGTCGCTGAGGTCCAATGCGCGCATGAGCAACGACCTGCCGCCCCTGCCCGCCATCGCCCCTGGCCGCTACCGGCATTACAAGGGCCTCGACTACGAAGTGATGGGCGTGGCCCGCCACAGCGAGACGCTGGAGGCGCTGGTCGTCTACCGGCCGCTGTACAACGACAGCGGCTGGTGGGTGCGGCCGTTCGACATGTTCACGGGCACGCTGGAGGTGGACGGCGTCGTGCGCAAGCGCTTCGAGCGCATCGCTGGCTAGGGAGGGCTGAAGAATGGATGTGGAAGAACAGGCGCCAGGACTGCCGGCAGACTTGCCGCAGGTGCCGCCCGAGTTCGCAAGCGAAGCGACAACGGTGACGACAGCGACCGCGACGACGGGCGGACTGGCCTGGCTGCGCGAAGGCGCACGGGTGCTGACCTTGCGCGCGCCGCGCTGGCAGGGCCTGGAGGCGCGGCCGCTGACGCTGGCGGTGTTGGCCGCGGCGCTGCTGCTGAGCGCTGTCGCCGTGCAGCGCATGGTGACGGAGGGCAGCCCGACGCTGCTGTGGCGCAGCTTCCTGCACGGCTGGACGGACTTTGCGCTGATGGCCTGGCTCTGCTGGATCGTGGCCAGGTCCGCCCGCACCACCGAGCCCCCCGCGCCCACAGCGGCCACGCTGCTGGCACTGGCCTGGAGCGCCGGCCTGCTGCTGGCCTGGGTCGACGGCGCCGCCGTGCTGGCGCTGAGCGCGGCGCTGGGCCCGGTGGATGCGTGGCCGGAGAGCGTGTACTGGGCGTCCTGGCTGCTCAGCATCGCCTGGCTTGGGTTCGCGCAGATCGCGTTGCTGTGGCGCTTCGCGGCGGGCGGGCTGGCGCGCGTCGCCGTCCTGCTGGTGATGCCGCTGGCGCTGGCCATTTCCAGCTGGCTCGCGCCGACGACGTTCTGGTGGTCCGAGCCGGCGCCCGACCCGGACGCCTGGGCCGGCCTGCCGTTGACCGACGAGGTCGTCGACGCGCAGCCGCAACTGCTGGCCCGGGCACTCGCCGGCCTGCAGCCCCCCGCGCCCGGCCGCGTCAACGTCTACGCGCTGACCTACGCGCCCTATGCGTCCGAGGACGTCTTCATGCGCGAGAGCGCCGTTGTCGCGAAGACGATGCGCGAGCGCTTTGGCGCCGACGGCCGGCTGGTGGAACTGGTGGTGAACCCCGCCACCGTGACGACGCTGCCATGGGCCACGCCGCTGCACCTGCGCAAGGCCATCGCCCACATCGCGACGGTCATGGACCGCGAGCGCGATGTGCTCTTCCTGCACCTCACGTCGCACGGCGGCGCCGACGGCAAGCTGGCGGCGGACACCTCGCCCATGCAGACCGGGCCAATGACGCCCGAGCTGCTGAAGCGCTGGCTGGACGAAGCCGGCGTGCGCTGGCGCGTGGTGTCGGTGTCTGCCTGCTACTCCGGCAGTTGGATACCGCCGCTGGCCGACGACGGCACGCTGGTCATGACGGCGGCCGACGCCGACCACACCTCCTACGGCTGCGGCAAGCTGTCCGAGCTGACCTTCTTTGGCCGGGCGATGTACGAGGAGGAGTTGCGCAAGACCTGGTCCTTCGCCGAGGCGCACGCGGCGGCGCGCAAGGTCATCGCGGTGCGGGAGCAGGAGGCGGGCAAGAGCGACGGGTACTCGAATCCGCAGATCAGCGAGGGGGCAGGCGTGCGGCGCGTGCTGGATCGGCTGGAAGCCGAGCTGGGCAAGCGTTGAGGCAGGCGTCGCATGGATGAACTGTTGATCTTTGCGGCATGGCTTGTGGTCGAGCTGCTGCTGATTGGCACTGGCCGTGCGGTCGTCTCGCTGGCCAGTTTCGGGCGCTGGCGTGGCGAGCAACTCGGCGCCCGCGAAGGCCGCGTCCACGGCATGGCCGGCGCGCTCTCGTTCAGGCGTGACGGCCGACGCGTCATCACGCGGGTAGGCCTGTTGCTGACTGGGCTGGCTTTCTACGTCGCGCTGGCCGTGGGGCTGATCGCCTGGGCATAGTCACGGCCCATCAAATGCACGCGACGGTCGCTCCGGCTTCATCCGGCGGCGGCTGTCGACAAAGACAAGTGAGGCGATTCAACAATGAAAACCTATGCAACCGTCGCGCGACGGGTCGTGCGCATCCTCGAGCATCCGAACAGCGGCTGGTCCCCGGCCGATCCTGATGACGACAACGCGCTCGAGATCGAGTTTCGATTCGAGGTCACCGACGATGGCCGCAAGAACTTCCTGCTGGTCTACCAATCCTTGGATGGGCGCTATGCCGCAGATTCGTGGCATGAGACCGTGCAAGAGGCGCTTGCCTGCGCAGAGCAGGCATTCGGCATCACGCAGTCGGAATGGGCCGCCGTGTAGGGCGCGGTCCGCCGGCTACGCTTGTCCCCCATCCCGAGAAGGCAGGCATTCCGTGTTCTCACACATCATGGTCGGCGTCTCCGACTTCGAGCGCGCCTTGAAGTTCTACAAGCCCGTGCTCGACGCGCTGGACGTCCAGTTCCGTTTCCAGAACGACGAGCGGCCGTGGGCCGGCTGGCAGTCGTCGCCCGACCCTCGGCCGCTGTTCCTGATCGGCCAGCCCTTCAACCAGCAGCCGCACCAGCCGGGCAATGGCCAGATGGTGGCATTTCTCGCGCGCTCGCGGGCCCAGGTGGACGAGGTCCATGCGCTGGCCCTGGCCCAAGGCGGCAGCTGCGAAGGCCCGCCTGGCCTGCGGCCCGAGTACCACGCCCACTACTACGGCGCCTACTTCCGCGACCCGGATGGCAACAAGCTGTGCGTGGCTTGTCACCAGCCCGGGTAGGGCGGGTCGCGACCCGCCGTTCGTGGGCGACAACCCGCCACCTGGTTCCCGATCCCGCACCTAAACAGCGGGTCATGACCCGCCCTACAGCACCCTCGGCAAATCCCGCCTGACCGCCACGCGGTCGCCGAAGTCGAAGTGCCACCACTCGGTGGCAATGCCGTGGAACCCTGCCTCGCGCATCGCCGCGCGCAGCCAGCCGCGCTCGACGAGGTGTTGCGGCGTCAGCGCGCCCAGCGCCAGGTGCTCGGCCTCGTGGTCGGGGTGGGAGGCCAGCGTCATCTCGTCAAAACCTGACCCCATGTCGACCTCGCGGCCGGCCGGGTCCAGCAGCGTGATGTCCACCGCCATGCCGAAGCTGTGGATGGAGCCGCGCTCGGGGTGGGCGAGGTACATCGTCAGCGGCGTGCCCTGCAGCTCGTCCCACAGGCGCTGCTGGACGCGCTGCGGGCGCAGCGCGTCCAGCACCAGCAGTCGGTAGCCGCGGCGGCGTTCTTGCAGCCAGGCGGCGGCATGCTCCAGCGCGTCCGCAGCCTCGCGGCGCAGCCAGGCGCAGTCGATGCCGGCGTAGACGGAGTGGCCGACGAAGTTGTCGGCGGTCGCGTAGCGCAGGTCGGTGGCTATGCCGTGTTGCAGGCTGGCCAGCGGTCGGAAATCGGGATGACTGGCGATGTCTTCGATGGCGATCACGGCAGCCTCGCGAGGTGGGCGTGCGCAGCCGCAGTGATGAACTTGACGAGTCGCCGCGACGCCTGGCCCAGCGGCGCGCTGGCGGCGCTGAGCAGGTAGAGGTGCACGGCGACCTGCGGTGCCAGCGGGCGCACGCGCACCTTGGCGAGGTCGGCGCTGGCGGCGGTGAATGGGTCCACCAGCGTCATGCCGACACCGGCTTCCACCAGCGCGCGCGCGAGCTGGTAGGTCTGCACGGTGATGCGGCTCGCGAGCGGCTGGCCGAGCGCCTCGCCCGCGTGGTGGAGCAGGCCGGCCAGCGGGTCGTCGCTCTGCAGGCCGACGATCTCGGTGCGGATGTCGGCCAGGCCGAGCGGGCCCTCACCTTCAGCCTCCGGGCTGCCCAGCGGGCACAGCGCCACCATCGCGCCGCTGGCGATGACCTCGGCCTTGATGCCGGGGTGGCGCGGGTCCTGCAGCGACAGCGCCAGGTCCGCCTCGCCGAGCAGCAGCGCCGAGACGATCTCGCGCGTGTGGTGCGTGGCCAGCGAGCAGCTCGCCTGCGGGAAGGCCTTGCACCAGGGCGTCATCGCCGCCGGCACGATGGCTGTGGCCAGCGCCGGTGTGGCGACCAGCCGCACCTGCTCGGCCTCGCCGCTCTTCAGGTTGGCGGCCAGGCGGCGGATGCCGACGAGGTCGCGGTTGAGCTTGTCGATCTCGACAAACAGGCGCTGCGCCTCGGGCGTCGGGTAGAGCTTGCCGCGCACGCGGTCGAACAGCGCCATGCCCAGTTGCAGCTCGCAGTGCTGCAAGACCTTGGTGACGGCGGGCTGCGAGATGTGCAGCAGCTGCGCGGCACCGCTGATGGTGCCGGCCTGCATGATGGCGTGGAAGACCTCTATATGGCGAAGCCTCATTTACGGTAAACGCCTTCGAAGTCGACGCTGCCATTCGGCGCCATCTTGAACCCCACCACGTCCTTGCGCACCGGGATGTAGACCGTCGAATGTGCCATCGTGATCCACGGCCGCTCGCGCTTGAAGATCTCCTGGGCCTTCTCGTAGAGCGCGATGCGCTTCTTCTGGTCGGGCGTGGCGCGGGCCTCGTCGATGAGCTTCTCGAACTCGGCGTTGCAGAACTTGATGCCGCTCTTGTTGGCCGCGCAGCTGAGGTTGGGCGTCAGGAAGTCGTCGGCGTCGCCGGTCTCGCCGCTCCAGCCGCTCATGTAGACGTTGTGCTCGCCGTTGTTGGCGCGCTTGAGGTACTCGCCCCACTCGAAGGTCTTGATGCTGGCCTTGACGCCGATCTTGGCCCAGTCCTGCTGGATGAGCTGGGCCATCAGCTGGCCGTTGGGGTTGGTGGGCCGCTGTACGGGCAGGGCCCAGAGGTCGATCTCGAAGCCGTTCGGAAAGCCCGCCTTGGCCAGCAGCGCCTTGGCCTTGGCCGGGTCGAACTCGTTCTTCAGCTTCTTGTTGTAGCCCGGGATGGCGGGCGGGAAGGCGCTGACGGCCTGCATCGCGTCGCCACGCGGGAACAGCGCCTTGAAGATGGCGTCGCGGTCGATGGCGATGTCCAGCGCCTCGCGCACCTCGCGCTTGTCGGTGGGCGCCTTCTTCAGGTTGAAGCCCAGGTAGGAGATGTTCAGCGCCTGGATCTTCTCGATGCTGACGTTGGCGTTGCCGGTCAGGCCCGCGATGTCCACGTCGCGCACCGCCGCCGTCACATGGCATTCGCCGGCGGCGATCTTCTGCACGCGCACATTGGGCTCGCGGCTGATGCTGAAGACGAGGTTGGTGGTGGGCTGCTTGCCGCCCCAGTAATCGGGGTTGGCCGTCATGCGCAGCACGTCGTCCTTGGCGTAGCTCTTGAACAGGAACGGGCCGGTGCCGACCGGATGCACATTGATCTGGCTGGCCTTGCCGGCCTTCAGCAGCTGGGCTGCGTACTCGGCGGAGTGGATGCCGGCCCAGCCGAAGGCGAAGTTGGCGATGAAGGTGACATTGGGCTGGTGCAGGCGGAAACGCACCGTCTGTGCGTCCACCTTGTCGATGCCGGCGATGAGCTTGGACAGGCCCAGGTTCTGCGGGTAGACGAAGACGGCCGGGAAGGCCTTGTTGAACGGGTGATTCGGGTCGACGAAGCGGCTGAACGTGAACACCACGTCGTCGGCGTTGAAGTCGCGCGAGGGCTTGAACCACGGCGTGCTGTGGAACTTCACGCCGGAGCGCAGCTTGAACGTGAAAGTCTTGGCGTCCGGCGAGATCTCGTAGCTCGTCGCCAGCTTGGGAGTCAGCTCGGTCGTCGGCCGCTTGAAGCCCAGCAGCCCGTCGAACATCTGTGCGCTGACGATGTTGGTGCTGGCGCTGTCCCACAGGCCGGGGTCGAAGCCCTCGGGGCTGGCGTCGGCGCAGTAGATCAGCGGCTTGCCTTGGGCCTGGGCGGCCAGCGGCGTCAGCAGCGCGAGGGAGGCGGACAGCAGAAGAGTCTTCATGACGGCGGAAGGGGAGTGCAGGCGAGGGGATTGTTCGGCGTGCGTGGCCGGGTGCGAAGCGCGCGCGAGGGCAGGGGGCATAACCAAAGCTTATATCGAGGGAAACGCCGCGCCAGTCCCTCGCGCGCAGCGCATCCCTGCTTTGGGCAGCCTGCGGCGTTGCAAATGCTCGCCATGGCCGGCGCCATGGCTGCGCTTCGCGCCTTGCAGGCCCTCCCAAACCAGGGCGCGCAGCATCGCGGGAACCGGCCCGGCGTTCCCGCAGCCCACAATGCGCGGCATGTGGAACGGCTTGCAACCTCTGACCATCCAGCGCGACGGCGTCACGCTGTTCGCCCGCCAGGGCGGCCCGGCGGATTCGGGCCGGCAGCCGCTGCTGCTGCTGCACGGCCACCCGCAGACGATGGCGATGTGGCACCGCGTGGCGCCCGTGCTGGCGCAGAGCCGCCGCGTCGTGTTGATGGACTTGCGCGGTTATGGCGACAGCGACCGGCCGGCGGCGGGCGAGGGCAGCGCGGCCTATGCCAAGCGCGAGATGGCGCTGGATGCGGTGGCGCTGATGCAGTCGCTGGGCCACGAGCGCTTCGCCGTGCTGGCCCATGACCGAGGCGCCCGTGTCGCGCACCGGCTGGCGCTGGACCACCCGCAAGTCGTCACGCGGCTGATGCTGCTGGACATCGCGCCCACGCTGGCCATGTACGAGGGCACGACCGAGGCCTTCGCGCGGGCCTACTGGCACTGGTTCTTCCTGATCCAGCCGGCGCCGTTGCCGGAGCGCCTGATCGAGGCCGACCCGCTGGCCTATTTGCGCGACGGCATGGGCCGGCGGGGCGGCGGCTTCTTCGGGCCAGACGCCTGGGCCGAGTACGAGCGCTGCATTGCCAAGCCCGGCACCGCAGCGGCCATCTGTGCCGACTACCGCGCCGGTGCCGGCATCGACCTGGCCCACGACCGTGCCGACTGCGACGCCGGCCAACGCGTCACCCAGCCGCTGCGCGTGCTGTGGGGCGCCAACGGCGTCGTCGGCCGCTGCTTCGAGCCGCTGAAGCTCTGGCAGGCGGCGGCCGAGAACGTCACGGGCCGCGCCGTGGACAGCGGCCACTACATCGCCGAGGAGGCGCCCGAGGTGGTGCTGGCCGAGGCGGCAGAGTTCTTCAGGCGCGACTAGGGGCTCGCGGAGCCTGCGAAAATGGGCGCATGAAGCCCATCGCCTACACCCGCGCCCAAGGCCTGCCCGCCCTGCTGCAGAACCGCATCGCCATCCTGGACGGCGCCATGGGCACCATGATCCAGCGCTACAAGCTCACCGAGGCCGACTATCGGGGCGAGCGCTTCAAGGACCATCACAAGGACTTGAAGGGCAACAACGAGATGCTGATGTTCACGCGGCCCGACGTGCTGCTGGAGATCCACGAGCAATACCTCGCCGCCGGCGCCGACCTCATCGAGACCAACACCTTCGGCGCCACCACCGTCGCGCAGGAAGACTATGACCTCGCCGGGCTGGCCTACGAGATGAACGTCGAGGCCGCCAAGCTGGCCCGCGCGGCCTGCGACAAGTACTCCACGCCCGACAAGCCCCGCTACGTGGCCGGCGCGCTGGGCCCCACGCCGCGCACGGCGTCCATCAGCCCCGACGTCAACGACCCCGGCGCCCGCAACGTCGACTTCGATACGCTGCGTGCCGCCTACTACCAGCAGGCCAAGGGCTTGCTGGAGGGCGGCTGTGATGTCTTCCTGGTCGAGACCATCTTCGACACGCTGAACGCCAAGGCTGCCATCTTTGCGCTGGACGAGCTGATGGAAGACACCGGCGAGCGCCTGCCGGTCATCATCTCCGGCACGGTGACGGACGCCTCCGGCCGCATCCTGTCCGGCCAGACCGTGACGGCCTTCTGGCACTCGGTGCGTCACGCCCGCCCCATCGCCATCGGCCTGAACTGCGCGCTGGGTGCCACGCTGATGCGGCCCTACATCGAGGAACTGTCCAAGGTGGCGGGCGACGTGGCGGTCAGCTGCTACCCCAACGCCGGCCTGCCCAACCCGATGAGCGACACCGGCTTCGACGAGACGCCCGACGTGACGGCCCGCCTGGTGGGCGAGTTCGCCAAGGCCGGCTTCCTGAACATCGCCGGCGGCTGCTGCGGCACGACGCCGGATCACATCGCGGCCATCGCCAAGGCCGTGTCGGCCTACAAGCCGCGGGTGAGTGGAGAGAAGTTCTTCAGCCAGTTGATGGCGGCTTGAAGCAGGCCACGTGTGCGGTTCCCGGCCGTTGAGCGTTGGGGCGACGTCAGCGGTAGGTGAAGCCGATATGGAGCCGGATGTTGCGGCTACCGCGCGAGCGGTTTAGTCCTTGGGCGGATTGCTGTCACCTAAATTTCGCAAGCTTTTGCCGCGTGCTTCAGGCCGCTCGTCTGCGGGTGCCTAGCAGGCCGAGCAAGGCCACCAATGACAGCGTCCAGGTAGCCGGTTCCGGCACCGCCGCTGGTGTCACATCGGCCAGGGTGTCACCGATGCGGATCTCGTCGATGGACCAGCCGCGGCTGCCGAACAGGCCGATGCCCGCGATCGCCCCGGCGTCGATGAAACCGTTGACAGCATCGGCGGTGGGGGCGCCGGCGCCGAGCTGCGGATTCACGAACAGGCTGAAGGTGTCGGCACCGGCGGCGAAATCCATCCTCAGCACCAGCAGCGTGGTCATGGCATCGATCACGTCGTCGCTGGCCACCTGATCCTGGCCACCGCGCCGTTCGATGACCCATCGGTCGGTGACGCCGCCACCGCCCTTGCCAATGAACACATCGCTGGCCGGATTCGTGGCCTCGAGGTACAGGCCGAAAAAGTCGGAGGCATTCGCACCTGCGGTCCCGCGGATCAGGAAGCTGAGGTAACCCGTCGTGCCGTCGGCACCGATGGACGTCGCGAGGCTGCGCCGCACGCCCCAGTAGCCGGCCGCGCTGTCTTCGGCCCCGCTGTTGCCCGTGCCTGCCAAGCCGGGATAGGCCAGTGAACCCGCAGCAACCCCAAACTGCGAGCCGCCCGAAAACAGCCCGTTCTGCCAGGCGCCGCCAAATCCGCTGCCCCCGCTGTTGCCCACCAGGCCTGAGCCTGCTGCGTAGTCGAATGCCTCGTGGACGACGGGCGCTGCCATTGCCGCCCGGGTGGACAGGGCACCCGCGGCAACGAGTAGGACGCAGGAAAGAGATTTTGAAAGTTTCATGATCACGAACGACTTGTTGATGTCCACAAGGACAAGGCCACGATGCTGGGCCGCTCGCGTTTCGATCCTGTTTTTTCGGCGGCTGTCTCTTGTTTCAATTGTTTGTTTCGCCCGGGTGCACGCGACGAGATCACCCGATGCGCACCCGGCGGCAGCACGAGCCCTCACCTGTCGCCTGAACAGCGCGATCGCCTCTCCTTGTTGACAAACGAATTCAAACGAATACATTCGTGTTCGTTGGAACTCATTTGAAGGCGGTGCCGCATGGCGACGCAGACGATCACGATGGAGCCCTTGTCGGCTCGCATCCCCAGCGACCTCTATCTCTGGCTCGCGCAGCTGCAGGTGGACGGCGCGACGACGAACAGCGACAAGCTGCGCGTGCTGCTGGGCCAGCTCAAGCGCCAGCATGACGGCGCGTTTGACTACGTGGCTGCCCATGGCTGGGCGCGGGAGCTGACGCACCGGTTGCGCGAGGCGCTGGTGCGCATCGAGGGCAGCGAGGGCCGGCATTCCGAGGTGCTCAACCTGCTCGTCGAGCAGGTCACGACGCTGATGGCCCTCGTCATCAGCAGCGCGCCCACGACCATCGACGAAGCCGCCAAGCTTGAAGACTCGCTGGTGCGCCGCGCCGCCCTACTGAGCGAATCGCTGTTGCGCCAGGCCACGACAGCCTCCGCGCATGCCTTCGACCCGGAGGTGGTGCGCCGCCACCTCGTCGCCACCGTCGAGATCGCCTCGACTTTGAACTCCTCGAAAGGAAGCTGACATGGCCGATTCCCTGAAGACCCGCGTGGGCCGCGTGATCGCCGGTGGCGTGCATGCGCTGCTGGACAAGATCGAGGACCTGAACCCGCTGGCGGCCATGGAGCAGGCCATCCGCGAGGCCGATGGCGTCATCGACGAGGTGCGCCACGAGCTGGGCCTCGTCAGCGCCAACCGCCACCTGGCGCAGCAGCAGCACGCCAAGCTCAACTGCAGCCATGAAGACCTGCGCGACCAGATCGCGCAGGCGCTGGCCACGCAGCGCGAGGACCTGGCCCGTGCCGCCGTGTCCCGCCAGATCGACATCGAGGCGCAGATCCCCGTGCTGGAGACCACGCTGGCCGACCTGGCGCGCCAGGAGCAGGAGCTGCAGGGCTTCACGGCCGCTCTGCTGGCCAAGAAGCGTGAGATGCAGGAGGCGCTGGCCGAGTTCCGCAAAAGCCGCGCGGCCACCGAATCGGCCGCGCAGCCGGTCGGCCAATCGAGCGTGGAGCAGCGTCTGAGCAAGGTCACCGATGCCTTCGACAAGATCTACCAGCGCCAGACCGGCCTGGATGGCACGCAGCGCGCCGGCACGCTCGACCAGGCAGCGCGCCTGAGTGAACTCGAAGCCATGGTGCGCGACCACAAGATCGCCGAGCGGCTGGCTCAAATCAAGGCCGGACAAGCGTGACACTCCTGCCCGTCCGCAACCCGGGAACATCTCGATGAACCTGTTCACCTCGCCCGAGACCCTGCCCTTCGGCGTCGCCGTGGCGCTGATCGTGGCCATCGCGCTGCTGGAAGGCCTGGGCATGCTGGTCGCGCTCAGCCCCAGCAATGTGCTCGACGACCTGCTGCCCCACGCCGTGCCCGAGTCCGGCCTGGACCGCGTGCTCGGCTGGCTGCACCTGGGCCGCGTACCGGCACTGGTGCTGCTGCTGCTCTTCCTGCTGGGCTACGCACTGTTCGGTTACGCGCTGCAGAAGGTGGCGTTCAACCTGCTGGGCAGCTTCCTGCCGGCCTGGCTGGCGGGGCTGCTGGCCGTGCCGCCGGGGCTGGCCACGGTGCGCGGCCTGGGCTCGCTGGTGGCTCACATCATTCCGCGCGACGAGACGAGTGCGGTCAGCGAGCAGTCGCTGGTGGGGCGCGGCGGCGTGGTCAGCGGCGGTGCAGCGCGCCGTGGCCTGGCGGCGCAGGCGCGGGTGCGCGACGCGCATGGCCGCGTCCACTACCTGATGGTCGAGCCCGATGTGGACGACGAAGTGTTTGAAGAAGGCGCGCAGATACTGATCGTGCGCAAGGCGGGGGCCTTCTATCGCTGCATTGCCAACCCGCATCCCAACCTGCTCTAACGAGGGAGTTCAACAAGACATGGACAACATCATCGACATCTCCGTCATGGCCGGCATCGGCCTGCTGGGCCTGCTGACCATCGGCTTCGTGTTCGCGCGGCTGTACAAGCGCAGCACCAAGGAACTGGCCTTCGTGCGCACCGGCCTGGGTGGCCAGAAGGTCATCATGGACGGCGGCGCCATCGTGCTGCCGGTGTTCCACGAGCGCGTGCTCGTCAACATGAACACGCTCAAGCTGGAAGTGCTGCGCCGCGAGCGCGAGAGCCTGATCACCAAGGACCGCATGCGCGTCGACGTGACGGCCGCCTTCTTCGTGCGCGTGAAGCAGACCGAGGAAGCCGTCAGCACGGCGGCGCAGACGCTGGGCGCGCGCACGATGAGCCCCAACGAGCTGAAGGCGCTGGTCGAAGACAAGTTCGTCGACAGCCTGCGCGCCACGGCCGCGACCATGACCATCCAGGAGCTGCAGGACAAGCGCCGCGACTTCGTGCAGGCGGTGCAGAACGCCGTCGCCGAGGACCTGGAGAAGAACGGCCTGGAGCTGGAGTCCGTCTCGCTGACCAGCCTGGACCAGACCGACAAGCAGTTCTTCAACCCCAACAACGCCTTCGACGCCGAGGGCCTGACGCGCCTGACCGAGCAGACCGAGGCGCGGCGCAAGCAGCGCAACGACGTCGAGCAGGACACTGAGGTGCAGGTGCGCACCAAGAACCTGGAGGCGAGTCGTCTCAAGCTGACGATCGAGAAGGACCAGGAGTTCGCCTCGCTGTCGCAGAAGCGCGAGATCGAGATGGCACGGGCCGAGCAGTCTGCGCAGATCGCGTCTCAGCAGGCCGAGCGCACCCGTGAGGCCGAGACGGTGAAGATCGAGGCCGAGCGCCAGGTGGGCCAGCGCCGCATTGAGGCCGAGCGCGAGATCAAGGCGGCCGAGATCGAGAAGACGCTGGTCATCCAGACGCGCGAGATCGAGCAGGAGCGCCAGACCGAGATGAAGCGCGCCGAGCAGCGCAAGCAGGTCGAGATCGCCCGTCAGGACACGCAGATCGCCATCGCCACCAAGTCGCGCGAGCAGTCCGAGGCCGACGCCGCCGCCAATCTGGCGCGCGCCGAGGCCGTGAAGGCCGAGGAAACCGTCAACACCGCCCGCCAGGTGGCCGTGGCCGAGCGGGACAAGGCCATCCAGCTGATCGAGGCCAGCAAGGACGCCGAGCAGAACGCCATCGCGGTGAAGGTGTCGGCGTCGGCCGAGAAGGAAGCGGCTATCGACCGCGCCGAGGCGCTGACGATTGAAGCCAAGGCCAAGCAGGCTGCAGCGCTGGCCGAAGCCGAAGGCCGGCGTGCGATCAATGAGGCGCTGAACACGCTGTCGGCGGCGCAGGTCGAGCTGCAGGTGCGCACGCAGTTGTTGCAGCAACTGCCCAGCATCCTGGCCGAGGCGGTCAAGCCGATGGAGAACATCGACTCCATCCGCATCGTGCAGGTCAATGGCATGCCCGGCCAGGGCGGTGGCTCGGAAGGCGGTGGTGCGAATGGCGCCACCTTCCCCGAGCAGGTCATGAACTCGGCGCTGCAGTACCAGATCGCCAAGCCCATCGTCGATGCGGTGATGCACGACGCGGGCCTGTCGAATCAGGGCATCACTGGCATCGCGCAGAACCTGGCGTCCATGCTCAAGCCGGCAGCCACGCCGGCCGAGTGAATCAGGACGCGCGCGTCGGGGCGCTAGGCGCCGGCCGGGGCGCGCGCTTAGGCGCCTCGCTGAAATCTGCGGGCGGCTTCATCAGCGCCGGGTCTGGCTCGCCGCGCTTGATGTTCTCCAGCCGGTAGTTCTGCTCACCGCTGCGCGGGTCGGCATCGCGGCTGGAGACGGTCAGCATCAGCTCCGGGCTGCGCCAGACCTCGCGGCTGATGACGATGGGCTTCTCGTTGCCGATCTTGCCGGCCTCGATGGTCCAGGTCGTGCGCTCGCCGTTGACCTTGAGGCCATCGATCTCCTTGGGCGCCAGCGCCGTGGTCGTGCCACCGCCGCGCGGCAGCAGCGGGCCTTGCAGCAGCAGCGGTGGCATCGGCGGCACGGGTGGAACGGGGATGGCCATGGGTGCCGGCGGCGCCGGCATTTCGCTGGCGCGGAAGACCCGCAGCTCGCGGCGGCGCTCGGGGGCGCTGGCGCTTGGTGCCGCAGGTGCGGACGGCGCGATGCCCTCCCGCTCGATGACGATGCCCGGTTCACCCGCCGAGCGGGCGCGCAGGCGCTCCGAGTCCGCGCTGCGCGCCCGCTCGGCGACGCTGGCGCCCCATTCCCGCCAGCGCCCCGCCTGCTCCCTCATGCGCTCGCCCCAGTCCTGCATCGAGGCCTGCCAGGCCGCGTGCGCGGCCGCGTCGCCGCCGTGCAGGCTGGCCGTGCCGCGCAGCCGCTGCACGCGCTTCTGATCGGGGTGGACCACCCAGCTCTCCTTGGCGACCGGGTCGTTCAGGTAGACGACCTTGGGCCCGCCTTCGCGCTGCACCTCGCGCCGCGTGCGGCCCTCGCCGTCGCGGCACAGCTGGCTCTGCTGCTTGCGCACGATGCGGTTGCCATCGGCCAGCGTCTGCACGTTCTCGTGCACGGCGGTCGCGCAATAGGGCGCGCCCTTGACGACGCGCTCCGCCTCCAGCTCGCGGCCGGCAAAGCTCAGGGCCTGGTCGCCCAGGGCCAGCCGCACGGGCAGGTCGGCCAGCGCCAGGGACACATCGCGCTCGATGTTCAGGCGCAGCACATCGGCGTCCTGCGCCCAGGCGCAGGCGGCGACGGCGCACAGGGTCAGGCTGGTCAGGGGCTTTTTCATGGGTGGGTCTCCAGCAGTCGCACGGCCAGCACCTGGCCGAGAGGGTTCAACATCAGTTCGGCGCGCACGAACTCGTCGGCACGCGCGGCATCGAAGGGCAGGCCCAGCAGCGCCAGGCGTTCGCGCGGCAGCTCGGTGGGTTGCAACCAGACGGCGGCGCTGCGCCCGGCCGCCAGCGCGGCGCGGAACTCGGGCTCGGGCACCAGCGGGATGAAGCCGCTGCCGGCATTCGCCAACGGGGTGGCGTGAGGGCCGGGTGGGTCCAGCAGCAGCAGGGCGCTCAGCAGCAGTGCGGCGGTGGTGCCCAGCGCGCCGCTGGCCCAGGCGAGGCGGCGCGGCCAGCGGTGTTCATCCACGGGAGGCGCCACATGAAGAGCGTGCAGTTGTCGCGTTAGCGCTGCCAGCACGGCGGCGTCCTGCGCGGCATCGGGACGCAGCCGCGCGAATTCGGCGCGCGCCGGCCGCAGCCAGTCGGGGGTGTCATTCATGGCGTTCTCCAGCGGCCAGCAACTCGGCGAGGCGCTGACGGGCGCGGTGCAGGCGGGTGCGCAGCACGTCGGTGCTGACGCCGGCGATGGCTGCAGCCTCGTCGTAGGGGCGTTCCTGCAGGTCCACGAGGGCGATGGCCTCGCGCTGCGGCCAGCTCAGCCGGCGGATGGCGGCCCACAGGCCGTCGTGCCGCTGGGCCTGCGTCAGGCAGTCATCGCTGGCGGGCGTGGGTTCGGTGTCGAGCGCGTCGTCCAGCGGCACATGACGGCGGGCGTCGCGCCACTGGCTGAGCATCTGGTGGCGGGCCATGCCGGCCAGGTAGGCGCCCAGCGAGCCGCGCCCCGGCTGGTAGCCCTGCGGCCCGCGCAGCAACTGGGCGAAGGCCTCCTGCACCGCATCCATCGCAGCGGCCTCGTCGCCCGCCAGCGCCAGTGCATAGCGGTAGACAGAGCCGCTCTCGCGCCGGTACAGCAGCGCCAGCGCCTCGGCGTCACCGGCGGCCAGCCGGGCCAGCAGCGCGCCGTCGTCCGTCTGCGCTGCAGCGGGCGCGACAAAGCCGAGGCGGGTCAGCCAGCTCATGACGGGCGGGAGCATGAAAAAGGGGCCTGCAGAACTTGCATGCCCCTATTGAGCGCGGGAGGCCGGTTGCGTTACTCCGGACTATCCCGCTGTCACTTCCGGCACGGGCCGGAGCGTTGGATCAGCTTGCGTCGCCCATTTGCGACTGCAGGTAGTTCTGCGCGCCCACCGTCTGCACCAGCTCCAGCTGCGTCTCCAGGTAGTCGATGTGCTCTTCGGTGTCGTCCAGGATCTGCACAAACAGCTCGCGGGAGACATAGTCGCGCACGCTCTCGCAGTAGGCGATGGCCTCCTTCAGGTGCGTGTAGCCGGTCTTCTCGATCTTCAGGTCGCACTCCATCGTCTCGATGGCGTTCTCGCCGATGTAGAGCTTGCCGAGGTCCTGCAGGTTGGGCAGGCCGTCCAGCGTCAGCACGCGCTCGATGAGCTTGTCGGCGTGCTTCATCTCCTCGATGGACTCCTCGTACTCGTGCTTGGCCATCTTCATCAGGCCCCAGTTCTTCAGCATGCGGGCATGCAGGAAGTACTGGTTGATGGCGGTCAGCTCCAGCTTGAGCTGGGCGTTCAGGTGGGCAATGACTTGCGGGTCGCCTTTCATGGAGGCCTCCTTGCTGTATTTGTGAAGAGTTGCCGGAGTATCGGCAGGGAAAGCCCCTCGGCAAAACCGCTCTTTTTGCAAATGAGACCGATTCGCATTAGACTTCGCACCCATGATTGTTTGCGTCTGCCACCGAGTCTCTGATCGCGATATCGCGATTGCCGCCTCCAGCGGCTGCCCGAATTTCGAGGCCTTGCAGGACGACCTGCGGGTGGCGACGGCCTGCGGCGCCTGCCGCGACTGCGCCTGCGAGGTGTTCGAGGAAAGCCGGGTTGCCGGAGGCACGGCGCGCGGCCGCGGCAAGGTCATCGCGGTTCACGCCCTGCTGAACGCCTGAGCCCGCTACAATCCCCCGTTCGGTTGGCGAGTAACGCCGGCCGAATCGCCCGTTCTGTCTGATCTTGAGTGTTGTGTTTTGCCGCAGCCGTTCGGGCTGCGGGTGAATTCAAGCAACGACACCAAGGAAATTTCAAATGAGCACCATGCAAACCGGAACCGTCAAATGGTTTGATGACGGCAAGGGCTTCGGCTTCATCACGCCGGCCGACGGCAGCAAGGATCTGTTCGCCCACCACAGCGAAATCAAGAACAACGGCGGCTTCCGCACGCTCGCCGAAGGCGCGCAAGTGGAATTCGAAGTCAAGCAAGGCCCCAAGGGTCTGCAAGCATCGAACATCCGTTCGCTGTAATCCCTCACGGCTTCGGCCGTTGAGCCAAGCCCGCGCCCTGCGCGGGCTTTGTGCTTTCTGGGCCTGCCCAACGACAATCTCGCCATGTCTGCACTACCCCAACCGCCCAAGGCGCTGACCGCTTACCGCCCGTTCTGGGCCAAGCGTTTCGGCCCCGCGCCCTTCCTGCCCATGTCCCGGGCGGAGATGGAGCAGCTCGGCTGGGACTCCTGCGACATCATCATCGTCACCGGCGACGCCTACGTTGACCACGCCAGCTTCGGCATGGCCGTCATCGGCCGCACGCTGGAGGCGCAAGGCTTTCGCGTCGGCATCATTGCCCAGCCAGACTGGCAATCGGCCGAGCCCTTCAAGGCGCTGGGCAAGCCCAACCTGTTCTTCGGCGTCGCGGCCGGCAACATGGATTCGATGATCAACCGCTACACGGCTGATCGAAAAATCCGCAGCGACGACGCCTACACGCCCGGCGGCCAGGGCGGCAAGCGCCCCGACCGCGCGACGCTGGTCTACACGCAGCGCTGCCAGGAGGCCTTCAAGGATGTGCCGGTCGTCATCGGCGGCATCGAGGCCTCGCTGCGCCGCATCGCCCATTACGACTACTGGCAAGACAAGGTGCGCCGCTCCGTGCTGGTGGACAGCAAGGCCGACCTGCTGGTCTACGGCAACGCCGAGCGCGCCATCATCGAGATCGCCCACCGCCTGGCGCGCCGCGAGCCGATTGAAAGCCTGACCGACGTGCGCGGCACGGCCTTCATGCGCCGCACCGACGACCCGACGGCCGAAGGCTGGTTCGAGCTGGACTCGACCGAGGTGGACCGTCCCGGCCGCATCGACAACCTGATCAGCCCCTACCAGATCATTGACGACAAGGCCTGCGCGACCGACGAACCCGAAGCGCCCAAGCCCATCACGATCCACAGACAAGGCCGCATCCAGATGCCGCCGCGCGAGCACACGGTGGTGCGCCTGCCGGCCTACGAGCAGGTCAAGAGCGACCCGGTGCTCTACGCCCACGCCAACCGCGTGCTGCACCTGGAGACCAACCCTGGCAACGCGCGCGCGCTGGTGCAGCGCCACGGCGAACGCGACCTGTGGATCAACCCGCCGCCCATCCCGCTGACGACGGCCGAGATGGACCACGTCTTCGACCTGCCCTATGCCCGCGCGCCGCATCCCAGCTACGCGGACGAGCATGGCGGCCACGACGGCGCGACCAAGATCCCCGCGTGGGAAATGATCCGCTTCAGCGTCAACATCATGCGCGGCTGCTTCGGCGGCTGCACCTTCTGCTCCATCACCGAGCACGAGGGCCGCATCATCCAGAGCCGCTCGGAAGACTCCGTGATCCGCGAGATCGAGGAGATGCGCGACAAGGTCAAGGGCTTCACCGGCATCGTGTCGGACCTGGGCGGCCCTACGGCCAACATGTACCGCATCGGCTGCAAGAGCCCCGAGATCGAGGCCGCCTGCCGCAAGCCCAGCTGCGTCTACCCGGGCATCTGCCCGAACCTGAACACCAGCCACGATCCGCTCATCAAGATGTACCGCCGCGCGCGTGCGCTGCCGGGCGTCAAGAAGATCCTGATCGGCTCCGGCCTGCGCTACGACCTGGCCGTGCAGTCGCCCGAGTACGTGAAGGAACTGGTTACCCACCACGTTGGCGGCTATCTGAAGATCGCGCCCGAGCACACCGAGGGCGGCCCGCTGTCCAAGATGATGAAGCCGGGCATCGGCAGCTACGACCGCTTCAAGCAGATGTTCGAGGCCGCCAGTGCGGCGGCCGGCAAGAAGCAGTACCTGATCCCGTACTTCATCGCCGCCCACCCCGGCACCAGCGACGAGGACATGATGAACCTCGCCGTCTGGCTGAAGAAGAACGGCTTCCGCGCCGACCAGGTGCAGACCTTCTACCCCAGCCCGATGGCCACGGCCACGGCGATGTACCACTCGGGGCTCAACCCGCTCAAGGGCATCAGCCGCGACGAGACGCGTGGCGAGAAGGTCGACATCGTGCGCGGCGAGCGCCGCCGCCGGCTGCACAAGGCCTTCCTGCGCTACCACGATGCCAACCACTGGCCGCTGCTGCGCGAGGCGCTCAAGGCCATGGGCCGCGCCGACCTGATCGGCAATGGCAAGCACCACCTGATTCCGAGCTACCAGCCCATCACGGACGGCAGCTACGACAGCGCGCGGCGCAAGAACTCCACCATTGCCAAGCCTGATGCGAAGGCCCCGATGAAGCCGGCCACGCCGCGCAAGGGCCAGCTCTTGACCCAGCACACCGGCCTGCCGCCGCGTGTGACCGGCGCGGCCCGCGCGCCCGGTGCGCGTCCGGGCAAACCCGGTAAACGTTGAGCTGAAGAGGCGGGCTTTTGCCCGCGCTTTTCGTGGCAGCGCTCCCACGGATGCACTACGCTTGCGTGTCCTGTTCGACGGGGCTGCCGCAGCCGTGGTGGTCACGTGCCCGGAGCCCTCTCCCCCATGCAAGAAACAACGTCCGCCGTTGACGACGACCTGCTCGAACTGCTCGACGACCCCGAGCACAACGAGCACGAGCATCGCCCGCAGAACCGGCCCTGGCGCATCCTCATCGTCGACGACGATGGTGACGTGCACAAGGCCACCGAGCTGGCCATGCAAGGCCTGACCGTCGAAGGCCAGCCGCTCGTCTTCCTGCACGCCAGCTCCGCCGCCCAGGCCCGCCAGGTGCTCGGCACCGAGGAAGACCTCGCCGTCGTGCTGCTGGACGTCGTCATGGAGAGCGAGGACGCCGGCCTGCAGCTGGTGCGGCACATCCGCGACGAGCGCCGCATGAACGCCGTGCGCATCGTGCTGCGCACCGGCCAGCCCGGCTACGCGCCCGAGATCGAGACGGTGCAGGCCTATGACATCAACGACTACAAGACAAAGTCGGAGCTGACTCGCACGCGGCTCTACACGGTGCTGACCGCCGCCGTGCGCTCCTACCGCCAGATCTGCGCGCTGGAGGCCAACCGCCGCGGGCTGGAGATGATCGTCGAGAGCAGCACCTCGCTGTCGCGCATGCGCGGCCTGTCGCGCTTCGCCGAGGGCGTCGTCACGCAGCTGTGCGCGCTGCTGGGTATCCTGCCCGAGGGCCTGGTCTGCGCCCAGGTCAGCAATGACACGCAGGGCGAGGTCCGCATCGTTGCTGCTGCGGGGCAGTACAGCGGCCTCATCGACCGGCCGCTGGCACAGGTCAAGATCCCCGCCGTGCGCGAGCGGCTGGAGCGCTGCCTGCGCGAGCAGAAGAACCTCTACGACGACGGCACCTGCCTGTACTTCGGCATGGGCCCCGGCCGCGCGATGGCGGCGCTGGTCGACGTCGGCCGCGAGCTGGACGAATTGGACCAGCAACTGCTGCGCGCCTTCTGCTCCAACATCGCCGTCGGCTTCGAGAACGTCGTGCTGTACAGCCAGCTGCTGGACCAGGCCTACAACGACCCGCTGCTGCGCCTGCCCAACCGCAACCGCTTCGTCGAGCTGCTCGACAAGAACCTCAAGGACCCGTCCGGTGTCACGCTCGCGCTGATCGACATCGACGACTTCTCCGACATCAACGACGCCTTCGGTCACCACTTCGGCGACCAGGTGCTGCAGGCCGTCGTGCACCGCTTGGCCGAGGTGCTGGGCCTGAACACCGCCATGGCACGCGTCGGCGCCGACACCTTCGGTGTGCTGGGCGAGCATGGCAAGGTCTGCCCGGAGACCGTGCAGGCGGTCTTCACCGAGCCCTTCATGGTCGCCGGCGAGCGCCTGCAGCTGTCGGCCACCACCGGCCTCGTGCGCCTGGGTGAATCGACGGCCGTCGGCTCCGAGTTGCTGCTGGACGCCCAGATCGCGCTCAAACGAGCCAAGCAGCAGCAACGCGGCTCATCCCAATACTTTTCCGCCGCCATGGGCAGCGACGCGCGCGAGCGTTTCAAGCTGCTCAAGGGCTTGCGCACCGGCTTTGAGGAGAGCCAGCTCTTCGTCGTCTACCAGCCGCAGGTCGAGCTGGAGAGCCGCCGCGTCATCGGCGCCGAGGCGCTGCTGCGCTGGCGCACGACGGACGGCCGCTTCATCCCGCCGGACCAGTTCATCCCGCTGGCCGAGCAGAGCGGCCTCATCATCCCCATCGGAGAATTCGTCGTGCGCACCGCCTGCCAGCAGCTGGCCAAGATGCGCGCGCTTGGCCACGACAGCTTCCGCATGGCGGTCAACATCTCGATGGCGCAGTTCCGCCACCCAGGCTTCATCGACACGCTGGCCCGCGCGCTGAAGGACGCGGGCGTCGAGGGGCAGCACATCGAGCTGGAGATCACCGAGTCCATGGCCATGGAAGACGCCGACCTCGTGCTGCGCGTGCTGGCCGACATCAAGCAGCTCGGCTTCAGCGTCGCCATCGACGACTTCGGCACCGGCTTCTCGTCGCTCAGCCAGCTGCGCCAGCTGCAGGTGGACCGCCTCAAGATCGACCGCGCCTTCGTGCAGGAGGCGCAGTCTTCCACCGCGGGCTCGACCATCGCACAGATGGTCATCAACCTCGGCCGCGGCCTGGGCCTGACCGTCATTGCCGAGGGCATCGAGACCGAGGAGCAGCGCCAGTACCTGATCGGCCTGGGCTGCCACGAAGGCCAGGGCTGGCTGTTCGCCAAGCCCATGCCGGCTGAAGATCTGCAAGCCTGGATGAAGCGTTGAACACCTGATTGCGTCGTCACGGCGGAACCCTAAACTCCGCCGTCCCCACGACATGCCAGGAGCGTTCATGAGTCTCGCCAAGATCCTCGTCGCCCAAGGTGGCGGCCCCACCGCCGTCATCAACCAGAGCCTCGTCGGCGTCGTGCTCGAAGCGCGCCGCCAGGCCGGGGTGGGCAAGGTCTACGGCGCGCGCCACGGCGTGCGCGGCATCGTCAACGAGGACTTCGTCGACCTGACGCAGGAGACCAGCCACAACCTGGAGCTGGTGGCCAACACGCCGTCGTCAGCGCTGGGCTCCACGCGCGACAAGCCCGATGCGGCCTACTGCCACGAGATCTTCACGGTGCTGAAGGCGCATGGCATCACGCACTTCTTCTACATCGGCGGCAACGACTCGTCCGACACCGTGCGCATCGTCTCCGAGGAGGCCGCTGCGGCGAACTATCCGCTGCGCACCATCCACATCCCCAAGACCATCGACAACGACCTGGTGGGCAACGACCACACGCCGGGCTACGCGTCGGCGGCGCGCTTTGTCGCTCAGGCCTTTGCCGGCGCCAACCTCGACAACGCGTCGCTGCCCGGCATCTATGTCGGCGTCGTCATGGGCCGCCATGCCGGCTTCCTGACGGCCGCTGCAGCGCTCGGCAAGAAGTTCGACGACGACGGCCCCCACCTCATCTATCTGCCCGAGCGTCACTTCGACACCGAGCAGTTCCTGCGCGACGTCAAGGCCGCCTACGAGCGCTACGGCCGCTGCGTCATCGCCGTCAGCGAGGGCATCCACGATGCGAGCGGCACGCCCATGCTGTCCAAGCTCGCCGGCGACCTGGAGCGCGATGCGCATGGCAACGTGCAGCTCAGCGGCACCGGCGCGCTGGCCGACCTGCTGTGCGAGGAGATCAAGGCCAAGCTGGGCATCAAGCGTGTGCGCGGCGACACCTTCGGCTACCTGCAGCGCAGCTTCCTCGGCTGCGTGTCCGACGTGGACCAGCGCGAGGCCCGCGAGGTGGGCGAGAAGGCCGTGCAATACGCCTTCCACGGCGACCGCGACGGTTCCGTCGCCATCAAGCGCGTGGGCTATTACTCGGTGGACTACGAGCTGCTGCCGCTCACCGACGTGGCCGGCAAGACGCGCACGATGGAGGACCACTTCATCAACGAGGCCGGCACCGACGTGACCGATGCCTTCCGCCTCTACCTGCGCCCGCTGCTGGGCTCGGGGCTGCCGGATGCGTTCCGGCTGCGTCCCAACCCGGTGCCGAAGGTGCTGAACAAGCGCTGAGCCTTCAATCGCCCACGGGCGCAGGCAGCTGCCTCAGCGCCCAGGCCTCGGCCTTGTCCTGCAACCAGGCCGTCAGCAGGTTGCCGAACACCCAGATCAGGAAGACGGTGCTGGCCCGTATCGGCCCGTCGTTCAACGTGACGTAGGCGGCCGCACAAGCCAGCGGCAGCAGCGCGACCGTGTAGGTCCAGCGCTGCGCCAGCGCCAGGGCGTTCAGCATCGGGCGCAGCGGCCACAGCGCCAGGCCGGTCGCACGCACGCGCTCCTCGTGCACGGCCGCGGCCAGCAGCATCCAGGCGGTGCCCACCAGCAGGCAGCTGGGCAGCGGCAGCCAGGCCCCCAGCGCCATCGCGAACACAAAGCCCACCAGCGGCGACAGGCCGGCCACCACCCAACCGTGCAGCGGCAGCAGCGGCCAGGCAGCCACCAGGCCCGCGAGGCCGAAAAGCCAGGCCGCCGGCTCGATCAGCCACGCGGGGATCAACGCCAGCAGGCCGACCGCAGCCCCGTCGGCATCGGGGGTCAGCCAAGCCAGCCAGGCCGCAAACAACAGCCACACCAGGCCCAGCACCGGCTGCATGCCGTGTTGCCGCCAGCGCTCCAGCGGCAGCGCCAGGCGCTTCTGGCCGTGAGTCAGGGCGGGCCCCGTGTGGATCAGCGACGCGACGAGCAGGCCCGCCACCATGACGGCGCCGGTGCCCAGCAGCCAGCCCAGCAGATGGGCGCCAGCGATGATCGCGTCGCCGAAGACCAGCAGCCCGGCGCCGAAGCACAGCGTGCCGGCCAGCCCCACGCGCAGCCACAGGCCACGCTTGATGCCTTCGTCCAGCAGGCGCTGGGCGTGCATGTCCAGCCCCAGCTTGCGCAGCCACTGCGCCCCCAGCAGGCTCTGGCCGCGTACCAGCGTGGGCTGCAGCAACAGCAGCAGCAACTGCAGCCGCCACCAGGCGCCACCGCTCTGGCGCAGCGTATCCAGCCGCTGCAGCGGCGCGCCCAGCTCGCGCACGGGCTCGGGGATGGGGGCAGGCCGCAGCCGCTCGTCGAACGCCTCGTGCAGCGCATGGGCCAGCTCGGTGCCCAACTGGCGCTCGGTGCGGAAGTCGTTCAGCCAGCCGAAGTGCGCCTCCAGTGCCTTCAGGAACGCGTCGGGCAGGCTGGGCAGGCCCAGTGCCCAACGCGCGAACGCGGCGGAGAACTCGACCTGCCGGCTCAGCGGCTGCTGGTCCAGTTCGCGGCGGGCGTCCGCCCAGCCGTGCATCAGCGCCGCCTCGCCGCTGCGCCGCCACAGCAGCTCCAACTCGTCGGTGAGGTGCTTCGGCGTGACGACATGTTCCGGCACCGGCGGCTCTTCAGCAGGCGCCGCCTGCTCCTCGGGCGCTCGCGGTTCGGCAACGGCCGCTGCCTCGCCGGGGTTCTCGTGCTGCCACCTCGCCCATTGCTGCGCGCGCTCATAGGCCCCGCGCAGCGCCTGGTAGGCCTCGGCATCGTCATCCGGCCGCGTAACCTTCAGTTTCAGCGCATAGGCCTTCTTGATCGCGGCCAGCTCGGTCGTCGGTTCAATGCCCAGCAGGGCCCAGTCCTGTTCCCACATGCTCAGAATTTGAACGACGTGTCGATGCTGTCCAGCGCTTCCTTGAACTGCTGGCGGGCGCTGCGGATGACGCGTGCGTCCTGCGTCTGCAGCGCCGCCTCGAAGGCGCCCAGCCAGTCCTGCAGCATCGCGCGGTCGTTGCCCAGGCGGTCCTCGAACAGGCGCTTGGCGCGCTCGATCTGGTAGCGGTTGTCCTGCTCGTCGCGCGGGTGGCGCTTCAGCGCCTGCAGGCGTTCGCGCGTGGCGGCGAGTTCGGTGGGGGTGAGGCGCGCGCCCTGGCTCTCGATGATCAGCTCGTGGCGCTGGCCGCCGGGCGTCTCGTGGGCCTCGACCTCGAGCAGGCCGTTGGCGTCGTAGGTGAAGCGCACTTCCACGCCCGCCTCGCCCGCCGGCACGGGCTTCAACGGGATCTCCAGCTTGCCCAGGCTCAGGTTCTCCGAGCCCACCGGCGACTCGCCCTGGCGCACGTCGATGAGGATCTGGCGCTGCTGGTCGGCCACCGTGTGATAACGCTCCACGCGCGACACCGGCACCGGCGTGTTGCGCTCGATGATGGGCGAGAAGCGGTCGGCCATGAAATGGCCGTTGACCTGGGCCGCCGCGATGATGCCCAGCGAATACGGCATCACGTCGGTCAGCACGACATCGTCCAGCGCCGCGTCGCGCGCCTTCAGGCCGGCCTGCACACCGGCGCCCATGGCAATGGCGAGGTCGGGGTCGAGTTTGCGCAGCGGCAGGCGCTGGAACAGGCGCGTGACGAGCTTCTGCACCATGGGCATGCGAGTCGCGCCGCCCACCAGCACGACCTCGGCCAGGCCTGCGGGGTCGAGTTGGGCATCGGCCAGCGCGCGTTCGATGGGGCGGCGCAGGCGCTGCAGCAGTTCGGCCGAGGCAGCCTCGAAGTCGGCGCGGCTCAGCGTCGCGGCCAGCGTGCGCTCGCGCCAGACGGTGCTGACCTCCACACTGTCGCGCTCGCCCAGGTCGCGCTTGGCCTGCTCGGCCAGGCGCCACCACGTCTCGCCCTCGAACCAGGCCTGGCGCTCCTCGGTGCTGAGCGTCTCGCACTGCCTGGCAAAAAGCTGGGCGATGACGCGGCTGAAGTCCTCGCCGCCCAAGCGCGTGTCGCCGGCGCTGGCGCGCACCTCGACGACGCCGTCGAAATACTCCAGCACCGACACGTCAAAGGTGCCGCCGCCCAGGTCGAAGATCAGGAAGCTGCTGTGCTCGGGCCGTTCCTGCAGCCCGTAGGCCAGGCCGGCGGCCGTGGGTTCATTGAGCAGGCGCTCGACCTTCAGCCCGGCGATCTCGCCGGCCGTTCGGGTCGCACGGCGTTGCGCTTCGTTGAAGTAGGCCGGCACGGTGATGACGGCCTCGGTCACGGGCTCGCCGAGGAAGGCCTCGGCATCGGCCTTGATCGTCTGCAGCACGAGGGCCGACAGCTCCTCGGCGCGCAGTTCCTTCACCTGCGCACCGCTGCGCAGCGTGATCTTCTTGTCGCTGCCCATCCAGCGCTTGAAAGCCAGCGCCGTGGACTCGGCATGCAGGCCGGCGCGCTCGCGGGCGGCCAGGCCCACCAGCGTGTGGCCCTGGTCGTCGAGCGCCACGGCAGACGGCGTCAGAAAGTCGCCGTGGGCATTGGGGATGAGGACGGACGCGCCGTCGCGAAACACCGCCGCCGCGCTGTGCGTGGTGCCCAGGTCGATGCCCAGGATCATTGAAGAAGCCTCCCGTTGAAACGGGCGCAAGGGTAGCTCAGGGCTTGGGCTTGATCAGCTTCGGATGCCACTCGTTCACCGCCAGCAGCGCCGCCGAGCCGAAGTGCTTGTGCAGCTCGGCCACCATCTCGCCGTTGACGATGACGGGGTCGGTCTCCACGGCCTTGCGGGCGGCCTCCAGGTCGGCGGTCGCAAAGATGAACAGGCCGCGCAGGCCGTCCTTGCCGTCCAGCGGGCCGGCGTACACCAGCAGGCCCTCCTTGGCCAGCCGCGTCATGTTGGCGAAATGGCCCTGGAACATCTCGGTGCGCGCCGGGCCGTCGGGCATGCGCTTGGGGCCGGTCTTCAGCAGCACGAAGGTGTAGGGGCGCAGGCCCTGCTCGTTGGCGCCCCAGGAATGAGCCTTGGCGGCGTCGTAGGTGGGTGCGGCCTCCTGGGCCTGGGTGGTCAGCGTGCAGAGCAGGGCAAGGGCGCAGGCGGCGAGCTTCATGGGGTGGTGGCGTGGCGGTCGTGGTGCGAGGATTGAACCGCACCGAGCCTTTCAGGAGACCACGATGAAACCCACCCCGCCCGGCTGGCCCCGCCTGGCGACGGCGCTCTACTGCGACGACGCACGCGAGGCCATTGCCTGGTATGCCCAGGCTTTCGGCTTCGAGCTGCAGATCGTTGTGGACGGACCTGGCGGCAGCGTCGCGCACAGCGAGCTGCGCTATGGCGAGGCCATCATCATGGTGGCTGACAGCAGTGCCGAGCGCGACGCCCGCTTCGGCGTCGCTGGCCGCAGCCCGCGCGCGGCGGGCGGCGCCAACACGCAGAGCCTGATGCTCTATGTCGACGATGTCGACGCCCATTGCGCCCGGGCCCGCGCGGCCGGCGCACGCGTGACCTATGAGCCCGCGGACAGCGACCACGGCCCCGAGTACTGGTGCGACCGCACCTATGCCTGCGTGGACCCGGACGGGCATCTGTGGTGGTTCTCGCAGCGGCTGCGCAACCCGCCTGACAGCGACTGAGGGTCACGGCCTTGTCATAGCGCCTGCAAATCCGCTCGACATGATGGGCGCCTCAGAGGAGCCGTCATGTCCCAGCCCGTCGTTGCCCCAGCCAAGACCGATGCCGCCCGCCTGCTGCTGGCCGGCCCGCGCGGCAGCCTGCCCGTGCCGTTGCGCATGTTGTTGATCAGCGTGGACGGCCAGCGCGGAGAGGCGGAACTGCTCGTCATTGCGCGCTCGCTGGGCCTGGATTCGCGAGCACTCGCCACGTTGCGCCGCCAAGGCCTGGTCACCCAGCGCGCCGCCGCAGCACCCGCCCCGGTGCCTGGGGACGCCGCCGCCGACCTGCGCCGCCTGATGCGCGCCAAGATGTTTGCGCTGGACCTGGCCAGCCGCATGCTGGCCGGCCGTGATGCCGAGCTGCGCGCCAGCGCCCGCGAGGTGGACAGCGAGTCGCGCTTCCTCGACTGGCTGGCCGACGCCTCCGCGCGAATCGAGGCGGTGGCCAGCGCCGAGCGGGCCGTTCTGTTTCGCGAGCGCGTGGCGGAAGCGGCTGTTTGACCGCGCCGCTGCCGGGTCAGGCGGCGGCAAGTTCTGCGGGCTGCGCTGACCTGTGCAGCAGCGCTTGCCGCACGAGATGGTCGGCGTCGCGCGCCACACCTGAAAACCGGCCCGACCCCCAGGTGTGCAGCCACGGCAGGCCGATGAAGTACAGGCCCGGCACGGCGGTCACGCCGCGCTGCTGGATCGGGTGCCCCCGGCCGTTGAACACGGGCGCGTCCAGCCAGCGGAAGTCGGGCGTGAAGCCGATGCACCAGACGATGCTGGCGATGCCGGCGTCGCGCAGGGATAGGGTCTCTCTCTCCTCGGCCGGCTGCCATACCGGCTCGTAGACGCCGCCCGGCGGGGCATCCAGGCCGCTGGCCTCGATGTAGCGGTCAATCGACGCGTTGATGCCGTTGTAGGTGCGGTCGGCCCGGTCCAGCGACTCACGCAGGCCGGTCGCGAAGCGCAGCGTGTCGCGGTCGTCATCCAGGCCGGTGAGCACGCCGTAGAGCGCCATGCCTTCGCTGGCGAAGCGCCGCAGGTCGATGTCGCGCCCGCCGTCGCGGCCGGTGACGTAGTGGTTGGTGTTGTCGCGCACGCCCTCGCGCAGCGGGTGCTGGCCCACCGGCATCTCGTAGTAGCCCATGTCGGCCAGCCAGTCCACCACGTCGCGGCCCCGGTAGAAGCGGGCGCAGCGTGGCGCATCGCCCACCGCCAGCACCACCTCGCGACCGGCGAGGTGCAGGTCCTCGGCGATCTGGGCGCCGCTCTGGCCGGAGCCCACCACCAGCACCTTGCCGGGCGGCAGCTGCGCGGCATTGCGGTATTGCGCAGAATGGACCTGCATGATCTGCGGCGGCAGCCGCTCGGCCAGGCGCGGCACGATGGGCTCGTGATAGCCGCCGGATGCAACGACGACCTGGCCGGCCGTGCATTCGCCTTCGCTCGTGCGCACAAGAAAACCGCCTTCGGCCAGCGGCTTCACCAGCTCCACCGCCACGCCTTCGCGCAGCGGCGCGTTCACGTGGGCGCGGAAGGCGTCGAGGTATTGCAGGATCTCGTCCTTCTTCATGAAGCCGTGCGGGTCGGGGCCTGCGTAGGGGTGACCCGGCAGCTGGCACTGCCAGTTGGGTGTGACCAAGCAGAAGTTGTCCCAGCGCTGGGTCTTCCACACGTGCATGGCGCGGTGCTTCTCGAACACGATGTGCTGCACGCCTTGGGCCGTTAGGCCGTGGCTGACCGACAGGCCGGCCTGCCCGCCGCCGACGATGACGACTTCGTGGTGAATGGGTTGCTTCATCGATGTCTCCTTGGGATGAGTTCAGGCCGGCTCGAACGACACCACGCGCACGCGGGCATCGGCTGCAAAGGCGGCGGCGCGCGCCTCGGTCTGCAATAGCTGGTCGCCGGCGCGCGAGCAGGTGAAGCCGAACTTGGCCTGCACCCGCTCGTTGGCGATGCGTGTGGCCTCGCGCACGCGGGTTAGCAGCTCGGCCAGCGGGTAGTCGTCGCCGGGGCGCAGGTAGTCCTGGATGATCAGCGAGGGCGAGTAGCAGAGGGTCTCGCTGGCGTCGGGCCAGCGGAGGCGGTAGTGCATGGCGGGCATGGCGTGCTCAGAGGCAAAAGGACAGGGTGTGGTTCTGCACATCGGGTGATGTGCTCAGCGCGCGCCGGTACCAGGCCTCGTGCACGGCGGCGCTGCGCTCCCACGAGTGGGCGACGCTGACCGGCGGCGGTGTCGTCAGCCTGGGCATGCGCGCTGCGGTCTGCAGGCCGGCGGCGATGGAGGCGATGTCCTCCGGGTTGCACAAGGCGACGCTCGGCGTGTCGTGCAGATGCTCGGTGAAGGGCGGGCGGTTGGATACCAGCACCGGCGTGCCGCAGGCCAGCGCTTCCAGCGCGACGAGGCCGAAACCTTCGACCAGCGAGGGCATGGCCAGCACGTCGGCGCGGCGCATCAGCGCGGGCAAGGCCTCGTCGGGCAGCGGGCCGGTGCGCAGCACGGGCTGGCCGGGGCCCTCGGCCAGGCCCAGCTCGGCGAGCGCCTGCTGCCAGGCCATGCGCGCGGCGATGTGGTCCAGCATGCTGGCGCCGCCGGCGATGACGAGGCGCGCGTCGGCCCAGGCCGGGTCGTCGCGGCGCAGCCGGGCGAAGGCGTGTAGCAGGCGCACCGTGTTCTTGCGCTCCTCCACGCCGCCCACCAGCAGGCAGACCGGACCGCCGGCTTCATCCAGCCCCAGCTCGCTCAGGCGCTGCGCGTCGCCCGCATCGGCGGCGATGCGATAGCGGCCGAGGTCGACGCCGTTGAACACGCGCTCCGCCGTCACGCCAAAGTGCTCGCGAAAGTGCGCGCACCAGGTATTGCTGACGCAGGCCACGCCGTCGGCCGAGCGCCAGGCGAACTCCTGCCACCGGTTGAGCGTGTCCTGCGCGAAGACGTCCAGGTGATGCACGGTGCGCAGCCAGCGCGGCAGTGGCAGGCCCTGGGCGCGCAGCAGCGCCAGCGCATTGCCGCTCAGGCTGTCCTGCGCATGCAGCAGGTCGAAGCGGCCGGCCTGCAGCAGCGCCGGCAAGGCCTGCACCAGCGCGTCGATGCGCTGGCTCACCTGCTGCACGAGGTCACCGCCGAGCACCGGCAGGCGGATGACCTGGACCGGAAACGCCGTCGTGCGGAACAGGGACTCGCCGCGCTCCGCCGACGCGATCACCGTCACGCGGTGGCCGCGCCGCTGCAGCGCGCCGGCCAGCTCCAGCGTGTGGATGACGCCGCCACGCGGGCGCACGGAATGGGTCAGCAGCGCGATGTTCATGCGGCGGGCCTTTGCTGGACGACGGGCGCCGCGCCGATGAAGGGCTCGGCGCCCAGATCCCACAAGGTCGTTCGTGCCTCGCCGAGCTGCAGCGTGAGCCGGCTGCCGGGTTGCACGGTGCCGATGTCGGCGCAGGCAATGCCGTTCGACTCGAATACTTGCTGTATGGCTGCGGCTTGAGGTTCGCGCACGCTGAGCAGGTAGCCGTAGCTCGGGAAGGCGCTGAGCCAGCGCAGGTGGGCGTCGAACGCGCCGTTCTCGTGCCAGCCGGGTGTGCCGGCCGGCAGCGGCAGCCGCGCCAGGTCCACATGCGCGCCAACGCCTGAACACTCCAGCAGCATCAGCAGCGTGCCCAGCACGCCGGCCATGCTGATGTCCTTGCCGGCGTCGCACAGGCCGGCCTCGGCAATCTGCGGCAGCAGCGCCAGGTCGGCGCGCAGGCGCTCGGGCGGGGCGGCCGTCGATGCGTTCCAGAACGGCTGGCCGTCCTGCCACTGCCCGCGCAGGTCGATGGCCATCAGGATGCGGTCGCCCGGCTGCGCGCTAAAGCTGCTGATCAGCCGCCGGGCGCGCCCCAGCACGGCCACGGCCAGCTGGCCGGCCCCCGCGCGCAGGTTGCTGTGGCCGCCCACCAGTGGCACGCCGTAGCGCTCGCAAGCGCTTTGCATGCCGGCCAGCAGCTGCTGCGCCACGTCGGCGTCGCCGGCCCACAGCGCATCCACCACGGCCACCGGCCGGCCGCCCATGGCGGCGATGTCGCTGAGGTTGACCATCACGCCGCTGTAGCCGGCGAACCAGGGCGTCGCGGTGACGAAGTCCTGCATCAGCCCCTCGATGGCCAGCAGCAGATGGCCGTCGCCGGTGGGGTCGGGCAGCACCGCGCAGTCGTCGCCGTTGGGGACTGTCGTGATGCCGGCAATGCCGCTGAGCTGCGGCAGTACCGCCGCGATGTCGCGCTTGTGGCGAAAGCCGCGGCTGTTGCGCAGTGCGTCGGCGAGTTGGGCCAGATGCGTCATCGCCTAACCCTGAGTGAGCACAAAGCCCGCATAAGGCGTCGTGCACGGCGGGTAGTGCGCCAGCGAGGCGCGCATCAGCGCGTGCGGCTTGCCGTGCAGCTCAAGCTGTTCCAGCGACTGCCAGTGCAGCCGCTCGAACAGCGGCACGTTCTGCCCCTGCACATGGGCGAGAAATTCTTCGCAGCCGAGAGCGTGCGCGCTGGTCACGGCCAGACGGATCAGGCTGGTGCCCAGGCGCTTGTGCGTGCGCCAGTCGGCCCGCACGGCCAGGCGCGAGCCCCACCACACGCCGGGCGCGGCCTGGTGGATGCGCACCGTGCCGATCACCTCGTCGGCCTCGCCGGCCAGGCAGGTGACGGCAACGAGGGAACGCGTGCTGGGCTCGCGGTCGATGGCATCCGCGTCGTCGTGCGCGAACAGCGCCTGTTCCTCGCAGAACACCTGCCGGCGCAGCGCCAGCGCCTCGCGCGCCATCCACGGGTCGCTGGCCCACTGGATGCGGAACTCCTGCGGTGTGTACGACGCATCAAGCTCGCACCAGGGCTGAGAGTGGAGGGTGTGGAGTTGCATGGTCAGGCCGCCAGCGGCGTCTCGTAGCGCGACAACGTCGAGCAGGCGGCGCAGCGGCCGCAGCCCGCCTTGATGTCACCGGCACGCAGGCCGGCGTCGGCCACCAGCCGGCCCAGCGGCTCCAGCACGCTGCGCATGAACTCGGCATCGGGGGCAGGGCGGTCTTCCAGCGGCGTGCCGCTGATCGGCACGAAGGGCACGACGAAGGGATAGACGCCGAGCGCCAGCAGACGCTCGCTGGTGGCCAGCAGCAGCTCGGCGCTGTCGCCCAGGCCGGCCAGCAGATAGGTGCTGACCTGGCCGCGGCCGAACACGTCGACGGCCGCGCCGAACGCGTCCCAATAGCGCGCCATCGGCACCTCGGCCTTGCCGGGCAGGATTTGGCGCCGCAGGTCGTCGCCGATGACTTCCAGGTGCATGCCCAGCGTGTCGACACCCGCGTCCTTCATGCGCTGGAACCATGCATCGGTGTCGGGCGGTTCGCACTGCGCCTGCAGCGGCAGGTCCACCGCTGCGCGGATGGCCTCGGCGCTGTCGCACAGCACTTTCGCACCCCGGTCCGGCGTAGGCGGCGTGCCGGTGGTCATCACCATGTGCTTCACACCGTCCAGCTCGACGGCGGCCTGGGCCACCTCGGCCAGCTGTGCCGGTGTCTTGTGCGCAATCGTGCGGCCTGCCGCGAGCGACTGGCCGATCGCGCAGAACTTGCAGGCCTTGCGCCGGCTCTCGTAGCGGATGCAGGTCTGCAGCACCGTGGTGGCCAGAACGTCAGCGCCGTGTAGCGTGGCGATCTGCGAGTAGGCGATGCCGTCCGCCGTGCTGCGCGAATAGAAGCGCGGCTGGCGCGGGAAGCTGACGCTGGCAATCGGGATGCTGCCCCGGCGCAGCACGCTGCGGCCGTCCGGCCCGGGCGCATCGGCGACAAAGGGCGAGCTGAAGGCGGTATGCGTGTGCACCGGCACCATCAGCGTCACGCCGTCCACCGTCACGGCCTTGTGGTCCGACGGGCCGGCGCCGCCGCGGCGGCTGGCGGCGCCGGCACCGGGGTCGAGCAGCCGCAGGCCTTGCGACTGCAGCTCGGTCATCAGCGCGCGCGAGGCCGCGGGCAGCGCCAGGGCTTCAGTCATGGGGTGCTCCTTCGGGCAAGGGGAGGGTGGCTTCTTGCGCGGCGGCGCCGGGCCAGGGCAGCGTGGTGCTGTTGGCGTCCCGGCGGATCGCCAGGCTCAGCAGCTCGGGCCGCGCGTAGTGGCCCACCGAATCCATCATTCGCTTGCGCTTGGCGATCAGCGCCATGTCGAGGTCGGCAATCACCAGGCCCTCGCCTTCGGTCAGCGGCTCCGCGAGGTACTTGCCCTCCGGCGAAATGATTGCTGTGTGGCAGCCCCCGCGCAGCGCCCCCTGCAGCTTCTCGTCGGCCGTGATGGCGCGCACTTGCTCCTCGCGCAGCCAGCCCGTCGCGTTGACGACGAAGCAGCCCGCCTCCAGCGCGTGGTGGCGGATGGTCACGCCCATCTGGTCCGCAAAGATCTGGCCCACCAGCGAGCCGGGGAACTGCGCGCAGTGGATCTCCTCGTGCTGCGCCATCAGCGCGTAGCGGGCCAGCGGGTTGTAGTGCTCCCAGCAGGCCAGCGCGCCGACGCGGCCCACGCGCGTGGCCACGGTCGTCAGGCCCGCGCCATCGCCCTGGCCCCAGACCATGCGCTCGTGATACGTCGGCGTGATCTTGCGGCGCTTGAGCAGCAGGCGGCCGTCGGCGTCGAAGATCAGCTGCGTGTTGTAAAGGCTGCCGTGGTCGCGCTCGTTGACGCCCAGCACGATCACCATGCCGGCCTCCCGCGCTGCGGCCGAGACCGCGTCGGTCATAGCCCCCGGCACGGTCGGTGCGCGCTCCATCAGCAGCAGGTGGGCCGGGCCTTGCTGCACCGGCGGCTGCACGAAGGAGAAATAAGGGTAGTAGGGCAGCAGCGTCTCGGGGAAGACGATCAGCTCCACGCCCTTGCGCGAAGCCTCGCGCACGGTCTCCAGCACGCGGGCGAGCGTGCCGTCGGCGCTGTCCAGATCGGGGGAGATCTGGGCGGCGGCGGCGCGGACCGTCTTCGGCGCCGGCATCACAGGGTCCAGGTGTCGATGATGACCGCGCCGGCCTTCTTGTGCAGCAGCACCACGTCCAGCACGTCCAGCGGGTTGATCGGCCGGATGCCTTCGATCAGCGCGCCTTCGCCGTGGCCGTACAGCGCCTGCAGCGCAAAGCGGCAGGCGTAGACCTTGCCGCCCTCGGCGATGAACTTGGTGATCTGCTCGTTGAAGTTCTGGTGGCCGGGGAAGGCTGCGTCGCCCAGCTTGGGAAAGCCGCGCTTCACGCCCAGCGTGACGCCGGGGCCGTAGAGCAGGATGGAGGTGTCGTAGCCCTTGCGTTGCAGCCTTGTCGCCTGCAGCAGGTTG
This sequence comes from Pelomonas parva, assembly GCF_043555835.1. NCBI lineage: Bacteria > Pseudomonadati > Pseudomonadota > Betaproteobacteria > Burkholderiales > Sphaerotilaceae > Roseateles > Pelomonas parva. The sequence goes on along the minus strand of NZ_JBIGHV010000004.1, from coordinate 576,623 downwards.
ACGAAGCCGATGGAGCCTTCGAAGGCCACGGTGTGGAAAGTCACCAAGGCCTTCTCGCCGGGCTCGGCCTTGACGTCCTCAAACACCTTCTCTTCGTAGTCGACCAGGAAATCGCCCTTCTGGGCGGCGGGGTGGGTGACCTTGGGCATGGGAGTCCTCTTGGGTTGCGGTGGAGCCGGCTGCCGTGGGGTGAAAGCGCGCCGGACAGTCGCTTCATTGCGAATCACATGCCATGGGGTGCAGCTGCCGGGCGATCAACATGCGATCAAACGGGCGTCGCGGCCGGGTGGAGGGTTGCGGACGTGCAGGCGCGGCGGCCGGCGGCGCGCACCGCAACGCAGCAGGGCCATGCAATCAATGCACCCGATCAATGGCCGGTGTGCAACGCGGGGGCCCCGCTGCGACGGAGCAAACCCGTCAAATCAGCCCGTGCGACAGGCACACTGGGCCATGCCTTTCACGCACTGGATCGCCCGCATCCGCAACAGCGGGCTGCCGGCGTACCAGCTCATTCCCGAGCTGATTGCCGAGGATCTGCAGCAGGGACGGCTGGTGCCGCGCGAACGCCTGCCGCCGCTGCGCGCGCTGGCCAGCACGCTGCAGCTGAACTACACGACCGTCGTGCGCGGCTTTGCGCAGGCGCGGGAGCGCGGGCTGATCGCATCGCGCCCCGGCATGGGCTCGTATGTGCGCGGCTCCTTCATCGGCCTGCCGCTGCGCGCCGGCACGGGCGCCGAGATGACGATGAACATGCCGCCCGAGATCGAGGACCACCCCGCCATGCAGGCGCTGCAGGCAAGCGGCGCTGAGGCCGTCGCGCAGACGCCGCTGCACGACCTGATGCGCTACCAGGACTTCGGCGGCACCGCCCATGACCGCGCGCTGGCCGCCCACTGGCTGGCGCAGTGGGTGCCCGACGCGGCGGTGGAGCGCGTGCTGATCGCGCCCGGCATCCATGCGGTGCTGCTCGCGCTCGTGTCCCTGCTCGTCAAGCCCGGGCAGAGCCTGTGCGTGGAGAGCCTGGCCTACCCGGGCATGAAGGCGATTGCGGCGCAGCTGGGCACGCAACTGCTGCCGTTGGCGATGGACGAGCGCGGCCTCATCCCCGAGGAGTTCGAGGCGGCTTGCAAGAGCACGCCGGTGGGCGCGCTCTACCTGTGCCCCAACCTGCATAACCCCACCACCGCCACGCTGCCCATCCAGCGCCGCGAGCAGATCGCCGACATTGCGCTGCGCTACAGCGTGCCCATCATCGAAGACGACGCCTACGGCATGCTCCCCGCCGCCACGCCGCCCGCGCTGGCCGACTTTGCGGGTGCGGTGACCTACTACGTCAGCGGCCTGTCCAAGTGGCTGGGTGCGGGCGTGCGCGTGGCCTATGTGCTGTCACCGACGGTGGCGGCGCACCAGCGCCTGGCCGGCGCGCTGCGGGCGACGACGGTGATGGCGTCCCCCTTCATCAACGCCGTCGTCTCGCGCTGGCTGGAGCAGGGGCACGCCGCCCAGGTGCTGGCGGCCGTGCGCACCGAATGCGGCTGGCGCAGCGCGCTGATGCGGGAGCGGCTGGGCGCGTTCGGCGTGCACACGCAGCCCAACGGCTTTCACTGCTGGCTGCCGCTGCCCGAGGCCGCCGGCCCCGAGTCCTCGGCCAGTGCGATAGCGAACGCGCTGCGCGAGCTGGGCATTGCCGCCGTGGCCGCCAGCGCCTTCTGCACCGACCGGCAGCCGCCCGAAGGCCTGCGCCTGTGCCTGGGCGGCGGGCTCAACCGGGATGACTGCGGGCGGGCGCTGCAGGCGGTGGTGGCGGCGTTGGGTGGGCGAGCGGCGGGCTGAGGCAAGCGTGCGCCCACAGCGCGCCAGCCCACGGCCACTGCCGCCCCTTGTGACAGACCTGCCTGCCGGCAGCTTTCGATCCTGAGTCGACTTTCGCGTCGCGCGCAGCCCGCATCAGGCCGGCGTTCCAGGCGTCTTCATCGGCAGGTCCTGGAAGTCGCCGAGCCTGGCGGCCACCAGTTCGATGAAGGCCGACACGGCGGAGGGCAGGTGCCGGCGGCTGGCGTACACCAGGTGCACACCATGGCCCTTTCGGGTGAACTGCGGCAGCACCGGCACCAGCAGACCGGCCCGCAGTTCCCGCCGCGTCATCGTCGACGGCAGCAGCGCAATGCCCAGCCCGGCCAGCGCGGCCTTGCGCAGCACCTGCACGGTGTTGCCGCTGAGCCGGCCCGCCACCTGCACTTCGGCGTCGCTGCCGTCCTGCGCTGACAGCTGCCAGGTCGCACGTCCGCTGGGGTGTGCGAAGACCAGGCAGTCGTGGGCGGCGAGGTCCTGCAAGGTCGCTGGCGTGCCACGCGCTGCGATGTAGGCCGGACTGGCCACCAGGCCATCCAGCCCGGCGTCCAGCACCCGGCGCGCGATGAGGCTGGAGTCTTCCAGGACACCGCCGCGGATCGCGACATCGATGCGGTCGGCAATCAGGTCCGCACTCGCATCGCTGAGCACGAAGTCCACGCGAACCTGCGGGTGCTGGGCCAGGAAGTCGACGAGCCATTCCATCGGGAAAAAGTCGAAGAAGTCGGCCGGTGCGGCCACTCGCACCAACCCGCTGGGCGCTTCGTTGCCGGACATCAAGGCCTGGCCCGCGTCGACCAGGCCTTCCACCGCGTCGGCGCAGCGGTCATGGAAATCCTGCCCTGCACTGGTCAGCGACAGCTTGCGCGTGGACCGCTGCATCAACCGCGTGCCCAGCTGCGCTTCGAGCTGCTGCACCCGGCGGCTCAAGGTATTGGGCGGGATGCCCAGGCGCCGCGCGGCCTCGGCAAAGCTGCCGTAGCGCACGACATGCACGAAGACGGCGACATCGTTGAGGTCGAGCATGGCACGATTAATTTCAAAGTTGGACGAGTGCAATCCGATTGTGCCGGCTAGTCGCGCAAAGCTGACGTTTCTAAGCTTCGGCCATCGAATCAACACAGCCAGCCGATGTCCTCCACTCCCACCACCGAAGTCCCTGCCGCGCTGGCGAATGCCAGCCGCGCGGTGGTGCACCGCACCCGGGGCCGCACGCACGGACCCGTCACCCGCCTGATGAGCCCTGGCGACCTGGGCCAGAGCCTCAAGCCCTTCATCTTCCTGGACCTGGTGAACTTCAATGCACAGCATGGCCAGACGCGCTTCGGCATGCACCCGCACTCCGGCATCGCCACGCTGACCTTCATGGCCCAGGGCGACGTGCGCTATGCCGACAGCACCGGCCAGGCCGGTGTGCTGCCCGCAGGTGGCGTGGAATGGATGCAGGCCGGCGGCGGCGTGTGGCACACCGGCGAACCGGTGGGCGACCAGCCCGGTCAAGGGTTTCAGCTGTGGGTGGCGCTGCCCGCCGCGCTGGAAAGCGCACCGGCATTCAGCCGGTATCTGGCGCCGTCCGACGTGCCGCAGGTGGGCCCGGCGCGGGTGCTGCTGGGCCGCTACGGCACGGCGCGCAGTGCTGTCGAGGCGCCGTCAGAGATGACCTATCTCTCGGTGACGCTGGCGCAGGGTGAACGTTGGCGCTACACGCCGCCTGCCGGGCACACCGTGGCCTGGGTGGCGGTGGCCAGCGGGCGGCTGCGGGCCGGCGAGCCCATTGCGACCGGCGAGCTCGTCAGCTTCGCCCCGTCAGAAACAGCCATCGACTTCATCGCAGACGCCGACACGCGCTTCGTGCTGGGCTCTGCCGTGCCGCACCCGCATCCGCTGGTGATGGGCACGTACTCCGTGCACACCAGCGCCGCCGCGCTGGCGCGTGGCGAAGCCGAGATTCGCCGCATCGGGCCGAGCCTGCGGGCTGCAGGCCTGCTCGGCTGACTGACGACGCGCAGGCGTCAGCAAGCACCTGCGCAGCTCCCCCTGAACGTTTCCTCCAACCCCAACCCAACGAAAGACAACATCATGACCATCGGCATCATCGGTTCCGGCGCACTCGGCAGCAACGTGGCCCGGGCGCTCGCCAAGAAGGGCATTGCAGCCATCATTTCCACCCGCCGCGGCCCCGAGTCGCTGGCGCCGCTGGTGGCGGAACTGGGCGGCTCCATCACCGCCGGCACCGTCGCAGAAGCGGCCTCGGCCGACATCGTGCTGATCGCCGTGCGCTGGACCGACCTGGGCACCGCCCTGAAGGGTCTGCCGGCCTGGAACAACCGCATCGTCATCGACGGCACCAACCCCGTCGAGTTCCTGGACCCCAACTCGCCCGACGCCCAGGACCCGAGCAACCCGCTGGCCGCCTACGGCATCAAGGCCATCGATCTGGGCGGCCGCTCGTCGAGCGAAGTGGTCCGCGACATGCTGCCCGGCGCCCGTGTCGTCAAGGCACTGAACCACCTGGACGTGAACGTGCTGGCGCAGCCCGAGGCGTCCGGCGGCCAGCGCGTGCAGTTCTATGCCGGCGACGACGCCGACGCCAAGCAGGCCGTGCGCCAGGTGCTGGAAGCCATCGGCTACTTCCCGGTGGACCTCGGCTCGCTGGTGGCCGGCGGCCAGCTGTCGCAGTTGCCCTTTGGCAGCCTGTCTGCCACCAACTTCATCAAGATTTGAGCCTCGTATCGCAGGGCTGATGCGCGCTTGCTGCGTCAGTTCATCGCGCCAAGGGCCTCTACCGCCATCTCCGCCTCCAAGGATTCATCCATGAACACACCTATGAACGCAGACCAAAAGCAAAGCCTCGGCACGGGTACCGGCCGTCGGCAACTGATGACAGCAGCCACGTTGGCGATCGCAGCACTCGCTGCACCCGCGCAAGCCCAGAGCGTGGGCCAAGGCCCGACGGCATCGCAAGTGCTCAAGCGCGCCCTGGAGCTCTTTCTCGCCAAGGACATGAAAGGCTGGTCTGAGCTGTGCGACGAGAACGTCATCGTCGAGTTGCCGTTCTCGCCGGACCCCTCGGCCAGGAAGATCGTCGGCCGCGCAGCCATCTACGCCTTCCTGAAGGACTACCCGAAGGCCATCGACATCAAGTCCCTGCCGACGATGAAGATCCACGCCACCGATGGCCCCAGTGTGGCCATCGCCGAGTGGAGCGTCTCTGGCCGCGTGATCAGCAATGGCAACCCCTACGAGCTGAGCTACGCCACCGTGGTGACCGTCCGCAACGGGCTGATCGTCAACTACCGCGAGTACTTCAACCCGCAGGCCTTCATGGCGGCCATGAGCGGCGCCAAGTTCTGAAGTCTCCGAACGCCGAACCCTGCCGCGTGCACGCATGAACCGGGCAGCCACCCCCATCGTGGCGTGCACGCTCGCGCTGCTGAGCGCCTGCAGCAGCGTCCGCCCCGACTACAACGCGCCGCTGCAGACCGCTGCGCCGCAGCCCGGCTACCGCATGCGGGCCCTGCCCGCCACGCCGGAGAACGGCAACGCCCTCTTCGTGGCGACCTCGTTCTCGGGCGGCGGTGCGCGAGCCGCGGCACTGGCCTACGGCGTGTTGCAGGCGATGCGCGAAACCACCGTCGAACTCGACGGCCGGCGCCGCAGCCTGTTCGACGAACTGGACATCGTCAGCGCGGTGTCCGGCGGCAGCCTGGCCGCAGGCTACCTCGCGATGAAGGGCGACGCGATGTTCCCCGCGTTCTTCGACCAGGTCCTGATGCGCGACCTCCAGTTGGCCTTCGTCGACGACTTGCTCGCGCCCCGTCAGTGGGGCTGGATGTTCTCGCCGCGCTTCGGTCGGGGCGACGTGCTCGCCGAGTTCCTGGACCGCGAGGTCTTCGAGGGCACGCGCTATGCCGATGTCCTGCGCCGGGGCAGCCGGCCCCTGGTGGTGATCGGCGCCACGGACATGTCCCAGGGCTCGCGCTTCGAGTTCCTGCAGGACCCGTTCGACCTGCTGTGTTCCGACCTCGGCAGCCTGAAGCTGGCCACGGCCGTGGCTGCGTCGGCGGCGGTGCCGATCGCGCTGTCGCCCATCACCTTGCGCAACCATGCCGCCCCTTGTCCGCACGTCGGCAACATCGACATGTACAGCCTGCTCGGCAACCGCCAACGTGCGCAGCTGACGCGCCAGACGATCAGCTACCTGGACAAGGCGCAGCGCCCCTACATCCACCTGCTGGATGGTGGCCTGTCAGACAACCTCGCCACGCGCGGCCCGCTGGAATCGGTGGCCGTGCGCGGCAGCCTGCGTGCGGTCGCCGAGGACGGCGGCCTGGAGGGCATGCGCTCGTTCGTGTTCATCGTCGTCAACGCCGAAGGTCAGGCGGGCAACGATGCCGATCGTTCAGCGGACGTGCCCTCGGTCTTTCGCGTCGCGCGGGCCGTGGCCGATATCCCGCTGGGCCGCTATTCCAGCGACTCGCAGGAGCAACTGCGTGAGGCACTCACGCGCTGGTCGCAGGAGCCGCCCGGCGCCGGCGACAGGCCACTGCGCACCTACTACATCGAGGTCAGCCTGCAGGCCGCAGGCCTCGAGCCCGAACTGCAAGACCTTGGCCGGCTGCCCACGGCGCTCAGCCTACCGCCAGCCGACATACGACGCTTGGTCGAGGCCGGTCGCCGCATCTTTCATCGATCACCGGAGCTGGCCGGGTTGCTGGAAGACTTGAAGCTGACCCAGTGAACTCGCCAACACGCCTGCTCATCGAACACACGTGCAGTGCCAGGCGCCACGATGGCGGCTGCGCTTGCGCGAAACGGTCTTTCGGAAATGACAGGCCGTGGCCGTGGCCGTGGCCGAGCGCTGAGCGCCGAGGCGATCACGCCGACCGACATCAGCCGCCCTCAGCCACCCCGCTTGGCCAGCACGGCCCGCGCCACCCGCGACACCGGCGGGCGGCCCAGCACGTTGGAGATGAAGGCGCCGGCGTCGACCAGCTTGTCCAGGTCGATGCCGGTCTCGATGCCGAGGCCGTTGAGCATGAAGACGACGTCCTCCGTCGCGACATTGCCCGTCGCGCCCTTGGCATAGGGGCAGCCGCCGAGGCCTGCCACGCTGGCGTGGAAGCTGTGGATGCCCAGTTCAATGCTGGCGTAGATGTTGGTGAGCGCCTGGCCATACGTGTCGTGGAAGTGGCCCGACACCTCGGCGACCGGGAAGTGCTTCAACGCCCGCTCCATCGCCGCCTGTACCTTGCGCGGCGTGCCCACGCCGATGGTGTCGGCGATGTCGATGGCGTCCACGCCGAGCGCGCGCAGCGGCTTGACGACGGCCTCGACCTGGTCGGCGCTGATGTCGCCCTCGTAGGGGCAACCCAGCGCGCACGACAGCGCCGCCCGCACCTTCACGCCAGCCGCATGCGCGCCTTCAATGACCGGGGCGAACCGCTCCAGGCTCTCGGCGATGGAGCAGTTGATGTTCTTCTGCGTGAAGGCCTCGCTGGCGGCGGTGAAGACGAGGATCTCGTCGGGCTTTGAGGCCAACGCCGGCTCCAGCCCCTTGAGGTTGGGCACCAGCACCGAATACCGCACATCGGCACGCCGGGCGATGGCCGCCATCACGGCGGTGTTATCGCCCATCTGCGGCACCCACTTGGGCGACACGAAGCTGGTGACCTCGATCTCCTTCAGGCCGGCGTCCTGCAGCAGCGCGACGAGCTGCGCCTTGTGCTCGGTGGAGACGTTCTCCTTCTCGTTTTGCAGCCCGTCGCGGGGGCCGACGTCGAGGAGCTTGACGTGAGCAGGGAGGGCCATGGCTCAGGCCTCCAGCTTGAGGAGTTCGGCGCCGTCGCCGACCTGGTCCCCGACCGCAAACAACAGCTCCGCCACCTTGCCGTCGCGCGGCGCGCTGATGGTGTGCTCCATCTTCATCGCCTCCATGACGGCCAGCGGCTGGCCCTTGGTGACGGTGTCGCCGGCACGGGCGAGGAAGGCGATGAGCTTGCCGGGCATGGGTGCCGTCAGCCGCCCGCCCTCGGCGGGGCCGTCGCCGGCGTGGGCGATGAGGTCCACCTCGGTCAGCACGGCGGAGCCGTTAGCGGCGAAGACGGCGACGCGCTCGCCCTGGGCGTAGGTCTTCACGCGAATGCGTTCCTCGCCGAGGAAGAGTTCATGCGTCTCGGAATCGCTCGACTGCACGGCGAACTCGATCTCCTCGCCTCCGATCGTCAGCGTCATGCCGCCCCGGTGGTGGCGCGACAGCAGCACCTCGTGGTGCGTGCCACCGGCCTCCAGGTCGAAGCGCCGCGTGGCCGAGCCGAACAGGCGCCAGCCATCGCGGGCGCTCCACGGGTCGGCGCCTTGGGTCGAGCCCTCGACGGCCAGCTTGTGCGCGACGACGGCGGCGGCGCTGATGCGCAGCGGCAGGCCCGGCTGGTCGAACAGCACGGCGCGCTCGCGCTCGATGAGGCCGGTGTCCAGGTCCGCGTTCGAGAACGACGCCGTGGCCGCACAGCGGCGCAGGAAGGCGACGTTGGTCTGCAGGCCGACGATGTGCGTGTCGCGCAGCGCCAGGTCCAGCCGGGCCAGCGCCTGCGCGCGGTCCTCGCCCCAGACGATGAGCTTGGCGACCATCGAGTCGTAGAACGGGCTGATGGCGTCGCCCTCGCGCACGCCGGCATCAATCCGGACGGTGCCACGCTGGAACGCGACGTGCGCTGGCCAGCGCGCCACGTCCAGCCTGCCGGTGGCGGGCAGAAAGCCGCCATCGGGGTTCTCCGCGCAGATGCGCGCCTCGATGGCGTGGCCCAGCATGCGCAGCTCGTGTTGCTTGAGCGGCAGCGGCTCGCCCGAGGCGACGCGCAGTTGCCACTCCACCAGGTCCTGGCCGGTGATCGCTTCCGTCACCGGATGCTCGACCTGAAGCCGCGTGTTCATCTCCATGAAATAGAAGCGACCGTCCTGTTCCGCAATGAACTCGACCGTGCCGGCGCCAACGTAGCCCACGGCCTTCGCGGCGGCCACGGCCGCCTCGCCCATCTGTGCGCGGCGCTCAGCCGTCATGCCCGGCGCGGGCGCTTCCTCCAGCACCTTCTGATGGCGGCGCTGCACGGAGCAGTCGCGCTCGAACAGGTAGACGCAGTCGCCATGCGAGTCGCCGAACACCTGGATCTCGATGTGGCGGGGCTTCTGCACATAGCGCTCGATCAGCACGGCGTCGTCGCCAAAGCTGTTGATGGCCTCGCGCTTGCAGGAGGCCAGCGCCGCGTCGAACTCGTCGGCGCTGTGGACCGCCCGCATGCCCTTGCCACCGCCACCGGCACTGGCCTTGATGAGCACGGGGTAGCCGATGCGCCCGGCCTCGCGCTTGAGCAGCGCGGAGTCCTGGTCGGCGCCGTGATAGCCCGGCACCAGCGGCACACCGGCCGCTTCCATCAGCCGTTTGGACTCCGCCTTCAGGCCCATCGCCAGGATGGCCGACGGCGGAGGGCCGATGAAGACGAGGCCGGCATCGGCACAGGCCTGCGCGAAGGCCTCGTTCTCGCTGAGGAAGCCGTAGCCCGGGTGCACGGCCTGCGCGCCCGTGGCCTGGGCGGCGGCGAGGATGCGCTGCCACTGCAGGTACGAGTCGCGCGGCGCCGGGCCGCCGATGTGGACGGCCTCGTCGCAGGCCTGCACATGCTGGGCGTCGCGGTCGGCGTCGGAATAGACGGCGACCGTCTGGATACCGAGGCGCTTCGCCGTTGCCGCCACGCGGCAGGCGATTTCACCCCGGTTGGCGATGAGGATCTTCTTGAACATTTCTTCTTGTCTCCGGTCTCGTGAACCTTCTACAGGGTTGTTCAGGCATGGCCAGGGTCACTGGCGCTGATGAAACGGGTCGGCGCCGGTCAGCCCGGCTTGCCTTCCTTCAGGCGCTTGCGGCGCGCCTCGTAGTCGTCGTAGGCCGGCGCGTTGCGCTTCTCGCAGGCGCGTTGCTCCTGGGCGTTGCCGAGATTGGCGCACTTCGCCTGCGCGATGTCCTGCACCTGGTCGTAGACGAAGGCGCAGCCGGACAGGGCGAGGACGGCGATCAACAGGAGGGCTTGCTTCATGTCAGTGTGTGCAGAGTTCGACTTTGGCCGCAGCGTCCGACGCCAGGCCCGATTCCGTCGAGCAGCGCATCCCCAACCGCTCCAGCAACGCGCGGTCCTTCTCGGCCTGCGGGTTGCTCGTCGTCAGCAGCTTGTCGCCGTAGAACATGGAGTTGGCACCGGCCAGGAAGCACAGCGCCTGCATGGTCTCGGGCATCTCCTCGCGGCCGGCGGACAGGCGCACCATGGCGCGCGGCATCGTGATGCGGGCGACGGCAATCGTGCGGATGAACTCCAGCGGGTCCAGCGGCGCCACGCCGGCCAGCGGCGTGCCTTCCACCTGCACGAGGTTGTTGATGGGCACGCTCTCGGGGTAGGGGTCCAGGTTGGCAAGCTGGGCGATCAGGCCGGCGCGCTGGCGGCGCGTCTCGCCCATGCCGACGATGCCGCCGCTGCAGACCTTCAGGCCTTGCTGGCGCACGCGGTCCAGCGTGTCCAGGCGGTCTTGATACGTGCGCGTCGTGATGATCTGGCCGTAGAACTCGGGCGCGGTGTCGAGGTTGTGGTTGTAGTAGTCCAGCCCCGCTTCCTTCAGCTGTTCGGCCTGGCCGTCTTCCAGCATGCCGGCCGTCAGGCAGGTCTCCAGGCCCAGGGCCTTCACTTCGGAAATCATCTCGCCGATGGCTTCCAGGTGGCGCGGCTTGGGCGAACGCCAGGCGGCGCCCATGCAGAAGCGCGTCGCGCCGTTCTGCTTGGCGGCGCGGGCGGCTTCCATGACCTCCTGCAGCGGGATCAGCTTCTCGGCCTTCAGGCCGGTGTCGAAGTGGGCCGACTGCGGGCAGTAGGCGCAGTCCTCCTCGCAGCCGCCGGTCTTGATGGACAGCAGCGTGGACAGCTGCACCGCGTTGGCATCGAAGTGCTCGCGGTGCACGGTCTGTGCGCGGAACAGCAGGTCGTTGAAGGGCAGCTCGAACAGCGCCGCGATCTCGCTCACGGTCCAGGGCTTGGCCTGGCGGCGGTCGGCGTCGGCGGTCGGGGTGAGGGTCTGGATCTGGTTCATGCGGTGAGCAATGCTGAGATGTCTAGACAGGCTGGCGCGGCCAGCGGGTCGGAAAGTCGAGGCAGGTGGCCGAGGCGGGGTGCTTTCAGGCCGGCCTGGAGCGAGGCGAGATTGTCGGCGACATGTGGCTGGTGCGGGTCGACGGTGTTGGCGACCCAGGCAGCCAGCCTCAGGCCCCGGGCGCGGATGGCCTCGGCGGTCAGCAGCGCATGGTTGATGCAGCCCAGGCGCAGGCCCACGACGAGGACGATGGGCAGGCCCAGGTCGACGGCCAGGTCAGCGGTGTCCCAGGTGCCGCTCAACGGCACGCGAAAGCCGCCGACGCCTTCGACGAGGGCGAGGTCGGCGCGTGCTGCCGTGGCGCGGATGGCGGTCAGCAGCGGTTCACGCTCGATGCTGCGACCTTCGAGTCGGGCGGCGATGTGCGGCGCACAGGGCTCGCGGAATTGCAGCGGGCCGATGTCGGCGTCGGCCAGGTCGAGGTTCTGAGCCGCGAGCAGCGTCGCCACGTCCTCGTTGACCCAGCGGCCATCGACGAACTCTTGACCAGCCGCCAGGGACTTGATTGGCGCGACGCGCAACCCATGCGCGGCGAGGGCACGGGTCAGCGCGGCGGTGACGAAGGTCTTGCCGATCTCGGTGTCGGTGCCGGTGATGAAGAAGCCCTTCACGCAGCCCGCTCCTGTGCTGAAGCGGCGCGTTCCATCGCGCTCAGCAACTCGTCCACATCGGCCGCCGTGTGCGTGCCGCACAGCGTGATGCGCAACCGCGCCGTGCCGGCGGCAACCGTGGGCGGGCGGATGCCGGGCACGCGCAGGCCTGCACTCTCCAGCGCGGCGGCCAGGGCCATGACCTCGGCGTTGCCGCCGACGATGAGGGGCTGTATGGGCGTGGCCGAGTCGGTCAGTTGCCAGCCTAGGCGCGGGTGGTGGTCGATGAGTGACTTCAGGCCGTCGCGCAGGCGGGCCTGAAGCGCGACGAGGTTGGCGCGGCGCTGCCTGCCGACGGTCCCATCGATGAGCGCGAAGCTCGTCAGCAGCGCATGCTCGATGGCCGGCGGCGATGCGGTCGAGAAGATGAAGTTGCGGGCGGACTGCAGCAGGTAGTCGACGATGGTGGCGTGGGCCGCGACGAAGGCGCCGGCCAGGCCGGCGGCCTTGCCCAGCGTGCCAACGAGGATCAGGCGTTCGCTGTGCAGGCCGAAGTGCTCCAGCGAGCCGCGACCGCGCTCGCCCAGCACGCCAAAGCCGTGGGCGTCGTCGACGATGAGCCACGCGTCGAACTGCTCGGCCAGCGCCAGCAGGCCGGGTAGCGGCGCTAGGTCGCCGTCCATGCTGAAGACGGCGTCCGTGACGATGAGCTTGACCTTGGCCGTGCTGGCCGACAGCAGTGCGCGCAGGCCCGCCACGTCGGCATGGCCGTAGCGCGTGACCTTGGCCTTCGCGAGCCGTGCCGCGTCGATCAGCGACGCATGGTTGAGCTGCTCCGAAAAGATCTCGGTGTGCTCGTCACCCAGCGTCGTGACGACGGCGAGGTTGGCCATGTAGCCGGTGCAGAAGCCAAGCGCACGCGCCTGCGGGATGTGCGGCGCATACCAGCGGGCCAGCGTGTCGGTGACGGCCTCGTGCGCGGCGCTGTGGCCGCTGACCAGCGGCGACGCGCCCGAGCCGCCACCCCACAGCCGCGCGCCTTCGGCTATTCCCGAGGCGATGGCGGGCTCTGCGGCCAGGCCCAGGTAGTCGTTGGAACAGAACATCAGCAGCTCGCGGCCGTTGATGGTCTGGCGGGGTGCGGTTCGAGAGTCGGCGCGGCGCAGGCTGCGGGTCAGGCTCTGCGCGGCGAGGGCGTTGAGCTTGGTGCTCAGGTGATCAAGCAAGGACATCGTTCAAGGTCTTCGACACGGCATCGGCCAGGAAGGCCGCAGTCGCGTCGTCGATCAGGTAGGGAGGCATCAGGTAGACGGTCGAGCCGATCGGGCGGATCAGCAGCTCGCGTTCGCGCGCGGCGAGGTGGAAACGTTCGGCAAAGCGCGGGGGCGCATCGGGCACATCGAAGCCCAGGATCATGCCGCGTTGGCGCAGGTGGGTCACACGCGACGTGAGCGGCGCAAAGGCGCGGGTCAGCGCTTCGGCTTGCACGCGGTTCGCATCGAGTTGCCCAGCATCGAAGCGATCCAGCACCGCATTGGCCGCCGCGCAGGCAAGCGGGTTGCCGGTGTACGAATGCGAATGCAGAAAGCCTCGCGTCACGTCCTCGCTCCAGAAGGCGGCGAACACGTCGTCCGTTGTCAGCACCAGCGACAGCGGCAGCGTGCCGCCAGTGATGCCCTTGGACAGCAGGATGAAGTCGGGCCACTCGGCGCCTGTCTGTTCCCACGCGAAGAAGGTCCCGGTGCGGCCGCAGCCCACGGCAATCTCGTCGGCAATCAGATGCACGCCGAACTCGCGCGTCAGCTCGCGCAGGCCCTTCAGGTAGGCCGGCGAATACATGACCATGCCCGCCGCGCCCTGAATCAGTGGCTCGACGATGACAGCGGCTATTGAAGCGTGGCGCTCGGCCAGCAGCGTGCGCATCGCTGCCAAAGCCTCGGCCTCGTTGCCCAGCCGCCCATCAGGCGACGCGACGATGTGCGCCCGCATCAGCAGCGGGTCGTAGGCGTCGCGGAAGACCTGCACGTCGGTCACGCTCAGCGCGCCCAGCGTCTCGCCGTGATAGCTGTTCTTGAGGCAGACGAACTCGCGCTTTTCGGGTCGACCCCGGTTCTTGAAGGAATGAAAACTCTGCTTCAGCGCGATCTCGACGGCGCTGGCGCCATCGCTGCCGAAGAACGCGTGGCCTAGCACCCCGCCGGTGCGGGCAGACAGGCGCTCGGCCAGCCGCACGGCGGGCTCATGCGTGCAGCCGGCCAGCATCACGTGCGGCAGCGTGTCCAACTGGGCCTTGATCGCATCATGCAGAGGCTTGTCGCTGTGGCCGAACAGGTTGACCCACCACGACGAGTTGGCGTCGAAGTAGCGCCGGCCGTCGGTGTCGAACAGCCAGGGGCCGTCGCCGCGGGCGATGGGCAGGGGCGGCACATCGGCCAGGCGGGCCATCTGCGTGCAGGGGTGCCAGACGGCGGCGCGGCTGCGCTCTTGGAGAGAAGTCATGCGGGGGAGGGGCGGCGCACGCGGCGGACCAGCGCGCGGATGAACTTGAAGCAGAACCAGATCAGCGTGGCCATGACGACGAGCGCCAGCGCCAGCAGCGGGAAGAAGACGAAGGGATGCGCCCAGGCCAGCCACAGCATCGTCGGCACGGCCAGGTCGCCGGCCAGCGACAGGCCGAGGTTGGAAAAGGGTTCGGGCGAGGTGTTGGCCGCCGCGCGCGTGCTGGCCTTGGCCGCATGCGCCGTGGCGGCCAGGCCGCCGCCCAGCAGCGCCGCGACCACGCCCCAGGCCGTGCCGTGGTCGCCCGCCCAGCCGCTCACCAGCCCGGCCACGAGGGCCGCTCCGGCGGGGATGCGAATCAGCGTGTGCAGCGCATCCCAGGCGCTGTCGACCAGCGGGATCTTGTCGGCCAGGAACTCGACCAGCGCCATGAAGCCCGCGCAGCCCATGACCAGCGGCGACGCCAGCACCTGCAGCCCCGGCGGCAGCGGCACCCAGCCGAAGTGCCCGGCGATGCCGACCAGCAGCACGGTCAAGTACAGCCGCAGGCCACTGGCCCAGCCGAGGGCGGCGGCGAGGGCGATCAGCTGAATGGCGTCGATGTTCGTCATGGCAGGCGCGGCCGAAAACCCGGCACCGTCGCGTTGAACAGCGCCGCCGCCTCCTGCCGGCCGGGCTGGCAGACCATGGAGAAGCTCAGGATCTTGCGCGCGGTGACATAGCCCAGGTAGAGGTGCACAGGCTCGCCCTCGGCATCCGCGACGAAGGACATCTCCAGCCCGCCGCCGCCGGTGCGCGGCTTGACGTCGCGCAGCAGCACCTGCAACGGCGCCTGGCTGGCTGCGCGGATGGCGTCGATGCGGCTGTCGACGCATTGCTCGGCCAGCGCCTGGGCCTGGTCGTCGGGGATGTCGAAGAAGTCCACGGCGATGACGATCACGGCGCCGTCGTCGTCGGACTGGAAGGTCAGCGAGTTGTCTTCGTCGGTCGGAACTTCGCGCCACTTGGGCGCCAGGTCGAGCAGGAACTCCGAGTAGGCGCGGGACTGCCGTTCCTGCGGCCGCGGGGCCGGTGGCGCCGTCAGCGAGAAGCTGTAGTTGAGGATGGCCATGGCGTCAGCTTGCCAGCCAGGACGGCTTGCTCTTGCTGAGGAAGCTCTGCACCCCTTCGCGGCCCTCGGCGCTGGCGCGGATGTCGGCGATGCGTCGGGCCGTGTCGTTGCGCAGCTCGGCCGTGATGGGGCGGTCGGCTACATCCTTGACGAGTTGCTTGCAGGCTCGCGCGGCGGCTGGGCCGTTGGCGGCGATGGCCGTCGTCAGTTCGTCGACCTTGGCGTCCAAAGCGTCGGTCGTGACGACTTCATGCACGAGGCCCAGGCGCTTGGCCTCGTCGGCAGCGAACCGCTCCGCCGTCACGAAGTAGCGCCGCGAGGCCTGCTCGCCCAGCGCCTTGACGACGTATGGGCCGATGGTGGCGGGCAGCAGGCCCAGCTTGGCTTCACTCAGGCAGAAGCCCGCCGTGTCCACCGCGACGACAACATCTGCGCAGGCCACCAGCCCCACGCCGCCCGCGTAGACATCGCCCTGCACGCGCGCGATGACCGGCACCGGGCAGCTGTAGATGGCCCACAGCATGTCGGCCAGCCGCGTCGCGTCGGCGTGGTTCTCTTCCCATGAGTAACCAGCCATGGCCTTCATCCAGTTCAGGTCGGCCCCGGCGCAGAAGGCCTTGCCCTCGGCGGCAAGGACGATGGCGCGCAGTGTGTCGTCCTGACCCAGCGTCGTGAAGGTGTGCGTCAGCTGATCGATCAGCACCTCGTTGAAGACGTTGCGGACCTCGGGGCGGTTCAGCGTGACGCGGGCAATGTGGCCAGCAGGGCCGTGGCGGGTCAGTGTGAGATGGGGCGTCATGGCGTGCTCCAGACGATTGCGTCGTCGACTGCGTAGAGGTGGCAGGTCGAGGCCGGCGTGCCGTCGTCTTCGTTGCGGATGTTGCGTCGGCAGCGGGCCAGCGCGCGCGAGCGCGCATCGTCGCCGTTGGCATAGCCCCAATGGCCGTTGCCGTCGAACGCGAAGGCGCGTGGCGACTTGGTGGTCAGAAACTTCTGGAAGCCGGCGATCTGCGTGGGTTTGGAACCGGGCGGCGGGCTGGCGTCTCCGGTCAGCGCCAGCACCGGCGCAGGTGCGGCGACGCTACCGGGCTGCTCAAAGCCCAGCGGCTTCAGGAACTCGTCGACCAGCGGCTGCCAGACGTCGTTGCCGGCGGTGAACAGGGCGTGCCCGTCCTCGCCGAACGGAGGCAGTACGCGCAGGTCCACGGCGCCGCCGGCATTGGCATAGGCGCGGGCCCAGCGGCTTGCATGGTTGGGGCCGAAGTATCTGTCGTTCTCGGCATAGACCCACAGCGTCGGTGTGGCCGGCGCCACGCGGGCGTTGTCCTCGGCGTAGGCGCGGTAGAGGCGGCGCAGGTGGTCGCTCTGGCAAGGACTGCCCGGGCGCTTTTCGGGATTGCCGCCATGCCCGCCGGCGAAGTTGATGGCGGCGACCTGACCCGGCGCATGCGCCGACGTGGCCGCGATGGTGGCGATGCCGCCCACGGACACGCCCAAGAGCACGGTGCGGCTGGCATCGATGTCGGGCTGACGGGACATGAAGTCACGCACGGCCAGGATCTGCTGCGCGGCGGCGTGCAGTGCGCTGCCGAAGCGTGGCGCGTCGCAGGACACGCTGTTCTCCGGGTCACCCGCGCTGGCGAGCACGCCATAGCCCAGGCGCAGCGGCACGGCCACCGCAAAGCCCTTGCGCACGAAGTAGCGCGCGGCCGACTCGTAGCGCGGCCGCCTGTACTCGGCGCGCTTGTCGGGGTCGCGTCCATGGCTGATGACCGCCAGCGGGAACGGTCCCGGCCCGGCCGGGCGGAATGTGGTGACGAGCAACTCGCCCTCGGCGGGTTTGCCAAAGGCGTCTTCCACGCGGGCCGGCACGCGCACGATGGCTTCGCGCACATCGGCCTGCAGGCGCTCGGGGACCTGGGCCTGGGCCTGCGCCAAGCCTGCAGCCAGCGTGGCCAGCAAGCAGAGCAAGCGGACGAGGTGTGGTGCGGTCAAGGGGTCAGTGGTCCAGGTGAGGCCAGACTTGCAGGCCGAGGTGGTCGGCGTAGGCGTCGTAATCGCGGTCACGGTGCAGCAAGGCGAAATCGCGCTCGATGCAGAAGGTGGCAATCAGGCAGTCGATGCCGCTGCGGATCGTCAGGCCCAGGCGGCGCAGGCGGCGGTACTGGTCTGCTGCGCTGTGGGCGAGATCGGCGCCGCCGGTGGATTCGGTGGGCAGGGTGGACAGCAACGAACGCGCAATACGCAGATCGCCCTCGCTGCGAAAGCCGCGCAGCACCTCGAACAGCACGAGGTCGGGAAGAACGAGGCGGGTCTGGCCGTCGTTCAGCAGCTGTTCAAGCGCAGCCGTGGCGCCGTTTTCGCGACCGGCGAACAGGTCGATCCAGACGCTGCTGTCAACGACGACCATGGCGCGGTGGTTTCGGTGCCGCTTTGGCCGCTGGCATCACGGGTGCCTTTGCTGCTGGCTTGGTGGCGGGTTTGGCCCGATACGCCGCCTCGGGCTCGCCGATGCTGACGATATTGGGCTGGCCGTCCAGGCGCGGCTCACTGTCGTCCCAGCCCCATTGCAGCTTGCCCTTCCACTTCAGGATCTCGCGGTAGGCGGCTTGGCGTTCCAGTAGCGCGAGGCCCGCTTCCACCGCTTCCTTTTTCGTCTTGAACGGTCCGGCCGCCATGGCGCGAGCCATCAGGTCGTCGTCGATGTCGATGTTTGTGCGCATGATGTGTATGGAATGATGCGATTCGTGTGTATCTTACTCGATTCGCACGAAAGCCTCCCGCAGCTTCATTCGCGCTGCAACGGTTTGCACATGAGCACCGAAGCGTAGGTCTTGCCCTGCCACTGCACGCGGCCGGTGGCGACGTAGCCACGGCGCTGGTAGCGGCGGCGAAGAGCGACGGCAGGCTCGGCGGTATCGAGGGCGAGCTTGGAGAAGCCCTGTCCAAGCGCCCAGCCCTCGGCGGCGTCCATCAACTGCTCGCCGACACCTTGCCCACGGCAGTCGGGGTGCACGGCGAGCTGCGACAGGATGGCCGTGCCGGGCGTCGTGTACAGCGCTGGTGGCGGGTCGGCGATGTAGGCCTCGCCTGCGGGCTTGGGGCCGCGCACGGCGACCGTACCGACGAGGCGGCCGTCCACTTCGGCGACGAAGCCCTGCGCCTCGGCCAGCCGCTGGCGCGTGACCTCGACGCTCTGGTCCACCGCCGTGAAGTTCCAGCCCTGGGCGGCAAGCGAGGCGTAGGACACGTGCAGCAGCGCGGTCAGTTCGGTCAGGCAGTCGTTGGCGGCCAGTGGGCGGATGGTGATCATCAGGCGTTCATGGTCTTGAAGCCCGTGCGGGCGGCAACTTGCGGCAGGCCTTGGCAAGCGCGGTGGGGTCGAGCAGCCGGAGGGCTTCGTCACGCGACAGTTCGTAGGCGGGCAGCAACCTGTCCTCGGCGGGCCAGGGCGGGCGCGAGGCCGCTACGGCGCGGCAAAAAGCGGCGGCCACCTGGGTGGCATGGGCCAGGCGTCGGGCGTCGTCGGGATGGGTGGCGCCGCCATGCGCCGTCCACCCGGGGATGCGGGCCGCCGCTGTGCGCCATAAGGCGGCGCCTCGGCGCACGTCGTAGCCGGCCATGCCCGCGAACACCAGGCCCAGCGTGTCGGCGTCCAGCTCCTGGGCGCGCGGACCGGCGGGCGTGTGCTCGTGGGGCTCCACGCCGACGCGTTCGGCCAGCGACAGCGCCATGCCGCGCATCTCGTTCGGTGCGAGGGCCTGCTGCTGGCGCAGCTTGAAAAGACCATGGCCCAGCACGAGGTGGGCCAGCTCATGGCCCATCACGGCGGCGAGTTCGTCGATGGACAGCACAGCCAGCAACTCGTCGGTGATGTGCGTCCCGTCGAGCAGCGCGAAGGCACTGCCGCCGCCCACCGGGCCGAGGTTCTCGAAGGACACGTTGCAGCGACGTTGACCTTGGGCATCCAGCGCCGCGAGCCGGCCGCACCAGGGCGCCGCGACGCGGCGCAGTGCGGTCTCGACGCGAGCCAGGTCATCCCGCGTGGCCGCGCCGGCCGCGAAGCTGATGCTGGCCGAAGCAAGGGCTAGCAGGAAGCGCCAGCGCATCGCCATCACATGCGGAACACGCCGAACTTCGTCTCCGGGATGGGCGCATTCAGCGATGCGCTCAAGCCCAGCGCCAGCACGCGGCGTGTGTCGGCGGGGTCGATGACGCCGTCGTCCCACAGCCGGGCCGACGCGTAGTACGGATGGCCCTGGTCCTCGTACTGCTGGCGCAGCGGCGCCTTGAAGGCGTCCTCTTCTTCAGCCGACCAGGCACCGCCTTTGGCCTCGATGGCGTCGCGGCGGATGGTGCTCAGCACGCTGGCCGCCTGCTCGCCGCCCATCACCGAGATGCGCGCGTTGGGCCACATCCACAGGAAGCGTGGCGAGTACGCACGGCCGCACATGCCGTAGTTCCCCGCGCCGAAGCTGCCGCCGATGATGACGGTGAACTTCGGCACCTGGGCGCAGGCCACGGCCGTGACCATCTTGGCGCCGGCGCGGGCGATGCCGTCGTTCTCGTACTTGCGGCCCACCATGAACCCGGTGATGTTCTGCAGGAACACCAGCGGGATCTTGCGCTGGCAGCACAGCTCGATGAAGTGCGCGCCCTTGTTGGCGCTCTCGGCGAACAGGATGCCGTTGTTGGCGACGATGCCCACCGGCATGCCCTCGATGTGGGCGAAGCCGCAGACCAGCGTGGCGCCGTAGCGGGCCTTGAACTCGTCGAACTCGCTGCCGTCGACGATGCGGGCGATGACCTCGCGGATGTCGAAGGGCTTGCGCGTGTCGACGGGGATGACGCCGTGCAACTCGGCGGGGTCGGACAGCGGCGCCCTGGGCGCCTGCATGGCCAGCGGGTTCGTCTTCGTCCAGTTCAGCCGGGCGACGGACTGCCGCGCGATGGCCAGCGCGTGCGTGTCGTTGTTGGCCAGGTGGTCGGCGACGCCGGACAGGCGCGTATGCACGTCGCCACCGCCCAGGTCCTCCGCCGTGACGACCTCGCCGGTGGCGGCCTTCACCAGTGGCGGGCCGCCCAGGAAGATGGTGCCCTGGTTCTTGACGATGATGGTCTCATCGCTCATCGCCGGCACGTAGGCACCGCCGGCCGTGCACGAGCCCATCACGACGGCGATCTGCGGAATGCCGGCGGCCGACAGGTTGGCCTGGTTGAAGAAGATGCGGCCGAAGTGGTCGCGGTCGGGGAACACCTCGTCCTGGTTCGGCAGGTTGGCGCCGCCGCTGTCGACGAGGTAGATGCAGGGCAGGCGGTTCTGCGCGGCCACTTCCTGCGCGCGCAGGTGCTTCTTGACGGTGATCGGGTAGTAGGTGCCGCCCTTCACCGTCGCGTCGTTGCAGACGATGACGCACTCCACGCCCGACACGCGGCCGATGCCGGCCACCACGCCGCCGCCGGGCGCCGCGTTGTCATAGAGGTTGAGCCCGGCCAGCGGCGCCAGTTCGAGGAAGGGCGTGCCCGGGTCCAGGAGCATCTCCACGCGGTCGCGCGGCAGCAGCTTGCCGCGCGCGGTGTGCTTGGCGCGGGCCGCCTCGCCACCGCCTTGCGCAATTTGAGTGAGCTTGGCGTTCAAGTCATCGATCAGGCCGCGCATCGCGTCGGCATTGGCCTTGAAGTCGGCCGAGCGGGGGTTGAGCTGGGTGGTCAGAACCGGCATGGGGTCTCCTCGGGTCTTGTGGTTTTTGTGGCGCAGCGCTTGTGGCGCCTTGCCTCATTTCGTCAGCGACTGGACCAGCAAGGTCTCGCACAGCTTGAACAGCAGCCAGGCCGCCATCGCGCCCACGCACGAGGCCAGCAGCTCCAGCAGCTGCCGCAGGCCGCCGTCTTGCAGGCCTTGCCAGCCATTGTCGGAGAGGAAGGCGGCGTTGCTGCCCACCAAGCGCAGCAGGTCCAGCGTCAGCAGGCCGAAGGCGATGAAGCTCAAGGTCATCAGGCCGAAACAGCTCAGGCGGTGGCGGCGCAGCCAGGCGACGAAGTCGGAAAAGACAGGCATAGACCCTCCTTCACGGAAGCAGGCGGCATTCTGTATCGCTACCATCCTTGCTCCTGCAGGGAGTGGGAGGTGAGCATGAATGCATTGAAGGTCTGGCTGGCCATGGGCCTGCTGTTGTGCAGTGGCTGGGCCGGCGCGCAGGCGCAGGCCGCCGATGCCGACTGGCGTTATCGCGTCCAGCCCGGCGACACCTTGCTGACGCTGACCGAGGATTGGCTGTCGGCGCCGCGCAGCTGGCGCGACCTGCAGAAGCTCAACCGCGTGGCCGACCCGCTGCGCCTGATGCCCGGCCGCACGCTGCGCATGCCCGTCGCCTGGCTCAAGCGCGAGGCCAGCGTGGCCGAGGCGGTGTTCGTCAAGGGCGACGTGCAGCGTCTGCGCGACGCAGCCAGCGAAGCCCTGGCCAGCGGTGCCACGCTGCGCAGCGGCGACCGCCTGCGCACCGGCGCGCAGGCCAGCGCCTCCTTGCGCTTTGCCGACGGCTCGCGCCTGCTGATCCCGCCGCAGAGCGATGTCACGCTGGAGCAGCTGCTCGTGCTGGGGCGCGGCGCCATCCCCGCCGTGCGCCTGCGCGTGGACAAGGGGGGCGCGGACAACCGCGTCGCGCCCAACCCGCAACGCGTGCCGCTGTACGAGCTGCGCACGCCGCACGCCAACCTCGGCGTGCGCGGCACCGAGTTCCGCGTGCAGACCACCGAGGGCGCCACGCGCATGCAGGTCATTTCAGGCGCCGTGCATGCCGACGGCCTGGGTGCCGACGTGGCCACCGGCCAGGGGCTGCTCGCCGAGGGCGGCAGCCTGCGCGTGACGCCGCTGCTGCCGGCTCCCGATCTGACCGCGCTGCCGCGCACCGCCGAGCGCCTGCCGCTGCGCCTGAGCTGGGGCGCCTCGCCCGCCGGCGCCGTGGCCTGGCGCGCGCAGCTCTTCCCCAAGGGCGACTTCGACCGTCTGCTGCTCGACGCCCGCGTCGCCGAGCCCGTGGCCGCCTGGGCCGAGGCGCGCGAGCTGGCCGACGGCGACTACACGCTGCGCCTGCGCGGCATCGACGCCCGTGGCCACGAAGGCGCCGCCGCCGATGCCGACGTGCACCTGCAGGCCCGCCCCGAGCCGCCCTTCATCCAGGCGCCGGCCCAGGGTGCCGTCAGCTACAACGGCGCCATGGCCCTGGCCTGGACGCGCAACACCGCCGCCCCCGACGTGCGCCTGCAGATCGCGCGTGACGCCGAGTTCAAGGACCTAGCGCTGCAGCCGCCGCCGATTGATTCGGCGAGCTACGAGGCGAAGTTGCCCGACGGCGCCTACCACTGGCGCATCGCCTCGGTCGAAGCCGGCGGCCGCGCCGGCCCGTTCAGCGACCCGCAGCGCTTCGAGATCCAGCCCCCGCCGCCCGCGCCGCCGCCGGCCGAGCCCGAGATCAGCGGCGACCAGCTCAAGCTGCGCTGGCGCGCCGACGCGGGCGTGGTGCGCTACGAACTGGAGTGGGCCAAGGCGGCGACCTTCGACGGCCCCGACCTGCAGCGCATCGCCACCGACAAGCCCGAGGTGGTGATGGCCAAGCCGTCCTGGGGCAAGTACTTCCTGCGCGCCCGTGCCTTCAATGCAGCCGGCGCGGCCGGCCCCTGGGGCCAGACGCAGATGATCGAAGTGCCCTACCCGCGCTGGTTGTGGCTGCTGCCTCTCGCGTTGATTCCACTGCTTTGAAACGTTGGCCCTGGCTCGCTTTGCCCGGCGCCCTGGCGCTCTGGGCGCTGCTGAGCCTCGTCGGCTTGCAGCCGCGTGTGGATCGCCAACTGGCCGACCTCTTCGTGCGCGCCGCCGCCCCCGCGCCGGCCGAGCCGGGCAGCGTCATCGTCGACATCGACGACGCCTCGCTGCGCGCGCTGCGCGAGCCGCTGGGCGAGTGGCCCTACCCGCGCAGCGTCTATGCGCTGATGCTGGACTACCTGCGCCAGGCCGGCGCGCGGCTGGTCGTCATCGACATCGTCTTCGCTGGCGCGCGCGAGGGCGATGCCGAGCTGGCCCGGGCCTTGCCCGGCACGCCGCCCGTCGTGCTGGCCGCCGCCGGCCTGGCGCCGCGCCAGCGCAGCGCCGTCGACCTGGCGCCCACCTCGCCCGCCGAGGAGGCGGTGCTGCAGCGCGTCGGCGGCGCGGCCGCCGGCATCCCGTGGGCCGGGCTGACCGCGCCCGCCGACACCCTGCTGGACGCGCTGACCGTGCGCGGCAGCCTGGGCGTCATCTCGGTGGATCTGGACGACGACGGCCTGCTGCGCCGGCTGCCGCTGCTGCACCAGGTGCAGGGCCGCGCGCTGCCCAGCCTGGCGCTGGCCGCGCGGCTGCGGGCCGATGCTGCGGCGGGCTGGCGACTCGAAGGCGGCGAGCTGATCGCCGGCCCGCGCCGCTGGCCGGTCGACGAGCAGGCCCGACTGCGGCTGCGGCTACCGCTGAATGGCGGTGAGCTGCCGCGCCTGCCCTGGCAGCGGCTGATGCGCGCCGCGTTGGGCGCGACGGACGACGCCGAACTGGCGCGCCAGCTGGCCGGCCGCAGCGTCTTCGTCGGCAGCAGCGCCTTCTTCGCGGACGAGGTCATGCTGCCGGAAGGCCGGCTGTTCGGCGCGGCGCACAACGCGGCTGTCTTCGAGGCCCTGGGCGCCGAGCCGCTGCCGCTGCTGCGCGAGCGCGGCGCCGCCGTCTGGGCTTTGAACGGGCTGCTCTTGCTGCTCGGCGCGCTGCCGCTGCTGCTGCGCCAGCAGGCGCTGGCGGCGGGCCTGGCGCTGCTGCTGCTGGTCTGCACCGCCTGGGCCGCCGTGATGGCCGGCCTGCTGCCGACGCTGGCGCCCGCGCTCTACCTGCTCGCGCTGGCGCTGCTGCTGACGGCCGTGCAGCGCGGCCGCGACGCCAGCGCCCGTGAGCGCGAGCTGACGCGCCAGCGCGAACTCGCCGAGGCCCGCAGCCGCGCCAAGACCGAGCTGCTGGCGCAAGTGAGCCATGAGATGCGCACGCCGATGAACGCGGTGCTGGGCTTCTGCGACATCCTGGCCCGCTCGCCGCTCAAGCCCGACCAGGCGCACTACGTCGACGTGCTGGGCCATGCCGGCCGCCAGGTCTTCGCCCTCATCAACGACTTGCTCGACAACGCTCGCATCGAAAGCGGTCGGCTGGAGCTGGCCAGCCAGCCGTTCAACCTCGTCGACCTCGTCGGCCTGCAGCTGGAGCTGCTGCGCGAGCGCGCCCAGAGTCAGGGCCTGTGGCTGAGCGTGTTCGCGCGCTCCGAGACGACCGGCTGGGTGCTGGGCGACCCGCAGCGCGTGGCGCAGATCGTCACCAACCTGGTCGGCAATGCCATCAAGTTCACGAAGGCCGGTGGCGTCACCGTGGAGCTGTCGCGCGATGCGGCCGGCCTCGTCGTCATCAGCGTGCGCGACACCGGCATCGGCATCGCGGCCGAGCGGCTGGACCGCATCTTCCAGCCCTTCTCGCAGGCCGACGTGAGCATCGCGCGCGAGTTCGGTGGCACCGGGTTGGGCCTGTCCATCACGCGCAGCCTGGCGCGGCTGATGGGCGGCGACGTGAGCGTGCAGAGCCGGCCGGGCGAGGGCAGCCGCTTCGAGGCCCGGCTGGCGCTGCCCGACACGCCGCCACCCGAGGTGGAGGCCATCGCGCTGGCCGCCCCGGCGGCCGCCGGTGCGGCCCAGGCCGAGCGCGCCGCGCCCAGCCGGTCGCTGTCGCTGCTGCTGGCCGAGGACAACGACGTCAACGTGCTCGTCATCGAGGGCATGCTGGCGCCACTGGGCCACCGCATCACCCGTGCGCGCGACGGCGCCGAGGCGCTGGCGGCGCTGCGCGCCGGCCACTTCGACCTGGTGTTGATGGACATGCTGATGCCCGTCGTCGATGGCCTGTCGGCCACACGCCAGTGGCGCGCCGTCGAGGCCGCCGAGGGCCTGCCGCGCACGCCCATCGTCGCGCTGACGGCCAATGCCTTCGAGGCCGATGTGCAGCACTCCCTCGCCGCCGGCTGCGACGCCCACCTCACCAAGCCGATCAGCCTGGCCGCGCTGCTGCAGGCGCTGGCGAAGTACGCACGTGGCTGACGCGCCTGCGGCTTCATCGGCTGGCGCCTACAACCGCAGCCGCGTGCGCGCGGTATCGTGCCGCAGTGCCCACTGCCGACCCGCCCCATGAGTGACCCTGCGACCGCGCCGCGAGAGCCCGACACCGCCTTCATGGCGGGCGGCGGTGAGCTGGGGCGGCTCATGCGCAGCCACGACTGGGCCGCCACGCCGCTCGGGCCGCCGGCACACTGGCCGCGCAGCCTCAAGACCGTCGTGCGCATCATGCTCACCTCGCGCCAGCCGATCTGGGTCGGCTGGGGGCCGCAGCTGACCTATCTCTACAACGACGCCTACCAATCCATCATCGGCGGCAAGCACCCGCAGGCGCTGGGCCAGCCGACGGTCAGCGTCTGGCGCGAGATCCAGGCAGAGATCAGCCCGCTGCTCGAGAGCGCCATGAGCGGCGACGGCACCTTCGTCGAGAGCCAGTTGCTCATCATGGAGCGCAACGGCTACCCCGAGGAGACCTACTACACCTTCTCCTACAGCCCCATCCCCGGCGACGACGGCCTGCCGGCCGGCATCATCTGCGCCAACTCCGACGAGACGCAGCGCGTCATCGGCGAGCGCCAGCTGGCGCTGCTGCGCGAGCTGGCCATGCGCGCCGCCGATGCGCGCACGGTCGACGAGGCCGTGCAGCGCTGCGCCCAGGCGCTGCAGACCAACCGCCGCGACCTGCCCTTCGCGCTGGTGCTGCTGCGCAGCCACGGCGAACCCAGCTTCACGCTGGCCGCTGCGGCCGGCGAGCCGTGGCCCTGGCTGGAGGCGGCTCAGGCGCTGGACTTCAGCGCCGCGCCTTGGCGGGCGGACGAGGTGCTGGCGTCCCAGCAGCCCAGGGTCGTGCAGGCCTTGCCGGCCGGCATCGCCTGGCCCCGCGGCGACTGGCAGGAGGCGCCGCGCCAGGCCATGCTGCTGCCCATCCGGCCCTCGGGCGATGCCGGCCGGGAGGGCGTGCTGGTGGTCGGCCTGAGCCCGCACCGCCTGGCCGAAGGCAGCTACACGGACTTCCTGCAGCTCGTGGCCCGGCAGCTCTCGGCGGCCATCGGCCATGCCGAGGCCTATGAGCTGCAGCGCCACAAGGCCGAGGAGCTGGCGCGGCTGGATCGCGCCAAGACGCAGTTCTTCTCCAACATCAGCCACGAGTTCCGCACCCCGCTGACGCTGATGCTCGGGCCGCTGCACGACGCCCTCACCCAGGGCGGCCTGCCGCATGCGCAACAGGAGCGGTTGGTGATGGTGGAGCGCAATGCGCGCCGGCTGTCCAAGCTCGTCAACGCGTTGCTGGAGTTCTCGCGCATCGAGGTCGGGCGCGTCTCCTCCACCTTCCGGCCTACCGACCTGGCGGCGCTGACGGGCGAGCTGGCCAGCACCTTCCGCTCGGCGATGGAGAAGGCCGGCCTGGTGTTCCGCGTTGCCTGCCCGACGCTGCCGGCGCCGGTCTACGTCGACCGCGACCACTGGGAGCGCATCGTGCTGAATCTGCTGTCCAACGCGCTGAAGTACACGTTGCAGGGCGGTGTCTCGGTGCAGGTGACGGCGGAGGCCGGCGTGGCCGTCGTCGCCATCGAGGACACCGGCATCGGCGTGGCCGAGCACGAGGTGCCGCGCCTGTTCGAGCGCTTCCACCGCATCGAGGGCGCGCTGGCGCGCACCCACGAAGGCAGCGGCATCGGCCTGGCTCTGGTGCAGGAGCTGATGCGCCTGCATCACGGCGACATCGCGGTGGACAGCCACCTGGGCCGCGGCACGCGCTTCACGCTGCGCCTGCCCTTCGGCCATGCCCACCTGCCGGCCGAGCAGGTCAGCCATGAGCGCGCCGAGGCGCCGAACATCAGCCTGGCGCCCAGCTATGTGCAGGAGGCCTTGCGCTGGTTGCCCGATGCAGCCGCAGCCGCGACCCAACCAGGCCCGGGCGGCCACGCGCCGACCCCGCTCGGCGAGCGCTACCGCGCCACGCTGGGTGCGCGCATCGTCATCGCTGACGACAACGCCGACATGCGGCAGTACCTGCGCGGTCTGCTGGCGCCCTATTTCCGTGTCGAGGAGGCGGCTGATGGCGAGCAGGCGCTGGCGGCGGTGCGCCGCGAGCGGCCGGCGCTGCTGCTGTCCGACGTGATGATGCCCAGGCTGGATGGCTTCCAACTGCTGGCCGAGCTGCGCGCCGATGCCCGCACGCGCGCGCTCCCGGTCGTGCTGCTGTCGGCCCGCGCGGGCGAGGAGGCGCAGATCGATGGCCTGGGCGCCGGGGCGGACGACTACCTCGTCAAGCCCTTCACGGCGCGCGAGCTGCTGGCGCGGGTGTCGGCCCTGATCGAGCTGGACCGGCTGCGCCGCGCCGGCGAGCAGCAGCTGCGCCTGTACCTCACCAATGCGCGCATGTTCAGCTGGGACATCGACTTCCGCGCCCGCAAGCTGACGCTGTCCGACAACGCTGCCGACGTGCTCGGCACGATGCCGGCCAGCCTGGAGGCCGGGCTCGCCCTCGTCCACCCCGACGACGTGGTGCAGCACCGCGCCGCCATCGACGCCGCCGTGCGCAGCCGCTGCGGCTTCACGCAGGAGCTGCGCCTGGTGCGGCCTGACAGCGGCGAGGTGCGCTGGATCGAGGTGCGTGCCCAGGCCCTTTGCAACGACGCTGGCGAGGTCAGCGGCCTGTGCGGCATCTCCTTCGACATGACCGAGCGCAAGCGCATGGAGGAGGCGCTGCGCGAGTCCGACCGCCGCAAGGACGAGTTCCTCGCCATGCTGGCCCACGAGCTGCGCAACCCGCTGGCGCCCATCCGCAACTCGGCCGAACTGATGCTGCGCACGCTGCCCGCCGAGGCGCCGGTGCGCCGCGCGGTCGAGATCATCAACCGCCAGGTGCAGCAGATGGCGCGCATGGTGGACGACCTGCTCGACGTGTCGCGCATCACCCATGGCCGCATCGAGCTCGAATGCCGGCCGGTCGACCTGGCTGCCGTCATCGCCTCCGCCGTCGAAGCCGCCGGGCCGGCCGTGCAGGAGCGTCGCCACCGGCTGGCGGTCGAATTGCAAGGGGCCCTGCGGGTGCTGGGAGACGCCGCCCGGCTGGAGCAATGCGTCGTCAACCTGCTGTCCAACGCCGCCAAGTACACCGACCCGGGCGGCGACATCCGCCTCACGCTCGATGCGCTGGGCGGCCAGGCCGTCATCCGCGTGCAGGACAGCGGCGCCGGCATCGCGCCCGACATCCTGCCTGTCGTCTTCGATCTCTTCGTGCAGAGCGCGCGCACGCTGGACCGCGCCCAGGGCGGTCTGGGCATCGGTCTGTCCATCGTGCGGCGCCTGGTGAACATGCATGGCGGCCAGGTCAGTGCCAGCAGCCCGGGCGTGGGCGGCGGCGCCACGTTCGAGATCCGCCTGCCGCTGACGACGCTGGCCGCGCCGGCCGGCGTGGCAGCGCCCCCGGCCGGCCCGCCGCCGCGCCGCGTGCTGCTCATCGACGACAACGAGGACGCCGCCGAGTCCCTGTCGCTGATGCTGAGCGCCGACGGCCACGAGGTGCAGACCGGCTTCAGCGCCGACGATGCGCTGACCATGGCCATCGCCTGGCGGCCCGACGTGATGCTGCTGGACATCGGCCTGCCGGGCATGGACGGCTACGAGGTGGCGCGCCGCCTGCGTGCCGACCCGTCGGCCGCGTCCATGCGCCTGGTCGCGCTGACCGGCTATGGGCAGCCGGAGGATTTGCGGCGTTCGGCCCAGGCGGGCTTTGACGGCCACCTCGTCAAGCCGGTCGCCCTGGACGCACTGATGAGGGAGATCCAGGGGCTGAATTCCTGACCGATGTACTGGGGCGGCGCTTGTGGCTAGAGTCGCGCAGTTCCATACCCGAGGCCCCCCATGATCAACCTGAACGTGAACGGTCGCGCCGTCTCGCTCGACGCCGACCCCGACATGCCCCTGCTCTGGGCCGTGCGAGAGGAGTTGCAACTCACCGGCAGCAAATTTGGCTGCGGCGCGGCGCAGTGCGGCGCCTGCACCATGCATGTGGCGGGTGCGCCGGTGCGGGCCTGCATGACGCCGATCTCGTCCGTGCAAGGCCCGGTGACCACCATCGAAGGCATGGCCAACGACAAGGTTGGCCAGGTGGTGCAGGCCACCTGGGTCGAGCACGACGTGGCCCAGTGCGGCTACTGTCAGAGCGGCCAGGTGATGAGCGCCGTGGCCTTGCTGAAGACCAACAAGAAGCCCAGCGACGCCCAGATCGACGAAGCCATGGCCGGCAACATCTGCCGCTGTGGCACCTACACCCGCATCCGCGCCGCCATCCATGCGGCTGCGAGCAAGCTCGCTTGAAGGGTCTCACATGCTGAATCCACGTCGTATCGACCAAGCACTGTCCGGCGGGCTCTCCCGCCGCGCCTTCGTCACCGCCACCGTCGGCGGCGCCGTCGGCTTGGCCATGCTGCCGAGTTTGAGCGGTGCGCAGGCGCCCAAGCCCGGCGCCAAGCCTACCGAACAGCCGCTGGCCTTCATCACCATCGCCAAGGACGGCACCACCACCATCCTGTGCAACCGCATGGACATGGGCCAGGGCATCGAGACCGGCCTGGCCATGATCTGCGCCGAGGAACTGGACGCCGACTGGAGCAGGGTGCGCACCGGCTTCGGCGACCAGAAGGCCGCCTACGTGGACCCGCTGTTCGGCATGCACCTGACCGGCGGCTCCAACTCGATCAAGAACAGCTACCCGCAATACCGCGAACTGGGTGCCCGCACCAAGGCCATGCTGGTGGGCGCAGCGGCCGAAGCCTGGGGTGTGCCCGCTTCGTCGCTGAAAGCCGAGAACGGTGTCATCAGCGGCGGTGGCAAGAGCGCCGGCTACGGCGAGTTCTTCGACGCGGCGATGAAGCAGGCCGTGCCCGAGACCGTCACGCTCAAGGACCCGAAGACCTTCAAGCTCATCGGCAAGCCCACCGGCCTGGTCGTCAGCCAGGCCAAGAGCACCGGCGCCCAGGCCTACGGCATGGACGTGCAACTGCCGGGCATGGCTGTGGCCGTCATCCAGCGCCCGCCCGTCTTCAACGGCAAGGTGGGCAAGCTCGACGCCAGCGAGGCGCTCAAGGTCAAGGGCGTCAAGGCCGTGCTGCCCGTGACGCTGGACCGTGGCGGCCAGGGCGTGGCCGTGGTGGCCAGCGGCTACTGGGCCGCCAAGAAGGGTCGCGACGCGCTGAAGGTCGACTGGGACCTGGGCGGCGTGGCCAAGGCCGACACGGCGGCGCTGACCAAGCAATACCTGGCACTCGCCAAGACCGCCGGTACGCCCGCGCCCAAGCCCGAGTTCCAGGCCGACGTGAGCGGCTGGGCCAAGGCGCCCAAGAAGATCACGGCCGACTTCGTCTTCCCTTACCTGAACCACGCGCAGATGGAGCCGCTGGCCTGCACGGTGGACTTGAAGGCCGACCGCTGCGACGTCTACTACGCGGCGCAGATGCCCGGCCTGGACGCGATGGGCCTGGCCAGGACGGTAGGCCTGAAGCCGGAGCAGGTGCAGATCCACGTGCAGATGGCCGGCGGCGGCTTCGGCCGGCGCGCCGTGCCCACGAGCGAATGGCCGCGCGAGGCGGCGGCCGTGGCCGTGGCGCTGGCCCAGGCGGGCAAGCCCATGCCCGTCAAGGTGGTCTGGAGCCGCGAGGACGACGTCAAGGCCGGCTACTACCGGCCCATGACCGTGCACCGCGCCGAGATCGGCTTTGATGCCAAGGGCAACATCGCCGGCTGGCAGCACCGCATCGTCAGCCAGAGCATCCTGAAGGGCTCGCCGCTGGAAGGCTTCGGCTACCAGAAGGGCGTGGACGGCACGACCACCGAGGGCATGCGCGACCCCTACGAGATCCCGATGAACCTGAGCGTGCACCACCCGGACGTCAACGTGCCGGTGCTGTGGTGGCGCTCGGTGGGCGCCACACACACGGCCTACGTGATGGAGACGCTGCTCGACGAGATCGCCTTTGCCACCAAGCAGGACCCGGTGGCCTACCGCCTCAAGCTGATGACCGGCAACGCCAAGGCCGAGCGCCACCGCCTGGCCTTGCAGGCGGCGGTGGACAAGAGCGGCTACGGCAAGCGCAAGCTCAAGGCCGGCCAGGCCTGGGGCGTTGCAGTGCATGAGAGCTTCGAGTCGGTCGTGGCCTATGTCGTCGTCGCCAGCCTGAAGGGCAAGGGCAAGGACCGCCAGCCCGTTTTGCAGGAAGTGCATGCCGGCGTGCACTGCAACCTCTGCATCAACCCACGCTCCGTGGAGACGCAGGTGCAGGGCGCGGCCATCATGGCCCTGGCCACGACGATGCCGACCCACCGCGTCACGTTCAAGGACGGCGTCGTCGAGCAGAACAACTTTTACGACATGGCCATGCCGCGCATCACGGACTCGCCCAAGGTGATGACCGTCAGCATCGTGCCCAGCAACGACCCACCCAAGGGCATGGGCGAGCCGGGCCTGCCGGCGCTGGCCCCGGCGCTTGCGAACGCGGTGGCGCGGTTGACGGGGCAGCGCCACCGGGAGCTGCCGTTCAGGTTCGCATGAAGATCATTGCCCTCAGCGGCGCGCTGCGCCGCGCCTCCTACAACACCGCCCTGTTGCGCGCCGCCGCCGCGCTGGCGCCCGAAGGCGTCACGATCGAGCTGCGCACCCTGCACGGCATCCCCCTCTACGACGGCGATGTCGAGGCCGAAGGCATCCCGGAGGCGGTGACGAAACTCCGCGAAGAGATCCGCGCCGCCGACGCGCTGCTGATCTCGACGCCCGAGTACAACAACGCCATCCCCGGCGTGCTGAAGAACGGGCTGGACTGGCTGTCCCGCCCCAGCGGTGAGGGGTCGAAGCTGTTCGGCGGAAAGCCCACCGGCCTGATCGGCGCGACACCCGGCGGCTTCGGCACGGTGCAGTCGCAGGACGCGCTGCTGTCCGTGCTGCGCGCCTTCGGCAACGACTTCTGGATGGGCGGGCGGCTGATGGTGTCGCGCGTCGGCACGGTGTTCGATGCCGACGGCGTGTTGGTCGACGACAAGGTGCGTGCCCAGCTACAGCAGTTCGTGCAGGGCTTTGTCGCCTTCGTGCAGGCGAGGGCGGTATGAGCTTCCTCGTCGAGCGCATCACCAGCCATGTCGGCGACGTCGGCGGCCTGCCCATCCAGCGGGCGCTGCCCAACAAGGGTCGCCGCGTCATTGGCGCCTGGTGCTTTGCCGACCACGCCGGTCCGGCCACGCCGGAGAAGCGCATGAACGTCGGCCCGCATCCGCACACCGGGCTGTCGACCTTCAGCTGGATGATCGAGGGCGAGATCCTGCACCGCGACAGCCTGGGCTCCGAGCAGGTGCTGCGCGCTGGCCAGGTCAACCTGATGACGGCGGGGCGCGGCATCTCGCACAGCGAGGAGTCGCTGTCCGACCGCATCCACCTGGCGCAGTTGTGGATCGCGCTGCCGGATGCCGAGCGGGAGATGGCGCCGAGCTTCCAGCACTTCGCCGATCTGCCGCGTGCGGCGCTGAACGACGGCTGGGACGCGACCGTGCTCGTTGGCGATTTCGCGGGCGAGCGTTCGCCGGTGCCCAGCTTCACACCGCTGCTGGGCGTCGATCTGGTTGCCGCCGGCCCGGCCTGCGCGACGCTGGCGCTGGACGCGCGCTTCGAGCATGGCGTGATGCTGCTGGAGGGCGAGGTCGAGGTCAGCCCTGCCGGCCACGACGCGGTCGAGACCGTCGCGCCTGGCACGCTGCTCTACATCGGCGCGGGCTGCGAGTCGGTCGAACTGCGCTGCTCGGCGGCGTCACGCCTGCTGCTGCTGGGCGGCGAGCCCTGGGCGCAGGCGCCGCTGCTGTGGTGGAACTTCGTCGGCCGCGACCCGGCGGAGATGCAGGTCTGGGCGGAGGATTGGACGCGGGAGGACGGTGGCCGCTTCGGTGTCGTGCAAGGCTACGTCGGCCCGCGCATCCCGGTGCCGCCGGTGCCGGCGCTCAGGAAACCCTAGGCGCGAGCGCTCTTCACCAGCGCCTCGATCCTCGCCGTCGCATTCACCGCCACCAGCTCCACCTGCGGATTCGCCTTGGCGAACACGCGGAACAACTCGTCCGTGAAGCCATGGCCCACGTCGGTCACGCCGTCGAAGTCGATCTCTGCGCGCTTGAAGGTTGTCAGCCGTGAACCCACCCGGCGGGCGGCGGCCCGCGAGTCCAGCGCCTGGCCTTCCGTTGTCAGCAGGCGCAGCTGCACCCGCGTCTGGTCGAACTCGATGCCGTCGCCCTGGATGCTCCAGGCGTCCATGACGCCGTCCAGCGTGCGCGTCGTGTTCAGCGCGATGGCCATGTAGATCGAACTGCCCTGGCGGGGCAGCGCGCGGCCCTTCTTCCATCCGCTGCTCTCCCAGGCACGGCGCTGGTAAGCGGTGTTGTTGGCGTGGATGTCGAACACATCGGCCAGCTGGCTGCTGAAGAACAGGCCGCGGCCGGTGTGGGCGTCGGGCGCGCTGGTGAGGCGCCCCTTGCTCAGCTCCAGCATCGCGTGCTGCGTGTCTTCGAGCTGGAAGGCGGTGCAGATCTTGTCGAACACGCCGCAGCCGTCGTCGCTGACCAGCAGCTGCACATGGGTGGGCGTCTGGCGCAGCGACACGGTGACGCTGCTGCCGCCGGAATGGTCGGCCGCGTTGTTCACCAGCTCGGTGAAGCCGTGCTGCACCATGCGCTCCACGTGCCGGGACAGCGCGAAATGAGGCGCGAAGTCACGCTGCCAGGGCAGGTCTTCCTGCAGGCCGTGCAGCGTGTAGCTGCGCGCCACCTGGCGCAGCGCGCCGGGCGCGAACACGGGGCGGCGCGAGGTGCCCGAGCGGGCCAGCCAGCCGGCGTCGACCAGGCGTTTCAGCGCCGCCATCGCGGCGCGGTGGCTGGCGCCGGTGCGCTCCTCGATGTGGGCGGCCAGATCGTGCGAGTGCTCGCTGGCAGCCGCAGTGATCCAGTTGGTGAGGTGGTCGAACACCAGTCTTGTCATGAGCGCGCATTGTGATGACTACTCTCATCCATGGGGGTGGGGCATGCCCGCGAGTCCATAGAATCCCCAACCAGTTACGACGCGGTTACGGACTACGGTCGCGATCGCAGTCGGCCCAGATTTCTCAACTCCACCGGGAATTTCCCATGCCTCTCGTTTCCATGCGTCAGTTGCTGGACCACGCCGCCGAACACGGCTACGGCATCCCAGCCTTCAACGTCAACAACCTGGAACAAGTGCAAGCCATCATGGCTGCGGCCGATGAAGTCGGCGCACCGGTCATCCTGCAGGCCAGTGCAGGCGCCCGCAAGTACGCCGGCGAGCCCTTCATCAAGCACCTGATCCTGGCCGCCGCCGAGATGTATCCGCACATCCCGCTGGTCATGCACCAGGACCACGGCACCAGCCCCAAGGTCTGTGCCGGCGCCATCGACCTGGGCTTCGGCTCCGTGATGATGGACGGCTCGCTGATGGAGGACGGCAAGACGCCGGCCTCCTTCGAATACAACACGGAAGTGACGCGCAAGGTCGTCGAGATGGCGCACAAGGTCGGCGTCACCGTCGAGGGCGAGCTGGGCTGCCTGGGCAACCTGGAAACCGGTGAGGCCGGCGAGGAAGACGGCATCGGCGCCGAGGGTAAGCTGGACCATGCCCAGATGCTGACCGACCCCGAGGAGGCTGCCACGTTCGTGAAGGCCACGCAGCTGGACGCGCTGGCGATTGCCATCGGCACCAGCCACGGCGCCTACAAGTTCAGCCGCAAGCCCACGGGCGACATCCTGGCCATCGGCCGCGTGAAGGAGATCCACGCGCGCATCCCCAACACCCACCTCGTCATGCACGGCTCGTCCAGCGTGCCGCAGGACCTGCTGGCCGTCATCAACCAGTACGGCGGCAAGATGAAGGAGACCTTCGGCGTGCCGGTCGAGGAGATCCAGGAAGCGATCAAGCACGGCGTGCGCAAGATCAACATCGACACCGACATCCGCCTGGCGATGACGGGCGCGGTGCGCAAGTTCCTGGCCGAGAACCCCGACAAGTTCGACGCCCGCGAATGGCTCAAGCCCGCCCGCGAAGCCGCCAAGGTCATCGCCAAGCAGCGCTACATGGAGTTCGGCTGCGAAGGCCAGGCGGGCAAGATCAAGGGCCGCACGCTGGTCGACATCGCCGGCGCCTACGCGCGCGGTGAACTGGCCCAGAAGGTGCAGTGACGACGGGTCACTGCTTCACCTACGGCTCGCTGATGTGGGCCGACATCATGGCCCGCGTCTGCGGGCATGAGTTCGCCAGCGAGCCGGCCTCGCTGGCCGATCACCGCCGCCACCCGGTGCGGGGCGAGGACTATCCCGGCATGC
Organism: Pelomonas parva; assembly: GCF_043555835.1. Classification (NCBI taxonomy): domain Bacteria; kingdom Pseudomonadati; phylum Pseudomonadota; class Betaproteobacteria; order Burkholderiales; family Sphaerotilaceae; genus Roseateles; species Pelomonas parva. Next base: position 540,851 of record NZ_JBIGHV010000004.1, on the reverse strand, counting down.
GGGCAGCGCCCGGCGCCACGGTGCCGGGGCAGCTTTACCTGGATGTGGATGCGGTGGCCTGGGCGCGGCTGGATGCCTTCGAGGGCGCCGAGTACGAGCGCGTCGGCGTCGTCGTGACACTGGCCGACGGCCGCACGCTGCCGGCCCAGGTCTACCGCTTCCGCGACGAGTTCGCACCCCGGCTGCTGCCTGGCGACTGGGACGCCGACGCCTTCGCCCGCGAGGGCCGGCAGCGCTTCATCGCCCGCTACACCGGGTTCGACCTCGTCCCGCCGCGCTGAGGTCCGGGCAATAAACCCCGCTCCCCGGGCGTCCGCCTTCTGTCCTGAGGATCAGAATCGCCGCTAACCCCGAGTGCACTTGGGTGGGAGACATTGATGGACGAGCTGACCGGAATCGTCGCGCGCGCGGGCTTTCTGCCGCATGGCTATTGCTTCCAGTGGTCGCCGGGCCTGCTGTGGACGATGGTGGCCTCCGACCTCTCGATCGCGCTGGCGTACTTCTCCATCCCGCTGGTCATCGCGAGCTACGCGCGCCAGCGCCCGCAGGTCAACCTGGGCAGGCTGGCGACGCTGTTCGCCGTCTTCATCTTTGCCTGTGGCGTCACCCATGTGCTGGACGTTTGGACGATCTGGCGGCCCGACTACGAACTGCAGACCGCCGGCAAGGTCTTTACGGCTTTGGCCTCCGTGCTGACTGCCGTGGTCGGCTGGCGGTTGATGCCCAAGCTGCTGGCCATCCCGTCCAGCGCCGAGATGCAGGCGGCGTTGCGCTCGCTGCAGCAGGAGGTGGAGCGCCGCAACAGCGCCGAGGACCATCTGCTGGAGCTGGAGCAGAGCCTGGCCGGCGCGCTGGCCAGCATCGGTGCGGGCTTCATCACCACGGACGACCAGGGGCGCGTCACGCGCATGAACGAGGTCGCGGAGGCCATCACGGGCTGGACGGCCGGTGAGGCGCGCGGGCTGTCGGTCTGGCAGGTGTTCGACCGCGTCGACCGGCCGGTCGAGATGCTGGCCCGCAATCCGGTGGATGTGGTCGCCGAGCGCGGCCAGCAGGGCGGGAGCATGCGCCAGACCGTGGTGTGCATCGCCCGCGACGGCACGCACACGCCGGTCGAGTTGCAGGGCGACCTGACCCGCCACCGCGACGGCCGGGTGCGTGGCATCAGCCTGGTGTTCCGCGACATCGGCCGCCTGACCGAGGCCGAGGCCGAGGTGCGCCGCCTGGCCGCCGTGGTGGAGTCCTCGGCCGACGCCATCATCGTCAAGTCACTGGACGGCCGCATCACCAACTGGAACGCGGCCGCCGCGCGCATGTTCGGCTATACCGCCGCGGAGGCGGTGGGGCAGCCGGTGCAGATGCTGATCCCGCCCGAGCGCGAGGCCGAGGAGATGCGCATCGTCGCCAACCTGGCCCAGGGGCAGCAGGTGCCGCCCTTGCGCACCGTGCGCATCGCCAAGGACGGCCGGCGGCTTGAGATTTCGGCCCAGGTCTCGCCGCTGCGCGATGCGGCGGGCCGCATCATCGGCGGCGTCAACTCGGCGCGCGACCTGACCCACCAGCGCCAGATCGAGGCTGCGCTGCGCCAGAGCGAGGCGCGGCTGCGCTTCGCGTTGGAGTCTGCGGCCATCGGTGACTGGGAGATGGAGCTGGAGACCGGGCAGATCCACCGGTCGCGCCGTTATGACCAATGCTTCGGCCTGCCCGACGCCACCATGCCCTGGGACCGCGAGCGCATGCTGGCCGCAGTGCATGCCGACGACCGCGCCATGGTCGAGGCCGGGCTGAGCGCACTTCCGCAAGGGCAGTTGCCCTGGCATGCGGAGTTCCGCATCAACTGGCCCGATAACAGCCTGCACTGGCTGCGCCTGGACGCCCGCGTGAGCCACGACGAGGCCGGCGCGGCGCGGCTGGTCGGCATCGTGGCCGACGTGACGGCCACGCGCACGGCCGAGCAGGCACGCCAGCAGGCGGTCTGGCTCGCCGCCGAGAACCGCCGCGTGCAGGAGAGCAGCCGGCTCAAGAGCCTGTTCCTCGCCAACATGTCGCACGAACTGCGCACGCCGCTGAACGCGGTCATCGGCTTCTCCGACCTGCTGAACATGGACGGCAGGCCGGTGGACGCGGCGCGCCAGCGGCAATGGCTGCAGCACATTTCCAGCAGCGGCCGGCATCTGCTGAACATGATCAACGACGTGCTGGACCTGTCCAAGATCGAGGCCGGCAAGATGGACTTCCATGCCGAGCCGGTCGACCTGGGGACAATAGTCGACGACGTGATGGCCACCGTCGCGGTGCTGGCCGAGCAGCGGACGCTGAGCCTGAAGTCGTCCATCGCGCCGGAACTGCACGGCCTCGTGCTGGACCCGGCGCGGCTCAAGCAGGTGTTGCTGAACTACCTGTCCAACGCCATCAAGTTCACGCCCGCCGGCGGCCGCATCGAGCTGCGCATGCTGGGCGAGGGGCCGCGGTTGTGGCGACTGGAAGTCGAGGACACGGGTCTGGGCATCGCGCCGGACCGCATCGGTCATCTGTTCGTCGAGTTCCAGCAGCTCGATGACGGCTTCACCAAGCGCCACCAGGGCACCGGTCTCGGGCTGGCGCTGACGCGCCGGCTCGTGGAGGCGCAGGGCGGGCGTGTCGGCGTCTACAGCGAGCCGGGCCAGGGCAGCCGCTTCTACGCGGTGCTGCCGCGACAGCCCGAGAGCGACGCCGCCGACCAGCCGCGGCCAGCTCACCAGCAGCTCGTCGCGCTGCGTGAGCATCCCTTGCGTGACGGCGTCGCCCGCGAGCTGTCCCAGGCCGGCGTGGCCGTCGACACCGCCGCCACCGCTGCCGAGGTGCTGCGCCTGGCGCGCGTGCGCCGCTACACCGAGCTGGCCATCGACCTGGGCCTGCCCGACTCGCCCGGCCTGGCCATGCTGGCCGCGCTGCGCAACGGCGGGCCGTCCATGCATGCCGCCGTCAAGGCGCTGGCGTTGACGGCAGCCGACGGTGCGGGCGTGGCATTCCCGGTGGCGGACGTGCTGGCCAAGCCGTTGCGCCGCGCCGCGCTCGCGCGCGCCCTCGTGCCGCTGCGCGAGCGCCTGGCGCCGGGGCGGCCGGTGCTGGTCGTCGATGACGAGGCGGCGTCGCGAGAGCTGATGTGCGCCGCGCTGGCGGCCAGTGACATCGCGACGGTGGCCGTGTCTGGTGGCGCCGAGGCCTTGCAGGCGCTGGCCTCGCTCGACCCCGCCATCGTCGTGCTGGACCTGATGATGCCGGGCGTCGACGGCTTTCAGGTCTTGCACCTGCTGCGCAGCGATGCGCGCTGGGCGCACGTGCCCGTCCTCGTCTGGACGGCGCTCTCGCTGAGCGTCGAGGACATCGAGGCGCTGACGCTGTCCGCGTCGATCATCGCGGGTGGCCCCCAGCCGGCGTCATTGCCCGAAGTCCGCGACGCGCTGCTGCGTGCCGCCCGTCAGGGTCGCCGCAGCCGCCGCAAGGAGGCAGGGCAATGACCGCGTCGGCTGCACGTGTGCTCGTCGTCGACGACAACCAGCTCAACCTGGACCTGGCCCGCTACGTGCTGGAGGCCGGCGGCTTTGTCGTCGACGAAGCGCTGACCGTGGAGGAGGCTTGGGCACGCCTGCGTGCGGCGCGGCCGGCCATCGTGCTTGTCGACATCCAGTTGCCGGGCACCGATGGCCTCAGCCTCGTGCGCGCACTCAAGGTCACGCCGGGCCTGGACGACGTGCCCGTCATCGCCTTCACGGCGTATGCGATGCAGGGCGACGAGCAGCGCTTCCGCGCGGCCGGCTGCGACGGCTACCTGGCCAAGCCCATCGACGTGCACAGCTTTGCCGCGAGTGTCAGGTCCTACCTGCGCACCTAAAATTGTGGCCTTGTCTCTTTGCTCGCCGCCATGCCCCAAGCCCTCTACGAATCCAGCCTGACCTCCCTGCCGCTGCTCGGCCGCGGCAAGGTGCGCGAGAACTACGCCGTCGGCGACGACCGCATCCTGATGATCGCCAGCGACCGCCTCTCGGCCTTTGACGTCATCATGGGCGAGCCCATCCCGGGCAAGGGTGCGCTGCTGACGAAGATGGCGCTGTTCTGGTTCGACAAGCTGCAGAGCATTGTGCCCAACCACCTGACGGGCGACGACCCGCTGGCCGTCGTCGCGCCCGAGGAGCGCGAGCAGATCCGCGACCGCGCCATGCTCGTCAAACGCCTGAAGCCGCTGCCCATCGAGGCCGTCGTGAGGGGCTACTTGGCGGGCAGCGGCTGGGCGGAGTACAAGCAGAGCGGCAGCGTCTGCGGCGTCGCTTTGCCGCCGGGCCTGCGCAATGCCGACAAGCTGCCCGCGCCCATCTTCACGCCGGCCACGAAGGCGGAGATGGGGGATCACGACGAGAACATCTCGTTCGAGCAGGCGGCAGCCATCGTCGGCGCGGGCCTTGCCGCCCGCGTGCGTGACATCTCCATCCAGCTGTACCAGCGCGCCGCCGATTTCGCGCTGACCAAGGGCATCATCATCGCGGACACCAAGTTCGAGTTCGGCCTGGATGCCGACGGCACGCTGACGCTGATGGACGAGGTGCTGACGCCCGACTCGTCGCGCTACTGGCCCGTCGAAAGCTACGCGCCGGGCAGCAACCCGCCGAGCTACGACAAGCAGTTCGTGCGCGATTGGCTGGAGCAGGCGAGCGTCGACGGCCAGCCCTGGGGCAAGACCGCGCCGGCGCCGGCCCTGCCACCCGCGGTGATTGCCAACACAGTGCAGAAGTACGAAGAAGCCTTGCAACGGCTGACGGTATGAGCGCCGCACAGGGCCGCCCCGAGCCAGTTCGCTCCCGCCTGGCGAACGACTGGCCGTGCTGTCGGCCAGGCCAGGCCGCAGGATCAAGGATGGGCCGGTGAGCACGGCCGGCCCCGTCCAGCTCCGTAGCCAGCTGGCCGAGCGGCTGGATGCCGAGATCGCCACCGCCGCTGCGGTGCCGGCGCGCTGTGCCGTGCTGCAAGCCCAGCGCGCCATTCTGTGGCTGCGCCACGGCCACGACGTCGAGGCCCGCAAGGAGCTGAACCGGCTGCAGGCCCGGGCGCTCGTTCATCCCAACGTGGAGCTGGCTGCCTGGCTGCATCTGGCCGAAGGGCTGAGGGCCTACTTCAGCGCCTTCGGAGGCGCGCGCGACCGCGTCCGTCGTGCTCACGTGATGGCGACCGCAGCAGGTGCTACCTCGCTGCGGTGGCTGTGTGATGCCTGGCTGGCGCAGATGGCGTTTGTTGATCGTGATATTCACGGGGTCATTGCGCATGCGAAGGCGGTGCTGGCCGGCCATTTCGATGATGCAGCGTCGTGTCGAGTTGCTTCGGCGCTGGGCATGTCGTGGGACTTGGCCAAGAAGCAAGCTATGGCTGCTGTCTGGTATGCCTGGGGTCGCAGAGCAGCCGGGAATGAAGGCGATGCCGCCGGCCTTTCCGCCATGATCTACAACCAAGCGCAGATGCGCGTGCTGCACATCCGCCACGCCGCGTTTGCCGGGGACGTTGGTGCCATGCCCGTCGCGCTGCTCGGGGTCGATTCCATCCACAACTACGACGGCGCCGTTGGCGGCTCGGCGCGGCAGGACCTGACGCCGTTGTTGCGCGCCCAGTTGCTGACCGTTGAAGGCGACTTCGCCGCCGCCGCCGCGCTGCTTGAGGCGCATCTGCCCGAGGCCGTCGCTGCTGGCCTGGCGCGCGTGGGCGGCAGCCTGCTGGCCGACCTGGCCTGGTGCTGGGCTAATACGGGCCAGGGGCAGCGCGCACGAGCACTGGCCGACCAGGCTGCCGTCGAGGTGCTGGCCGAGGACTCGCCACACTGCGACCTCGACGAGCGCGCGGCGTTGCATGCCCGTCTGGCGCAGGTCTATGCCCGCCTTCACGAGGACGGCCTGGCTGCCCGCCAGGCCGACGCCGCCGCCGAGGCCTGGGCGCAGGATGCAGCCCAGCGCCGCGACTGGGCCGAGCGGCTGACCGCTGCGGGGCTGGTCACTCCGCCGAAATGAAGGCTCCTCGCACAGTCGCGCCTCGTTGCACGCGGGCGCACCTGAGCGGCCCCCCAAGCAACTGTGTCCGGCGATGCTTGCGGCCTTGAACCGCAAGCACATCGCCGTGGCAGGCCCGTCGCTCGACCCGCAGAACTCCTGCAAGGGCAGCCCCCTTGGGGCGCGGGTTTTCGGGCTTTCCCGTAGCCATGGCTGCGTTACTCTCGCGCGCCATGACCGCCGCTCCCGCCGACGATTCCAACAGCACCCTGCTGGCCTTGCCGCCGGGTACCCGTTTCGGTGAGCTGGAGATCCTCGGCACGCTGGGCGTCGGCGGTTTCGGCATCGTCTACCTCGCGCGTGACCATTCGCTGGAACGCGAGGTCGCGATCAAGGAGTACATGCCCAGCCAGTTCGCGCAGCGCGACGGCCGCTCCCAGGTCTCGGTGCGCTCGCTGTCCATGCGCGACACCTTCGAGCTGGGCCGGCGTAGCTTCGTCAACGAGGCCAAGCTGCTGGCCCGTTTCGACCACCCCTCGCTGCTCAAGGTCTACCGGTTCTGGGAGGCCAACGGCACCGCCTACATGGTCATGCCTCGCCTGGTCGGCCAGAACTTGCGCGAGGCGCGCAAGACGCTGCCCAAGCCGCCCGCCGAGGCTTGGGCACGGCGCGTGCTCGATGCCGTGCTGGGCGGCCTGGAGGCGCTGCACGCGCAACAGGTCTGGCACCGGGACGTCGCGCCCGACAACATTTTCCTGCCGGCCGATGGCAGCGCACCCATCCTGTTGGACTTCGGCGCCGCCCGCCAGGCCATCGGCGACCGCACGCAGGTCTTTACCGCCATCCTCAAGCCCAGCTTCGCGCCCATCGAGCAGTACGCCGAGGCCACCAGCCTGAAGCAAGGCCCCTGGACCGACTTCTATGCGCTGGCCGCCGTCATGCACGAGCTGCTGACCGGCCATCCGCCGCCGCCCTGCACCGCCCGCGCGATGGGTGACGAACTCGCGCCGCTGGCGGTCGACGGCTATTCGCCCGCCTTTCTGGCGGCGCTGGACTGGGGTTTGCGCGTGCCGCCGCACCAGCGGCCGCAGAGCGTCGCGGCCTGGCGCGAGGTCATCGAGGGCCGCGCCAGCGTGCCGTCGCCCCAGGCCGCACCGCCCCGGTCTGCACCGCCGGCGCCCGTGGCCGCGCCTGCTCCCGACGCGGGGCTGGACATCGAGTTCGCCGACACCGTGCAGGCCATGCCCGAGGAGATGTTGCGCACGACCCTCGTGCCCGCCCCGTCTGCCGTGCCCGCGCGGGCGCCCAGGCGGCTGTGGCTGGCCGCCGCGGCGGTGCTGGCCGTCGTGCTGCTGGGCTTGTTCATCGTCCAGTTGCAGGACAACGTGGCCAGGCACGCGCCGCCGCCCACTGCGGCCTCCGCCGCGTCGGCAGCCCCTGCAGAACCTGCGTCCGCGCCCTCGGCGCCGGCCAGCGCGCCGGCCGTGACCGGGGCCGCATCAGCGGCGCCGTCTGCTTCGGCCGCCCCGGTCGGCGCGGCGCCGCCCAAGCCGGCAACAGCTCCCGCCCCGGTCCTCACTCCTGCGCCGCGTCCGCAGCCGGCGGCATCCGCCCCGGTGCGCCGCGACGGCGCCCTCAAGCCCATCGTCACCGAGCGAGCCGGCGACTTCCGCCCGGTGCCGCGCAGCCCCGTGTTCGCGGCCCCCGAGCCCGCCGCCGCCGCCACCACGACGCCGGCCCAGACGGCGCCGGCATCCACGTCTGCGTCGCCCGAGCCCAGCAGCCCAAGCGAGGCCTGTGGCAGTCGCGTGCTGCTGGCGCGTGCCTGGTGCATCGACCGCCAATGCGAGAAGCCGGCGTTCCGCAGCCACGCCGAATGCGTGAAGCTGCGGGAGCTGCGCCACCGCCCGGGCGACGCGCCTTGAGTTCGCGCCGACCAGGCTGACGAGCGCCTCAGAACAAGGCCATCGACAGCTTGCGCCGGTACTGGTCGATCAGCGGGTCGCTCTGCACGACCCTTGCCTTGCCGGCGAGCTCCAGCGCGCCGCTCTTGGCCTCGGCCGCCGGCTTCGGTGCCGGCTTGGTCAGCAGTTCCAGGATGGCGACATAGGCCTTGCGCGCCGCCTCGCCGTTCCAGGCCTTGTCGCGCATGATGATTTCCAGCAACTCGTCCATGGCGTCGGTGAAGCGCTGTGCGGCGATGTGGGCCTGGGCCAGCGCGAAGCGGGCGTCGAAGTCGCGTTTGTTGGCGGCTATTGCCGCTTGCAGCGCGCCGAGGTCGGCGCCGGCCGCAGCTTCCTGCGCGGTCAGCCAGACCGCCAGCGCGGCGAAGCGGGCATGCGGCGTGATCGTGTCTGCCGCCCTGGCGGCGACCGGCGCAAAGGCGGCGCGGGCGTCTTCGAGCAGGCCCAGCTCCAGCAGCGCCTTCACGTAGTCGAAGCGGGCGGCCTCGTTGGCCGGGTCGGTCTGCACGGCATGGGCCAGCCTGGCCAGCGCCGCTTCCAGGTCGCCTTCCGCCAGCAGGTCCGTGGCTTCCTCCACGTCGGCCTGCGCCTCCAACTCTTCGCCGGCGGGCACATGCTTGTCCAGGAACTCGCGGATCTGCGCCTCGGGCAACGCGCCCACGAAGCCGTCCACCGGTTGACCGTCCAAGAACATCACGCAGAAAGGAATGCTGCGCACGCCGAACATCTGGCTCAGCTGCGTAGCGATCTCGGGCACCTCGTCGCTGTTGAGCTTGGCCAGCGCGAAGCGGCCGGCGTAGGCCGTCTCCAGCTTCTCCAGGATGGGGCCCAGCGTGCGGCAGGGGCCGCACCACGGCGCCCAGATGTCCAGCAGCACGGGCTGGCTCCGGGAGGCGGTGATGAGTTCGGCTTCGAAGTTCTGGAGGGTGATGTCGATCATGGCGGACAGGAGATGGGGCCTGGGCGGGAGGTTGAGACGCGGCTTCTACAATTCAAGGCTTTCCTGAGCCCCGGAGCGCGCTTTGTCCACGTCAGCCCCTTTGAAACCGGACGCCGTCATCGGCATCGTCATGGGCTCCAGCAGTGACTGGGAAACAATGAAGCAGGCGGCCGAGATTCTGACCGAGTTCGGTGTCGGCTTCGATGCCCGGGTCGTGTCGGCCCACCGCATGCCCGACGAGATGTTCGCCTATGCCGAAGCGGCGGCCGGCCGGGGCCTGAAGGCCATCATCGCCGGCGCCGGTGGCGCCGCCCACCTGCCGGGCATGCTGGCCGCGAAGACGACGGTGCCCGTGCTGGGCGTGCCGGTCGCGAGCCGGCACCTGCAGGGCGTCGATTCGCTGCACTCCATCGTGCAGATGCCCAAGGGCATCCCCGTTGCCACCTTCGCCATCGGCAACGCCGGCGCGGCCAATGCGGCGCTGTTCGCGGTGGCCATGCTGGCGACGGGTGACGCTGCGCTGCTGGAGAAGCTGAATGCCTTCCGCGCCAGGCAGACGGCCGTTGCCCAGGCCATGACCGAGGACTTGCGTTGAGCGCGCTTCTTCCGGGCGCCGCGACGCTGGGCGTCCTGGGCGGCGGCCAGCTCGGCCGCATGTTCGTCCACGCAGCCCAGGCGCTGGGCTACCGCTGCGTCGTGCTGGACCCGGACGCCATCAGCCCCGCCGGCGCCGTCGCCGAAAAGCATGTCAAGGCCGACTACCTGGATTCCTTCGGCCTGGCGCAGCTGGCGCGCGACTGCGACGCCATCACGACCGAGTTTGAGAACGTGCCGGCGCTGGCGCTGGAGACGCTGGCCGGCATGCGCGTCGTCGCGCCGTCAGGGGCCTCGGTGGCCGTCTGCCAGGACCGCGCCGTGGAGAAAGCGCATTTCGAGGCGGCCGGCGTTCCCTGCGCGCCGCATGCGGTCATCAGCAACGACATCGAGCTGGCTGCGGTCGACCCGGCCCTGCTGCCCGGCATCCTGAAGACATCGCGCATGGGCTACGACGGCAAGGGTCAGGTGCGCGTGGCCACCGCCGCCGAGCTGGCCGCCGCATGGGCGGGTCTCAAGCGTGTGCCCTGCGTGCTGGAGCAGTTGCTGCCACTGAAGGCCGAGCTGAGCGTGCTGGTGGCGCGCGGCGCGGATGGGCAACTGGTGAACTTCCCCGTGCAGCAGAACCTGCACCGCGGCGGCATCCTGGCCGTTACCGAGGTGCCCGCGCGGGCGGTTCCTGCCGATGTGCAGCAACAGGCCGTCTCCGCCGCCCGCCAGGTGGCCGAGGCGCTGGGCTATGTCGGCGTGCTGTGCATCGAGTTCTTCTGGCTGGATGACGGCCGCCTGGTCGTCAACGAGATGGCGCCGCGCCCGCACAACTCCGGCCACTGGACGATGAACGGCGCCGACGTGTCGCAGTTCGAGCTGCAGGTGAGGGCGCTTGCCGGCCTGCCGCTGCTGGCGCCGCGCCAGCATTCGGCGTCGGTCATGCTGAACCTGCTGGGCGACCTGTGGTTCAGCGCAGACGGCGGCCCGACGCCGCCAGCCTGGGACCGCGTGCTGGCGCTGCCGGGCACCCATCTGCACCTCTACGGCAAGGCCGACGCGCGGCATGGCCGCAAGATGGGCCACCTGAACATCACGGCCAATACGCCCGAGGCGGCGCATGCGGTGGCTGTGCAAGCGGCTGCGCTGCTGGGCCTGCCCACCGATTTCTGATGCTGCTGCTGCCTGGCAACGACCCCGCCGCCGTCCAGGCCGCCGCGCAGCGCCTGGCCGAGGGCGGGCTGCTGGGCCTGCCGACCGAGACCGTCTACGGCCTGGCGGCGCGCGCCGACCAGGACGCCGCCGTCGCCGCGATCTTTGCTGCCAAGGGCCGGCCGAGCGACCACCCGCTCATCGTCCATGTGCTCGATGCCGCCGGTGCCGAACCCTTTGCCGACCACCTGCCCGAGACCGCGCGCCGATTGATGGCCGCTTTCTGGCCCGGCCCGCTGACCGTCATCGTGCCGCGCCGCGCCGGTGTGGCCGAGGCTGCAGCCGGCGGCCAGGCCACCATCGCGTTGCGCTCCCCGGCCCACCCCGTGGCGCGCGCCGTGCTGGCCGCTGCCCGCGAGCTGGGTGTGCAAGGCCTGGCGGCGCCCAGCGCCAACCGCTTCGGCCGCGTCAGCCCGACGCTGGCTCGCCATGTCGTCGAGGAGTTCGGGCCTGAGCTGATGGTGCTGGACGGCGGCGCCTGCGAAGTCGGCATCGAGTCCAGCATCGTCGACTGCAGCCGCGAGTTTCCGGCGCTGCTGCGCCCCGGCCTGCTCAGCCGCGCGCGCATCGAGGCCGCGCTGGGCCAGGCGCTGGCCGAGCCGGACGCCGCCGCGCCCAAGGCCTCCGGCACGCTGGCCGCGCACTACGCGCCCGCAGCCCGGGTGCGGCTGCTGGCGGCCGATGCGCTGGCTTTACGTCTGGCTACAGCGGCCGCCGGCGAGGCCCTCGAAGGGGTGGCGGTATATTCACGCGCCCAGCCGCCGGCCGGGTTGGCCTGCCAATGGCAGCCTCAGCCGGCCGACGCGGCGGCTGCGGCGCACGAGTTGTTTGCGGTGCTGCGGGCGCTGGACGCGGCCGGCGCCCGGGAAATATGGGTCGAGGCGCCTCCGCGCGACCCCGCCTGGGATGGTGTGCGGGACCGGCTCAGCCGGGCCGCCGCCGCCTTCACCGATTGAAGTTTGTTCCTGCCCTGAGTTGATCGTCATGCACCGAGTTGTCTCCCAGAAATTGAAAAGCGGCCTGCTTCTGGCTGCGGTGGCAGCTGCGGCGCTGGTCGCCGGCTGCGGCGGCGGGGCCACCTCGCAGATCGAGCCGTTCGCGCCGACCCGCGTCATTGCCTTCGGCGATGAGAGCGGCACCATCTTGTCCAGCGGCAAGAAGTACACGATCAACGGCCTGAACCCCGACACCCGCCAGGTGGAGTGCCGCGTCAGCCCGGTCTGGACGCAGATCCTGGCCAGCGGTTTCGGCTTCGTCTACCCGCAGTGCAACACCGACTTCGTCGCGCTGCCGCAGGGCATCATGTATGCGTTCGCCGGCGCCAAGGTGGCGGACGTGCGCGACCGCATCGACCTGCATCTGTCCAACGACCGCTTCGGCCCGAGGGACATCGTCGGCATCATGGTGGGTGTCAACGACATCGTCGAGCTGTACCGTCAGTTCCCGGCCGTCAGCCGCAGTTCGCTGGTCAACGAGGCCAGGGCGCGCGGCAAGCTGCTGGCCGAGCAGGCCAACCGCATCGCCAACGCCAACGGCCGCGTCGTCATCGCCACCATCATCGACGTCGGCCTCACGCCCTTCGGCCAGAAGGAGCGTGAGCAGCAGACCGACATCGACCGCGCCGCCTTGCTGGACGAGCTCAGCGCCGCCTTCAACATCACGATGCGGCTGAACCTGCTGAACGATGGCCGGCTGATCGGTCTGGTGCTGGTGGACGAGACCGTCCAGCAGATCGCGCGCTTCCCGTTCGCGTTCGGCTTCACGGACGTGACGCGGCCGGCCTGCCGCACCAACGTCGCGCCGCAGGACTGCACGACCGAGACGCTGGACCCAGAAGCCACCTCGCAGTGGCTGTGGGCCGGCGACACGCTGCTGGGCCCGACAGCTCAGGAGCGCATCGGCACGCTGGCGCTGTCCCGCGCGAAGAACAACCCGTTCTGACGGGCCAGTCCCGAGGCGTCCAGCCTCGGGCGCCTGAGACGAATCAGGCGGTGTTCGTGCGCAGCTCTCTGCGCAGGATCTTGCCGACGTTGCTCTTGGGTAGTTCGTCGCGGAACTCGATGAAGCGGGGTCGCTTGTAGGCCGTCATCTGCTGGGCGCAGTAAGAGGACAGGTCTTCCTCGGCCAAGGCCGGGTCGCTCTTGACGACGAACAGCTTGACGGCTTCGCCGGACTTCGGGTCGGGCACGCCGACGGCGGCGCACTCCAGCACGCCGGGGTGCATGCTGACGACCTGCTCGATCTCGGTCGGGTAGACGTTGAAGCCGCTGACCAGGATCATGTCCTTCTTGCGGTCGACGATGCGCACGTAGCCGCGCACGTCCATGATGCCGATGTCGCCGCTCTTGAAGAAGCCGTCCGCGTACATGACGTTGGCCGTCTCGTCGGGGCGCTTCCAGTAGCCGGCCATGACCTGCGGGCCGCGAATGCAGATCTCGCCGCGCTCGCCCAGGGGCAGGTCTTGCCCGTCGTCGTTGCGGATGGCGATTTCGGTCGACGAGATGGGCAGGCCGATGCTGCCGTTGAAGGCGCGCTGGTCCAGCGGGTTGATGGTGGCGGCCGGCGCCGTCTCGGACAGGCCGTAGCCTTCTATGACCGGGCAGCCGGTCACCTTGAGCCACTTCTCGGCCGTGGCCTGCTGCACGGCCATGCCGCCGCCGTTGGAGATGACCAGCTCGGAGAAGTCCAGCCGCGAGAAGCCCGGCTCGGCGGCCAGCGCGTTGAACAGCGTGTTGACGGCCGGGAACAGGTGGATCTTGTGGCCGCGCAGCGTCTCGATGAAGCCGGGGATGTCGCGCGGGTTGGGCACGAGGATGTTGAGGTAGCCCAGGCGCGTGCCGAGCATGAAGCAGGCCGTCAGCGCATAGATGTGATAGAGCGGCAGCGCGCAGACGTTGGTGAGCTGCACGTCCCCATTTGCAAATGAGGGCAGCTTGGCCAGCATGGGCTGGAACCAGGCCTCGACCTGCAGGATGTTGGCGACGATGTTCCGGTGCAGCAGCGTGGCGCCCTTGGATACGCCGGTCGTGCCGCCGGTGTACTGCAGGAAGGCGACATCGTCCGGGCCCAGCTCGGGTTTCTTCAGGTGCAGGCGCTCGCCGTGGGCCAGCGCCTCGTTGAAGCGCACGACGGTGCGGCCTTCGCCCGTCTTGGACGTCAGCTGCAGCCGGAACTCCGGCACCATCTTCTTAAGATGACGCACCGCGAAGTTGATCAGCGGCCCCTTCCACCAGTTCAGCAGGTCGCCCATCGAGGCCAGCACGACGTGCTTCACGTCGGTCGCGTCGATGACTTCGGCGAGCGTGTGCGCGAAGTTCTCCAGCACGATGATGGCCCGTGCGCCCGAGTCCTTGAGCTGGTGCTCCAGCTCGCGCGGTGTGTACAGCGGGTTCACGTTCACGACGACGAAGCCCGCGCGCAGGATGGCCGCGATGGCCACGCCGTACTGCAGCAGGTTGGGCATCATGATGGCCACGCGGTCGCCCTGCTTCAGGCCCTGCGCCTGCAGCCAGGCACCGAGCTGCGTGGAGAGCTGGTCCATCTCCGAAAAGCGCATGCGCTGGCCCATGCAGATGGCGGCATCGCGCTGTGCATGTTTGCGGAAGGACTCGTTCAGCAGCTCGACCAGGGAGCGGTAGACGCGCGTGTCGATCTGGGCGGGCACACCGGCCGGATAGCTGGCCAGCCAGGGCTTGGCGCGGGCTGTCACTTCGGGGACTTCGGCAACGATGGCTGTCATCAGCAGGCCTCTTTTCGTGAAGCCGACGATATTGGGACGCGGGGTTACATCAGGCTAGGGGAGTTGCCCTAGGACTGCGTCGTCCGCTCGAAACAAGGCGTGCGCCAAGGCGTCTTCGCGCTGTCGCACAGTGGACAGGAACTCCGCTGCGCCGCGCATCGCGCGGAAGGTGTCGAAGCCGGTTTCGAGGAAGTCCTGCAACGCGCCCAGCCCCGCCAGCTGGGCCGGGCCGCGCATGAACCTCAGCGACTGGCGCAGCAGCGGCTTGCGTGTCAGGCGGTCCAGCGACTGGCCCACGGCCATCGTCATCGCGATCTGCTGTGCGCGCGCCTCGGGCTCGCCACAGGCGCGCCAGGCGATGGCGTAGTCCGGCGCCGTGATGTCGGGTGACAGCAGGTGCTCGCCCATGCGCGTGTCCAGCCGCTCGGACAGCGCGTGCAGCCGCGCCAGCTTGGCCACGGTGTCGACGACGTCCTCGGGGAACAGGCGGGTCAGCGCCGGCACGACGCGGGCGAACTGCGCATCGCGCTGGCGGTAGTCGCCAGGGCCGTACAGCTCGTGCAGGAAGAAGCGCGTCGCCGATTCGTAGCGTGGGTTGGCGAGCAGGTCCGCGTAGGTCTTGGCAAAGCGCTTTTGTTGATAGGCCTTGACGGCCTGCACGCGCGCGGCCAGTGCCGGGTCGAGCGTGCGGCGCGCGCGTTCTGCGTCCACCTTGCGCAGTTCGGCCAGCAGGGATTCGGCGCTGTGTGAGTCCATCGTTGCCCGCCATTTTGCGTCCCTACACTGGCGCGATGAATGGGTGGCTGCAGAGGATCTGGGGGCTCTTGCGTGTGCTGGTGGCGCTGGGCGTCGGCTGGCGTTATGGCTGGGGCTGGGGGCTGATGACGCTGGCCCTGCATGCGGCGGTGCTGATGCTGGGCTTCGTCCAGCTGCGCTGGGTCAACCGGCCGGCGCCGGGCTGGGGTCAGCTCTTGCGCGCCTGGAGTCGCGAGGTCGTTGCGAGCGAGCTGGCGTTCTCGTGGCGGCAGCCCTGGCGTGAATGGGCCGAGCCGGATCACCTGCCCGCCGGTGCGCAGACGGGAGTGCTGCTCGTCCACGGCTTTGCCTGCAACCGCGGGCGCTGGAACGGCTGGATGAAGCGGCTGCGCGCGCAGGGCGTGGCGTTTATCGCGCCGACGCTGGAGCCGGCGTTCGGCAGCATTGATGCCTATGCCGACGAGATCGAGGCAGGTGTGCGCGAGCTGAAGGCGCACACGGGGCAAATGCCGGTGCTGTGCGCCCACAGCATGGGCGGCCTGGCGTTGCGGGCCTGGTGGCGCAAGCATGGCGCGGCGCACGACGTGCCGCGCGTCATCACGCTGGGCTCGCCGCACCTGGGCACCCGCATGGCCGCCTTCGGGCAGGGACGCAACGCCCGCCAGATGCGGCTGCGCAGTGCCTGGCTGGCGGAGCTGCCGGGGATGCCGGACATGGACAGCTTCTGGACGCCCTGCGACCAGATCGTCAACCCGGCCGAGATGGCCATCCTGCCGGGCTCACGCGCGCACCGGCTGGACGGCGTGGGCCACATGGGCCTCGTGCATTCACCCGAGGCCTGGGCTTGTCTTCAGACGGCCTTGGCCTCGTCCTTGAGCACGCCTCGGCGGATCTGATCCAGCTCGATGCTCTCGAACAGCGCCTTGAAGTTGCCCTCGCCGAAGCCCTCGTTGCCCTTGCGCTGGATCAGCTCGAAGAAGATCGGGCCGATCACTTCCTTCGTGAAGATCTGCAGCAGCAGCTCGTCGTCCGCGCCCATGTGCGTGGCGCCGTCGATGAGGATGCGCAGGCGACGCAACTCGGCCAGGTTCTCGCCGTGGCCCGGTAGGCGCTTGTCGATCAGGTCGAAGTAGGTCTCGATGGTGTCCTGGAACTCGACGCCGCCCCTCTTCATGCCCTCCACCGTGCCGTAGATGTCGGTCGTGCCCAGCGCCACGTGCTGGATGCCCTCGCCGTGGTACAGGTCCAGGTACTCGGCGATCTGGCTCTTGTCGTCGCTGCTCTCGTTGATCGGGATGCGGATCTTGCCGCAGGGGCTGGTCATGGCCTTGGACTTGAGGCCTGTCAGCTTGCCCTCGATGTCGAAGTAGCGCACCTCGCGGAAGCCGAAGAAGCGCTCGTAGAACTCCGACCATTCCTTCATGCGGCCGCGGAAGACGTTGTGTGTCAGGTGGTCGATCTCGGTCAGGCCATTGCCCACCGGGTTGGGGTCGACCGGCTGGCCTTGCGCGTCCAGCACGGGCACGAAGTCGACGTCGTAGATGGAGATGTTGCCGATGGCGCCGGCCGCCGCGCCGCCCTTGCCCTGCCAGCGGTCGACAAAATAGATCAGCGAGTCACCGATGCCCTTGATGGCCGGGATGTTCAGCTCCATCGGACCGGCCTTGTTGTCGAAGCCCCAGGCGCCCAGCTCCAGCGCGCGCTTGTAGGCGTGGCCGGCGTCCTGCACGCGGAAGGCGATCGCGCAGATCGACGGGCCGTGCAGGCGCGCGAAGCGCTGCGCGAACGAGTCGCTCTCGGCGTTGATGATGAAGTTGACGCCGCCCTGGCGATACAGCGTGACGTTCTTGAGGCGGTGCTTGGCGACCGCCTTGAAGCCCATGGTCTCGAACAGCTTGCCCAGGCCGGCCGGGTCGGGCGCGGCGAACTCGATGAACTCAAACCCGTCGGTGCCCATGGGGTTGTCCCAGGGCGTGAACTTGGCCATGTCTGCCTCGCGTCGTGATGTCGGAAGTGGAAAATTCTGCGGCGCGTCGCCCGCAGAATTTATGCAAATCCTGGCGCACATTGATGCGAATGCGCAGGAAAATTGCGTGCATGGACCATTCCATCGAACTTGACGCCATCGACCGCCGCATCCTGCGCGCGCTGCAAGTCGACGGCCGCCTGACCTACGACGCGCTCGCCGCCGAGGCCGGCCTGTCGTCCTCCGCCGTGCTGCGCCGCGTGCGCCGGCTGGAAGAGGCGGGCGTCATCGGCAGCTACGTGGCGCTGGTGCGGCCCGAGCGCATCGGCCTGGGCCTCACGGCCTACCTCAATGTGCGGCTGGAGAAGCAGACCGAGAGCCCGCTGCGCAACCCGCGCGACCTCTTCCGCGCCGCCGTGCAGACCTGGCCAGAGGTCGTTGAATGCGCCGCGCTGACCGGCGAGATGGACTACCTGCTGCGCGTGCTGGTGCAGGACATGCAGCACTACGCCCGCTTCATCAGCGACACGCTGCTGATGCACCCCAGCGTGCAGGACTGCAAGACCAGCTTCGTGCTGGAGCGCCTGAAGAACACCACGGCGGTTCCAGTCTAGGGATGCGTTGAACCTCTGAGGTGGCCGCCGGCATTCACCGGCCATGGTCACCGCCCCGCTGCACCGGACCCGCCCCGCCTCGCCCGACGCTGGCGAGGTGCTGGGCTGCATGCCGCGCCTGCACCGCTACGCTCGCGCGCTGCGGCGCAACCGCGAGGACGCCGACGACTTGGTGCAGCACACGCTGGAGCGCGCCTGGGCCCGCGCCACGCTGTGGCAGGGCGTGGGCGACATGCGTGGCTGGCTGTTCAGCATCATGCACAACCTGCACGTCGACGGGCTGCGCCAGGGCCGCCTCGACCTGGTCGACCTGGAGCAGCCGCCCGACATCCCCGTCGCCGCTGCCCAGACCGAGCGGCTGGCGCTGCGCGATCTGGATGCCGCCCTGGCCGCGCTGCCCTTCGATCAACGCCAGGTGCTGCTGCTCGTGGCCCTCGAGGGCATGGCCTACGCCCAGATCGCCCAGGCGCTGGACATCCCCATCGGCACCGTCATGTCGCGGGTCTCACGCGGCCGCGAGCGCCTGCGCGCGCTGCTGAGCGGCCGCGCCCCGCCTTCTAGGGGGTGGCTGGAATAGCCGCCGCCGCTGCTCGTCCACCCCACCGTGGCCATCCGGCCTCTTACCTCGTCCTCACCAGGAGTTCTGCATGCGTCTTCTCGCCTCAACCGTCGCCGCTCTCGCCCTCGGCCTGCCACTGGCCAGCCATGCAGTCGACGGCATCACCGACCCCCAGGGTGACTTCCTCGCCACCTTTGCCGGCAGCAGCACCAGCGCCGACCTGGACGTGGTCGCCGCCACCGTCCTCTACAACGCCAGCCTCGACACCTTCTTCCTGAAGGCGACGCTGGACGGCAACGTCGGCAGCACGGCGACCGGCGTCTATGTCTGGGGCGTGAACCGCGGCGCGGGCACGGCCGGCTTCGGCGCCAGTCTCGGCCTCGACGGCGTGCGCTTCGACCGCGTCATCCTCGTACGGCCGGACGCCACCGGCTCGGTGGCCGGCACCAACCTGGCACCCGGCACCGTCACCATCAGCGGCAAAACCATCACCGCCGCAGTGCCCGGCAGCCTGCTGCCGGGCACCGGCTTCACCAACAAGCTGGACTACACCTTCAACCTGTGGCCGCGCGACCTCGCTTTCGCCAGTGCGGGCGTCGGCGCCATCTCGGACTTCGCGCCCAACAACGCCAACTTCACGGCCACGATCACGACCGTGCCGGAGCCGACCAGCGTTGCGCTGCTGCTCGGCGGCCTCGGCTTGATCGCCTGGCGGCGCCGTCAGTCGAACTCGTGAAGTAGCTTGAGGGCGTGGGCTTCGCTGAGGTTCAACAACTCGGCGATCTCGTGCAGGTCATCCGGCACGCCCGCGTCGTCCCAGCCCCGGGCCGTGTGCCGCGCCACGCGCACGGCCAGGTGCACGCAGCGCACCTGCGGGTCCCGCTCATCCTTGTTGCCGGTGATGCGGGTCAGCAGCTCGGGCAGGCGCCAGCGCTTCATCAGCGCCTGCTCCAGATCGGCCAGCGTCACGCCCAGCACCTGCCGCTGCGCCGCAGCGCTGCGCAGCGTGCGGTCGGCGGCCTGCAGCGTGGCGATCTGCAAGGCCAGGTCGGGCGCGTGCACCCACAGCAGCATCTCGGCAAAGTCGTGCAGCAGCGCCGCGCTGTGGATGATGGCGGCGTCCGGGTCGGCCCGGTGGGCCGCGAAGGCTAGCGCATAGCGTGAGGCCCGCTCGGCGCGCTGCATGACGCGCGACAGGCCGATCAGCGCCTCGTCGTGGCCGGCCAGCGCCTCCTCCATCGTCGGCTGCGGGCCGAAGGCGCGGAAGAAGGGCGTGATGCCCATGAGCACCAGCGCTGCCGTCACCGTCTCCGGCGCGGCATGCAGCCCAGCGCTGTGGCTGCGCCGCAGTTCGCTGACATGGGCCAGCACCTTCAGCGTCATCAGCGGGTCGGTCGACATCAGCTCGCCCAGGCCGTGGGCGTCCACGTCGTCCTCGGTCGCGCGCATCTGCTCCAGCGTCTCGGCCGTGTCGGTCAGCACCGGGATCTCGGCCGTCGCGAAGGCCTCCACCCAGGCATCGAGGCTGGGCAGCGGGGCGTTGAGGCGCAGGCGGTCGGACATGGCCCGATGCTAGGCCTGTGCGGGGCCCCATGCTCGTCGCATGAGACCCCGGTTGGCGCATCAATTCACAACCTGCGGATGCCGTCCAGCTGCGCAATCAACTGGCCGTCGAGATACAGCGCGCCTTCGGGCGCACCGGCTTCGGCGTAGAACTCCAGCTGGCTGCGGGCGCGGCGGCGCCTGCGATATACCGGCGAGAACACCAGCCGGATCGCGCGGGCCGCGCGCTTGATGCGGGCCCAGCGGCGGGCCCAGACGTCGTGTGTTTCGGCGGCATCGGGGCCGCGCAGTTCGATCAATCTCATGAGGGTCTCCTCGTGGCACCGGCCGGCCCTCATGACATGGATGAGCGCGCGGGCGGTGCCGTGGTGTCAGGGGCTTTCGTCCGGGTAGCGGTCGCGCAGCAGGCTTCGCAGTTCGAGGCGGGCCTGCTGGCGTTGCGCATGGGCGTCGTTGGGGCTCTGGTGTCGGCCGGCCTGGCGTTTGTGGGCCGGGGCGACGAGCGGGTTGCGCGGCTTGCGGCTGGTGATGCGCATCGGGCGCGGCGAGGTGAACTGGGGCATGGTGGGCTCCGGTGGGTGCCGCGCGAGGGCGGCGGGCAATGCAGCAGCTGGACCCGGGATGGGCCTGCATTTGCGAACAAGGTTTGGGGTGCTCGGGGCTTGCGCTGGAGGCAGGCCGGGCCGGGCGGTCAGGGGACTTGGGGGTGTGCGACTTCGCCGTGTGCGCGGAACTTCAGCGGCACGACTTGCGCAAATGATAAACAAACGTTTCTCATGCGCAAGCGGTTTTTATCCAACATCCCTAACGTGCAGGGGTGGCGCCGTCCAATGACGGATGCGCCGAAGCTTCAGCGCAAGGATCAGCGCTTCTTGGGCTTGAGCGGCGCGATGCGCGACTGCAGCTTGCGCCACTCGTCCAGCTCGGCCTGCGGGCTGGGCGCGGCCGGTTTGGCGACGGGTGCCGGTGCGGCAGCGGTTGGCGTGAGCACTTCGCCGAGCAGGTCCAGCAGCCGCGTGCGGGCGCGCTGCGGGTGGCGGCGGTAGTAGGTCAGCACGAGGCCGACGATGAAGCGTTCGTCGTCGTCCTGGGGCAGGCTGTGCGAGGCATCGGCCGGCGCAGGGGCTGCGTGTGCTGGCGCCGTGGCAGCAGGTGCGGCCGCGCCATGCTCGATGTCCATCCAGCCGGGCGGCTTGTGGCAGAGCTGCTCGAACTGGCGCGCCAGCCGCTCGCCGATCTGACGCGAGCGGCCCTTGATCTGGCTCCAGTAGCTGGGCTGGATCTGCAGCCGCTCGGCAAAGCGCCCTTCCAGGCCACGCAGGGTGGCGGCATCGGGGTGTTTGATGGTGGCGCTGACGAACTCTTCGAACAGTCGCAGCGCGTTGTCCAATCGGATCTGCGCCACGTCGCGATTGGCGCTGGGCATGACCGCAATGATAAAGGCGGCTTCACCTCGGGCCCGCCCGGCGAGCCGTCAGTCACTCTCGTCGTGCGCCTTGTACGCGCCGACCAGCGCCGCCTGGGTGTTGGGCGGCACGGCCTCGTAGTGCGACAGCACC
The DNA here is from genome assembly GCF_043555835.1 of Pelomonas parva. NCBI lineage: Bacteria > Pseudomonadati > Pseudomonadota > Betaproteobacteria > Burkholderiales > Sphaerotilaceae > Roseateles > Pelomonas parva. Next base: position 519,389 of record NZ_JBIGHV010000004.1, on the reverse strand, counting down.
AGCGTGTAGCGCCCCTCGCCGGCCGTCATCGCGTTCAGCCGCGTCTGGTAGCTGGCCAGCTCGGCCAACGGCGCCAGGCCTTGCACGATGAGGCTGCCCGGCACGGCGGCGCGGGTGCCGTTGACCTGGCCGCGGCGCGAGGCGAGGTCGCCGGTGATGTCGCCGATGCCGTGCTCGGGCGCCGTGATCTCGACCTGCACGATGGGCTCCAGTACCAGCGGGCGGGCCTCCTTCACGGCCTCGATCAGCGCGCGGCGGCCGGCGGTGACGAAGGCAATCTCCTTGCTGTCCACCGAGTGGTGCTTGCCGTCGTAGACGACCACGCGCAGGTCGACCAGCGGGTAACCGGCGATGACGCCGCTGGCCAGCGCCGAGCGCACGCCCTTCTCGACCGCCGGCATGAACTGGCCGGGGATGGTGCCGCCCTTGACCGCGTCGACGAACTCGAAGCCGGCGCCGCGCGCCAACGGCTCGACGCGCAGGTAGACCTCGCCGAACTGCCCGGCGCCGCCGCTCTGCTTCTTGTGGCGGAAGTGGCCCTCGGCCGGCGCCGAGACGGTCTCGCGGTAGGCGATGCGCGGCGGCTCGGTGAGCACCTCGCCCTTGTAGAGATCGCGCAGGCGCTCCAGCAGCAGACGCAGGTGCAGCTCGCCCAGGCCGTAGACCAGCGTCTGGTGCGTCTCGCCTGCCTGCTCGATGCGCAGGCAGGGGTCCTCGTCCACCAGCCGGGCCAGCACCTCCCACAGCTTCTGCTCGTCGCCGCGCCGCGCCGGGCTGATGGCCAGGCCGTGCACGGGCGTCGGGAAGTCCAGCGGTTTCAGGTAGATGTGCTCGTCCTCCTGCGCATCGTGCAGCACGGCGTCGAAGGCCAGGTCGTCGACCTTGGCGATGGCGCACAGGTCACCGGGCAGCGCCTCGTCCACGTCCACGTGTTTGGCGCCCTGCAGCATGAACAGGTGGCCCACGCGGATGGGCTTGCGTGCATGGCCGACGAACAGCAGCCCGCCCTTGGCGATGCTGCCCTGGTGCACGCGCATGATGCCCATCTTGCCCAGGTAGGGGTCGGCGACGATCTTGAAGACATGGGCCAGCACATGGGCGGCCGGGTCGGGCGTGGCCGGGTAGGGCGTGGGCTCGGTGCCCTTGCCTTCGAGGAAAGGCGGCGGGTTGCCTTCGGCCGGGTTGGGCATCAGTAGCTCAATGGCGCTCAGCAGCTCGCTGACGCCGGCGCCCGTCTTGGCCGAGCAGAAGCAGACCGGGATCAGATGGCCCTCGCGCAGTGCCTGTTCCAGCGGCGCGTGCAGCTCGCGCGGATCGATGTCGCCGTCGTTCAGGTAGCGCTCGACGAACTCGGCGTCGACCTCCACGACCTGCTCCACCAGCGCGCGGTGCGCGTCGGCGACAGACGAAAAATCGGCCTCACCCGAGGCCGCGAAGAAGCAATCGGCGACGCGCTGGGCGCCGCCGGCCGGCAAGTTCAACGGCAGGCATTCCTTGCCGAACACCTCGCGGATCTGCGCCAGCAGCGCAGGCAGGTCGACATCCGGCGCGTCGATCTTGTTGACGACGATGAGCCGCGCCAGGCCGCGCTCGCCGGCGGCCGTCAGCAGGCGCTGGGCCATCAGCTCGATGCCGTTCTGCGCGTTGATGACGATGAGGGCCGTGTCCGCCGCCTCCAGCGCGGGCAGGGCCTGGCCGACGAAGTCCGGCGCGCCGGGCGTGTCGATGGCGTGGACCCGAATGCCGCCGTGCGTGAAATGGGCGAGGCTGGACTGCAGCGAATGGCCCAGGCGCTTCTCCAGCGGGTCGTGGTCCGACACCGTGCTGCCGCGCTCGATGCTGCCGGCCTGCGGAATGGCGCCGGCGTGGGCCAGCAGCGCGTCCAGCAGCAGTGTCTTGCCTGCAGCGGCGGGGCCGACCAGCGCGACCGTGCGGATGGCGCTCACTCGTGAATCCAGGCTGGGTAAGCTCATCGGACGCTCCTCGTGTGCGGGGCACCCAGAGTAGAAGAACGCGCCCAGCGCGGCAAGCTCAGGCCACTACAGGAACCCCAGGCTGCGCGCGCTGCCGAAGTTGGCGAGGTTGGGCAACACCGTGTCCAGCTGCCCGGCGCTCGCGCCCATCCAGCCCAGCAGCGTGGCCGCGTACTGGTCGACCGAGCTGGTCGGAATCCAGCGGCCGTGCTGCTCCCAGCTGTCGACGCCCACATCGTCCGGCCCGCCCAGCGCCAGCACCGGGTACTGGCCATGGAAGCCACCCTTGACCGCGCCGCCCAGCACGAAGTGGTGGTTGCCCCAGGCGTGGTCGGTGCCGTTGCTGTTGTTGGGCTTGAAGGTGCGGCCGAAGTCGCTCTGCGTGAAGGTGGTGACCGACTCGGCCATGCCCAGTGCCGTCAGCGCCGCCTGGAAGCAGGCCAGCGCGTCGCCCAACTGCTTGAGCAGGCCGGCGTGCTGGCCCGACAGCGCGTCGGTGCCGATCTGCTCGCCATGCGTGTCGAAGCCGCCGAGCTGCGCGAAGTAGATCTGCCGGTTGCCGCCTAGCGTGGCGCGCACGTCCAGCATCTTGGCGGCCTGGTAGAGCTGCCGGCCCAGGCCCGTCGACACATTGCCGTTGACGATCAGCGGCGCGAATGCTGCGTCGATGGCGGCATTGCTGCCCGCCTCGCCGGGCTTGCGCTTGACCAGGGGACCGAGCTGTTCGGACAGCGCCATCGCGTCGATCTGCTGCTTCTGCAGGGCGCCGGCGAGGTCGGTGTCGGCGGACTGTTCGGCCAGTGACTTCACCGCGTCGAGTTTGAGCGCATTGGGCTTCCAGGTCATGTCGGCGCTGGCCAAGCCGGCGGCACCGAAGCCGTCACCCGGGCCGGGCAGCACCAGCGGCGCGGCCAGCTCCGACAGGCCGAAATGGCCGTTGCCGCCGACGCTGATGACCGGGCTCACCAGCCCCAGCGCGGCGGACGCGCGGCCGCCCCAGCCGGTGCGGCTCTGGGCGTCGGTGCTGGCGCTCTCCCACAGCACCTGCTGGTCGCTGTGCGAGAACAGGCTGGGCGGCGTCAGCGCCGTGCGGCCGGCATCGGCGCGGTACTGGGCCTTGGTCAGCGGCGCATGCAGCGGGCCGACGTTGAACTGCACGGCCAGCTTGCCGGCGGCGAACAGCGGGGTCAGCGCAGCCAGCGCCGGGTGCAGGCCGAAATCGCTCGTGCCGAGCCGGCCCAGGCTGGCCTGCGGCAGCGCCAGGCCGGCGCGCACCCGGGCGTAGTCGGCGTAGCGGCCGGCGTCCATCGGCACGACGCTGTTCATGCCGTCGTTGCCGCCGTACAGGAAGATGCAGACGAGCGCCTTGAAGTCGGCCGCCTGGGCGGAGCGCAGCGGCGCCAGGGCGCCCAGCGTGCCCAGACCGAGGGCGCCGGCAAGCAGGCGGCGGCGGCTGAGGGAGGGGTGGTGGTGAGACATGGATGACCCCTCAACGAATGATCTGGAACTGCGGCGCGGCGAACACCAGGTAGGCGGCCGTCCTGACGCGGTTGGCGCGCCAGGTCTTGGCGTCGGTCTTGTCCGTCCACCAGCCCACCGCCTCCACCACCTTGGCGCGCGGGCCGGCGGGCAGCGGCTCGCCATGGGCCAGCAGCGCGAGGCGGTCGACGAGCTTGTCGGCGTCGGCCGCATCGGCATCGAAGGCGTCAAGCGTCACCTTCGTTCCGATCGCCCCCGGCACGCTGGCCACCGGCTCGGAGCCGCCCCAGTTGAGCAGGTAGGTCAGGTAATTCAGCCGCTCCAGCGAGGTGTTGGCGTTGTGGATGCCGAAGGCGCCGCCGGTCAGCTTTGTGCCCGGCACCGGGTAGTCGGGCGGGTAGAAGTTGAAGACTGACGGCGAGCGGAAGACATGCTGGCGCAGCGTCTCGCCCCACCACCAGCCGAGCGCGTCGCCATCGGTGCGGCCGTTCAGCGCGCGCAGCACGCCGGTCATCATCAGCACCGGCTCACGCAGCCGGCCGCCAGATGACCCGGGCGATGCGTCGCCGCGCGCCTCGGCGTCCAGCAGCACGGCGGCCACGGTGGCGGCCAGGTCGCCGGCGCGGCCGGTGCCGAAGCTGATGCCGCCGCTGCTGAATCTGCCGCTCTGGAAGGCCGTCGACACCCGGCTCACGTAGCCGGTCGTGGGGTTGGAGCGCACCAGCGCCTGGATGAGCTGCTTGCCGATGAAGGGCGCGATGTTGGGGTGGGCCAGCAGGCTGTCGAGCACGGCATCCAGCGCCTGCGCGGGCGTGCTTCCGGCGGCCTTCTTGCCACCGGCCAGCAGCGCGCGCTCGGCGCCGTCGTGCAGGCTGGCCAGCGGCGCCATCTCGCCGTCGTAGAAGCGGCAGTTGGCGCCCTTGGGCGAGCAGCCCCACTTGGACTTGCCGCCGGCCGGATAGGTCCAGCCGGTCAGTGCATACGCGTAGTTGCGGACCGCCGTGTTGTCGTAGGTCGCCTGGCAACGGCCGCCCTTCAGGCTGCCGTCGGTCTCCAGCAGGCAGGTGCCCACGGAGAAGAGCTGCAGCAGCTCGCGCGGGAAGTTTTCGTTGGGCGCGGCCTTGTCGTTGTTGACGCCGTTCAGATAGTCGCCCATCACCGGGCTCAGCGCGACCGCGCGCAGCACGTCGCGGTAGTTGCCGAAGGCGTTGTCCAGCAGCGCGTTCTGGTAGCGGCGCAGGCCGTAGGTGCCTTCCACCTCCAGGTTGCTGACGACCAGGATCTGCTGCAGCGCGAAGGCCATGCGCTGGCGCAACTGGTCGGGCTGGCCGACAGCGTTGCGGTAGAAGTCCCACAGCAGTGGCTGGCTGGAGAAGGCGTCGCGCCAGCAGTGGTCGCCCTTGTTGGCGGGCTGGTCGCAGAAGCCCACGCCGCTGGTGTCGGTGTGCACGGCGCTCGTGCCGCCGGCGGTGTAGCGCGAGGCCTGCGGCAGCTGCACCTGGGCCTGCACCCAGGCGGCGGCGCTCTGGGTGCGCATCTGCGTGACCATCGCCTCGCTCGCGCCGAAGCTGGCCTGCGCGGCCAGGCGGACGGCATCGCGCTGCGTCATCGGCGGCGCGGCCGGCACGGTGGGCGGCGGCTCGGTGGCGGCGGGCGCGTTGGTCGGGGCGCTGGCGCTGCTGCCCCCACCGCCGCCGCAGCCGGCAAGCACGGTGAGGGACAGGGCCATGAAGGCGTGGAGGGGCAGGCGCATCGGGATGGCAGCGGAAGTGGCCGCGCATGATGTCTGCTGGAAGGCAAGTGCCGTAACGCGGAGTTGCCCTTGGCCTGAGCAGTTAACCGATCGCTACATGCCGGCGCTTGCATCTGCGTGTAGCGTGACAAGTCTCACGGCCCCCAGGAGCACCCATGCGCATGACTGCAACCCCCGTTCTGGCGCTGCTGGCCGTGCTGGCCGCCCTGTCGGGCTGCGGCGGAGGTGGCGGCGGCGCGGACGCACCACCGGCCGCGCCACCCGCACCACCGGTGGTGGCGCCGGCAGCGGCGCGCGCCACGGCCCAGGCGGCGCGCTTCGCCAGCCCCTGGGGCCTGGCGGCCTTGCCCGACGGCAGCTGGCTGGTCACCCAGCGTGCCGCCGGCCTCGTGCGCATGGCGGCCGACTACTCGGGCAGCCAGCCGATCAGCGGCGGGCCGGTCGTCAGCAGCGCCGGCCAGGGCGGCCTGCTGGACGTGGCGCTGGACCCGGATTACGCCAGCAACGCCCTCGTCTACCTCAGCTATGCCGAGCCCGGCAGCGGCGCCGACGCAGGCAAGTCCGGCACCGCGGTCGCGCGGGCCCAACTGGTCGGCAATGCGCTGCAGGGGCTGACGGTCATCTTCCGCCAGGCGCCCAAGGTGACTGGCACGGGCCACTACGGCTCGCGCCTCGTCTTCGCGCGGGACAAGACGCTCTACATCACGCTGGGCGAACGCCAGCTCGGCAGCCCCGCGCAGGACGTGGCGCAGACGCTGGGCAAGGTCGTGCGCATCAACCGTGACGGCAGCCTGCCGGCCGGCAACCCGGGCTTCGGCGCGGGTGCGCTGCCGGGGCTGTGGAGCATCGGCCACCGCAACCCGCAGGGCGCGGCGCTGCATCCGACGACCGGCGATCTGTGGGTCAGCGAGCACGGCTCGCAGGGCGGCGACGAGATCAACATCGCCCGCGCCGGCGGCAACCACGGCTGGCCGCTGGTCAGCTACGGCTGCAACTACGGCGACCCCGTCGGCACCGCCTGCGCCATCGGCGGCGGCGTGCATGCGCCGCGCTTCGTCGAGCCGCTGACCAGCTGGGTGCCCACGTCCATCGCGCCGGCCGGCATCGCCTTCTACAGCGGCGCGATGTTCCCCGAGTGGCAGGGCAATCTGTTCGTCGGCGCGCTGGCCGGCCAGGCGCTGTGGCGGCTGACGCTCAGTGGCGACTCCGTCGCGTCGCGCGAGATGCTGTTCGCCGACCTCGGCGAGCGCATCCGCGCCGTGGCGGTGGCGGCGGACGGCGCTTTGCTGCTGCTCACCGACAGCGGCAGGCTGATGCGCGTCGCGCGCTGATTGCTGCGCGATCAGTCCCTGTGACCGTGGCCGTGACCCCGGCCATGCCCGTGACCGCGATCATGGCCACGGCCGTGGTGGGCGTGGCCATGCCGGTCACGCTCGCGGTGCACCACGACATGCTGGCGATACCAGCCGTCCTGCACGAAGTACACCGGCGCGCCGCAGGCGCCATAGGCGCGGCAATGGCGGCGCCAGTCGCGGCGGTGCTCCGGCGGCACCCACAGGTAGACGGGCTCGCGGTGCACCGGCCGGCCGATGTAGACCGGGCGCGGCGCGACCAGCACCGGCTGCGGGTAGCGGCCGATGTCGACCCGGCCGTAGACGCCGGGCTGGCTGAAGCCGATGGACACGCCGATGTCGGTGGCCTGCGCCGGCGCGGCGGCCAGGCCGGCGGCGGCCAGCAGGGCGGGGGCGATCCAGCGGGTGAGGGAATGGCGGATGGACATGAGAGGCTCCTCGTGGCGGGCGCCGCAGCGCCGGTGCCGACCTCAACGCGGCGCGCGACGCCGGCGTTGGCAGCAGCGCAGTAACAAACAGCACTGCCGGCCTTGTCCTACAGCGCCGCTCCGGGCTCGCCGACTGCGCCCGCAGCCAGGCGGCCTCAAGCTTGCCGTTCCTCTGCCTGGAGACCTTATGAGCGAATCCCCGCCCATGGCTGCCGCGTTGCTGGCCCTTGCGCAGAACGCCCGCTTCCTGGAGCGCTGCAGCCGGCTGGCCGGGGTCGGCGCCTGGGAGTGGCAGCCCGACAGCGACGCGCTGCTGCTGTCCGATTCCGCCTGCGAGCTGCTCGGCCTGCCGGCCGGCCAGGTGCCCACGCTGGCGGCGCTGCTGCAGCGCTTCGGCCCGGACGGCGCCGCGATGTTGGACGCCGCGCTGCACCGTGCGGCCCAGGAGGGGCTGCGCTGGGACGTGGAGCTGCGCTGCAGCGATGAGCGCGGCGAGCGCGTGCTGCGCGTCGTCGGCGGGCCGGACGCGGACGACGATGGCGGCGGGCCGCGTGTGGGCGTCGTCATGCAGGACGTGACCGACGCCGCCGGAGTGCGCGCCGAACTGGAGCACACGCTGGAGCGCCTGGCGCTGGCCACCCACGGCGGCGGCATCGGCGTGTGGGAGCTGGACTTGCAGGCCTCTGCCCAGGGCGCGCTGTCCTGGGACGACGCGATGTGGCGGCTGCACGGCGAGGAGGCCTCCCACGGCCGGCGCATCACGCCCGCCGGCTGGTGCCGCCAGCTGCAGCGCCAGGACCGCCGCGCCGCGTTGCAGGCCCTGCGCAGCGCGATCCGCGGCGCAGGGCAGTTCGACGGCGAATGGCGCGTCGAGGGCCCCGACGGCACGACCCGCGTGCTGCACGGCTCGGGCCGCGTGCTGCGCGACGGCGCCGGCTGGCCGCTGCGGCTGTCGGGCGTGTGCTGGGACGTCAGCGAGGAGCGCCGGCTGCAGCAGCAGATCGAGGTGCAGCACGAGTTGCTGGAGGTCACGCTGCAGTGCATCGGCGACGCCGTGCTGACCACCGATGCGCAGGGCCGTGTCAGCTGGCTGAACCCGGTCGCCCAGCGCCTGACCGGCTGGACCGCCGCCGAGGCGCGCGGCCAGCCGGCCAGCCGCGTCTTCGTGGCCCAGCTGGAGGGCGCCGCCGAGCCGCTGCCGGACCCGGTGCAGCGCTGCCTGGTCAGCGGCCAGCCGTCGCGGCTGCCGGGTGGCGCCGTGCTGCTGGCGCGCGACGGCACGCGGCGCGCCGTGGACGACTCGGTGGCGCCCATCCGCGGCAAGGCGGGCGGCGTCCTCGGCGCGGTGCTCGTCTTCCGCGACGTGACGCAGCAGCGCCGCCAGTTCGACGAGATCAGCTGGCGCGCCAGCCATGACGGGCTGACAGGCCTGGTCAACCGCACCGAGTTCGGCCAGCGCCTGGCGCGCACCTTCGAACGCGCCCGGCGCGACGGCAGCCAGCATGTCGTGCTGGCGCTGGACCTGGACCGCTTCAAGCTCATCAACGACCAGTGCGGCCATGCCGCCGGCGACGAGGTGCTGAGCCAGGTGGCGCAGCGCCTGGAGGCCGGCGTGCGCAGCCGCGACACTGTGGCCCGTCTGGGCGGCGATGAGTTCGCGGCGCTGCTGGAGAACTGCACGCCGGACGAGGCGCTGCATGTCGCGCGCAAGCTCTGCGACGCGCTGGACCGCTACCGCTACGTGCACGGCGGGCAGAGCTTTCGCATCGGCGCGAGCATCGGCGTCGCGCCGCTGGACACGCGCTGGCCCGATGCCGAGACCGCGCTGCGCGAGGCCGATGGCTGCTGCATGCTGGCCAAGGAGCAGGGGCGCAACCGCGTACACGTCTGGGCGCCCGACGACGCGACGCTGCGCACCCATCAGAGCGAGCACCGCTGGGCCGCGCGGCTGCAGCAGGCGCTGGACGAGGGCCGCTTCGAGCTGGACCTGCAGCGCGTGATGGCCGCGCAGGGCGCCGAGGACGACGGCAGGCTGCGCGGCGAGCTGCTGCTGCGGCTGCGCGAGCCCGATGGCACGTGCGTGCTGCCCGGCGCCTTCATGCCGGCGGCCGAGCGCTTTCACATCGCGCCGCGGCTGGACCGCTGGGTGCTGCGCCAGGCCGTCGCGATGCTGCAGCGCGAGGAAGGCGATGGCGGCCCGGAGATCGCGTCGCTGTCCGTCAACCTGTCCGGCCTGACGCTGCAGGACGCCGCCTTCCACCAGGAGGCGCGCGCGCTGCTGCAGCAGCTGGGCCCCGAGCGGGCGCGGGCGCTGTGCCTGGAGATCACCGAGACGGCCGTCATCACGCGGCTGGCCGACGCGGCCCACTTCATCGCGCAGATGCGCGCGCTGGGGGTGCGCATCGCGCTGGACGACTTCGGCGCGGGCGCCTCGTCGTTCAGCTACCTGAAGGCGCTGCCGGTGGATGTGTTGAAGATCGACGGCCAGTTCGTGCGCGATCTGTTGACAGACCCGCTGGACCAGGTGGCCGTGCGCAGCTTTGTCGACGTGGCGCGCACGCTGGGCCTGACGACGGTGGCCCAGTGCGTGGAGACCCCCGAGGTGCTGCTGGAGCTGGTGCGCCTGGGCGTCGCCGAGGTGCAGGGCTTTCTGCTGCACCGGCCCGAGCCGGTGGCGGGGCTGCTGGCGACTGCGGCCGCCTGACGGTCAGCGCGGCTTGGTGGTGCGGTCGATGGCTGGCCGCTCGTTGCCGTCGGCGACGGCCCGCAGCGACACCTGCAGGCCCTGCGCAAACTGTGCCTGCCACTGCGTGGCGGCGCCTGGCGTCGCCGAGCGCGGCGGCGCGTCGTCCATGGTGGCCAGAACGACGCTGCCGGCAGCGACCGCAGCCAGCAGCCAGACCTTGGCAGGCAGTGATTTCAGGAACTCCATGGCGCCCTCCGTGCTGATGAAACCGGCCCGTCGCGCGCAGGGGGGGTGGGCCTGGGGTCAGTGTGGCTGGCGGGTTGGCGGTCGGTTGTCGGCCGCCTCAGGCAGGCGCTGTAGGACTTCAGGAGGCCGATTCGGCCACCGGCTCGACCGTGCCGGGCGCCGTGCGGCGTGGCAGCCGCGCCAGCACCAGCGTGCCGCGTCCGGGCGTGGACAGCAGCTGCAGCGTGCCGCCCAGGCTCTCGATGCGGTAGCGCATGCCCAGCAGCCCGTGATGGCCGGCGCCGACGGCCTCCGGGTTGAAGCCCTGGCCGTCATCACGGATCTGCAGCTGCAGCCAGCCATCGGCCTCGCCCAGCGACACGCGCACCGTCTTGGCCTTGGCGTGGCGCAGCACATTGGTCAGCGCCTCCTGCACCAGGCGGTACAAGGCCAGGCGGTCGCCGTCCTCGGTGGGGACCTCGGTCAGCTCCAGGCTGATCTGCAGGCCCGAGCGCTGCGCGAACTCCTGGACCAGGATCTCCAGCGCGGCCGTGAGGCCCAGGTTGGACAGCGCCGACGGCCGCAGGTCTTCGATGATGCGGCGCTTCAGCGCGATGCCCTGGTCCAGCAGGGCGCTCATGTGCTTGAGGCGCTCGTCGATGTCGGGCGCCGTCTTGGTCATGCGGCGGATGCGGGCGACGTCGAGCTTGGCGGCCGTCAGCAGCGCGCCGAGCTCGTCGTGCAGCTCGCGGGCCAGGTGGGCGCGCTCGTCCTCGCGCACGGTCTGCAGGTGGCGGGCCAGCTCGGTCAGCTCGGCGGTGCGGCGGGCCACCTCGCCGTCCAGCCGGTCGCGCTCCTGGGCCAGCTCGTTGGCATGCTGGCGGCGGGCCTTGTGCAGGGCCTCGTTGCGGCGCAGGAAGATGGCCAGGCCCAGCAGGCTGATGACCGTCAGCCCGTGCACGCCGATGCGGCCGTAGCTGAGCGAGCGGTCGACCGCCTCGCGTTCCAGCGCGATCTGGTCCAGCTCATGGCGGTCCAGCTGCGCGACGGCATCGCGCACCGCCTGCATCTTCTCGCGGCCGATGTCGGACTCCACCAGCCCCTGCCAGGCCGGCACATTGCCATCGCGGTAGAGCTGGATGACCAGTTGCAGCTCCGAGAGCTTCTCGTCGGCGCGATCACTGGCATGGGCCACGAGGGTGGCCCAGTCGGAGCTTTCGTACTGGCCGCGCAGCCGGTTGAGCACGGCCGGCAGTTCGCGCTCGGCCAGTTGCACGGGGGCGAGGTAGTCGTCCCTGCCGGTCAGCAGGTAGCCGCGCTGGGCGGTCTCGGCGGTGGTCAGCAGCTCGCGCAGGCGCAGGCTGTCGTCGCGGGCCAGGTGGCGGGCCTGGGACTGGGCGAGCGCCTTGTCGGCGCCCCAGAAGGCCGCCTCGCTGACGCCCATGACGGCGGCAGCGGCCAGCGCGGCCAGGCCCACGGCGATGCCGCGGTTGCGCGCAGCGCCCTCCAGCCAGGGGTCGAGATGACGCAGCACCCGTTCAGCTCGCCGCGGCTGCAGGGCGGGACGAAACCTGCTCGGCCAGTTCGGCGCAATAGGCGATGAGGTCGTCCAGCTCGCGGCTCTTGTCGAACACGCGCTCTGCACCGAGGCTGGCGCAGCGCCGGCGCATCTCCTCGGTGGCGTAGTTGGTCAGCACAACGCGCCGCGCCCGCACGCCCAGCCGTTGCGCAGCCTGCAGCACGCCCAGGCCGGTGCCGGAGCGCAGGAAGACGTCGACGATGAAGAGGTCGGCGTTGGACTCCGGGTTGCGGCTCATCCAGCGCACGGCGCTGGCCTCGTCGGCCACCGACCCCACCACCTCCACCTGGGCAAGTTCCTCCAGCGTGGCGACCAGGTTTTCCAGGATCACCGGGCTGTCCTCGACGATGAAGGCTTTGAGTGCTGGCATGGCCCCGACGGCAGCGTATGGCTTGTTGAGGATCAAGTATGAACCGCTTCGACCTGCGGCCGGCTGCATCGGCAACGCGTCGCGCTGTAGGAATTGTCCTAGGCGCGACGCGTGCGAGGGGGCATCAGGGACGGACGGCAATGTCATTGCGCACGGCGACGACGCCGGAGGTCTCGCGGGCCAGCTTCTCGGCCACGGCGCGCTCTTCGCTGCTCTTGGCGAAGCCGGCGAGCTGGACCGTGCCCTTGAGCGTCTCGACGCTGATGGACATGGCGCTGACGATCGGGTCGGCGGCGAACTTGGCCTTGACGCGGGTGGTCAGCGCGGTGTCGTCGACATAGCTGCCGGCAGTCTGCTGGTCGCGGGCCACGGCGCAGCCGCTGGTGACGCCGACGGTGGCGATGAGGGCGGACGCGAGGGCGAGGGTCAGGGCGGACTTGTTCAGCATGGTGGTGCTCCTTTTGGTTTGGCGGCCCACGCTGGGCCGTTGCCGCACTATCGGAGCAGCGCCCCCTGCCGCAGATAGTCCCGCAGACATGCCGCTTGTCGGACACGGCTGTCATCGTTGTAGGACACCGGCCTAGGCCAGGCGGCATGACGGGCTGCTACGCTGACACATCACTCTCCAACGCAGACACACCATGATCCGCATCGGTATCGTCGACGACCACGCCATCGTGCGCACCGGGCTGCGCCAGTTCCTGTCCGACCATGTCGACCTGCGCGTCACCGGCGAAGGCGCCACGGGCCACGAGGCGCTGGAGATGGCGCGGCGCGGCGATGTCGACGTGCTGCTGCTGGACATCTCCATGCCCGACCAGAGCGGCGTCGACGCGCTGGCGGCCATCAAGGCGCGCTTCCCCGAGCTGCCGGTGCTCATCCTCAGCGGCTTCCCCGAGGCGCACTACGCGACCACGTTGCTGCGCCAGGGTGCTGCCGGCTACCTGAACAAGGAATGCGACCCGGACGAGATCGCCAACGCGATCCGCCTCGTGTCGCGCGGCCGGCGCTACATCAGCCCGGCCGTGGCCGAGCAACTGGCCGACAGCGTCGTCGGCGGCGCCAGCGGCGGGGCCACCGACAAGCCGCTGCACGAGGTGTTGTCGGAGCGCGAGTTCCAGGTCTTCCTGCGCCTGGCGCAGGGCGAGACCGTGGGCCACATCGCCGAGGCGCTGTTCCTCAGCGTCAAGACCGTCAGCACCTACCGCACGCGCGTGCTGGAGAAGCTCAAGCTGGCGACCAACAGCGACCTGACCTACTACGCGCTCAAGAACGGGTTGATCCAGTAAGCGGCAGGCCCGCCGCGGCGATGCCGGGGCGGGCCTGGTTGTTCAGCAGCCTGAGGGCGACTCAGTCGTCGACGCGGCCGTCCTGCGTGTCGCCCAGCGTCCACGGCAGCGCGGACTCATAGCCCAGCTCCGTGTCGACCGACGACGAGGTCTCGGCCGGCGACCACCAGCGCGTCAGCGACGACAGCAGCAGGCGATTCGTCAGGGTGCCCGGCACCGCCGGCTCGGAATGGGTGCGGAGGTCGGCCATCAAGTGCTCCAGTGATGTGATGTCGCCGTCAAGGATCGTGGCAGTGCATCGGGCCACGGATCGGCCAGCGGCGCCTTGCCGTGTCGGACAAGGCCGACACGGCGGCCAAGAAAACCATGAGGTGCGCGCCGGTTCGGCTTGGCCACAATGCGGCCGTCCAAGGGAGAACAAGATGAGATGCAAAGCTGCGGCTCTGCTGAGCCTGGCCGCGGCGCTGGCGGCTGCTGGCCTGGCCAGCGCCGCTGACAAGGCGCCGGCAAAACCGGCGTTGAGGCCGCCCGTCAAGGCAGCCGTCAAGGTGCCTGCGAAACCGGCCATCACCGTGCCGGCACAGCCACCCGCTGCCGCATCGGCGCCGGCCTCGCCGCCGGTGGTCCCTGAGGGCGCCGTGGCGGAGATCAACCGCGTGTTCAAGACCAACGTCGTGCCGCGGTTCACCGTGCTGGCCGACGATCAACTCGACACCGATCTGCGGACGGCCGCGCAAGCCATGCAGGCCGAGCACCTGCCGCGCGTGCGCGCGCTGATGGACAGCTGGCTGATCGAGGAGATGCAGCAGCCCAATCCGCAGCGGGCGTTCAACCGCATGCTGGCGCGGCTGACCAACGAGTTCGCCATCTGGGGCCGGGACAGCACCGGCGAGGCGCAAGATGCCGCCCTCGCCCGGGCCTTGCAGACGCCCGGCATGTGCCGCCCCGTGGGCCCCAAGGCGAGCGAACTCGTCATGCGCCTGGCCCGGCTGCGCGGCCTGCCGCCCGAGGTGCGCCAGCAAGCCGTGCAGGCCGAACGCGAGCTGCTGGCACGCTGGGGCCAGCCGCGTCAGGTCAGTGCGGCCGAGCCGCTGGCGGCGGAAGAGGCGCTGCTGCAACTGCGCGCCACCGCCCAGCCGCCCAAGACGCCGCTGCCGCCGGTGCTGGCCTTCCATTTCCTGGGCGACAGCGACGACACGCGGCGCGACCCGGTCCTGGCCACGCCGGCGCAACGCTGCGCGATGCACCAATGGGCCGGCGCCGACCCGGCGCAGTTCCGCGCCGCCATGGCCATGCAGGCGGCGGACTTCTTCTGGAGCGACCGGCGCTGGGCCGCGCGCCCGCTGAGTGACGGCGATCCCTATCCCAGCCTGTCCGACTACTTCGGCACACGCGGCCTGATCACCGTGTTGGGCGACGTGAACGCCGAAGGCCGCGTCGTGCGTGTGAAGGTCATCAAGCGGGAGGTGGAGGTGCCGGGCATCCGCGGCGCGCGCGCCTTCGCACACGAGGGCACGCTCGAACTGGCAACGATGGCCAAGGCCCGCGAGGAAGACTGGTCGGCCGCCGCCGCCAAGCAGGGCGGCCTAAAGGCCGTGCAACGGGAGTACCAATGGAGCTTGTCATGGCGCTGAGACCCACGCTGCTGGCCTTTGTGCTCGCCCTGGCGCAGGGCGTGGCGGTATCTCAGTCGCCGCCAGCGGCGCCGGCGCCGCTGGCCGACACCATCGAGGACCAGGCCGCCGAGGCGATGTTCTGGGGCGACTGGGCCGAAGTCGAGCGGCTGCGTGCGGCGTCGCTCACGGAGGTGCAGCGTGCCCAGGAAGGCGGCCACGCGGCCTGCCTGTTCGGCGTGGGCGCCGACCGGAGCTACAACGGCAACTCGCAGGCCTACCATGAAGCCAAGGTGGCGGCGACGCTGGACTGGGCGCGCCGCCGCCCGGACTCCCCGCTGGCCCACGCCATGCATCTGGATGCGCTGGTGGACCAGGCCTGGTTCTACCGAGGCGCCGGCTATGCCAAGACCGTGTCGGATCAGCGCTTCGCCGACTTCCGCGCCAAGCTGAACGAGGCCCTGACTTACGCCAAGACGCATGGGGTGGTGATGGGTCGGGACAACTACTACATCCGCCCGCTGCTGACCTTGCTGCGCGGCCTGGACGTCAGCCTCAGGCAGCAGCTGGAGATTGCGCGCAAGGGCATGCGCAAGGACGCGTTCGACGAGTGCATCCACAACCGCAGCCTCGAAAGCCTGATGCCCAAGTGGGGCGGCGAGCCCGAGCAGCTGGAGAGTTGGGTCCGCGAGTCCATGAAGGGCCTGCCGGATGGCGCCGCGCTGATGCGCTACGCCCGCTCCTACAACATCGCGGCGGAGAGCGACTACGAACAGAAGCTGTTCGAGGACAGCCTGGCCCGCTGGCCGCTGATGCGCGACGGCCTGCGCCAGCTCATCAATGAGTCACCCAAGAGCCGCTATTGGCAGAACCGGCTGGCCTACTTCGCCTGCATGGTGAAGGACCGCGAAGTCGCCGTGCCGGCGCTGGAAGCGATCGAGGCGGCGCCCAAGTTCGAAGCCTGGGACGCCAACGGCCAGCAGACCTACCAGTCGTGCAGGCGCTGGGCGCTGCAGAGCTGAGCCGCCCAGGCTCAGTCCGCCACGCCCGGCTCGGCCATCAACACGCCGCCGCCCGCGCGGCGCGCTTCGTAGAGTGCCGTCTCGGCGCGGCGCTGCAGGTCGGGCAGTCCGCGGTCGCCCGGGCGCAGCCGGCCCCAGCCGGCGCTGAAGGACAGCGCCAGGCCCAGCTCGCCGGGCGCGCTGGTGGCCAGCGCGGTGCGCAGGCGGCGGTCCAGCGCCTGCGGGCCTTCCGGCAGGCAGCGCGCCATCAGCACGCCGCACTGCTCGCCCTCCAGGCGGCCGGCCAGGTCGCCCAGCCGCATCTGCGCCTGCACGCAGCTGGCGAACAGCGCCAGCGCGCGGTCGGCGAAGTCCGTGCCGCGCTCGCTGCGCAGCGCCGCGACGTTGTCGAGTTCCAGCAGGACCAGGGCCAGCGGCTCGTCGTAGCGGCGGGCCATGGAGATGAGGTCGACCGAGCGCTTCGTGAACGCACTGCGGTCGGCCAGGCCGGTCAGGCCGTCGGTCTGTGCCAGCCGCGCCAGCTCCGCCTCGGTCTGGCCGCGCCAGGCCAGCAGCAGCATCGGCAGGGCCAGCAGCAGCGCCAGCTGGCCGGCCAGGGCCAGCACGAGGTCGGGCCAGGGGGCCGTGTCGCCGAGCAGCGTGGCGATGGCGCGGCTGAGCATGGCACCCAGCAGCGGCAGCACGGCGGCCAGGCCCAGCAGCCGCCAGCGCCGGCTGTTCAGGCCTTGCAGCACGGCGGTGCGGCCGGGCAGCGTCAGCGCCACGCCCAGCCAGATGAGCTGCGCGCCCAGCACCAGGTCGACCAGCGTCTGCGCCGCGTCGTGGTGTTGCCACAGCAGCGCGTGGCCGAGGGTCAGCACGACCGGCGCGGCCGTCATCGCCCAGCGGCCGGGGCGGGGTGTGAGCCACAGGCCCAGCGCCCACCACAGCGCAGACAGGCTCACGCTGACGAGGCCGGCGCCGCCGCTGTGCACGGCATTCGGCACGCTGGCGGGGTCGCCCAGCACGGGGCTCCGCAGTGCCAGGCCCAGCGCCAGCGTCGCCATGCCGACCTGCGCCCAGCGACCGCCGGCATCCGCTTCGCGCCAGCCGATCAGCGTGATGAGCACCAGCGCGGCGGCCAGCGCCTGCATGGGCATCAGCGCGAACAGTGCCTCGGTGAATGTCATTTCTTCAGCGGGATGACGGTTTCGCGGCCCACGGGCACGGCGGTGATGCTGTTCTGCGGCGAGCCGTCGATGAGGCGGTCGGAGTAGGTGAGGTAGACCAGCGTGTTGCGCGGGGCGTCCACCATGCGGACGATGCGCAGCTTCTTGAACACCAGCGAGATGCGCTCGTTGAAGACCTCTTCCTGCCGGGCCAGCGGCTGCTTGATGGCGATGGGGCCGACCTGCCGGCAGGCGATGGAGGCCTCGGCCTTGTCTTCGGCCAGGCCGATGGCGCCGCTGATGCCGCCGGTCTTGGCGCGCGACACATAGCAGGTGACGCCTTGCACCTTGGGGTCGTCGTAGGCGTCGACGACGATCTTGTGGTCGGGGCCGATCAGCTTGAAGGCGGTGTCGACGGAGCCGATGGGCTCGGCCTGGGCTGCGGCCGAGGCAAGAAGGAGCAGGAGGGCGGCTGGCTTCATGCGGGGCAGTCTAAAGCGGCTGCGGCGGACACGGGGGGCGGTCTCTGCACGCACTGCGGCCCTGCGCGTGGCGCCGAGCAAAAGGCAGTCGCCGCAGCAGCACCCAGTCACCTCGGTTCCAATGCGGCAACACCTGGCCCATTGACCTCCTCGATGAAACGCCTTTCCCTGGCCCTTCTTGCCACGCTCATGCCCTTCACCATCGCCGCCGAAACGTGGGTCTATGTCGGCACCGACACCGGCGGTGACAGCAAGGGAATCTACGTCGCCACACTCGACGAGACCTCCGGCGCCCTCTCGCCCCCAAGGCTGGCTGCCGCCATCGGCAACCCCGGCTTCCTGGCCATGCACCCCAGCAAGCCGCTGGTCTACTCGGTCGCGGCCGGCAAGGCGCCGGACGGCTCGTGGAAAGAGGAGGTCGCCGCCTTCGCCGTGCAGCCGGACGGCAGCCTCGTGCTGCTCAACACCCAGCCCTCGGGCGGCAACGGCCCCTGCCACATCTCGGTGGATGCCAGCGGCCGCGTGCTGCTGCTGGCCAACTACAACGGCAGCAACGTGGTGTCCTACCCGATCGGTGACGACGGCAAGCTGGGGCCGGCGGCGTCCGCCGTCCGGCACGAGGGCGCCAGCGTCAACCCGCAGCGCCAGACGCGACCGCACCCACACGGCATCTACCCCGGCCCGACCCAGACCTTTGCCTACGTGCCCGATCTGGGCCTCGACAAGGTCATGATCCACCGGCTCGACGTGGACAGTGGCCGCCTCACGCCGCACACGCATGCCACCACCGAGCCTGGCGGCGGCCCGCGCCACCTGGCCTTCCACCCGAGCGGCCGCTACGCCTACGTCAACCTGGAGCTGACGTCCCGCGTCACCGCCTACCGCGTGGACGCCGCCAGTGGCGCACTGGACAGCTTCCAGGTGCTGTCGAGCCTGCCGGCCGGGGTCAGGTCTGAAGGCAACAGCACCGCCGAGATCCTGGTCCACCCGAGTGGCCGCTTTCTCTACGTGTCCAATCGCGGCCACGACAGCATCGCGGTGTTCACGATCAGCCCGCAGGACGGCTCGCTGCGCTTTGTCGAGACGACGCCCACCGGCGGGCGCACACCGCGCAGCTTCGGCATCGTCCCCGGCGGGCGCTTCCTCGTGGCGGCCAACCAGAACGGCCACACGGTCACCGTCTTCCGCATCGACCCCGAGCGCGGCACGCTGTCACCCGCAGGCCGCGACGTGACGGTGGACCGACCCCACCATGTCCGCTTCCTGCGGCGTTGAATTCAAGCCAGCCATGCAAACCCTCAGCGAACACCGCGCCTTTAATGGCACCCAGCGCTTTCTGCAGCACGATTCGGCAGCCATCGGCCTGCCCATGCGCTTCGGCCTCTATCTGCCGCCGCAGCCGAAGGCGCTGCTGGTCTTTCTCGCCGGCCTCACCTGCACGGAGGAGACCTTCGCCATCAAGGCCGGCGCCCAGCGCCTGGCCGCCGAACTGGGCCTGGCGCTGCTGACGCCCGACACCAGCCCGCGCGGCGCCAATGTGGCGGGCGAGGCTGACAGCTGGGACTTCGGCGTCGGCGCCGGCTTCTACCTGGACGCGACGCGCGAGCCCTGGGCCAAGCACTGGCGCATGGAGAGCTATCTCCTCAACGACCTGCTGCCGCTGGTGCAGCACGAAACCGGCCTGGACCGCGTCGGCCTGTTCGGTCACTCCATGGGCGGCCACGGCGCGCTGACGCTGGCGCTGCGCCACCCGGGGCGCTTCCAGTCGCTGTCGGCCTTCGCGCCCATTGCCGCACCGATGCGCTGCCCCTGGGGCCGCAAGGCCTTCGGCGGCTACCTGGGCGAGGACCGCGCCGCCTGGGCCGCGCACGATGCCAGCGAGCTGATGCGCATCCAGCGCGCGGCGCCCTATCCGGGCGGCATCCTCATCGACCAGGGCCTGGCCGACAAGTTCCTCGCCGAGCAATTGCATCCCGAAGCCTTCGAGGCCGCCTGCGCCGCCGCCGGCCAGCCGTTGACGCTGCGCCGCCACGCGGGCTACGACCACGGCTACTACTTCATCGCCAGCTTCGTTGACGACCACCTGCGCCATCACGCCAGCCAGCTCACTTGATATCCGTCGCACGGTCGTGCTAAATTGTTGGCATGGAAACCCGCACTGACCGCGCCGAAGCCACGCTGGCCGCCATCGTCGACACGGCGCTGGCCATGGCCGCCGCCGAGGGGCTTGAGAGCCTGAGCATCGGTGAGGTCGCCAAGCGGCTGGGGCTGTCCAAGAGCGGCGTGTTCTCGCGCGTCGGCTCGCGCGAGCAACTGCAGGTGGCCGTGTTGCTGGAGTACGACCGGCGCTTCCAGCAGTCCGTCTTCGTGCCCGCCATGAGCCAGCCGCGCGGCCTGCCGCGGCTGGATGCCATCATGCGCCGCTGGCTGGCCCGCGCCACCAACGCCGACCGCACGCTGTCCTGTCTCTACACGGCCGGTGCCTTCGAGTACGACGACCGCGAAGGCCCCGTGCGCGACCAGCTGGAGGACGGCGTGCTGCGCCTGCGCGCAGCGTTGCGCCGCACCGTGCTGCAGGCCATCGAGGCCGGCCACCTGCGGGCGGACTTGGACGCCGATCAGTTCGTCTTCGAGATGGACGCGCTCTTCACCGGCCTGCTGCGCGACACGCGCTTCCTGCGCGACCCGCTGGTGCACGAGCGTGGCATCAAGGCCTGGGAGCGCATGCTGGCCGCCGCGAAAGTGCCCCAACCTGCCCGCTGAGTTTTTTTGCCAACGTGTCGCACGGTCGTGCGAAATATGGAGTCCTCAATGACCACCCACAACCCCGCCGCCGCCTTCTTCGCCTCCCCAGCCGCACGCGGCGTCGCCGCGCTGCTGCGCGGCTTGCACCATGTGTCGCCGGCCCTGGGCACGCGCGTCGCCATGGGCTTGTTCTTCACGCCGATGCCGACCAAGTGGCTGGCCCGCTCGCGCGCCGTGCCGCGGCCCTGGGTGGAGCGGCGGCTGCCGTTCGAGGGCGGCCACATCAGCGTCTGGCAGCGTGCGGACATCGAGCCCGGCCGCCCCAAGGTGTTGCTGACCCACGGCTGGGCCGGCGACGCGCAGCAGCTGCGCCCGCTGGCCGACACGCTGGCCGTGGCCGGCTTCGAGCCCGTGCTGCTGGACCTGCCGGCCCACGGCCGCAGCGGTGGCTGGCGCAGCAACCTGCTGCAGTGGGTGCGGGCGCTGTTCGCCGTGACGGCGCGCTTCGGGCCGTGGGACGGCGTGGTCGCGCATTCGCTCGGCGCGATGGCGTTGTCGCACGCACTGGCGCGCGGCCTGCCCGCCAAGCGTGTGGCGCTGGTTGCGATGGCGCCGCCGCCCTGGCAGTTCCTGCGCTGGTTCGCCGACGCCATGGGCACCGGCGAAGGCCTGGCGGCGCGCATGCGCGGGCGCTTCGAGCGGCGCGAGGGCGCGTCGCTGGGGCATTTCGAGCCCGCCTGGCTGGCCGAGCGCGTCACGCAGCCGACGTTGATCGTGCACGACCGGGGCGACATCACCGCGCCCATCGTTGGCAGCGAGACGCTGCTGGCCGGCCTGCCTGCCGGCCGCCTGCATGTGACCGAGGGTCTGGGCCACCGGCGGCTGCTCAGCGACCCGGCCGTCATGCAGCACATCGCCGAGCACCTGTTCAGTGGCGCGTGAGGACGACCTCCAGGTACTCGCTCGGCACCACGAGGCTGTCGGGCCCGGCGCGGTTCAGCGTGGCCAGCAGGTCCGCCAGGTCGCGCTCCAGCGCGGCGCCCTGGTCCGGCCCCAGCGCGGCGAAGGCCTTGTGCACCGGGCCGTACTAGGTGCGGAAGACCTCGATGAAGTGCGCCGGCGAGCGGTAGCGGAACTGGAAGTGCCGGCGTGTGACGGTCTGGTCCTTCACCGCATCGCCGAACAGCTGGGCCAGGTGCGCCTCGGTGCCCCACAGTGACGGTGGCTGGGCACCGGCCGGCGGCGGCAGGTGTCGGCCCATCACCTTGAACAGCTGGCCGATGAAGCCCTCGGGCGTCCAGTTGGCCAGGGCGATGCGCCCGCCCGGGCGGCAGACGCGCGCCAGCTCCGCTGCGGCCTTGGCCTGGTCGGGCGTGAACATCACGCCGAAGGTGGACAGCACGGCGTCGAAGCTGGCGTCGGCGAAGGGCAGGGCCTCGGCGTCGGCGACGCTGAACTCGATCTGCAGGCCCTCCGCTGTGGCACGCGCCGCGCCGCGCTGCAGCAGGTCGCCCACGTAGTCGGTGGACGTGACCGTCGCGCCGCGCCGCGCGGCGGCCAGGCTGGCGTTGCCATTGCCGGCGGCCACATCGAGAACCCGTTCGCCCCAGCGCAGGTCGCAGGCCTCGGCGAGCTGCTCGCCGACGAGTTGCAAGGTGGTGCCGATGACGGCGTAGTTGCCGCTGGCCCAGGCGGTTTGCTGGCGGGCCTTGAGGGCGTTGAATGCGGTGGGGTCGAGCGGTGCGTTCATGGGGGTGTCTCCTGACAGGCAAGGCGGCCAGCATCCCGCCGTACAGCGCTGGCGTCCTGCCCTGTCGCCCGCAATTCCTGCCCGAGCGTCCGGCGTCCCATAATCGATCGACACCCCCTTGGGAGAGTGCCATGGCCCTGGACCGCATCGCCGCCGCGCTGGAGCGCGTGGCCGCCGTCATGCGCAAGCGGCCCGAGCTGGGCCTGCACGACGACACGCCCGCACGGGTGCGCTGGGAAGGCGGCCTGCGCGTCTCGGCGCTGCACGACAACGGCCTGCGCGTCGAGACCGACATGCCGCCTGAACTCGGCGGCAGCGGTGGCGGCGTGACGCCGGGCTGGCTGCTGCGGGCGGGCACGGCTTCCTGCGCCGTCACCTGCATCGTCATGAACGCGGCGGTGCAGGGGGTGGCGCTTGAGTCGCTCGACGCCTGGGTCACCAGCCGTTCGGACACGCGCGGCCTGCTGGGTCTTGCCGGCGATGACGGGCAGCCCGTTGGCGCCGCGCCCGTGGCGATGACGCTGCACATCCGCATCGCGGCCGCCGGGCTGACGGCGGCGCAGATCCGCGAGCTGGTCGAGCAGAGTTGCCTGCGCTCCCCGGTGCCGGCGGCGCTGCGCCAGCCGGTGCCGCTGCTGCTGGACATCGAGGTCGCCGCAGGCTGATGGATGCGCTGTCCCACACGCTGGGCGTGGTGCGTCTGGTGGGCGCAATCTTTCTGCAGGGCCGCTTCACCGCGCCGTGGTGCTACCAGTCGCCGCATGCCGACATTGCCGCCCCGCTGCTGGAGCCGACGGCCGAGCGAGTTGTCATCTTCCACCTCATCACCCACGGTGACTGCCATGTGACGCTGGACGGCAGCGAGCCGGTGGCGCTCACGGCAGGTGACGTCATCGTCTTCTCGCACGGTGACGCGCACCGCATGGCGTCCGACCCGGCCCTGCCGCCGGCCAAGGGCGCGCGGTTCGAGCGCCTGCTCGCACGCCGCCCGCGCCTGCTGAGCTACGGCGGTGGCGGTGCGCAGACGCAGCTGATGTGCGGCTACCTGGCCTGCGACGCGCGCCTAGCCCGCCTGCTGCTGGCCGGCTTGCCGCCGCTGGTGCGCGTCAACGTGCGCGGTTCGAGCGCCGGGGCCTGGCTGGAGAGTTCCATCCGCTATGCGCTGGCCGAGGCCCGCTCGCCGCGGCCGGGCGGGGAGGGCGTGCTGGCCAAGCTGGCCGAGGTGTTGTTCATCGAGGTGTTGCGCCTGTACATGAACGGGCTGCCGCCCGACCGCACCGGCTGGCTGGCGGCGGTGGGGGACCGCATCGTCGGCGCCGCGCTGCAGGCCTTGCATGAACAGCCGGCCCGCCCGTGGACGGTGGAGGAGCTGGCGCGCTCGGCCGGCACATCGCGCACCGTGCTGGCCGAGCGCTTCCAGCAGCTGGTGGGCAGCCCGCCGATGCAATACCTGACCCACTGGCGCATGGTGCTGGCAGCCAACCTGCTGGCCGGCAGCAATGCGCCGCTGGCGCACATTGCCGAGCAGGTCGGCTACCAGACCGACACCGCCTTCAGCCGCGCCTTCCGCCGCGAATACGGTGCGCCGCCAGCGGCCTGGCGCCGCAGCCGTCGCGGCTGATCCGGGCGGCCAGGGGACAATCGCCGGATGGCAGTCCTCTCCCTCACCAACGCCCATCTCGCTTTTGGGCACGTCGCGCTTCTCGATGGCGCCGGTTTCTCCCTCGAAGTCGGCGAGCGCGTCGGCCTCATCGGCCGCAACGGCACCGGCAAGTCCTCGCTGCTGAAGATCCTCGCCGGGCTGGAAAAGCTCGATGACGGCCTGCTGCAGCAGCAGCAAGGCCTGACCAACGTCTACGTGCCGCAGGAGCCCGAGCTGCGCGGCGACGCGACCATCTTCGACGTCATCAGCGAGGGCGTGGCCGAGCACAAGGCGCTGCGCGAGCGCTACGAGATCCACGACGAGAACGACGACCTGGCCTGGGTGCAGGAGCGCATCGAGCACATCGGCGCGTGGAACTGGGAGCAGCGCGTCGAGGAGACGCTGCACCGTCTGGGCCTGGACGGCTCGCGGCTGATCAGCACGCTGTCCGGCGGCCTGAAGAAGCGCGTCGCGCTGGGCCGCGCGCTGGTGGCCCAGCCCGACGTGCTGCTGCTGGACGAGCCCACCAACCACCTGGACCTGGACGCCATCACCTGGCTGGAAGGCCTGCTGAACGACTTCAAGGGCTCGCTGCTGCTGATCACCCACGATCGCGCCTTCCTGGACAACGTCGCCAACCGCATCGTCGAGCTGGACCGCGGCCAACTGCGCGGCTACCCAGGCAACTACGCTGCCTTCCAGGCCGCCAAGGCTTACGAGCTGGAGAACGAGGCGCTGTTCAACGCGCGCTTCGACAAGCTGCTGGCGCAGGAGGAGGTCTGGATACGCAAGGGCGTGGAAGCACGCCGCACGCGCTCGGTCGCGCGCATCCAGCGGCTGGAGGTCATGCGCCAGGCCCACGCCGCGCGCCGCGATGTGCAGGGCAAGGTCAGGCTGGACATCGACACCGGCGGCGCCAGCGGCAAGATCGTCGCGGAGCTGGAGGACGTGTCCAAGAGCTATGGCGACCGGCCCATCGTGCGAGGCTTCACCTCCACCATCCTGCGCGGCGACAAGGTCGGCCTGATCGGCCCCAACGGCGCCGGCAAGACGACGCTGCTGAAGATGATCCTCGGCGAACTTCCGCCCGACAGCGGCAGCGTGCGCCTGGGCTCCAAGATGACGGTCGCCTATTTCGACCAGATGCGCGACACGCTCAACCTGGACGCGACGCTGGCCGACACCATCAGCCCCGGCTCGGAGTGGATCGAGATCGGCAACCAGAAGAAGCACGTCAAGAGCTACCTCGGCGACTTCCTGTTCTCGCCCGCACGCGCCAATTCGCCCGTGCGCACGCTGTCCGGCGGCGAGCGCAACCGCCTGCTGCTGGCTCGCCTGTTCGCGCGGCCGGCCAATGTGCTGGTGCTGGACGAGCCCACCAACGACCTCGACATCGAGACGCTGGAGCTGCTGGAGGAGTTGCTGGCCGAGTACGACGGCACGGTCTTCCTCGTCAGCCATGACCGCCGCTTCCTGGACAACGTCGTCACGTCCACCATCGTCTACGAAGGCGAGGCGCGCTGGCGCGAGTACGAGGGCAGCGTGCAGGACTGGTTGACGCAGTCCAAACGCGCTGCAGCCCTGCAGGCGCAGGCGGCACCCAAGCCCGCTGCCGCGCCCACGCCGCCACCGGCTGCTCCTGAGCCCGCCCCGGTCGTCGCCACCAAGCGCAAGCTCAGCTACAAGGAGCAGCGCGAGCTGGACGAGCTGCCCAAGCTGATGGCTGCGTTGGAGGCCGAGCAGAAGCAACTCAACGCGCTGATCGCCGGCAGTGAGCTGTACGCCCAGGGCGCGGCGCGCATCGCCGAGGTGACCGACCGCGCTGCCGCCATCGACGCCGAGCTGCTGGAGTTGATGGAGCGCTGGGAAGTGCTCGAGGCCAAGTGAACGCGCTGCAGCAGGAATGGCTGGCCTTGCAGAGCCAGCATGAGCGCTACGAGGCGCTGGCGCTGGCCGTCAAGCTGGCAGCCTTCCTGGCGACGCTGCTGGTGCTGGACAGCGCGCTGGCGCTCGCGGTGCTGGCCTTGCTGTGGTTGCAGGAGGCCGTGCTCAAGACCTTCCAGGGTCGGCTGGGCGACCGCCTGCTGGCCATCGAGCCCGCGCTGAAGACCGGCGCCGATGCCCCGGCCATGCAGTTGCACAGCGACTGGCTCGCCAGCCGCCCGCGCGGCGCCGGCCTCGTTGCCGAGTATCTGAAGAGCGCGCTGCGCCCAACGGTGGCGCTGCCTTATCCGCTGCTGATGTTGCTGGTCGCTTTCGTCTAGGCGGGCTGCAGCCTATCGACAGGAATCAGGCCCCCCTGGCCTTTCAGCTGTACCACCGTTTCGCCCGGTCGGTGCACCACGTACTGGGCCACATGGACGGCGCCGTTGAAGCGCACGCGGTCACCGGGCTTGATGACCGGCTGCAGCGGCATCGGCGGCAACACGGGCCGCGCAAGCCGTGCAGGTGACGGCCGGGGCAGCGCGTCGAGCACGCGGGCCATTTCCTTCTTCAGCTGCTCGGCGGTGAAGGGCTTCTTCAGCAGGAACTGGGCGCCCAGCGCCAGCGCCTCCAGCTCGTGCTCGGGCGTCACGTCGAAGCTCAGCAGCGCGAGCTGCAGGCCGGGCCGCGCCTCGCGCAGCCGCAGGGCGAGCTGCGGGCCGGTCAGCGCGGCCTTGGCGAACCAGTCGGTGATCAGCAACTGCGGCTGGAACGCCGGGCCCTGGGCGAGGGCGGCGTCGACGCTGGCGCAGCAGAGGACGTTCTCTGCCGCCACGCCATGGGCTTGCAACAACTGGCGCACGAAGGTCTGAACCCCGGCCAGCGGGTCTACAACAAGAAATTTCACGGGATCGCTCGGCTCACATCGGGCACCGCAACGGCAGCGGTGCCGGGCGACGCGGATTCTCACCGGCCACCCCGTGCCGGCCGAGCAGGACTGGCCCTGCTTTGTGAGAACTTTGTCAGCCTTGCAG
The DNA here is from genome assembly GCF_043555835.1 of Pelomonas parva. NCBI lineage: Bacteria > Pseudomonadati > Pseudomonadota > Betaproteobacteria > Burkholderiales > Sphaerotilaceae > Roseateles > Pelomonas parva. The sequence continues at coordinate 492,896 of NZ_JBIGHV010000004.1, read as the reverse complement.
GCGGCAGAAATCGGCGCGCAGGCCCTGCGGTGTGCGTGCCAGGTACAGGGCCTGGGCGGGCGCACCGGCCTGGGTCAGCGAGAGCAGGGCGTCGCCGATGCCGGGCGGCAGCGCGCCGCTGAAATGCAGGCTGAACTGCTCGCCGGCCTGGCGGCTGGGCAGCGGCTTGACGGCCTGCAGCGTGACCCCGTGCCCCTGGACGTCGAACCGCTCGCCGACATGGGCCTGCCAGCTGGCCAGGCCCGATGGCCCAGCGAGGCTGGGCCGCACGGTGGCCAGGGCCGCGGCGCTGCCCGCGCTGGCGACGACGGCGGTCATGCCGCCCTTGAGCAGATTGCGCTTGTTGATCATGGCAGGCACTCCTCGGTGTGGGCGGCGGGCCTCAGCATGGCCTGGTGCAGGCCCACGGGTTCGCCCTCGGGCACGAAACCCAGCCGCTCGTAGAGCCGCCGGGCGGGGTTGTGCAGCTCGACCTGGATGCTCAGGCACCGGCCCTGCGCGGCCAGCGCCTGCAGGCAGCGCGTGCCCACGCCCAGGCCGCGCCAGGCGGGCAGCAGCGCGATGTCGAGGATGTGCAGGCGGTCGGCGCGCTCGTCCAGCCACAGCCGGCCGGCCACCGTGTCGCCCTGCACCAGGATGAGCTGGCAGACCGAGCGGGGGAAGTGCAGTGCGTAGTGGCGCTGCTGGGCCTCGTGCTGCTGGCGCATGAAGGCCTCGCATTGCTCGATGGGCCAGCCGGTCAGCGCCAGCTCATCGGCGCGCGTGCCGGCGTAGATGGCGAGCTGCCAGGCCGCGTCAGCGGGCGTCGCAGGGCGCAGGCGGTGCTTCACGAGGAGCGCGGCGGAAAGATGCCCTGCAGCGCGATGCAGAACATCAGACCCAGATAGGGCTGGCGGTTCGCATGCGGCGCGCTGGCGCCGGCCGGGCTGACGGCGGCAGCGGCCATGGCGGTGGCCGCGCCGGGCGCGCGGTAGACCTTGGCGCCGCTCGCCGTCGGCGCCATCACGTTGCCGGCGGGGCTGGTGGCGGCGGGCGTCACGCCGGCCGCCAGCGCGTGGCTGTGGGCCGGCATCTCGCTGGCCAGCAGCGCCACCGTGGCGCTGCCCACTCGCTCGCCCAGATCGCGCTGGCTGAGGCCCGGCCCGTCGCCGGCGCCCATCGCGAAGCTGTCGCGCAGGTCGGGCAGCGCAAAGGTCGACCTGCCATCGCCGCCGAAGCTGGTGCCCAGCAGCGAGAACAGCGCGGTGTTCTGGCTGATGGGCATCAACTGGCCATCGCAGCGGGCCCAGCCCCGCGGCGCGAAGTTGTAGGGCATCACGCGGATCTCGGCGACGAAGGGATCGGCCATGTCTTGCTCCTAGCTCGGCTGCGGGAAGATGCCGAACAGCGAAATGATGTAGTTCACGCCCACGCTGGGCGCCATGTTGTCGTGCGGCTGGGCGCCGCCCGCGCTGCCGACGGCGCCGGTGGCCATCGCGGTGCTGGCGGTGCCGGGGTCGTAGCTGGCAGTGGCCGTGGCGGCGAGCAGCGCACCGCCGGGCGCCGCACCGCTGGCAGCGGCCGGGCTGGCGATCAGCGGATGGGTGTGGCGGGGCATCTGCGCGGCCGTCAGCGTGACGGCTTCCGTGCCGCCCTGCTCGCCCAGGCTGTACGGCGACAGCCCCGGCCCCTGGCCGCCGTGCAGCGGCACGCGGCCACGCAGGTCGGGCAGCGCGAACGTGGTTTCGCCGTCGCCGCCGTAGATCGTGCCGATCAGCTGGAACAGCGCCTCGTTCTCGGCGATGGACACCAGCTGGCCTTGGCAGAGCATCCAGCCATTGGGTGCGAAGTTGCCGCCGAAGAGGCGCACTTCGCCGATGAAGGGGGTGGACATGGCAGCTCCTCGGTCAGTCGCGGCTGGGGAAGATGCCCTGCAGCGCGATGACCCAGTTCATCGCCAGGTAGGGCTGCATGTTGCTGTGCGGCTGGTTGCCGCCGGCCGGGGCCAGCGAGCTGCTGCCCATCACCGCCGCGCCGCCGCCGGCAGGTGCATAGCGGTTGATGCCGCCGCGCGGCTTGGCGGCCGGCACGGCGCCGCCCGGCACGCTGGCGTTGGCCAGATCGTTTGTGGCCGCCAGCGTGTGCGTGTGGGCGGGCAGTTCGCCGGCCGACAGCGTCACCGCCTCCTGGCCGCCGCGCTCGCCCAGCGTGGTGCTGAGCCCGGCATGCAGCGGCGCCCGGCCGCGCAGGTCCGGCAGCGCGAAGTTCACGCGGCCATCGCCGCCGAAGCTGGTGCCCAGCAGCGAGAACAGCGCCTGGTTCTGGTTGATGGGCAGCAGCTGGCCGTGGCAGAAGGCCCAGCGCCGGGGCGCGAAGCCGAAGCTGACCAGCTTGAGTTCGCCCAGAAAGGGGTCGGCCATGAGGGTCTCCTAAGCAAAGACGGCTTCGTATTGCAGGCCGCCGGGCTGGCGCCCGATGGGCACGAGGAACAGGTCCATCGCACCCTGTTGCGGATGCTCGAGCCGGTAGATGTTCTGCGGCAGTGCGGGCGCCGGTGGCGCCTCGAAGGTCAGGCTGAAGGGCTGGCGGCCGTCCGGCGCCGCTAGGCCACCGGCGCGGGCCTCGACGAGGCGGGTTGGCAGCGCGGTCGCGTCATCCAGCCACAGCGTGAAGCCGCTGCCGATGAGCGGCTCGAAGCGGGCCAGCGTGAACGGGTCGGCGCTCATGACGCACGCCGACGCAGCAACAGCAGGGCACCGCCCGCGAGCAGCAGCCATGCGGGTTGCGGCTCGGGGACCGGCGTCGTCAGCAGGTCGATGCGGAACTCCGCGTAGTTCTCGGTTTGGCCGGCGAAGCGCGGCACGAAGACGATGCTGTCGAGGTTGAAGCTGATCGTGTCGTTGTTGAACAGGAACACCAGCGCCGCCGGCACGACGGGCGCGAGCAGGCCGCTGCTGCCCGAGTTGGCGAAGCCGTCGAAGGCCTGGACCGTGTAGCCGGTGATGAGGTGACCCGGCACTGCCAGGCCGCTGATTTCGTAGCGGGCCGGGTCCAGGCCGTCGGCCAGGTAGCCGGTCGTCAGCTGCCCGCCCGCCTCGCCGCCGGCCGCCAGGCGCAGCAGGATGGTGTTGCCGGCGAACGAGACGCGCTCGTCGTCGAGCATGAAGCCGCTGATGTCGCCCGTGCCGCCCAGATTGCCGGCCAGCACGCCGCTGGCCAAGTCGGCCACGGCGACGGTCTGCGTCAGCGACACGGGCGTGGCGTCCTCGGTCGTGCCGCCCGGTGCCAGCAGCTTGACGGTGATGTCGGCGGAGAAGTCGGCAGTGGCCGACAACGAGGCCATGACCAGGCCGAGACCGGCGATGAAATGCCCCAGGCGGCATCGTTGCTTGTTCATGGCTGTCTCCCCGGGCTTGGCGCCCAGCGCGAGTTGACGCCTGCCGCAGACCGAATACCAGGGCGAATCTAGGGGGGCGCTAGGCGCCGCGGATGTCGTCCACGCAGGCGCGCAACTGGCGCCAGAAGGCCGGGTCCTGCGACGTGGCCATGTTGACGCGCATCAGCGCGCCGGGGCAGCGCGTGGCGCTGAAGAGGGCGCCGGGCGCGGTCAGCCAGCCGGCGTCCAGCAGCGGCTGGGCCAGGCGCTCGGTGTCCACGCCCACGTCCAGCCAGCCGAACAGGCCGTCGGGCGGCGCGGCCCACTGGAAGCCCTGCCGGGCTGCCAGCGTCGCCACGCGCTGGCGGGCCTGATCCAGGCGCTCGCGCAGACGCTGGGCGTGGCGGCGCAGGCGGCCCTGCTCCAGGCACAGCGCCACGGCGCGCTCCATCACCGGCGAGCTGGTCAGGCCGTCGAGCAGCTTGGTGTCGGTCAGCGCGGCCAGCCGCTCGGGCGCGGCGGCCAGATAGCCCACCCGCCAGGCCGGCGTCAGCACCTTGGAGAAGCCGCTCACGTAGACGACGCGGCGCAGCCCGTCCAGCGCGGCCAGGCGCGGCAGGTGCTCGGGCGCGAGGAAGCCGTAGCTGTCGTCCTCGACGATGGAGAAGTCGTGCTCGTCGGCCAGGCGCAGCAGCTTGTGCGCGGTGGCCAGGTCGATGCTGTGGCCGGTCGGGTTGTGCAGCACCGAGACGGTCAGGTAGGCGCGCGGTGCGTGTTCCCTGGCCAGCGCGGACAGCACGTCGAGATTCGGCCCCTGGGCGCTGCGCGGCACGGGCAGCAGCCGGATGCCGGCCTGCGTCAGCCGCGCAAAAATGATGGCCCAGCCCGGGTCGTCGACGAGCACCGCGTCGCCCGGCTGCAGCTGGGTGCGGATGAGCAGGTCCAGCGCATGCGTGGCGCCGTTGGTGGTCAGGATCTGCGCCGGGCTGGCGTGTATGCCGAGGTCGGCCAGGCGCTGCGACAAGGCCACGCGCAGCCGCTCGTCGCCGCTGGGGTCGCCGTAGCTCGTCTGCAGGGCCTGCTCCTGGCCGCTGTGCAGCCGCCGCAGCGCGGACTGCAGCAGCGTCGGGTCCAGCCAGTCGGCCGGCAGCGTGCCCAGGCCCGGCGAGCGCGCCGCGTCGGCCTCGAACATGCCGCGGATCAGGGCTGTAGCGTCCACCGGCGCCTGGCGCGGCATGGCGGTGGCCGGGCGTGCGCTGCGGGCGGCACTGGCCACGGGCCGTTGCTCGCGCACGAAGAAGCCGCGCTGGCGCCGCGCCTCCAGCAGGCCGGCGGCCTGCAACTGGTCATAGGCAGCGACGACGGTGTGCGGGCTGACGCCGTGCTGGCGGGCGCAGTCGCGCACCGAGGGCAGGCGGGCGCCGGGCAGCAGCAGGCGCTCGCGGATGCGCTGGGCGTAGCGCTCGGCCAGCTGGCCGGCCAGCGGCTGGCTGGCGTCGCGCTGTAGCGGCGGGTGTGTACCGGTGGGCATGGCAGTACAGATTCAAAGTGTGGCTGGGTCGACTGTACTGGTTCTGTATTGGTGACTGTGCCTAGACTGAGCCCATGCAAGGGTCTTCCATCTCCACCACCACGTCACATGACGCCACGCGCGGCCTGCTGTTGGGCCTGGCCGGCGTCGTCATGTTCGCGCTCAGCCTGCCGATGACGAGGCTGGCCGGCGGCAGCGTCGAGGCGCCGCAGCTCGACCCCGCCTTCGTCGCCTTCGGCCGCGCCGCCGTCGCGGGGCTGCTGTCGCTGGCCTATCTCGTCGCCACCGGCGCGCGCCGGCCACGCGGTGGCGAATGGCGCTGGCTGGCCTTCACGGCGGGCGGCGTCGTCTTTGGCTGGCCGCTGCTGTCCGGGCTGGCCGTGCGGCAGGTGGACGCGGTGCATGCGGCCGTCATCTCCGGTGTGCTGCCGCTGGCGACGGCCGTCATCGCGGCGCTGGTGCTGCGCCAGCGACCGAGCCTGGCCTTCTGGGCCTGCGCCTTGGCCGGGCTGGGGCTTGTGGTGGGTTTCGCCGCTTGGCGCGGCGCAGGCGGGCTGGAGATGGCGGACGGCCTGCTGCTGGGCGCGGTGGTCTGCGCATCGGCGGGTTATGTCAGCGGCGCGCGCTTGTCGAACGACATGACGGCCGAGCAGGTGATCTGCTGGGTGCTGGTGCTGAGCCTGCCCGTGACCGTGCCGCTGGCCGTCATGACGCGGCCGACCATGCCGGTAGCGCCCTCGGCCTGGGCCGGCTTCGCCTACCTGTCGCTGTTCTCGATGTGGATCGGCTTCTTCGCCTGGTACCGCGGCCTGGCGCTGGGCGGCACGCTGCGCGTCAGCCAGGTGCAGGTGCTGCAGCCCTTCCTTTCGATGCTGCTGGCCGTGCCGCTGCTCGGCGAGACGCTGGACGCGATGACGCTGGTCTTCGCCGCCGCCGTGCTGGCGGTGGTCTGGCTGGGCAAGCGGCAACCAGTGCATACGCAGGAGGCGACATGAAAGATCGATTCACCACCCAACTCAAGCCGGGCCAGGCGCTGACGCTGGCTGCCTCGCGCGGTCCGCGCCGGCTGGTCGTGACGAGCGGCCGCTTGTGGCTGACCCTTTCCGGTGGCAGCGACGACCATTGGCTGCGCAGTGGCGAAGGCTTGACGCTGACGGCCGGCCAGGAGGCCGTCGTCGAGGCTTGGCCAGAGGCGGCCTTTCAGCTGTTGCAGCCGGTTGCGCAACGTCGACGCGAGGCCCGGGTCGGCCTCGGTTGGCGCTCGACGGTGGTGCTCGCATGAGAACGCTGGGCATCCTCGGCGGCATGAGCTGGGAGTCGACCCAGTATCTGTACGCACTGATCAATCGTGGCGTCGCTGCACGGCTGGGCGGCCTGCATAGCGCGCAGCTGTTGCTGCACAGCGTCGACTTCGCGCAGATCGCCGTCCTGCAGTCGACGGGTGACTGGCCCGAGGCCGCGCGGGTGCTGGGCGAGGCCGGTGCGGGCTTGAGGCGCGCCGGCGCCGAGGCGCTATTGATCGCGACGAACACCATGCACCTGGTCGCCACCGAGGTCGAGCGCGCCGCCGGCCTGCCGGTGCTGCACATCGTCGACGTGACGGCCGAGGCCCTGCGCGCGGCCGGCGTGCGCCGCGCCGGTCTGCTGGCCACGCGCTTCACGATGGAGCACGGCTTCTACCGCGACCGCATGCGCGAGCGCTTCGGCATCGAGGTCATCACGCCCGACGAGGCCGGCCGCGCCGATGTGCACCGCCTGATCTACGAGGAGCTGTGCTGCGGCCGCTTCGAGCCTGCCTCGCGCGAGCTGCTGCGTGCGCAGGTCGCGCAGCTCGCCGATCGGGGCGCGCAGGCCGCCATCCTCGGCTGCACCGAGCTTGGCCTGTCGCTGCCGGCCGGCTCGCCTGCGGCGCTGCCACTGTTCGATTCCACCGAACTGCAGGCCCGCGCCGCAGTCGACTGGATGCTAGGCTGACTCCTTTGAAATCTCACCAAACAACCGCCATGACTACCGTCTGGATGCAAGCGCGCCGCGCCGCGCGGATGAACCCGTCCATCATTCGCGAGATCCTCAAGGTCACCGAAAAGCCGGGCGTGCTGTCCATGGCCGGCGGCCTGCCGAGCGCGGACACCTTCCCCGTCGACGCCATCAAGGCCGCCTGCGACCGCGTGCTGACCGACACGCCGCGCGAGGCGCTGCAGTACGCGGCCAGCGAGGGCTATGCGCCGCTGCGCGAATGGGTGGCGGCGCGCGTGGCCTCGCTGGGCATGAACGTCAGGCCCGACCAGGTCTTGATCACCAGCGGCTCGCAACAGGGCCTGGACCTGGTCGGCAAGATTCTTTGCGACGCTGGCGCGCCGGTGGCCGTCGAGACGCCGACCTACCTCGGCGCGCTGCAGGCTTTCACGCCCTTCGAGCCCTTGTTCGCCAGCCTGGCCAGCGACCTGGAGGGCCCGCGCCCCGAGGCCATCGCCGCCTTGCCCCACGACGCGCCCGGCACTCGCTTCAGCTACCTGCTGCCCAACTACCAGAACCCGACGGGCCGGGTCATGGGCGCCCAGCGCCGCATCGACGTCGTCGAGGCCTCGCGCCGCGCCGGCGTGCCCATCGTCGAAGACAACCCCTACGGCGACCTGTGGTTCGACGAGCCGCCGCCGCCCGCGCTGTCCAGCCTGTGGCCCGAGGGCTCGCTGTACCTGGGCTCCTTCTCCAAGGTGCTGACGCCGGGCTTCCGCCTGGGTTATCTCATCGCGCCGCCTGAGCTCTACCCCAAGCTGCTGCAGGCCAAGCAGGCCGCCGACCTGCACACGCCGGGCTTCAACCAGCGCGTCGTCCACGAGGTGGTGAAGAGCGGCTTCCTGGACGGGCACGTGCCCACCATCCGCGCGCTCTACAAGGCCAACCGCGACGCGATGGCCGTGGCGCTGCGCGAACACATGCCTCCCGGCTGCGAATGGCAGAACCCGCAGGGCGGCATGTTCTTCTGGATCCGCCTGCCGGCCGGCCTGGACGCGATGGCGTTGCTGCCGCGCGCGGTGGACGCCGGCATCGCCTTCGTGCCCGGCGCGGCGTTCTACGCCCACCAGCCCGATCCGCGCACGCTGCGCCTGTCCTTTGTCACGCTGACGCCCGACCTCATCGGTGAGGGCGTCGAGAAACTCGGCCGCCTGCTGTACGAGGCGCTGGAGCCGGCTGTGGAGCACGCGCCATGACTGAATTGCGCCGCTTTGCCCAGGTCGACGTCTTCACCGCCACGCCGCTGAAGGGCAACCCGCTGGCCGTCGTCATCGACGCAGGCGGCCTGTCCGACGACGAGATGGCGGCGTTTGCGCGTTGGACCAATCTGTCCGAGACGACCTTCCTGCTGCCGCCCACCGACCCCGGCGCGGACTATCGCGTGCGCATCTTCACGCCCGGCGGCGAGCTGCCCTTTGCCGGCCACCCGACGCTCGGCAGCGCCCACGCCTTCCTGGCCAGCGGTGGCGACACGAAGAAGCCCGGCGAGGTCGTGCAGCAATGCGCCATCGGCCTGGTGCGCGTGAAGCGCGACGGCGCCCGCCTGGCCTTCGCCGCGCCGCCGCTGCGGCGAACAGGCCCGGTCGACGCCGCCGGCCGCGCGCAGGTGCAGACCGCGCTGCGCATTGCGCCCGAGGCGCTGCTGGACCTCGTCTGGTGCGACAACGGCCCCGGCTGGATGGCCGCCCGCCTGGCCGATGCCGCGGCCGTGCTCGCGCTGCAGCCCGATTTCGTGGCGATGCAGGGCCTGAAGCTCGGCGTCGTCGGTGCCCACCCGGCCGGCAGCGAATGCCAGTTCGAGGTGCGCGCCTTCGTGCCCGACCTGGGCGTGCCGGAAGATCCCGTCACCGGCAGCCTCAACGCCGGCCTGGCGCTGTGGTTGCAGGAGGCGGGTTTGGCGGGCGACAGCTACATCGCCGCCCAAGGTGCCGTGCTGGGCCGCGCCGGCCGCGTGCACGTGAAGCGCGACGCCGAGGCGACGTGGATAGGCGGCGACGTGACGCCCTTGATCCATGGCCAGGTGAGGTTGTGATGAGGACGGACGACCTGTTCCGCGAGGACGCGACGCTGCTGGCCTGCGATGCGACGGTCACTGCCCAGGTTGAGGGCGGCGTGCTGCTGGACCGCACCGTCTGCTACCCGCTGGGCGGCGGCCAGGCCGGCGACACCGGCTGGCTGGGCGCGGGAGACAGGCGCTGGCGCGTGACCGACACGCGCAAGAGCAAGGAGCATCCCGAGGCCATCGTCCACCTCGTCGACGGCGAGCTTCCGCCGGTTGGCACAGCCGTGCGCGTGGAGGTCGACGCCGCACGCCGCGACGCGCATCGCCGCTTCCACACCGCCACGCACCTGCTGTGCGCGCTGCTGCCTTACCCGGTCGACGGCTGCTCCATCACCGAGGCCTATGCGCGGCTGGACTTCCACACCGACCAGCCCTTCGACAAGGAGGCCATCCAGGCGGGACTGAATCGCCTGGTGGCCGAGGCGCATCCGGTCGGCCACCGCTGGATCACCGAAGACGAGCTGGACGCCAACCCCGGCCTGGTCCGCTCCATGAGCGTGCAGCCGCCGCGTGGGCTGGGGCGGGTGCGTGTGCTGGAGGTCGAGGGCGTGGACCTGCAGCCCTGCGGTGGCACGCATGTCAGCAACACCGCCGAGATCGGTGCGGTTGTCGTGACGAAGATTGAAAAGAAGTCAGCCAAGACCCGCAGGGTCGTGCTCGGCTTTGCCGAGCCGGCCGCAGGCCGCGGCTGAGTTCTTTGGGGAGCACTCATGTGAGCGCAGCGAACGTGAGTGATCACCAGAAGAAGAGCGTGAAGACGCGCCGAGTGGTCTTGGGATTTGCGTCCTGACGCTGCTGGCTAAACTGCGCCGCCTATGGTCGGCCCCGACATCCAGCTCATCACGCCCGAGTCCCCCGAGGACTGGCGGGAGACCCGCCTCATCCTGCGCGACTACGCCAGCAGCCTCGACTTCGACCTCGACTTCCAGGGCTTCGAGGCGGAACTCGCCGAGCTGCCCGGCGCCTACGCGCAGCCCGGCGGGCTGATGCTGCTGGCCCTCGTCGACGGCGCCGTGGCCGGCAGCGGCGCCTTCCGCCCGCTGCCCGACGCCGACTATCCCAATGCCTGCGAGATGAAGCGCCTGTTCGTGCGTCCGGCCTTCCGCCGCTTCGGCCTGGGCCGGCTGTTGGCGCAGGCGCTGATGGACCGCGCCACCGAGGCCGGCTACTCGTCCATGCTGCTGGACACGTTGGACGACATGGAAGCCGCGCGCGGTCTGTACGAAAGCCTGGGCTTCGTGGAAGTGCCGCCGTTCTACTTCAACCCCATCCCCGGCGCGCACTATCTGAAGGCCGAACTCGGCGCCTTCCGGCCCAGTTACTTCGGATAACCGCCTAGAGTGGCGGGATGACCGCCTCCTACGACATCCGGCCCCTGGGCGAGCACCGCTGCCTGCTGGGCGAATCGCCGCTCTGGCATCCCGACGAGCAGCAGCTCTACTGCGTCGATATCCCCGGCCGGCAGGTGCTGCGCTGGCGTGCCGGCGCCGATGTGCCGGACGTCTTCCCGCAGGACTCGGAGCCCGGCTGCATCGCCGCCCGCGCGGGTGGTGGGCTGGTCGTCGCGCGTCGCGACGGGCTGTGGGCCCTGGGCACGGCTAACGGCCAGATGCAGCGGCTGGCCGAGCCGCCCTACGACCCGGCCCGCCAGCGCTACAACGATGGCAAGCCCGATGCGGCCGGGCGCTTCTGGATCGGCGCGCTCAGCGACGCGCGCGAGCCCGAGGCGTCGCTGTACCGCATCGATGCTGCGGGCGCCGAGCCGCAGCTGGGCGGCATCGTCACGTCCAACGGCCTGGCCTGGAGCCCGGACGGCCGCTTCATCTACCGCAGCGACACCAAGGCGCACATGGTCTGGCGCCATGCCTTTGACGTGGCGGCCGGCACGCTGGGCGAGGCCCAGCTGTTCGCCCGCTTCACACCCCGCGCGGCGGACCAGCCGCTGTCGACCTACAGCGGCCGGCCCGACGGCGCGGCCGTGGACGAGTCCGGCGCCTACTGGGTGGCCATGTTCGAAGGCAAGCGACTGTTGCGTTATGCGCCGACCGGCGAGCTGCTGGAGGACATCGCGCTGCCGGTGCGCTGCCCCACCATGCCCTGCTTCGGCGGCGCCGACCGCCGCACGCTGTTCATCACGACGGCCAGTGACAAGCGCCCGGCCGACGAGCTGGCGCAGGAGCCCTGGGCGGGCGCTGTGCTGACCTTGCGCGTGGACGTGCCCGGGCTGCCGGCCCACCGCTGCAGCCTCTAGAACCGCCGGGCCGCGACGTCCCCGCAGACGCGGGTGTGTGGCGTCATGTGTGGCGTGTGTTTTGGGAAAGTACGGGTTTCCACATATACTCCCGTGGTTTTGCCGGCCGGCATTCGGGCCGGCGCCCAATCGTCCCGTCAACGCCGACATGACTGCCACACCTGAGGTTCGTCCTGCCAGCGGTTGGGACGACGAAGCGCCCGATTCCGAGTCTGTGCTGCCCTGGACCGCCCAGCAGGTGCAAGCCTTGCTGGCGCGCGAAAAGCCCCTCTCGCCCTGGCGAGTGGTGCTCATCCAGGCGGTGGTCGGTGGCTTGTTGGCGTTGGTGTGGTGGCTCTTTGGCACTGCACCCGCGCAGCAGGTGCGCTCCACGGTCTGGGGTGCGGCTGCGGTGGTGCTGCCCCATGCCGTCATGGCCTGGGGCCTGCGCCGCCCGGCTGCTCAGGCACAGGCGGCGTTCCTGTCGTTCCTCGTATGGGAACTGATCAAAGTGGGCCTCGCGGTCGTCATCTTGGTGGCGGCGGCGTGGCTGGTGCGGGATCTGAGCTGGCCGGCCTTGCTGGTGGCGCTGATCGCGTGCCTGAAGGTACATCTGGGGGCCTGGTGGTGGTTGAGCCGGGCCGTTCATAAAACGAATTGAGCGACTAAAGACGATGAGCAGCGAACAGCACGCGCCCAGCGCCGGTGAGTACATCACTCACCATCTGCAGCATCTGCAGAAGAATTTCGCTTTCGAAAGTGTGAAGCAGAAGGACATCGTCGACTTCAGCCTCTACAACCTCGACTCGCTGGTGTTTGCGACCGTGTTGGGCTTCCTCGGCGTGTTCCTGCTGTGGTTGGGCGTGCGCAAGGCCACGTCGGGCGTGCCGGGGCGTTTCCAGGCCGCCGTCGAGATCCTGTTCGAGATGGTCGACAACCAGGCCAAGGGCGTCATCAACAACGCCAAGAGCCGCGCCTTCGTCGGCCCGCTGGCGCTGACGGTGTTCGTCTGGATCTTCCTGATGAACTTCATGGACATGTTGCCGGTGGATGCGCTGCCGCAGCTCTGGCACACGGCCGGCCCGGCCATGGGCTTCAAAGATTACCTGCGCGTCGTGCCGACGGCCGACCTGTCCACCACGCTGGGCATGTCCACCTTCGTGCTGCTGCTGTGCATCTACTACAGCGTCAAGATCAAGGGTCTGGGCGGTTGGGGCCATGAGCTGATCGCCGCGCCGTTCGGCGACCACTGGGCGCTGTGGCCGTTCAACTTCCTGATGCAGATGATCGAGTTCCTGGCCAAGACCGTGTCCCACGGCATGCGGCTGTTCGGCAACATGTTTGCCGGCGAACTCGTGTTCATGCTGATCGCGCTGATGGGTGGCGCCTTCGCAATGAGCGTGACGGGCTTCAGCATGGCCTTCGGCCATGTCGTGGCCGGCACGATCTGGACGCTGTTTCACGTCCTCGTGATCGTGTTGCAGGCCTTCATCTTCATGATGCTCACGCTGATCTATATCGGTCAGGCGCACGACCATCACTGATCACTGATCGCTGTTTCTTCCTTCCCTTTCCTTTCCCTTTCCTTTACTGTCTCTAGGAGATTTCAAATGAACGACATCCTCGGTCTGGTTGCTCTGGCTTGCGGCATCATCGTGGGCCTCGGCGCTGTCGGCGCTTCGATCGGCATCGCACTGATGGGCGGCAAGTTCCTGGAGTCCTCGGCTCGCCAGCCGGAACTGATGAACCAGCTCCAAACCAAGATGTTCATCCTGGCCGGTCTGATCGACGCGGCCTTCCTGATCGGCGTTGCCATCGCCCTGCTGTTCGCGTTCGCCAACCCGTTCGCTGCGACCTTCATCCAGTTCGCCCCGAAGTAATCACGGTCCCCTTTCACGCTTGAAAGGAGCTAAGCCGTGAACATCAACGCAACACTGTGGATCCAGTGGATCCCGTTTGCGATCCTCGCGTGGGTGACTGCCCAGTTCATCTGGCCGGTCATTGCCAAGGCGCTCGACGAGCGCGCCGCCAAGATCGCCGACGGACTGGCTGCGGCCGACCGCGCGAAGACGGAGCTTGCATCCGCCAACAAGGCGGTGGAAGCACAGCTCGCGCAGACGCGCACCGACTCGACCAAGCTGCTGGGCGACGCTGAAAAGCGCGCCGCGGCCATCGTCGAGGAGGCGAAGAAGCGTGCCGAGGACGAGGCCGCCAAGATCGTCGCGCAGGCCAAGGCCGATGCCGACCAGCAAGTCGTGCGTGCCCGCGAGGCGCTGCGCGAGCAGGTCGCCGCGCTGGCGGTCAAGGGCGCCGAAGCCATCCTGCGCAAGGAAGTCGACGCCGGCGTTCACGCCGAGTTGCTGACCCGTCTGAAGCAGGAGCTCTGAGCATGGCTGAACTCGCCACCATTGCACGCCCGTATGCCGAGGCGCTGTTCCAGGTCGCCCGCAATGCCGACCTGGCCGCCTGGCGCGGTCAGCTCGACGCGCTGGCCGCCGTGGCGGGTGATGCCGCGCTGCGCCAGTTCGCCGACAACCCGAAGGCCTCCGTCGACCAGGTCGCCGGCGTGGCTGCCGAGGCTGCCGAAAGGCAGCTGGGCCAGCCGCTGCTGCCGGGTGTTCGCAACTTCCTGCAGACGGTGCTCGACAACCGCCGGCTGGACGCGCTGCCGGCAGCGGTCGCGCAGTTCCATGTGCTGGCCAGCGCCTCGTTCGGCGCAGCCGAAGCCACCGTGGAAAGCGCCTTCCCGCTCGACGCGGCCCAGCTTGCCGAGTTGACCGAGGTGCTCGAAAAGCGCTTTGGCTGCAAGCTGACGCTGGACGTGCGGGTCGATGCCTCGCTGATCGGCGGTGTGCGCGCCACCGTGGGCGACGAAGTGCTTGACACGTCCGTGCGCGCCCGCCTCGAGCGGATGAAGACCGCCCTGATTGCCTAAACATCCAACCCCCTGGCCCCGGCCGGGGTGGAGACCGACATGCAACTGAACCCTGCAGAAATTTCTGAACTGATCAAGAGCCGCATCGAGGGTCTGACCCCGAGCGCTGACATCCGCAACCAGGGCACCGTCGTGTCGGTGTCGGATGGCATCATCCGCGTCCACGGCCTCTCGGACGTGATGCAGGGCGAGATGCTCGAATTTGAAGCCGCGCCGGATGGCACGCAGACCTTCGGTCTGGCGCTGAATCTGGAACGCGACTCGGTCGGCGCCGTGATCCTGGGTGCCTACGAGCACCTTTCGGAAGGCCAGACCGTCAAGTGCACGGGCCGCATCCTGGAAGTGCCGGTCGGCCCCGAGCTGATCGGCCGCGTCGTCAACGCGCTGGGCCAGCCCATCGACGGCAAGGGCCCGATCAACGCCAAGATGACCGACGTCATCGAGAAGGTCGCACCGGGCGTGATCGCGCGCAAGAGCGTCGACCAACCCGTGCAGACCGGCCTGAAGTCCATCGACTCCATGGTGCCCGTCGGCCGCGGCCAGCGCGAACTGATCATTGGTGACCGTCAGACGGGCAAGACCGCCGTCGCCATCGACGCGATCATCAACCAGAAGGGTCAGAACATGACCTGCGTCTACGTCGCCATCGGCCAGAAGGCGTCGTCGATCAAGAACGTGGTGCGCTCGCTGGAGCAGGCGGGTGCGATGGAGTACACCATCGTCGTCGCCGCCTCGGCTTCTGAGTCCGCCGCGATGCAGTATGTGTCGGCCTATTCGGGCTGCACGATGGGCGAGTACTTCCGCGACCGCGGCCAAGACGCGCTGATCATTTACGACGACCTGTCCAAGCAGGCCGTGGCCTACCGTCAGGTCTCGCTGCTGCTGCGCCGCCCGCCGGGCCGCGAAGCCTACCCCGGCGACGTGTTCTATCTGCACAGCCGCCTGCTGGAGCGCGCCGCCCGCGTGAACGCCGACTACGTCGAAGCCTTCACCAAGGGTGAAGTCAAGGGCAAGACCGGTTCGCTGACGGCGCTGCCGATCATCGAGACGCAGGCCGGCGACGTGTCCGCCTTCGTGCCGACCAACGTGATCTCGATCACCGACGGCCAGATCTTCCTGGAAACCAGCCTGTTCAACGCCGGTATCCGCCCCGCCATCAACGCCGGTATCTCGGTGTCGCGCGTCGGTGGTGCTGCCCAGACCAAGCTGATCAAGTCGCTGTCCGGCGGTATCCGTACCGACCTGGCGCAGTACCGTGAGCTGGCCGCGTTCGCGCAGTTCGCTTCCGACCTGGACGAAGCCACCCGCAAGCAGCTGGACCGCGGTGCCCGCGTGACGGAACTGCTGAAGCAGGCCCAGTACTCGCCGCTGCCCATCTCGCTGATGGCCGCGTCGCTGTTCGCCGCGAACAAGGGCTTCATGGACAGCATCGAGGTGAAGAAGGTTCTGGCCTTCGAACACGGGCTGCACCAGTTCCTGAAGTCCAGCCACGCTGCACTGCTCGACACGCTGGAGAGCAAGAAGGCGATGGACAAGGATGCCGAAGCCGAACTGACCGCCGCGATCACTTCCTTCAAGAAGTCGTTCGCCTAAAGCCACGGAACACGTGGGGCGGAGTTTTCACTCCGCCCCGCACTGACTAGGAGTTCGCATGGCTTCAAGCAAAGAAATCCGCGGCAAGATCAAGTCGGTCGAGAACACCAAGAAGATCACCAAGGCGATGGAAATGGTCGCCGCGTCCAAGATGCGCAAGGCGCAGGAGCGGATGCGGTCGGCTCGGCCTTATGCCGAGAAGATCGGCAACATCGCGGCCGACCTGTCCAAGGCCAACCCGGAGTACCGCCACCCCTTCCTCGTCAAGAACGAGGATGCGAAGTCGGTGGGCGTGGTGGTGGTGACGACGGACAAGGGCCTGTGCGGTGGCCTGAACACCAACCTCTTGCGTGCCGTCACGGTCAAGCTCAAGGAGCTGGAAACCGCGGGCCAGAAGGCCGAAGTCGTTGCCATCGGTGGCAAGGGCCTGGGCTTCATGAACCGCATCGGCGCCCGCGTCGTCGCTCATGCCACCCAGCTTGGCGACCAGCCCCACATCGAGGCCTTGATCGGCCCGGTCAAGGTGCTGCTCGACGCGTATGCCGAAGGCCGTCTGTCCGCCGTCTACCTCTGCTACACGCAGTTCATCAACACGATGAAGCAAGAGGTCAAGGTGCATCAGCTGTTGCCGCTGAAGGCCGACGAGCTGGCCACGCCTGATGCAGACGGTGCACCGGCGCATGACTGGGACTACATCTACGAGCCCGACGCTGCCACCGTCATCGACGAGTTGCTGCTGCGTTACACGGAAGCTCTGGTCTTCCAGGCCGTCGCCGAGAACATGGCCAGCGAGCAGTCTGCCCGCATGGTGGCCATGAAGGCCGCGACGGACAACGCCGGCACGCTGATCGGCGAGCTGAAGCTGGTCTACAACAAGACCCGCCAGGCCGCGATCACCAAGGAACTCTCCGAGATCGTCAGCGGCGCGGCCGCGGTGGGCTGATCCAGCCCGAACGCAAAGATTTGAATTGAAGGAACGCACAAATGTCTAACACTCAAGCAGTCGGCAAGATCGTTCAGTGCATTGGCGCCGTCGTTGACGTGGAATTCCCGCGCGACCGCATGCCCAAGGTGTACGACGCACTCAAGATGGAAGGCTCGGCCCTGACGCTGGAAGTCCAGCAGCAGCTGGGCGACGGCGTCGTCCGCACCATCGCGCTGGGCTCGTCCGACGGCCTGCGCCGCGGCACGGAAGTCTTCAACACCGGCGACACCATCCAGGTGCCGGTCGGCAAGGCGACCCTCGGCCGCATCATGGACGTGCTGGGCAACCCCATCGACGAGCGCGGCCCGGTCTCGGCCGAGCTGACCGCCTCCATCCACCGTGCCGCACCCGCCTACGACGAGCTGAGCCCGTCGCAGGACCTGCTGGAAACCGGCATCAAGGTGATCGACCTGATCTGCCCGTTCGCCAAGGGCGGCAAGGTGGGTCTGTTCGGTGGCGCCGGCGTCGGCAAGACCGTCAACATGATGGAGCTCATCAACAACATCGCCAAGGCGCACTCGGGTCTGTCCGTGTTTGCCGGCGTGGGTGAGCGCACCCGTGAGGGCAACGACTTCTATCACGAGATGTCGGACTCGGGCGTCGTGGTCCAGGACAAGCTGGAAGACTCCAAGGTCGCCATGGTCTACGGCCAGATGAACGAGCCCCCGGGCAACCGTCTGCGCGTCGCGCTGACCGGCCTGACCATCGCCGAGTCGTTCCGCGACGAAGGCAAGGACGTGCTGTTCTTCGTGGACAACATCTACCGTTACACGCTGGCCGGCACGGAAGTGTCCGCACTGCTGGGCCGCATGCCTTCCGCCGTGGGCTACCAGCCGACGCTGGCCGAGGAAATGGGCCGCCTGCAGGAGCGCATCACGTCGACCAAGGTCGGCTCGATCACCTCCATCCAGGCCGTCTACGTCCCTGCGGACGACTTGACCGACCCGTCGCCCGCCACGACCTTCGCCCACCTGGACGCCACCGTCGTGCTGTCGCGTGACATCGCCTCGCTGGGCATCTACCCCGCCGTAGACCCGCTGGACTCGACCAGCCGCCAGATCGACCCCAACGTCGTCGGCGAAGAGCACTACTCGACAACGCGTGCCGTGCAGCAGGTGCTGCAGCGCTACAAGGAACTGCGCGACATCATCGCCATCCTGGGCATGGATGAACTGAGCCCGGAAGACAAGCTGTCGGTCGCCCGCGCCCGCAAGATCCAGCGCTTCCTGTCGCAGCCCTTCCACGTCGCCGAAGTCTTCACCGGCTCGCCCGGCAAGTACGTGCCGCTGAAGGAAACCATCCGCGGCTTCAAGATGATCGTGGCTGGCGAGTGCGACCACCTGCCGGAGCAGGCGTTCTACATGGTCGGCACGATTGATGAGGCGTTTGAAAAGGCCAAGAAGATTCAGTGAGTTTGACAGGGGTGACTCGCGCACCCCGTCTCTCGCAGAACCTTCTTCAACTTTGATTCGCTAAGGAAGATTGAACATGGCAACCCTCCACGTCGACGTGGTCTCCGCCGAAGAGCAGATCTTCTCGGGCGAGGCCAAGTTCGTCGCCCTGCCGGGCGAGAGTGGCGAGCTGGGCATCCTGCCCAAGCACACGCCGCTGATCACCCGCATCAAGCCGGGCGCCGTGCGCATCGAGCGGCCCGACGGCACCGAAGAGTTTGTCTTCGTCGCCGGCGGCATTCTCGAAGTGCAACCCAACCGCGTGACCGTGCTGGCCGACACCGCCATCCGCGGCAAGGACCTCGACGAAGCCAAGGCGGTCGAAGCCAAGAAGCAGGCCGAGGAAGCGCTCAAGAATGCCAAGAGCGAACTCGACCAGGCGGCGATCCAGAACGAGCTGCTGACGCTGGCGGCCCAGGTCGCGGCGCTGCGCAAGTTCCGCAAGAAGTAAGGCTCCCGCCCACGAGGGTGAGACCATAACGGCAGGCCACGCGCCTGCCGTTTGTTTTTGCTAAGGCCAAACCATGACCGCGAACGACGCCATCTCACTGACCGCGCCCGATGGCGCCACCGCCACGCTGAGCCTGCATGGCGGTCAGGTGCTGTCCTGGAAGCCCGCCGGCGGCGCCGAGCAGCTCTACCTGTCCCCGCGCAGCGCGTTCACGCCCGGCAAGGCCATCCGTGGCGGCGTGCCGGTCTGCTTTCCGCAGTTTGCCGAGGGCGGTCCGCTGCCCAGGCACGGCTTTGCGCGCACCCTGCCGTGGGAGCTGGTACAGCAGGAGCAGGGCAAGGACGACGCGCTGGCCGTGCTGCGCCTGCGCGACAGCGAGGCCACGCGCGCCATCTGGCCCCATGCCTTCGAGCTGGAGTTGAGCGTGCGCGTGGGCGGCAGCAGCCTGGACGTCGAACTGGCCTGCGAGAACCTCGGTGACGTGCCGCTGCAGTTCACCGCCGCGTTGCACACCTATCTGCGTGTGGGCGACCTGGACGCCGTCAGCGTCGAAGGCCTGGCCGGGCTGCGCTATCACGACAGCATCAAGCAGGCCGAGGCGCTGCAGCGCATGGACTTGCTGCTGACCGGCGAGAACGGCGTGCTGGACCTGGACCGCGTCTACTACGGCGTGAAAGAGCGACCGCTGCTGGTGACCGAGGGTCGCCGGCAGGTGGTCGTCCGCCATCAGGGCTTCGAGGATGCGGTCATCTGGAACCCCGGCCCGGAGCGCTGCGCCAAGCTGGCCGACATGCCGCCCGAGGGCTGGTCGGAGATGCTGTGCGTGGAGGCGGCCTGCGTCGGCCGCCCCGTGGAGCTGCCGGCTGGCGAGAGCTGGGTCGGGCGGCAGAGCCTTCGGCTGGAGTAACGACCGCCTCCGCCTGTGGGCCGTAGCTCGACAGGCTGGCGGCGATGACCAATGCGGCAAGGGTGCGGGTCATGGCGGCGTTTCGCGCCGAAAAGACCGCCCAGCCCTCGTGAACGACGTTCCCGCGCACCGCACCGGGAGACGCATGGGAGCGCTGATAATTTCGGACATGTTCGCCCCCCTGCAAAACGACAACTTCCTGCGCGCCTGCCTGCGCCAGCCGACCGACCACACGCCCGTCTGGCTGATGCGCCAGGCTGGTCGCTACCTGCCGGAGTACCGCGACACGCGGGCCAAGGCCGGCAGCTTCATGGGTTTGGCGACGAACACGGACTACGCGACCGAGGTGACCCTGCAGCCGCTGGCGCGCTACCCGCTGGACGCCGCCATCCTGTTCAGCGACATCCTGACCGTGCCCGACGCGATGGGCCTGGGGCTGTCCTTCCAGCAGGGCGAGGGCCCGAAGTTCGCGAAAGTCGTGCGCGACGAGGCGGCTGTGGCGGCACTCGAAGTGCCCGACATGGACAAGCTGCGCTACGTCTTCGACGCGGTCACGTCCATCCGCCGCGTGCTGAACGGTCGTGTGCCGCTGATCGGCTTCTCGGGCAGCCCGTGGACGCTGGCTTGCTACATGGTCGAAGGCGGCGGCTCGGACGACTACCGGCTGGTCAAGAGCCTGATGTATGCGCGCCCGGACCTGATGCACCGCATCCTCGACGTGAACGCCCGCGCCGTGGCGGCCTACCTGAACACGCAGATCGAAGCTGGCGCCCAGGCCGTCATGCTGTTCGACTCCTGGGGCGGCGTGCTCGCGGACGGCGCCTTCCAGCAATTCAGCCTTGCCTATTCGCGTCAGGTGTTGAGCCAGGTGAAGACCGAGCATGACGGCCAGCGCATTCCGCGCATCCTGTTCACCAAGGGTGGCGGCCTGTGGCTGGACGAGATCGCTGACGCCGGTGCCGACGTCGTGGGCCTGGACTGGACGATGAACCTCGGTGCCGCGCGAGCCCGCGTCGGCGACCGCGTCGCGCTGCAGGGCAA
Source organism: Pelomonas parva (assembly GCF_043555835.1). NCBI lineage: Bacteria > Pseudomonadati > Pseudomonadota > Betaproteobacteria > Burkholderiales > Sphaerotilaceae > Roseateles > Pelomonas parva. The sequence goes on along the minus strand of NZ_JBIGHV010000004.1, from coordinate 472,339 downwards.
CCTCGACCCCAACGTGCTGTTCGCGCCGCCTGAGGCCGTGCGGGCGGAGGCGCGCAAGGTGCTCGACAGCTATGGCCCGGGCCCGGGCCACATCTTCAACCTGGGCCACGGCATCAGCCAGTTCACGCCGCCGGAGAGCGTCACGGCCCTGGTGGACGAGGTGCACAGCCATTCCCGCACCCTGCGCGCGGCGCTCTGAAGGGGCCGTCAAATCTGCACTTGCCCGGTGACTTATCCCCAAAAGTTGGGGGGCGTGCGACGCTGGCGAGGATTGGTGCGATGCACCTAAGAGTTTTCCCGAATTCGTGCTAAGTGCTTGATTTTCAAGGCCCCGCCTCGGGGGCGTCGGGGAACGAATTTGGGGCGAGGTGCGGAGCTCCTGCTCGCTGTTGGTTCTCGACTAGGGATTTGCTCACAAACTTATCCACAGAAATTGTGGGCAACCCAAGAGCCTTTAAGAATCATGCACTTGCAGCCGCTTGCTGAGCCACTGCTTCACAAGAAGCGCGGAGCTGCGCATGGCTGAAACTGGGGGCGCCGTGACGGTGCGCGTTGCCGTCGATGCCCCGCAGCACAGCGGCCTGAACGGCCCGCTTGACTACGCCAGTGAGCAGGCGCTCGCATCGGGCACGCTGGTGCGCGTGCCGCTGGGCAAGCGGGAGCTGCTGGGCGTCGTCTGGCCGGGTGAGGCGGTCGGCCAGCCCGAGATGGCGCTGCGGCCGGTGGCGGCCGTGTTCAGCGTGCTGCCGCCGCTGGGCGCGGACTGGTGCCGGCTGCTGGACTTCGCGGCCGGCTACTACCAGCGCAGCGTTGGCGAACTGGCCAGCGCGGTGCTGCCGCCGCAGCTGCGCGAGCTGTCGCCCGAGCAGCTCGCCGCCCGCCTGCGCAAGCTGGACAAGAAGCCCGCCAGCGCCGCCGTCGCCGAGCCCGTGAAGCCGCCGCTGGCGCCCGAGCAGGCCGAGGCCGTGGCGCGCATCCAGGCGCAACTGGCCAGCGACTCGCCCAAGCCGGCGCTGCTGTTCGGCGTGACCGGCAGCGGCAAGACCGAGGTCTACCTGCGCGCCGCCGAGGCCGCGCTCGCGGCCGGCCGCCAGGTGCTGGTGCTGGTGCCCGAGATCAACCTGACGCCGCAGCTCGAAGCCCGCTTCACCGAGCGGTTTGCTGCCACTTGCCCTGAGCCGCTGGCCATCGTCTCGCTGCACAGCGCGCTGACGCCGGCCCAGCGCCTGCAGAACTGGCTGGCCGCCCACCTCGGCCGCGCGCGGCTCGTGCTCGGCACGCGGCTGGCGGTGTTCGCGTCCATGCCCGAGCTGGGGCTGATCGTTGTCGACGAAGAGCATGATCCCTCCTACAAGCAGCAGGACGGCGCCCGCTACTCGGCGCGCGACTTGGCCGTCTGGCGCGCGCACGACCTGAAGGTGCCCGTCGTGCTGGGCTCGGCCACGCCGTCGCTGGAGAGCTGGCAGCACGCTGAGAGTGGCCGTTATGAGCGCCTGACGCTGGCGGCCCGCATCGGCGGCGGCGCCTTGCCGCGTGTGAAGCTCTTCGACATGAAGGCGTTGCCGCCCACCGCCGGCGTGACGACCGCGCTGACCGCGCCGCTGCTGGCCGAGTTGAAGGCCCGGCTGGAGCGCCGCGAGCAGAGCCTGGTGTTCCTGAACCGCCGGGGCTATGCGCCGGTGCTGCACTGCGGCGAATGCCAGTGGAAGAGCGACTGCCCGCATTGCAGCGCCTGGCGCGTCTTCCACAAGCGCGACCGCACGCTGCGTTGCCACCACTGCGGCTTCACGGAGCGCGTGCCCAGCGCCTGCCCCAACTGTGGCAACCCCGACATCGCGCCCATAGGCCGCGGCACCGAGCGGCTGGAGGAGCAGCTCGCCGAGGCCTTGCCCGGCGCGCGCGTGCTACGCATCGACGCCGACTCGACGCGCCGAAAGGGCGAACTGGAGGCGCAGCTCAAGGCCGTGCACGACGGCGATGTGGACATCCTCGTCGGCACGCAGATGATCGCCAAGGGCCACGACTTCCGGCGCATTCGCTTCGTCGCGGCGGTGAACCCGGACGGCGCGCTCTTCAGCAGCGACTTCCGTGCGCCGGAGCGCCTGTTCGCGTTGCTGATGCAGGCCGGCGGCCGGGCGGGGCGGGACGCTTCCAGCGACTCACCGGCCGAGATGTGGGTGCAGACCTGGCACCGCGAGCATGCCCTCTACCAGGCGCTGGCACGGCACGACTACGTGCGCTTCGCCAAGACCCAGCTTGACGAGCGCCGCTCGGCCGGCCTGCCGCCGTTCTCGCACCTTGCCCTGCTGCGCGCCGAGGCTCGCACGGTGGAGGCGGCCAAGGCCTTCCTGGTGGCCGCAGCGGCGCTGCTGCAGGACGAGCAGTTGCTCGTCTACCCGCCCGTGCCGCACGCGGTGGCGCGCGTGGCGGATGTCGAGCGCATGCAGATGCTGGTGGAAGCGACGCAGCGGGCCCGGTTGCAGGCCAGCTTGCGCGACTGGGTGCCGGCGCTGATCGCGCTCAAGCGCGAGCACAAGGCCGTGCTGCGCTGGGCGGTCGACGTGGACCCGCTGGCGATCTGATTCAGCGAGTGACGCTGCCGCGGCGGCGGGCGATCAGACCCACGGCGCCCAGGCCGGCTAGCAGCAGCGCGTAGCCGCTGGGTTCCGGCACGGCCGAGGTCAGGCTGACGTTGTCCAGCGAGCCACCCAGCGAGTCGCTGGCGCCCACCGAGCGGAAGCTCAGCGTGTTGTTGCCGGCCAGCGCGCTGACGCTGAAGCTGTACTGCGTCCAGGCCGGAGCGCTGCCGCCATTGCCGGTGAGCGTGGTGCCCAGTTGCTGGCCGTTCCACAGCACCTCGATGCCGTTGCTCGCTGCCGCCACATTGGCACGCGGGGCGTACCAGAAGCTCAGCGCATAGCTGGCGCCGGCGGTCAGGCTGGCGAAACTCTGGGCGATGGTCGTGTTGCCCGTGGTGTCCAGCTCGATGAAGTTGCTGCCGTCCTGGGCGCTGCCGACCACGTTGTTGCGGATCTCGAAGTTGGCCGGGCCGGCCAGCACGCTCCAACCCTCCAGCGTGGGGCTGAGCAGCCAGTTGCCGGCATTCACGGCGGTGGTTTCGAAACTGCCGTTGGTGACCAGGTTCGGGTCGGCTGCGAAGGCGCTGGAGCTGAGCAGGGCGGCGGTGAGGAGCAGGGACTTCATGGGATTGTCAGAGGGCGGGTTGTTGATGTAGCGAAGTGTTCCGCGGCTTCCCAAAACCTCGCCGTGCATCCGTCACAGGCCGATCGCGCGGCCACCGAAGCAGGGGGAGTCGCCGCGCGTGCCGCCGCAGAAAACAAAAAGGCCGGCGCAAGGCCGGCCTGTTGCGGAGTGGGGGCGCTCAGCCGTGCTCGCGGCCCTGCAGCGTGCTGGCCAGTGCGGCCGCGCGGCGCTGTTGCTCCTGGCGGCGCAGCGCGCGCACGGCCGGGCGGGACAGCATGAAAGCGAGCACGCCGAGGCCGAGCAGCAGCATGCCGGTGTCGACATCCATGTGTTGGTTGCCGAACTGCGCTTCCGGCTCGCTGCGCCGCTCTGCCGTGGTCCAGGGGCCGTCATTCAACGCCGTCAGGCTGGCCGAACCCAGCCGGCCGGCGTCAGCCACCATGACGGCCTGCGCCCTGTCTGCAGCCGCCAGCGACTGGACATCACGGGCGGCGCCTGCCGGGGCGGTGACGCTCAGGGTCAGGAGGGCAGCAGCAAGGAGGAGGGATTTCATGATGCGGACTCACCGTGTCGAAAAGGACCGTAACGCATTGTTCGCAGCCTAGCGCGGCATGGTTGTGAAGACTTCACGCGCTTGGGGGGACCCCCCGCGAATGGGCGATTCAGTCGCTACCGGCGCTTGACGCCGCCCGCGCCGCTGCTTTGGCGGCCAGTTCGGCCCGCATGCGCTTGAGTTTTTCGCGCGGGTCCTCGCGCGTATCGCCCTCGTGTAGCTTCATCTCGGCCAGAAAGCGGCTGGGAATGCCGACGACAGTGTCGCGGCCCTTCTTGCGCCGGCGCAGCGTGGAGACGGCCAGCGTCGTGCGCGCGCGGGTGATGCCCACGTACATGAGCCGGCGTTCCTCCTGCAGCGCCTCGGCCGTCAGCTCGGCCTCCTCGCGTTTGAAGGGCAGCAGCCCCTCGTTGACGCCGGCCAGCACGACATGCGGCCACTCCAGCCCCTTGGAGGCGTGCAGCGTCGTCAGCGTGACCTGGTCCTGCTCGTCGCCGCGCTCGGCCAGGGACAGGATGACGGAGATGGTCTGCGCCACGTCCAGCACGCTCTGCTTGGGCTCGGTGAAGCTGACGCCGCCTTCCTCGCTCTGCTGGCCGCCGCAGCGCTTGGCCACCCAGTCGACGAAGTCCAGCACATTGCCCCAGCGCGCCTGCGCGACCTTCTCGTTCTCCTCGTTGTCGAGCAGGTGGGCTTCGTAGGCGATGTCCTTCAGCCATTCCATCAGCATCGCGTGCGCGGCGATGTGGCCTTCGGTGTGCCTGGCCTTGTATTGCAGCTCGTTCACGCTGCGGCCGAACTCGTGCAGGCCGTCCAGCGCGCGCTTGGTCAGCGTGGTGGCCAGGCTCTCGGAGAACAGCGCCTCGAACATGCTGCACTTCCACTGCGCCGAAAAGGTGCCCAGGGCGCCCAGCGTCTGGTGGCCGATGCCGCGCTTGGGCGTCGTCACCGCGCGCAGGAAGGCGGGGTCGTCGTCCTGGTTGACCAGCAGGCGCAGCCAGGCGCACAAGTCCTTGATCTCGGCCTTGTCGAAGAAGCTCTGGCCGCCGGAGACCTTGTACGGGATCTGCGCGCGGCGCAGCGCCTGCTCGAAGATGCGCGCCTGGTGGTTGGCGCGGTACAGGATGGCGAAGTCGCGGAACTGCGGCCCCAGGCCGTCGCCACGCAGCTGCTGAATGCGCGCCACGGCGCGCTCGGCCTCGTGCTCCTCGCCGTCGGCTTCCAGCAGCACCACCGGCTCACCGTCGCCGAAGTCGCTCCACAGCTTCTTCTCGAAGATCTTGGGGTTGCCGGCGATGACGTTGTTGGCCGCGCGCAGGATGGCGCCGGTGGAGCGGTAGTTCTGCTCCAACGGGATGACCTTGAGCGCCGGGTAGTCGACCGGCAGGCGCTTGAGGTTCTCGATGGTCGCGCCGCGCCAGCCGTAGATGGACTGGTCGTCGTCGCCCACGGCCGTGAACATGCCGCGCGCGCCCACCAGCGCCTTCAGCAGCTCGTACTGCACGGCGTTGGTGTCCTGGTATTCGTCCACCAGCACATAGCGCAGCTTGTCCTGCCACTTCGCGCGTGCCTCGGCGTCGTTCGTCAGCAGCCGCAGCGGCAGCGTGATGAGGTCGTCGAAGTCCACGGCCTGGTAGGCGGCCAGGCGCTCCTGGTAGCGCACCATGACGGCGGCGGCCGAGCGCTCGTCCTCGTCCTTGGCGACCTGCGCCGCCTCGGCCGCGCCCAGGCCTTGGTTCTTCCACAGCGAGATGGTCCACTGCCAGCGCCGCGCCTGGTTGATGTCGGTCGTGTTGCCGGCGTCCTTCAGCACGTTGAGCACGTCGTCGCTGTCGAGGATGGAAAACTGCTCCTTCAGCCCGACGCGCGTACCTTCCTCGCGCAGCAGGCGCACGCCCAGGCTGTGGAAGGTCGAGATCGCCAGATCCTTGGCCGCCTTCTTGCCCACCAGCGCCTTGGCGCGCTCGCGCATTTCCTGTGCCGCCTTGTTCGTGAACGTGATGGCGGCGATCTGGCTGGGCCGGTAGCCCGAGGTCAACAGCTGGGCGATCTTGGTCGTGATGACCTTGGTCTTCCCCGAGCCGGCGCCGGCGATGACGAGGCAGGGGCCGCTCAGGTGGTAGACGGCTTCGAGCTGAGCGGGGTTGAGGCCGGCGGATGGCTGGGCGGACATGGGGCGCGCATCATGCCACTCGCGCGACGCCTTCCCCCGGCAAGGCCCTCAGACCGAGTCCGAGCAGCAGCAGCGTGAAGAACACGAAGCCGATGCGCGGTGCGTCCAGCAGGCTGTCGAAGGCGCCGACGGTGCCGAAGCCGATCAGCGCGGCGACGATGGCCGGCGCCAGCGGGTGGTCGCGGCCGCGGCCGAAGCTCAGCCGCACCAGCGCCAGCACGTAGGCGCCGCCCAGCAGCGCCAGGCCCAGCAGCCCCTGCTCGAACAACACGTGCAGCGCCACGTTCTTGATGTGCCAGGGCAGGTGATAGCGGTCGCTGGAGAAGAACCAGTGCGCCATTTCGCGGTTGAAGTCGCCATTGACGAGCAGTGGGCGGCCCTGCGCGTCATGCATGGCGATGCGAGCGATGTCGACGCGTGCGCTGGTCGTGTTCAGGGACATCGAGAACGTCACGAAGCGCGGCGCCCACCAGTCGCCACCCATGGCCGGCACAGTGCCCAGCTGCACCTTGCTGGTCTGCCACTGGCCCGGGCTGTCCGGCGCGGCGCCTTCGGCGCGCATCGGCTTCAACCCCATCTGGGTGCCAACGCAGTTCTCGGGATACAGCAGGTTCTTCTCGCACAGCTGCAGCGCCAGATGCGCGTCGTTCGCCGTGCGGCTGACCACCGTGACCGTGACCGGCCCAGGCGCGGGTGCGTCGATGCGCTGGCTGACGCGGAACTGCTCACCGCGCCCCTGCATGTGCTTGCCGCTTGTCAGTGCCAGAAAGGACTCGCGCTCGTCGCGGCGCAACCGGTAGTCCCCCACCTGATAGTGGGTCGGGCCGTCGTAGAGATTGCTGGTGACGAAGCGCCCGGCGCCCTTGCCCAGCAGCCACTGCTGGCCGCCGTGCAGCAGGCGCAGGCCGTCCTCCCAGTGCGTCAGGCGGGTCTCGCCGTCTTCCTTCCAGGTCGCCATGCGGTCGCGCAGGTAGGCGCCGCCGCCCAGCGCCGCGACGATGGCCATCACCAGCAGCAGCCCGGCCACCAGCAGGGCGCGCTTGCGCCAGCCGGCCTTGCCGGTGCTCGTCAGCGGCCACAGCCGCTGCTCCAGCAGCATCGCGCTCCACACGGCGCCCAGCGCGACGCCGGCGGCCAGCGAGGTCCAGCGGCCGGCCGTGCCGCCCCAGTAGTCCGCCACGATGACCATGGTGGTCAGCAGCCAGAACCAGGCCGTCGTCACCAGCAGCACATAGACCGGCCGCGTCTGCCCGGGCACGTCGCGCCAGCGCAGCGCGGCGCAGCACAGCAGCGCCACGACATTGAGCACATAGGCCGCCTTCGGCACGGCCGTGGACAGCGCCCAGCTGAGCGCCCCCAGCAGCAGCGCCAGCAGCGCACCCATGATGACCGCCGTCAGCCGCTGGCCGACGCTGGGCCGCCACAGGCTGGGCGGCATGGCCAGCAGGATGACCATGACGGACAACAACGCCAGCAGCCCGCGGTAGCCGCCGCCGGTGAACACCAGCGCCGCAGCCAGCGCGAAGGCGCCGGCCAGCGCCAGCGCGCCTAGCTTGGCCAGGCGCGGCAAGGGCGCGTCCACCTCGCCCAGTGTGCTGTCGATGTGGCTGCTCTCCGGCCCGCCCGATGCGGCGCGGCGGCGCTGCGCATCGGCCAGCAACACCAGCGGGATCACGGCCAGCGGCAGCGCCAGGTAGACGCCGCGCGAGAAGGTCGTCAGCACCGCATAGGCCGCCAGCAGCACGATGGCCATGCCCGCCACGAAGTGCGCCGGCGAACGCGTGCGCAGCAAGCCCAGCAAGGCGAAGGGCAGCGTCAACATGAGGAAGCCGTCCAGCGCCGCACCGCCGACGTGCATCTCCCAGAACAGGCCGGTCGTTCGGTAGTCGGTGGAGAAGTCCAGCAGGCCCGTGAACGCCAGCCGCTCCCACAGTGCCGACGCGCTGGCGCCGGCCAGCGCCAGCACCAGACCCAGCAGCACCCCGCGCGAGAAGCCGCGCGGCCGGGCCGCAGCGGCGGCCGTCCACAGCGGCAGCAGCACCAGCGCCAGGAACAAGGCCTTGGCGTTGCGCACCGAGTTCATGGCCTCGTGGTAGCCCTGGTACCAGCCGAAGACGAAGCCGCCCGCGTCGTCGAAACCGCGCTTGACGCCCCACAGCGTCGACAGCACCAGCGCCAGGATGAGCACGACCACCGCCGGCGAAAAGGCCAGCGCATGGCGCCAGGCCGGCGCGCGGTCGCGGGCGTTGAGCTGCAGCGCGTAGGCGAGATAACCCCCGCAGCCGCAGGCCGTGACGAGCAGGTCCATCTCCTCGAAGGTGATCCAGCCGCTCCAGGGGGCCAGGCCGATCAGCGGCAGCGGTGCGAACAGCAGCAGCGGTGTCTTGACCCAGAACAGCGCCGCCAGCAGCGCCACCGCGCCCCAGGCGGCCAGCGCCAGCGGGGCGGACAGTGGGTGGTGCCAGGCCAGCTCGGCGCCGATGAGGCCCAGGGCCAGGCTGGCCGTCAAGGCCAGCCACTGAGTCTTGGTGGCCGGCCGGCTGAGCCGCAGTTCGCCCAGCCCCAGCAGGCCGGTGCCGGCGGGCGTGGCGCCAACCGCAGCCATCAGCGCGCGCGCCGACGGCTGGCCAGCAGCGCGAGGCCGCCCAGCAGCAGCGCGGCGCTGGCCGGTTCGGGCACGGCGGTGACCTGGATGTTGTCGAAGCCCACCACCTCGCCGGGGCCGGCGTGGAATTCGCCGTTGATGGTCAGGCTGGTCACGTTGGCGAGCACGCTGGCCAGCGAGGCGCCGCGCCAGTCGGCGGCGGGTGTCAGCGACACGCTGTACCGGGCCCAGCCGCCGCCGACGGGCGGCAGGCCGGCGGGCACGATGTCCAGCAGCACGCTGCCGGCCGCACCCGTGATGCGGACTTCGCCGAAGCCGGCCCAGTCGGTGGAGGCGCCGTTGACGTTGCGCGCATCGAAGGACAGCGTGCCGCCCAGGTAGGTCGACCAGTCGCCCAGCCAGGCGGCGGGCGCGGTCAGCAGGATGTCGGAGTTGCCATCGAGGTCTTCCACCTGAAGCCAGCCGCCGCCGTTGCCGCCGCTGGCCTGCCAGGTTTGCGTGCCGCCGACGGGCGCCACCGGCGTCGTCCAGCCTTCGTCGCCGGTATCGAAACCGGCTGCGGAAGCGGCCATCGGCAGCGCGATCAGTGACGCAATGAGCAGCGAACGACGGGCCATGGCAGCCTCCGGAAGTAGGGGGCGCATTGTTGCGCAGCGCCGCGTGCGGCGCATCCCGACAACCCCGCGAACGGGGCGCAAGCACTAGCGGCTTTTAAGGCTGTGTCGGCCGCAGCCAGCGCCGCCACCAGGCCGGCGGCTTGGTCGGCTTCTTGGCCGGCGCCACCAGGGCAGTGGCGCTGCGCGGCGGGTTCAGGCCCAGCCAGTCACGCAGCTCGTCGGCCAGTTCTTCGGCACCGCGGGTGCGCAGCTCGGCCGACTCGGCCTGGGCCGAGCGCAGCAGGTTGTCGAGCCGGGTCAGCGGGTCGTCCCGCAGCGAGGGCCAGGCCTTGCCGGCGCTGCCGCGCAGCGGGGCCAGGCCCCGGGGCGTCTCCTCCCAGCCGCAGACCAGCATGCGGGCGAAAGCGCCCAGGCTGTAGACCTCGCTGGCCAGGCTGGGCGGCTCGCCCTTGCGGCGCTCCGGCGCGATGAAGGCCGGCGAGGCACCCAGGCTGATGCCGCGGTCGAAGGGGTCGGTCGGGTCGGGGATGCGCGCCAAGCCCAGGCCCATCAGGTGCACGCCGTCGTCGGGGCCCAGCCAGATCATGGCCGGGTCCAGTTCGGACAGCAGCCAGCCTTGCTGGTGGGCCGAGCGCAGCGCCTCGCAGAGCTGCACCAGCAGCTCGATGCGCTGGCGCAGGCTGATGGCCTGCAACTGGGGCAGCAGCGGCTCGCCGTGCTCGCCTTCGATGATCAGGTAGGGGTGGGCGTCGGGCGTCACGCCGCTGTCGCTGGGCACGGCGATGCGGGGGTGCTGCAGGCGGGCGAGGTCGCCGGCCTGGTCGGCGTAGCGCAGCATGACGCCGGCGCCCTGGTCGCTGCGGTCGAGCACGAGGACGGCCGCCTTCTGCTCGGTGGCCATGGCATGGTGGGCGGCGTACCACTGGCCGGCGTGGGCCTGCTCGCCGTCGGGCAGCGGCTTCTCCAGCCGCCACACGCCCAGAGCCTGGCCTTCGTCCAGTGGCGCGGCAGCGGCTGGCGGTGGCAGGGACAGGTTCGGCATTCGCATGGGCCGCATATTAGGGGTGACCCCAGGGTGCGGCCATCCCACGCTGCCACTCAAACGGGTGTGGACGCGCAATCGCTCACGGCCCCCGATACTCGCGCGCGACCATGCTGGCCGTCCTCGCCACGACTTTCCCCTTCTTCGCCCTCGTGCTGTGCGGCTGGCTGGCCGCCGAGCGCGGGCCGCTGCCCGACAGCGCCATCCCGGGCCTGAACGGTTTCGTGCTGTTCTTTGCGCTGCCCTGTCTGCTGTTCCGCTTCGGGCGCGACACGCCGGTGCTGGAGCTGCTGAACCCGGCGCTGCTGGGCGTCTACCTGGCGGCGGCCTTGCTGATCGTCTTCTTCACGGTGGCCGTCACGCTATCGCCGCGCGTGGGCATGAAGGACGCCGCCCTCGGTGCGCTGGTGGCGGCTTTCCCGAATACCGGCTTCATGGGCGTGCCGCTCATCGTTGCGCTGCTGGGCAGTGCGGCGGGCGGCGTCGTCATCAGCACCATCCTGGCGGACCTGTTCGTGACCAGCTCGGTCTGTATCGCGCTGGCCCAGGCCGGCACCAACCTGCGCGCCGAGCGGGCGGCCTTTGTGCAGGCGCTGAAGGCGGCCGCGTCCAACCCGCTGCCCTGGGCCATCGCCGTGGGTGCGACCGTAGGCGCCTTGGGCGTGCAGCTACCGGGGCCGCTGGACAAGACCATCGCCATGCTGGCCGATGCGGCCTCGCCGGTGGCCTTGTTCACCATCGGCGCCGTGCTGAGCCGCTCGGGCCGCGCCAACCGGGCGGCGGGGCGCGTCACGCCGCTGTCTCTGTACCTACCGGTCGCGGCGATCAAGCTGCTGCTGCATCCGGCGCTGGTGTTCGCGCTGGCGGCCGCCGCGCGCTGGCTGGGCGCGCCGCTGTCGCAGGGCCAGCTCATCGCGCTGACCCTGGCCGCCGCCTTGCCCAGCGCCAGCAATGTGTCGCTGCTGGCCGAGCGCTACGGCGCGGACAACGGCCGCATCGCGCGGATCATCCTGGCGTCGACGGCGCTGGCCTTCCTGACCTTCAGCGGCTTGGCGGCGATCCTGATCTCGGCAGGCTGATGACGACACGCAGCCCGCCGCCCTCGCGGTTGCCCAGCGCGATTCGGCCGTCATGCGCTTCGGCGATCTCGCGGGCCAGCGCCAGGCCCAGGCCGGTGCCGCCTTGCGATCCAGGTTCGGAGCGCTTGGTCGAATAGAACGGCAGCAGCGCCTGTGCCAGCACCGCCTCGCTCATGCCGGGGCCGCGGTCCAGGACTTCGATGCGCAGCTCGGCGCCCACCAGCGCCAGCCGCAGCGCGATGTCGTCCGGGTCGCTGCCCGACTCGTGCGCGTTCTTGATCAGGTTCAACAGCGCCTGCTCCACCTGCGCCGCGTCGAACCAGCCCGGCTCGCTCGGCACGTCGCCGTCGAGGTTGAATTCGCCCAGCGTCGCCAGCCGGTTCAGGAAGGGCGCCCATTCCACCGCCTCCCGTCGCGGCGCGGGCAGCTTGGCAAAGCTTGCATAGCCGCTCAGGAAACCATGCAGATGCGCCGCCCGCTCGCCGATGCTGGCCAGCACCTGCGGCAGCCGCTCGGTGTCGCCGCGCCGGGCCAGCTCGGCGCCGCTGTGCGCGAGGGACGAGATCGGTGCCAGCGAGTTGTTCAGCTCGTGGCTCAGCACGCGGATGACGCGCTTCCACGTCGCCACTTCGGCGCGCGACAGCTCCCGCGTCATGCGCCGCAGCAGCCGCAGACGATGCGGCCGGCCCTGCAGGCGGAAGCTGCGCGTGCTGTGGTGGAAGGTTTCTTCGGAGCCGTCGGGCAGCGTCACTGTGAAGAGCCGGTCACCGTCGCTGGCGAGGGCTTCGCGGAGCGTCTCGGGCAGGGTGGCGATGATGGTGGGGAAGTCCAGCCCGACCAGGCTGCGGCCATCGCCCAGCAGCTGGCGCGCGGCCAGGTTGGCAATGGCGATGCGTTCACTCGCGGCGGTCAGCACCAGCGCGACCGGCGTGTTCTGCACGACGGTGTCCAGCAGCAGCTCCCGCTGGGCCAGGTGCTGGCGCTGCTCGCGCAGGGCCAGGCCCATGTCGGCGTGCAGGCGGGTCAACGCCCCCAGCTCGCGCGGGCCGTCGGGCGCCAGGTTGAGGCTGAAGTCGCCGTCGCGGTAGCTCAGCACGGCACCTTCCAAGGCGCGCGTCAGGCGCAGCAGCGGGGCCAGCCACAGCGCCGCCAGCCAGGTGAGCAGCGGCAGCATCACCAGGATGGCGACGGCGAGCGCGGTGCCGTCTTCGAACCCGATACGGCGCACGCCCAGGATGACCAGCGGCGGCACGGTCGCCGACACCGCGAGTGCCAGCAGCGCGCGAGTGCGCAGAGAAATCGTCAAGGCGCGATCCCGTAACGCTCCAGCCGCCGGTACAGCGCCTGGCGCGACAGGCCCAGCTGCGTGGCCGCACGGCTGACGATGCCGCCCGCCGCGTCCAGCGCGGCCATGACGGCCTCGCGGCTGGGCTCGTCGAGGTTGCGATACGCGCCACCGTTGCTTGCCGACTCTTCCACGCCGAGCAACCCCGGCGTGATCTCGCCACCGCCACACAGCAGCGCCGCGCGCTCGACGGCGTTCTTCAGCTCGCGCACATTGCCCGGCCAGCGGTGTGCCAGCAGCGCCTCGCGCGCGGCCTCACCCAGTCGCGCGCGGCCGGCCAGGAAGTGCTCGGCCAGCGGCAGCACGTCATCGCGCCGCTCGGCCAGCGGTGGCAGCTTCAGCTCGATGAGGTTGAGCCGGTAGAACAAGTCTTCGCGGAAGGCGCCTGACTTCACCATAGCGCGCAAGTCGGCGTTGGTGGCCGACAGCACACGCACGCGGGTCTGGCGCGTCTTGCTGCTGCCCAGGCGCTCGAACTGGCCGGTCTCCAGCACGCGCAGCAGCTTCACCTGGCCGGCCAGCGGCAGGTTGCCAATCTCGTCCAGGAACAGCGTGCCGCCGTCCGCCGCCTCGAAGCGGCCCACGCGCGCCTTGGCTGCCCCGGTGTAGGCGCCGCTGTCGCTGCCGAACAGCTCGGCCTCGATCAGGTCGGCCGGCAGCGCGCCGCAGTTCAGCGCGACGAAGGCGCCGTCCCTGGCCGCCGAGTTGGCGTGCACAAAGGCGGCGATGCGCTCCTTGCCCGCGCCGTTGGGCCCGGTGATCAGCACCGGCACGGGCGCGGCGGCAATCTGGCCGGCCAGCTCCAGCAGATTGGCCGTCGCGTCCGAGCCGAACACGACACCGGCCAGGTCGTAGCGCCGCGCCAGCGCCGCACGCCGCTCGCGACGGGCCTCGCGCAACTGCGCGATCTCGCGGTTGGCTTCACCCAGCTCCAGCAGGTTCTCCACGGTGGCCACCAGCTTGGCGTCGTCCCAGGGCTTGGCGAGGTAGTCCGCCGCGCCGGCCTTGACCAGCGCCACGGCGGCGTCCAGCCGCGTCCAGGCGGTCAGCAGGATGATGGGCAGGTCGGGCAGCCTGGCGCGGATGGCGCGGAACAGCGTCTCGCCCTCCTCGCCCGAGGTCGTGTCGGCCGTGAAGTTCATGTCCTGGATGACCAGCCCGAACGGCCGCGTCTCCAGCAGCGCCAGACCGGCCTCGGGGCTGGCGGCGACGCTGGCCTCGATGTCGTGCAGGGACAGCAGCAGTTCCAGCGCCTGGCACACGCCGGGGTGGTCGTCGATGATCAGTACGCGTCGCAGGGTCACTTGGGTTCCAGCCAGATGCAGGCCGCAGTCTCACGGAGATGCCTGGCGCGAGGATAGCGGCGGGTCGCGCTCACTTCGGCCGCACGCGCAGCACCCGGCCGTCGGCGCTGTCGGTCAGCAGGTAGAGCGCACCGTCCGGGCCGGCGCGCACGTCGCGCAGGCGTTCGCCCAGCTCCTGGAACAGCACTTCCTGCACGCCCGCTGCACCGCCCGACATCGGCACGCGGCGCACGCTGCGCTCCTTCAGCGTCGCGACGAACAGGCTGCCGCGCCAGGCGGGGAACAGCGCGCCGTCGTACCAGGCCAGGCCGGCGGGAGCCACCGAGGGCGTCCATTCCAGCAGCGGCGGCTCGACACCCGGCAGGCTGCGGTAGGGCGTGATGCGGGCGTAGGTGTAGTCGATGCCGCCGGTGGTGATGGGCCAGCCGTAGTTCGCCCCGGGTGAGATGCGGTTGAGTTCGTCGCCGCCGCGCGAGCCATGTTCGTGCGCGTAGAGCTCGCCGCCCACCGTCACCAGGCCCTGCGGGTTGCGATGGCCCCGGCTGTAGATCTCGGGCCGCGCGCCGGCGGTGGCGACGAAGGGGTTGTCGCGCGGCACGCTGCCGTCGGCGTTGATGCGCAGCAGCTTGCCCAGGTGGGTGTGCAGGCGCTGCGCGTCGGTGCGCTCCAGATTGCCGTCGCCCATGCCCAGCACCAGCGTGCCGTCGGGCAGCCAGGCCAGGCGGCCGCCGAAATGCTGGCTGGCCTGCTTGGCCGGCTGCGAGGTGAAGACCGGTGTCACGTCGAGCAGCCGCGTGCCGTCGAACCGGGCGCGCACCACGCGCAGGTGATTCGCCGCCAGCGTGCCGTGGGCGAAGGACAGGTAGAGCAGCCTGTTCTCGACAAACTGCGGGTGCAGCAACACATCGAAGAGCCCCGCCTGGCCTTGCGCCATCACATGCGGCACGCCTTGCACGGGCGCGCTGCGCAGGGCCGGCTGGCCGTTGGCACCGGGCTCGATGACGCGCAGACGCCCCGGCCGTTCGGTGACCAGCAGGCGCCCGTCGGGCAGGAAGGCCAGCGACCAGGGGTGGACTAGGCCGGCGGCCACCGTGGCCACGCGATAGCCGGCGGCCTGCGCCGCGCCCGCGCTGAACACGGCCGCCAGCAGGGCCATCAGTGCATGTCGCATCATGCGGGCAGTATGAAACATCGACACGGCGCATGAGTTCTCCAAGTCTTTCGATGGCCGCAGGCAACGCCGGTCCACGGCACTGGCCCCGGGTCCTGCTGGCGCTGGCGGCGGGCTGGCTGCTGGCTGCCGCATGGGGTTCGGTCGTGCAGACGCAGTTCAACCTGCAGGCTTTGGTGGCGCTCGGCGTGCCCGTGCCGCCGGGCGTGCGTGCGCTCACCACGCTGCAAGACCTGGCCGGCTTTGCCCCTGTCTACGCTGGCATCCTGGCCGCTGGCTGGCTGCCGGCGCTGGGTCTGGCGGCGTGGCTGGCCCAGCGATGGCCGTCGGCGCGCACCGCCTTGTTCACCGCCGCTGCCGGCGCGGGGATGGTGGCTGCGGTGCGGGCGGTGGATGCGCTCGCGCCCATGCCGGTGTTCATCGATGCGACGCGCGGCTGGCCCGGCCTGCTGAGCATGGCTGCAGGCGCCGCGCTGGGCGGCTGGCTCGCGGCCCGGCTTTCCGCGCGGCTCTAGGGCATGGACTCCCTCTCCCAGCTCGCACTCGGGGCCGCCGTCGGCGTGGCCGTCATGGGCCGGCGCACCGCCGTGTGGAAGGCGGCTTTGTGGGGTGGCGTGGCCGGCACGCTGCCTGACCTGGACGTGCTGATCGAGCACGGCGATCCGATCCGCAACATGGTGCTGCACCGCGCCGAGACGCATGCGCTGTTCTGGCTGACGCTGTTCTCGCTGCCGCTGGCAGCCGCCATTGCACGGCTGCATGGCGAGTGGCCGCAGTGGCGGCGCTGGTGGCTGGCGATGTGGTTGGCGCTGGTGACGCACCCGCTGCTGGACACGATGACGGTCTATGGCACCCAGCTGGCGCTGCCGTTCAGTGATCGGCCGTTCGGGGTCGGCAGCGTCTTCATCATCGACCCGCTGTACACCTTGCCGCTGCTCGCCGGCGCCGGCTGGGCGCTGGCGTCGCGCGGCAGCACGCGCGGCCTGAAGGCCAACGCCGCCGGGCTGTTGATCAGCACCGCCTACCTGGCCTGGGGCTTGGCGGCGCAAGCGCATGTGGAGCGCTTGGCTCGCGACTCGCTGGCCGCGCAGGGCATCAACGCCGAGCAAGTGCTGGTGACACCCACGGCTTTCAACAGCGTGCTGTGGCGCGTGGTCGCCCTGGCCGGCCCGCACTATCACGAGGGCTTCTATTCACTCTTCGATGCCGAGCCGAGGATCACGTTCGACCGCTTCGAGCGCGGCGCGGCGCTGAGCGACGCGCTGCAAGACATTGAAGGCGTGCAGCGCATCACTGCCTTCAGCAAGGGGTTCTACAAGCTGCACGCCGACGACACCCGGCTGTTCGTCACCGACCTGCGCATGGGCCAGGAGCCGAGCTACATCTTCACGTTCGCGGTCGCCGAACAAGGCACCTCAGCCAGGCCGCTGACGCCGCCGGAGCAGCTCGGCGCCAGGCTGGACCTGCGCCGTGGCCTGCCGTGGCTGTGGCGGCGCCTGTGGGGCGAGCCGCTGCCCCCGCCGCGGTGAGCCCATGCCTGGCGCAGTGCTAGTCTGGCCGCCATGAGCGAGCAAAAGATCGAGCTTTACGACGGGCCAGCGGGCGGCTGGGGCGAGTTGAAGGGTGTGGCCGAGCATTCCAACGAGCTCGCGGGGTTGAGCGCGTATGAGTGACTATCCCGAGAGCCGCCATCAGGACTTCGCCGAAGTGCTGGGCCACATCCAGCAAACGCGGCAGCGCGTGTTTGCGCAGGCCAACACCGCCTTGATCGACCTCTACTGGCGCATCGGGCGGACCTTGAGCCACAAGATGGCCCAGGGCGGCTGGGGCAAGGGCGTGGTGGCCGAGCTGGCCCGCTACATCGCGCATGCCGATCCGACGATCAAAGGCTTCAGCGACAAGAACCTCTGGCGCATGAAGCAGTTCTACGAGGCCTACCAAGGCGATGAAGAACTCGCGCCGCTGGTGAGAGAACTGCCGTGGACGCACAACACCACCATCTTCTCGCGCTGCAAATCGCCCGAAGAGCGGCGCTTCTACCTGACCTTGTGCCGTCAAGAAAAGTACACCTCGCGCCAACTGGAGCGGCAGATCGATGCCGCCAGCTTCGAGCGCGCCACGCTGAGCCCGCCAAAACTCTCGGCAGCGCTGAGAGTTTTGCAGCCTGCGGCGGGCGAGGTGTTCAAAGACCGCTACGTCCTCGAATTCCTGGGCCTGCCCGAGCCGCACAGCGAGAGTGGTCTGAAGCGGGCGCTGGTGCAGCACATGAAGGCCGTCGTGCTGGAGCTTGGCAAGGATTTCCTGTTCGTGGGCGAAGAATTCCGCCTGCAAGTGGGCAGCCAGGATTTCTTCATCGATCTGCTGTTCTTCCACCGGGGCTTGTCGGCCCTGGTGGCCTTCGAGCTGAAGGTGGGGCCCTTCAAGCCCGAGCACATGGGCCAGCTCAATTTCTATCTTGAGGCGCTGGACCGCGACGTGAAGAAGCCCCACGAGAACCCCAGCATCGGCGTGCTGCTATGCCGTGACAAGGATGACGAAGTGGTGGAGTACGCCATGTCACGCAACCTGTCGCCCGCGCTGGTGGCGCAGTACCAGTTGCAACTGCCCGACAAGCAATTGATTGCTGCGAGACTGCATGAGCTACTGGCGACGCACGAGGTTGCGGGCGATGAGTGAGGGGAAGGAGTTTGTGCCCGCCATGAGCGAGCAAAAGATCGAGCTGTACGACGGCCCCGCCGGTGGTTGGGGCGCGTTGAAGAGCGTCGCCAAGCATCTCAACGAGCAGGGTGTGGCCGTGAAGGGCGCCAAGACCCTGCTGCACGCCAACCAGACCGACGGCTTCGACTGCCCCGGCTGCGCCTGGCCGGACCGCGATCACCGCTCCACCTTCGAGTTCTGCGAGAACGGCGCCAAGGCCGTGGCGGCCGAGGCGACGGCGCGGCGTGCGACGCCGGAAGTGATCGGTGCGCGCACGCTGACCGAATGGGCCGAAGCGTCGGACTACGAACTGGAAGCCACCGGCCGCCTCACCGAGCCCATGGTCTATGACGCCCAGACCGACCGTTATCAGCGCACCACCTGGGGCGCCGCCTTCGCGCTGATCGCCCGCGAACTGCAGGCGCTGCCGGACCCGAACGAGGCCATCTTCTACACCTCCGGCCGCACCAGCAACGAGGCCGCCTTCCTGTACCAGCTGTTCGTGCGCGAGTACGGCACCAACAACTTCCCCGACTGCTCCAACATGTGCCACGAGCCCAGCGGCTCGGCGATGAAGCCGACCCTCGGCGTCGGCAAGGGCACGGTCACGCTGGACGATTTCGAGCAGGCGGACTGCATCCTCGTCTTCGGCCAGAACCCCGGCACCAACCACCCGCGCATGCTGGGCGAACTGCGCGCAGCGCGCAAACGCGGGGCGCGCATCGTCAGCTTCAACCCCTTGCGCGAGCGGGGCCTGGAGCGCTTTGCCGACCCGCAGAACGCGCTGGAGATGGCCACGCTGGGCGACTCGCCGATCAGCAGCCACTACTTCCAGCTCAAGGTGGGCGGGGACTTCGCGCTGCTCAAGGGGATGTGCAAGCGCGTCGTCGAACTGGGTGTGCTGGACACCCACTTCATCGCCGCTCACACGACGGGCTTTGAGGCTTTCGTCACCGAACTGCGCGAGCAGCCCTGGGAGCCATTGGTCGAAGCGTCCGGCCTGACCCGCGCGCAGATCGAGCAGGCTGCCGACATCTACGGCAGCAGCGAGCGCGTCATCGCCTGCTGGGGCATGGGCATCACGCAGCACCGGCATTCGGTGGCGACCATCCAGATGATCGTCAACCTGCTGCTGCTGCGCGGCAACCTGGGCCGGCCAGGCGCGGGCGCCTGCCCGGTGCGCGGCCACAGCAATGTGCAGGGCGACCGGACGATGGGCATCTACGAGAAGCCGGCCGCTGCCTTCCTCGACAGGCTCGGCGAAGTCTTCGGCTTCGAGCCGCCGCGCGAGCCGGGGGTCGACACGGTGGGCGCCATCGAAGCGATGCTCGACGGCCGCGGCAAGGTCTTCATCGCGATGGGCGGCAACTTCGCGGCGGCAACACCTGACACCGCCGCCACCTGGCGCGCGCTGCGGCAGTGCGAGCTGACCGTGCACATCACGACCAAGTTCAACCGCAGCCATGTCGTGCACGGCCGCCAGGCGCTGGTGCTGCCGGTTCTGGGGCGCACCGAGATCGACGTGCAGGCGACCGGGCCGCAGGGCGTCACGGTGGAGGACTCGATGAGCATGGTGCACCTGTCCGCCGGCATGAATGCGCCGGCCAGCGAGCACCTGCTGTCCGAGCCCATGCTGGTTGCGCGCATGGCGGCGGCCACGCTGACCCACAGCCGCACGCCGTGGCTGCGGCTTGCGGGCGACTACGCCGCCATCCGCGACAAGATCGAAGCCGTGCTGCCCGACTTCGCCGGCTTCAACGAGAAGATCAAGGCGCCAGGCGGCTTCCGCCTGCGCAACACGGCGAGCGAGCGTCAATGGGCCACGGCGAGCGGCAAGGCCGAGTTCAGCACGCACGCGCTGCCCACCGACCTCGCTGTCGAGCGCGCCGCCGACCGCCACCGTGACGTGCGCGTCTTCACGCTGACGACGCTGCGCTCGCACGACCAATACAACACCACCATCTACGGCCTGGACGACCGCTACCGTGGCGTGCTGGGCCACCGCCGCGTCGTCTTCATCCATGCCGACGACATCCGTGATCTCGGCATGAAGGCCGGCGACTGGGTCGACATCACCAGCCTCTACATCGGCGAGGCCAACGACGACGTGCAGCAACGCCGGGCCGAGCGCTTCCTGCTGGTGGCCTACGACATCCCACGCGGCTGCCTGGCCAGCTACTACCCCGAGACCAACCCGCTGGTGCCGCTGGAGAGCTTCTCCGTTGGCGCGCGCACGCCGACGTCCAAGTCCATCCCGGTGGTGTTGACCCCGCATGCACGAGCAACTGCTGCAGGCCCTGCATGAGCTGGCCCCTGGCGGCGAGCCGGTGGCGCTGACCCGGTTGGCCAAGCGGCTGGACCAGCGCGTCAGCGTGCTGCTGCGCGAGCTGACCGCGCTCAGCGACGCGAGCCTCGGCGGTGTGCCAGGGCCGGGCCTGGTGCGTCTTGCATGTGACGACGCCGGCCGCTGGACCGCCGCTATCCTCGCGCCGCCCCACAACGGAGACCCGCCTTGAACGCTGCCGTGCTGACCAATGCGCTGCTCGCCGTCCTCGCCGTCGTCATGGCGGGCCTGGGCCTGTCGCTGACTTGGGACGACTTCCGCCGCCTGCGCGAGCACCCGCGCGCCGCCGTGCTGGCGCTGACCCTGCAGGTCGTCGTGCTGCCGCTGGCCTGCGTCGGCGTCATTGCGTTGTTCAAGCTGCCGCCGCTCTACGCCGTCGGCCTGATGCTGCTGGCCGCGTCGCCGGGCGGCATCACGGCCAATCTCTTCAGCCACCTGTTCGGCGGCCATGTGGCGATGAACCTGTCGCTGACGGCGCTGAACACGCTGCTGTCGCTGGTCACGCTGCCGCTGATCGCCAACTGGGCCATCGCGCATTACGCCGGCGGGGGTCAGGTCGTGCCGCTGCCGTGGCAGAAGCTGGCGGAGGTCATCGGCGTCATCGCGCTGCCGGTGCTGGCCGGCATGGCGGTGCGCCGCGCGCGGCCCGACATCGCGGCGCGGCTGGACAAGCCGGTGAAGGCGCTGTCCGCCGTGTTGCTGCTGGTGCTGACCGTCGCGGCCATCGCCAAGGAGCGCGAGGCGCTGCTCGGCGCGGCCGGCGAGCTGGGCGGCGCGGTGCTGGTGTTCAACCTGCTGAGCCTGGGCGCTGGCTATGGCCTGGGCCGGCTGGTGCGGCTGCCGCGCCCGCTGTGCATCGCCATCGGCTTCGAGGTAGGCATCCACAACTCGACGCTGGCGCTCTACCTCGCCCTGGGCGTGCTGCAGCAGTTCCCGGTCGCGCTGCCGGCAGCGCTGTACTCGGTCAGCATGTACCTGACGGGGCTGCTGTTCGGGATGTGGCTGCGCCGATCCAGGTGACACACTGCCGGACATGAAGCTTCTCGGCCGCCTCCCCTCCATCAACGTCCGCAAGGTCCTGTGGACCGCCGCGCAACTGGGCCTTGACCTGGAGCGCGAGGACTGGGGCCCGGGCTTTCGTTCGCCCAAGGAGCCGGAGTACCTGGCGCTGAACCCCAACGGCCTGATCCCCGTGCTCATCGACGGCGACTTCGTGCTGTGGGAGAGCAACACCATCTGCCGCTACCTCGCCAGCAAATGCAACGCGACGACGCTGCTGCCCACCGAGGCGCGGGCGCGTGCCAAGGTCGAGCAGTGGATGGACTGGCAGGCCGGCGAGCTGAACAACTCGTGGCGCGTGCCCTTCATGGCCTTGCTGCGCGGCGTGCCTGCCACGCCCGAGGCCATTGAAGCCGGTGTGGCGAACTGGAACCGCCACATGGGCATCCTGGACGCTCAGCTCGCCAGGACCGGCGCCTACGTGACCGGCGACGACTTCACGCTGGCCGACGTGGTGCTGGGCCTGTCCGCCCAGCGCTGGAAGAACGCGCCCATCGCGCGGACCGAGCTGCCGGCGGTGGAGGCCTGGGTGCAGCGGTTGAGCACGCGGCCGGGGTTTGCGGAGTTCGTGGGCAACGGCATGGCTTGAGCCGTGTCGCTCAGGGCGGTTTGTTTGCGCGGGCGCGGTCGATGATCTGCTGTGCGACGGTCTGCGCGGCGGCCAACTGTTGGGGCGTGGGCTCGGCCTTGAACTGGATGGCGCGTTGCGCGATCCACTGCCTGACCAAGGCAGCGCCGCCATTGCCGTGCATTTCACCGAGAGCGACGAGGTAGGCGAGTCGCTCCTCGTCACTCAGACCCCAGGCGGTGCCACGCGCGAGTACGCCTACCAGGCTCCCCGGTTGCCCCGCGTTCGCGTCGCGGCGCATCGCGTCGGCCACTTCCTGGCGCAGCCCAGGGGCAAGGTCATCGGGGCTGACCAATTCCGCAAAGCCAGTTGCCGCGTGCGGCACCCCGCCCCGGATCGCCCGCAGCGCCAGTTCCTGCAGCATCGCCCGGTGCCGGGCGGTGACGGTCTGGCACAGGCGCCCTTCGGCGTCGGCTTCCAACATCAACTGGGCCAGCATTTCCTGCGGGATGCGTTCGCCGCGCAAACCTTCGTAGCTTTGGCGTTTCTCTTCGTTCGAAGCGCATTGCCGCAGCCACTCCACGGCCTCCCAGGCGGCGGCCGCGTCATTCCCGGCCTGGGCGCGTTCGATGTGCGGGCCGTAGCCTTCGGAGCCGATGCGCGGCTTCGCTGCAACAGGGGCGGTGATCGGGTGCGGTGCCGCAGGCGGGGCCACGGCACTCGCTGCGCTGGTTTCGGCCAGGCGTGCCAAGGCACTTGGAGGCCGGTTCAGCGGCAGCGCCGCCGCCGTCGGCCCGGGGGGCGCTGCCGGCCGCCTTTCGGCGGGCGCGCGCATCGCGTAGATCCAGCCAGCCACGACGGCCAGCCCGATGAGGAAGGCCAAGGCCCAGCGCTTGGCGCTCATGAGCAGGCGGGCGGCGGCGCGCAGCCAGCCGGTCCATGCGAGCGCTTCAGAGCGGCCGCCCCGAGCGCAGCGCGCGTTCCTTCTGCTCGGCGCGTTCCTTCTGCTGCTGGTTCTCTTTCGCGGCAACGGCGCTCGCCATCTGGATGACGTACTTGCAGCGGAACACGCGGTAGTTGCATTCCCCCCGCACGATGAAGTCCTTCACGTTCCAGGTGATGTGATGGAAGTCGGCGCTGCAGGGCCCGATGTCGCCGGTCAGGAAATTGAGGCAGGTCGAGCCGGTGGGCTTGGTCACGGTGGGCTTGACGCCGAACTTCTTGGTCAAGGCCTCCACCGCGATGGCATCGGCCTGGTAGTTGGACTCGAAATGAATGCCGGTGACCAGCCAGTTGTTGATGTCCAGGCGCAAGCTGGGGTTGGGCAGGTCGAGCGAGTTCGACTGTCCGATGGACCCGAGCCATGAAGGGGAGTCGGCTGCCGAGAAATACACCGTCGCTGTCGGCACATGCTCGTCGGATCGACCGAGCTTCTGCTTGCAGGTCACGGGCACGAACTTGGGCCGCTGCACCACCCGCCCCATTGGCATCGGGCACTCCATCATCCTGAGTGGCGCGCCCAGCGGGATGCCGAAGACGGAGAGCAGGTCCTTCTCGCGCTCGGCGATGGCTTGGGCGCCTTTCTCGACGCCCAACCGTATGGCCGTCTCCAGGCGCTCGATGTCGCGCTCGCCGAGTACGCCCGTCGCCTCATCGCCCGCCGCCTCCTGCAACTTGCTCAGCACATAGGGGTAGTCGGCGCACAACATCGTGTTGGGACCCGACGGCATGTGCAGCCGTTGCACGCCCCAGTTGCCCAGCACCCGGCTCAGGGTCAGGTTGGCGCGGTACTTGGCGGCCACCGCCGGTGAGGTGAAGTTCAGCTTGCGGGCGTCGGAAAACTCCTTCATCGTCTGCAGGCAACTGCGCGGCCAGGACGCCGGCTTGTCCTTGGGCTCGGGCAATTGCGCAACCACCTGCGCCCAGGCCTCGGCGGACTCCGGCACGTTCTGCGCATGGGCCAGCGGCATCGACAGGCCATTGATCAGGCCAAGCGCAAGCAAGGGCCAGATCGCACGCTTGCCGGATTGGATGACTTGTTGCACTCGCATCGCGTTCTCTCCGTGTTCAGGTGAAAGATCCGTCTGTTGCTATCGCCCGGCAAGCCGCCAACCATCGGCGCTTGGGCGCCAGCATGCGTGGCGCGGGTCGGCGATGCGGAAGTGTCTCAGGCCTTGGCGGCCACCAGGCTCAACACCGTCGCCACCACCAGCTCCGGCTCGCTGAACTGCGGGAAGTGCCCGCTCCTCTCGGCCAGCACCTGGCGCCCGAGCGGCGACAGCGCCACCAGCCCGCGCTGGTGCGCGGCGCGGGCTTGCAGCAGCGCGGGCCTGGTGGCCCATGCCATGGCCGGCTGGGTGCCGGTCACCACGCGCAGCGGCACCGGAGGGAAGGGCGGCGCTGCGGCCAGCTCAGCGGCCGAGCGCGCGGTGTGCTCGGTCTCGTGCCAGCGCTGCGGCGGCACCAGGCGGCGTATCAGCCAGGCCAGGCCCTTCTGCACCGCGTTCTCGTGGGCCTTCAGCGAGGTCAGGTCCTCGGGCGCCGTGGCCTCCAGCAGCACGACGCCGGCCACCTCGGCCGGATGCAGCCGCGCGAACAGGTGGGCCACCAGCCCGCCGAAGGAATGGCCCACCAGCACATAGGGCGGCGCCACCTTCAGCACGGCCAGCAGCCGCCGCAGTCCGGCCACCATGGCGGCGGCCGTCTGGTCGTCGGCGGGCCTGGCGCTGCGGCCGATGCCGGGGCGGTTGTAGGCCAGCGTCGTCGTCCGCGCGGCAATGCCGCCGAACACTCGCGTCCAGCCCGCCAGCGGCCCGCCCGAGCCGTTGATCAGCACGACCGCCGGCCCGCCCTGGCCGGCCAGCAGCAGCTCGACGGCGCGGCCGTCCACGTCGACGACACGGGAGGCGGGCAGTGGGCTCATGACAGATGGCGGGCCGTGGTGGGCCCGCCATTCTGGTGGCGTCAGGTAACCGTTCCGTTAGTCACTCGGTGCCCTTGCGGGCCGAGCGCCGGGCCGTCCCAAGCCGGCCCGGCTGGCGATGTGCACGCGGCTGGATGCCGCGTGCATCGCCGTCCCCTTGGGGGACCGGCCGGTCAGCCCGCGTTCAGCGGGGCGTGACCGGACGAGGGGCTTCATCAACCCAGCCTGACCGGCACAAAGATCTGCTGCCCATCCCGCGCCACCAGCAGCGCCACCTGCTTCGGGCTGTTCTTCAGCGCGTCGCGCACCTGCTCGATGTCCTGCACCGGCTTGCCGTTCAGCGCCAGCAGCACGTCGCCGGGCTGCACGCCGGCCAGCTGCGCCGGGCCGGTCACGCGCTCGATCAGCAGGCCATGGTCCAGCCCCGAGCCGCGCAGCTCCTGGCGTTCCAGCGGGCGCAGCGCCAGGCCCAGCGAGCCGCCCTGCGGCGTGGCGGCGGCCTCCTGCACGTCCTTGTCGGCCCGGCCCAGCGCCACGGTTTCGGCAACACGCTTCTTGTCGCGCCACAGCTCCAGCTTCAGCTTGTCGCCCGGCCGCGCCAGGCCCACACGGCTGGACACGTCGCCCGCCACCCGCACCGGCTCGCCGTCCACGCCGGTGATCACGTCGCCCGCCTTCAGGCCCGCCTTGGCGGCGGCGCTGCCCGGCTGCACGCTGGACACCAGCGCACCGTCCGGCGCCTCCAGCCCGAAGGACGCGGCCAGCGGCGCGGACAGGTCCTGCAGCGTCACGCCCAGCCGCGCGTGCTCCACCTTGCCGTGGGCGACCAGCTGGTCCTTGATCTTCAGCGCCACGTCGATGGGAATGGAGAACGCCAGGCCCTGGAAGCCGCCGCTCTGCGAATAGATCTGCGCGTTCACGCCCACGACGCGGCCCGACGCGTCAAACAGCGGGCCACCCGAGTTGCCGGGGTTCACGGCCGCGTCCGTCTGGATGAAGGGCACCACGCTCTCGCCCGGCAGCGAGCGGCCCTTGGCGCTGACGATGCCCTGCGTCGCCGTCTGCTCAAAGCCGTAGGGTGCGCCGATGGCCAGCACGTAGTCGCCCACCTGCACCTGTTTGGCATCGCCCAGCTGCACCGTGGGCAGGTTCTTGGCGTCCAGCTTCAGCACGGCGATGTCGGTCGCCGGGTCGCTGCCCAGCACCTGGGCCGCGAACTCGCGCCGGTCGCTGAGCTTGACCGTCACCTGCTTGGCGTCGCGCACCACGTGGGCATTGGTCAGCACGATGCCGTCGCTGCTGATGATGAAGCCCGAGCCCTGGCCACGGAAGGGCTGGGCACCTTGTTGCGGCATGCGCATGCCCGGCACGCCGCGGAAGAAGCGGAAGAACGGGTCGTCCTGCATGCCCGGCCCGTCGGCGTCGGCCGAGGCGCCCGCCTTGTGCAGGCCGGCCACGGTGATGCCCACGACGGCCGGGCCCTGCGTCTGCACGATGGCGCGGTAGTTGGGCACCTGGGCGGCGGGCAGTGCGACCGCCGGTGCGGGGGCGGCGGCGGGGGCGGCCAGCGCGACGGCGGCCGGTGCGGCCGGCGCAGCGCTGGCGGGTGTGGCATCGCTGGTGGCGGGCGCGGTGACGGGTTCCTTGGCCTTCAGCAGGCCGGGCAGCGTCCAGCCCGAAGCCGTGGTGGTCAGCGTCACGCCGGCTGCCAGCAGCGCAGCGGCCGTGGCGGTCAGCGTCATCTTGGCGGTCTGGGTCATGGGGAACTCTCCTCTAGGGCGGGCTGCGGCGCAGCCGATGTGGCGCACTCTAGGGAGGGTGGGTGAAGGCAGGGTGAGGGGAAGGTGAGGCGGAGGTTAGGGCGGGCTGGGCGTTGCGGGCGGCGACCGCAAGCCGCTGGCGAACGTCAGTTTTCACTCAGTGGCAGCTGCGGGCGGGCTGGCATCATCCGGGCCTCACGGCCGCGGTTTTCGCGCGGCGAGAACTTGTAACGGCGCGCCGCTTTTGCCGGAAATTTAATGACCGTCTCGCCCGTCAGTTTTTCGAGAAATCTTCGATGAATCAACTGCTTGCGATCGACAACCCAGGATGTTCTAGGGCGCAGCGATCTTGCCTAAGAGGCGTTGGCTGTCGCCACAGAACACGTTCAAGCGCAAGTCATGCCACAAGGTGAGCCGGCGCAGAAGCCGAGAGAGTTGGCGGTGCTGGAGGAACTCGCGCGTGTTGCGACCGTTGAGGCTCTGCGAGACTTTGAGCCGGTCCCCGAGAATTGGCGCCGGGAACTCGCGCTGGGCACGCTCTTCGACGGCGACGACCGGGTGTTTGAGCTTTATGTGCCTGGGGCGCGCCCGGCCGACGCAGTCGTCATCAGTTCAGCTCGTGTGAATCGCAAGACGAAGCATGTCGAAGTGACGATCACCAATTTAGCGAGAAAGGGGAGTCGATGAAGCCGTCTGCCACATGGTCCACATGGGCGATTGCGCTTGAACCTGTCGCTGCAGCGGACGGCTTCGCCGCCCGCTGACCTTTGACGTTATGCGTCAGTACCCGCACGCTAAGCTCATTCGCTGGGACGCTTCAGTCGTCGTGGCGACCTGGGCACTGCTTGCCGTTGCAGGCGCCGCCGCTGTGCTCGTCAGGTTGGTCGTACCGGAGGCTATGCAATGGGCAATGCTGGCGCTCTATGTCGGGCTCGGCTTTGGAACGTTGCACGTGGTAATTGCGTTCATTCATAAGTGTCCGGTATGCGGGAAGCGCCCAATGGTCGAGGGCTTCACGCCGGTCCACCCTGACTCGGTTTCCCAGTCAAAGTTGAAAGGCTGGGCCGGAGTGGCTTGGAACGTGCATCGCAACCGTCGTTTCGTTTGCATCCATTGCGGAACTCCATTCACATGCAATCAGTGACGCATAACCATTCATTGCAGCCGACCTGCGCCAGCTTCGCTGGCTGGTCGGCTGAACTCGCACGTTGACGCTGTGCAATAACCCAACGACATGCGGTAAATCCGACTGTTACTGACGCAGGCGAGTCGGCACGATCGCAGTCATCACGCTGCAGCCGGATGACGCTCATGCCACGCTACAAGCTCGTAGATCGCAGTCCCCGCTTTCTGCCCGTTGTGCTGGCCGAGCAGATTCAACCCGGCACCTTCGAGTTCGCGCTGGATCATCTGGTCGACCATGAGCTGGACCTGAGCGCGCTGGATGCCAAGTTCAGCAACGATGAAGTCGGCGCCAGTGCCTACGACCCCCGCGTGATGCTCAAGATCGTGCTGCTGGCGTACAGCCGAGGCCTGGTCTCCAGCCGCAGCATCGAGCATGCCTGCCTGCACCATGTGCAGTTCATCGCCATCAGCGGCGACAGCCAGCCCAGCTACACCCACATCGCCAAGTTCGTGCGCGAGTTGAAGGAGCAGATCCAGCCGCTGTTCACCCAGGTGCTGCTCACCTGCGACCGCATGGGCTTGATCGGGCGGCAGATGTTCGCCATCGACGGGGTCAAGCTGCCCAGCAACGCCAGCAAGGAGCGCAGCGGCACGCATGAGGAGCTCAAGCACCGGGCGCGCAGGCTGGACAAGGCGGCCGACAAGATCCTGGAACTCCATCAGGCGCAGGACGCTGGCGGCGACAGCGCGCAAGCGCTGGACGCCAAGCGCCAGGCTCGTGTCGATGAACTGCGCCGTGAAGCCCAGGCGACGCGCGACTTCGTGGCCCGCAACGAGCCACGGCGCAACGACAAGGGCCAGGAGCTCAAGAGCAACGTGACCGACCCCGACAGCGCCAAGATGGCCACGGGCAAAGGCGTGATGCAGGGCTACGCCGCGCAGGCGGCGGTGGACAGCCAGAACCAGATCATCGTGGCCGCCGAGGTGACGGGCTCGGGCTCCGAACAGCACATGCTGCTGCCCATGATCGAAGCGACGGCCGCGGTGCGTGCGCCCGACACCTTGATCACCGCAGACGCCGGCTACCACTCCAACGACAACGTCCAAGCCTTGCGCGAGGCCGCCATCCCGGCCCTTGTGGCCGACAACGCGATGCGCCAGCGCGACGAGCGTTTCGCAGAGCAGGCCAAGCACAAGGCGAAGGGCGAAGTGCTCGCCGACAAGCGAGCGCGAGGTGAAAGTCCCAATCCGAAGGTCAAGGGCTTCTTCGGCACAAGCGACTTCGTCTTCCACGGCGACAACACCTGCACATGCCCGGCGGGCTGCACGCTGCGAAGCAGTGGCGCGCTGTACAAGGTGGGGCAGTACCTGCGGCAGGACTTCAAGGCCAGCGCCAGCGATTGCACGGGCTGCGCGCAGCGCGCTCAATGCATCCGCAAGCCAGACGCCGCGCGCAGAACAGTGGCGCTGCACACCCGGATGCCTGACGATCCTCAAGACCCGCTGCACCGCATGCGCCAAGCCATCGACAGCCCCCGGGGTCGCCGACTCTACAGCCAGCGCATCGCCACCGTCGAGCCGGTGTTCGCCAACCTGCGCCACAACAAGCGGCTGAGCCGCTTCACGCTGCGCGGCAAGGACAAGGTCGGCACGCAGTGGCGGCTGTTCTGCCTGGTGCACAACATCGAGAAAATCGCCAACAGAGGGCAACGATCATGAGGAATGGGAAAGGCGCTCAACGAGAGCAAGGCTCAGAAGCGCAACGCAGGTCATTCACAATGACCAATCCAATCGGGCCGGCGGCTCGACGCATCAAACGATGAAGAATTCCTCAGCATCCACGGTGATCAGCCGCTGCGGGCATCGCAGAAATCGGGTTATTGCCCAGCCTCGTTAGACCTCATGGAACAGCACATCGAGCTGCGTGTCGACCTTGGCGGTGTGGAACCCGTGCACGCCGAACCTATCGGAGGACGCTATCGCCTTACGCATTCGCCCGGGCTTGTGTATGGCGTCGCCGCTGGAGATGAGATCGAAGTTCTCGAGGGTGGCGAATTTCGAGTAGTCAGTCGAGGCGGAAACCTGGTGATTCGTGTCCTCACAGCCGATGGCGTATCGTCTTTTGCAGAGCAGTTGGAAGCTCAAGTGCGAGACGCCATTGGCGGCCGCCTGGACGGAAGGGACACGAATCTGCTGGTCTTCACAGTTCCGGTGAAAACAGGATTTCCAAAGGTCGAGAGGCTCTTCGAAACTCTGCGGGAGAATCGCACAGGCATCCATTGGGAGTTTGGAAACGTGTATGACTCGGACGGCCATGAGCTGGGGTGGTGGAATGAGGTCTAACAGGTTGTTCAACACGGACGTCCAGCGGCGGTTCTTCGCTTCGCTCCGTCCCTCTCCGCTGGTCGCCGGTTAACGCCGACGTTAATCAGCGCGATGAACCGATTCTTCATTGGCCTCCTCACTTGTCTTCTCACCGTCGGTGATGTGCGAGCAGATGATCTTTGGGCGACAGCCGTGGCGGAACGTCCGCGAGACGGCTGGAAGATCATTCATCGCTTCATTGACAAGCTTGAGCTTCCATCCGAGAGGCTGGCATACCCGATCGCGGTGACGTTCACCTGGAAATATGAGGGGCCGAACGGCCTTCCTAGGAAGCCAGACGCAGACGCCATTTACAAGCTTGAGGACGTGCTTGAAGGCCGCATTGAGAAGCAAAGGGAAGGAAAGCTAGCTGCGATCTCCACGGGGAACAACTTGCGCACTTGGACGTACTACGTCAAGTCAGAAGCCCTGTTCCGCAGGGAACTCGCTGAAGCATCAGCTGCGCTAGATCTTGACTTCGACGTCTCGAGCAGGGCAGATCCCAAGTGGGCGCGGCTCGAGGAACTCAAGAACAGCGTGCGCCGGCCGTGACCACGCTGATTAACAAGTCATTGCAGCGGACCGCCTGCGGCGTCCGCTGATTCCAACGTTGGACATCACTCGGCATATGAGCACAATCGTTCGATCCGTCACTGCCGTCCTTGTTGCGTTGAGCATGGGGGCTGGCACTTTCTCCGGGCCGTTGCGATCCCTGTTTGACGTTCAAGACCCCATCACTACGGAGTTCCGTCTTCTGCTGATAGGCGCAATGCCCATTCTTCTTGTGCTCGCCTTCCTGCGGGTGAATCAGCAGCCCGCCAAGACGCTCTTTGTTGCGGCAACCCAGTCAATTGGGTTGATTGCGATTTTTTCCGCCCCGTTCTTCTGGCTGGCGCGCCAGGCTTAGGAGGGAGGAATGGCTATGTCCAACTTGTCACTGCAGCGGACGGCTTCGCCGCCCGCTGATCTTTGACGTTGAAAATCATGAACGCGGCACTCCAGGTCGTGTTGCGTCGGTGCGAGCGCTACAGCATGCCGGCTGCGGAGCAATAGCTTTCTGACCTCCCTGGCCTTGCGTGGGACCAGAAGGTGCAAGGCTGAGATTTGACCAACGCAAGTCCCGCGGTGCTCCCATGACCGCGATTCGTCCTCTCGGCGTCCTCCCCCAAGGCCCTACCCCGCTGCCCGATTGCCGCCGCATGCTGACCGAGCCCCCCGGCTCGCTCACCCCGCTGCGGGCTCCGGCAGCGCCCGCAGCAACGGCTGCAACAGCCGCGTGACATCACCCAGCAGCGGCTCGATCCCCGCCACCCCGACGCCGCGCCCGCAGGCGGCCTCCAGTGCCGCCGCAGCCTGCTGCAACTCGGGCATGCCCAGCGTGCCGGCGACGCTCTTGAGGTCGTGGGCGCTGCGCAGCGCGGTGGCCAGGTCGCCCTGCGCGCAGGCCGCGCGCATGCGGGCTTCGAAGTCGGCCTCGCGGCGGCTGAACATACCCAGCAGCCGGCGGTACAGCGCCTCGTTGCCGTCGACCGCCGCCAGGCCGGCGGCCACGTCCAGGCCGGCCGCCCTGGGCAAGGCCAGCGTGGCCGGCGGCGCCGAGGCCGGGCGCACCCAGTGGGTCAGCGTGGCGAACAGGTCGTCGACGCGGAAGGGCTTGGCGACGTGGTCGTTCATGCCCGCCGCGAGCACCTTCTCGCGGTCGCCGGCCATCGCGTTGGCGGTCATCGCGATGACCGGCAAGTCCTTCAGCGCGGGGCGCTGGCGCAGTGCGCGCGTGGCCTCGTAGCCGTCCATCACCGGCATCTGGCAGTCCATCAGCACGGCATCGAATTCGGCGCTGTCCAGCGCAGCGAGCGCCTCGCGGCCGTCGGCGGCGATGGTGACGACGATGCCCGCGCGTTCGAGCAGCCCGCAGGCCAGCTCCTGGTTGATGGCGTTGTCCTCCACGAGCAGGATGCGCGCGCCGGCCAGGCTGGCCTGGCGGGCCTGCAGCCGGCCCAGCTTCTGCTCGTTGCGGCCCGGGCTTGGCGCCGGCAGGCCGAGCGCGGTGACGCAGGCGTCCAGCAGCGCCGATGGCGTGACCGGCTTGGGCAGCAGCGCGGCGACCTGCAGGCCGCGCGCCTGTAGCTGGCGTTCGGCGTGCTCGCGGCTGAAGGCGGTGACCATCAGCACCGTGGGCGGTGCATGGCGGCTGGCGATGCCGGTCAGCCGCGCCAGGCATTCCACGCCGTCCATGCCGGGCATGCGCCAGTCCAGCAGCACCAGCTTGAAGGGGCGGTCGGCGGCGTCGGCGCTGGCCACGGCCGCCAGCGCGGCTTCGCCGTGTGCCGCCACCTCGGCGTGCAGCCCCAGCGAGGCCACCAGCGTGCGCAGCAGCTCGCGCACGGCGGGGTGGTCGTCGACGATGAGAACGCGTGTGCCGCGCAGCTCGGCGGCATTCGGCGCCGGCTGCGCGCCGGGTTGCCCGCCCGCCTGCAGCGCGAAGGGCAGCGTGAAGTGGAAGCGGCTGCCCTGGTGGGGCTCGCTGTGCACGCCGATCTCGCCGCCCAGGCGCTCGACGAGGTGGCGGCAGATGGCCAGGCCTAGACCCGTGCCGCCAAAGCGCCGGCTGGTGGACGCGTCGGCCTGCGTGAAGGGCTGGAACAGCCGCTCGCAGGCCTCGGCGCTCATGCCGATGCCGCTGTCGCGCACCTCGAAGCGCAGGCGCGCGCCCTCGTCGCTGCGCTCGACCAGCGAGACCGCCACGGTGACCTCACCGCGCTCGGTGAACTTGATGCCGTTGTTGACAAGGTTCAGCAGCACCTGGCCCAGCCGCGAGGGATCACCGACCAGCGCCGTGGGCAGCTCGGGGGGCAGCACGAAGAGCAGCTCCAGGCCCTTCTCCTCGGCGGGCATGCCGACCAGGTTGGCCAGTTGGTCGAACACGTCGCCGAGCTGGAAGGGGATGGCCTCCATCTCCAGCTTGCCCGCCTCGATCTTCGAGAAGTCGAGGATGTCGTTGATGATGCCCAGCAGCGACTCCGCTGCCAGGTGCACCTTCTCGACGTAGTTGCGCTGCTTGGCGTCCAGCCCGGTCTGCAGCGCCAGGTAGGACATGCCGAGGATGGCGTTCATCGGCGTGCGGATCTCGTGGCTCATGTTGGCCAGGAACTCGCTCTTGGCCTGGGTGGCGGCCTCGGCGGCGTGCTGGGCGCGCTCCAGCTGGCCGGTGCGCTCGTGCACGCGCTGCTCCAGCGTGTTGGCCAGGCGGCGCACCTCGGTGCGCGAGCGGCGCAGCCGCACCAGGAAGAACACTGTGCCGCCCAGCGCGACCAGGCTGCTGGCCAGCACCGTCCACAGCCAGCGCTCCTGCAGTTGGCGGGCCTGCAGCTCGATGGCCTGCTGCTGGCCGCGGCGCTGCAGCTCGGCCAGCTCGCGCTGGCGGGCCTCGTCGCGGCGGCGCTGGGCGGCCTCCAGCAGGCGCTCGGCGCTGCGCTCGGTGCTGGCGCGCGCCTGCATGTCGGCGGCG
Organism: Pelomonas parva; assembly: GCF_043555835.1. Taxonomy (NCBI): domain Bacteria; kingdom Pseudomonadati; phylum Pseudomonadota; class Betaproteobacteria; order Burkholderiales; family Sphaerotilaceae; genus Roseateles; species Pelomonas parva. Next base: position 438,898 of record NZ_JBIGHV010000004.1, on the reverse strand, counting down.
TCGATGGCCAGCCGGTAGGCGCGCTTCAGGTCGCCCGCCGCCGCCTGCAATTGAGCGAGCCGGCGCGCGGCGCTGGCGATGTAGATCGGCTGGCCCAGCGCGAGCGACTCGGCATAGGCGTCCTCGGCCTCCGCCAGCGCCGCTTTCGGGTTGCCGAGCGCCTCGTGGATGCGGCTGCGCTGCTGGGCGCCGTGGAAGCGGCCGGCGCGCAGCTGCGTCGTCGCGAGAACGGCGCGCGAGCGATCACTCTCGGCCAGCGCCTCCCGCGGCCGCCCCTGGGACAGCAGTTGCTCGGCATGGTTGTGCAGCGCGTTGGCGAGGTTGACCGGCGTGGCCACGGCCGTGAAGGCGGCGATGGCCTCGGCGACCAGCCGTTCGCCCTCGCGGTGGTCCTTGCGCCGGTGCGCTTCGTTGGACAGGCTCAGCAGCGCGAAGCCCTCCTGCAGCTTGGAGCCGGCGGCCTGGGTCTGGCGGCGCATCTGCTCCAGCTGCTCGCCCGCTTCGATGAAGCGCTCGCTCTGCATATAGGACACGGCCAGGCCGTGGTGGGCATAGGCCAGCGCCAGCGGGTCGCCCGAGCGCTGCGCCGCGTCCATGGCCTGCAGCGCCATGGTGGCCGACTCCTCCAGCCGGCCGACGCGGCGCAGCACCAGGGCGCCGCGGAACAGCGCCTCGGCCAGCAGGTCGGGCCGGTCGACGCCGTCCAGCACGGCGATGCTGTGCGACGTGACCTCGACCAGGCGCTCGACATGGTTGAGGTTGACCGCGCCGAGCGAGAGGTTCATGTCGGCCTCGGCCTGGCCGGCGCGGTCATTCGCGGCCGTGGCCTCGCGCAGGGCCTGCTCGGCGCGGGCAATGACCTGGGCCGAGTAGCCGAGATGGACCTCGATGCGCGCCAGCAGGTTGAGCGCCCGCACGCGGTCGGCGGCGGTGGCGTCCGCCGGCAGCTCGGCCTGCAGGCGCTGGGCCTGCGTATAGGCCGCCGGGGCGTCGTTGTCGGCCAGCTTGCGCACGACGGCCGCGCGCTGGCGCCAGTCGTCGATGGGCGCGGCGTGGGCGCTCAGCAGCACCAGCCAGGCGCCCAGTGCGGCGCCCCAGCGAACGGCAGCAGTCTTCATAGGCGCAGGCTCAGGCTGGTGCCGATCTGGCGGTCGTTGACCCAGGCGTTCTGCGGCCGCGTCTCGACGCCGAAGTGCGAGCGGCGCAGCGTGCCCAGCAGGTTGCCGCCGTCCAGCGACCAGGTCAGCTGCTCGCTGACGCGCCAACGCAGCGAGGCATCCAGCCAGCCGTAGCCGCGCGTGGTGGCCTGCAGCGTGCCCAGGCCGACGACGTTGGTCGTGCCGCTGGGGAAGCTGCTGCGCCAGTTCCACGCCAGCCGGGCCGACCAGGCGCCGTGCTCGTACAGGCCGACGAGGTTGGCGCTGCGGCGCGAGAGGTTCTGCATCGCCACATTGGAGCGCAATGCGCGGTCGTAGGTGCTGCTATCGACGAAGGTGGCATTGGCTTGCATGCCCAGGCCGCGCCAGGCGCCGGGCAGGAAGTCGAGGAAGCGCTGGTAGGACAGCTCCGCGCCCCGGATGCGGCCGGCGTCGGCGTTGTAGGGGCGGCTCACCTGGTAGGACTGGCCGTCGTGTGTCTCGGCCTCGCTGCGCGTGGCGACGAAGCCGTCCACGCGCTTCCAGAACAGCGTCAGCGAGGCGGCATGGCCGGCGCCGAAATGGCCTTCCGCAGCCAGGTCGGCGTTCGTGGCCCGCAGCGGCCGCAGCGCCGGGTTGCCGGCCGTGCCCTGGTTGAGCTGCGGGTTGATGCTGTTGGGCGTCAGCGTGAGGGACGGCGACAGCAGGTTGAAGTCGGGCCGCGTGATGGTGCGCGATGCCGCCGCCCGCAACTGCCAGGGCCCGCCGGCGCGCCAGCGCAGGCTGGCGCTGGGCAGCCAGTCGGTCGTCGTCGCGGCGAGGGCCAGCGGCTGGATGCTGGCGCTGGACGGCACGCTCTGGTTGCCGGCCAGCGTCGCGCGCGTCTGCACCAGGCGCAGGCCGGCCTGGCCGTCCAGCGCCAGTGCCGGGGCTTGCCAGCCCGCCTCGGCGTAGGCGGCGTGTGTGCGCTCGCGGATGCGCCACACGCCCAGCGGGCCGCCTGCGGTGGGCAGCGGCGCGGTGATGCCGAAGGCCTGGCGCAGCGCGACCGCGTCGCGCGCGTCGGCCAGCGTGTCGGTGAGATAACCCTCGATGCTGCGGGCCTGGCCGTCCAGGAAGGGCGAGTAGGGGTAGGCGGCGGTGCGGCCGGGCTGGGTGGCGGCGGTGGGCGTGCCCGGCACGGCGATGTCGCCAAAGATCAGGTTGGGCGCGTTGTCGGCCTCTCGCTTCGAATGCCGCCAGCCGACGGCCACGCGCTGCAGCGCGCCACGGTCCAACTGCCATTCGGCGTCGACGCGGCCAGCCAGCAGGCTGCCGCGCAGCGGCCGCACCCGGTAGGCCAGCGACACATAGCGCAGGTTGGCCGGCGCGGCGAGGTCGGTCCCTTCGACCGAGGTGCCCGGCACCGTGGCCGCCAGGTCGTGCGTGAAACGCGCGGCCGTGCCGGCCAGCGTCGGGCCGGAGAAGAACAGGTGGTTGAAGCTGCGCGTGTGGCTGAGGTCGGCGCTCAGCCGCAGCTCGCCGGCCTGCCAGGCGCCGCCGGCGGCGAACTGGCGCGTGCGGTCGACGGTGTCGCGTGCGAAGCCGAGGATGGACAGCGGCGCGTTCGTCCAGGTGATGCGCTGCACGTCGCTGCTGCCGGCAAAGAGCGAGACGCTGGCCGGGTCGAAGCTGCTGCCGGCCGCAAAGTTCGGACCGATGTTGATCTGCTGCGTGTCCTGGCGCGTGTGCAGTTCCGCGAAATGAGCTTCGGCGTACAGGTCCCAGGCCGGGCCGGGCCGCCAGCCCAGCATGACGCTGGCCGCGTTGCGGCGGCGGCGGCCGAAGCTGGTGCTCTCGCTGGTGCTGGCGGGGACGACGGTGTCCTCACCCGGCACCAGGTCCAGCCGGCAGCCCGAGGTGGCACGCGCGCTGCAGCGCATCGGCGCGCCGCTGCCCTTGGCGTCCTCGCGCCAGGCGCGGTCCTGCCGCACCAGGTTCAGCAGCAGGGCGGCCTCGCCGGTGCCGCTGCCGTAGAGCAGCGAGAACTGGCCGGCGCCCTTGTCCACGAGGTCGCCCTGCAGATAGCGGGCAGACAGCGCCAGCGTGGGCGCGCGGAAGTCGAACGGGCGGCGCGTGCGCAGGTCCACCGTGCCGCCGAGACCGCCCTCGATGCGCGAAGCGGCGGAGGTCTTGTAGGCGTCGATGCCCGCCAGCATGTCGCTGGGCAGGTCGGCGTAGTCCAGCGCGCGGCCAAAGCCTGCGGTGAACAGCTCGCGGCCGTTCAGCGTGGTCTCCACCTGCACCAGCCCGCGCACCGCCGCGACCGATGCCTCGCCCCGATCCCGCGTGATCTGCACGCCGGTGATGCGCTGCACCGCATCGGCCACGCTGAGATCGGGCAGGCGGTTGATCTCCTCGGCCAGGATGCCGTCGACGATGTCCTCGCTGCGGCGCTTGCGCTCGGCGGCGGACTCGACACTGGCCCGCGTGCCCACCACCACCACGGGCGCCAGCTGCTGCGCGGCCTGCGCAACGGGCGCTGTCAGCATGGCGATGCTGGCAGCTGGAATCACCAAGCAGAACTGCTTCATGACGCCTCCATCCTTGTTGTGGGTTGGCGCGATCGGCCGGGCGCCTGGGCCGTCTTTTATTCCTATTCCACGGATGTCGACAGTGCCGGTTCGATCATTTCTGATCGCGCGACGGCGATTCCCCCGCATGAGAATGTTTGACCGTACTCATCGAGTGGTCACGTCTCACGGCCAGCTCATGACTGCCAGATCGGAGTCGCCCTTGCCTTACCTCCTCATCGCCGGTGGCGTCCTGCTGCTCCAGGCCGGCTTTTCCTACGCCCTCATCCTGGCCACCACGGGCGGTGGGTCGTTCGTTGCGTTGGGCGTCATGCTGCTGGCCGTGCTGGGCGTGCCGCTCACGGCGCTGATCAACATCCTGCTCATCCGCTCCGGGCGCAGCAGTCCCGGGCGCCCCTACGTTGGCCGCCTGCTGCTCGTCTCGCTGCTGCTGCCCGTCGTGCAGCTCGCGCTGCTGATCCTCGTCTCGGTCTTCCGGCTGTAGGTGCTTCGACGGGCGCTCGGCCCGCCCCCGCTCAGCGATGCCGGCCTTCCACCAGCCGGTCCGGCACGATGTTGGCCACGACCAGGCGGCCCTGCTCCTTCACCACGTAGATGGCGAACGGGCGGGCAGTGGGTGCCTCCGCGTACTGCATCCACATGTAGAACGCAAAGCCCGGCTGGCCCGAAGCGTCGGTCGTCTTCGTGATGGTGACCGCGCCGCCCGGCTGGCGGCCGCGCTGGAAGAACGGCGCGATCTGCGCCTGCAACACCTTGCGGGCCGCTTCGTCGCCGATGCGGCCGACCAGCTGGCGGCTCAGCAGTGCTTGCATGCCGCCCACGTCGCCGGCCATGGAGCGCGTGACGAACGCGTCGGCGGTGTCGCGGAAGGGCGCGCTGTCGGCGGCCATCTGCAGGTCCTGCGTGACGCTGCCGGCGGCGTGCGTGGGCGAGGCGGCGGTGGCCAGCAGGCAGGCGGTCAGCAGCAGCGAGATCAGGGGGCGGGTCGGGGTCATGGGGTCACTCCTTGAGGGTTGTCAGATGCGGCGGCCGAACAGACGCGGTTGCCAGTGCCAGCCGGAACGGGTGACAACGGCGCACAGCGCGGTCAGCACGCCTTCGCCGTCCAGCCGGGCGGCGTAGTCGGCCGGTAGCGCGGCGTGGCGGTGTTGCAACTGCAGCGGCACGGCGGCCAGGCGCGACGGCTCCACCATCGTGGCCTGCAGCGTCGACGACCAGACCTTCTGCGCCGCCGGCCGCGCCACGTCGAACAGCTCGTCGCCGGGGCCGCGCAGGCTGGCTTCGGCGGCGTCCATCGGCGCGTCGCCGTCCACGCCCAGCTTCTCGTGCACGCGCACCGTGCCGCTGCCGGCGTCGATGTGCAGCGTGATGTGGTGTGTGCGGCGCTTGCCGGGCGATGCGTCGATGCGCAAGGCCGGCGCGCCGTCCACGTCAATCTCGGTGAAGTCGAACGCGCCCAGCGACAGCAGCCGTGCGCGCAGCTCGTCCGGCGTCGCCACGGCAGCACCCTGCAGTGCCGGCACGCGGGTCGTGTGTGAGCCGGCCCAGGCGATCAGCGCGACGAAGGCCAGGCCGTGGGCGACGGTCATCGCGGTGAAGAAGGGCCAGGCCGGCACCGGCTCGGCGGGCGCTGCCGCGGCATCTTCCTGTGGCAGCGGCACGCGCTGCGCCGCCAGCCGCGCCAGCAGGCCGCTGCGGTCGGCGGCGCGCAGCTCCAGCAGGTCGGCGCCATGGCGCTCGTAGACGATCTCCACCGCGCCAATGCCGTTGCCCCGCAGGCGCAGGCCCTGGCGGCCGGCGTCGGTGAAGGGCTCATTCGGCATCGCCTGCGACAGCATTGCGAGGTAGTTGCGCGCAGCGGCGGCATCGGCAAAGCGCGACAGCCGCAGCTCGCTGCCGTCGGCAAAGCGGCCCGTGCGCAGCCGCTGGATGCCGCCGGCGCGCAGGTCGGTGTCGGCCACGGTCTCTGCGCCGTCGAAGAGCTGCTGCGCATCGAGCGTCGGCGCTGCGGGCGGGGCTTGCGCCGGTTCAACATTCAGCGAGCCGGCCCAGAACATCAGCGCGATGGGCAAGGCCATCATGGCCGTCGCCATGTGCAGCGAGTACTGCCGCGCATCGCTCGCGTCCAGCGTCCACAGCGCGAGCCCAGCCAGCGGCGGCAGCGCGCAGATGGCCAGCACGCCGCTGTCCAGCGGCAGGCCGGCATGCTGCAGCCAGGCCAGCACGGCGCCGCTGAAGGTCAGCAGATAGGCGCAGCAGGCCAGGCCCAGCTCGCGCACGGTGCGGGACTGGCGCTGGCTGGCCTGGGTGAGGGCGGGGGACGGCTGCATCATGGGTCTCAGTCTCGCGAGCCGCCGTTGCGACGCCGTTTCAGCGTGGCCCCGTCGTGTTTCGTTTGTTGCGGCGCTGCGCTAAGGTCGCTCCCCATGAAGACCATCCGCGACCTCATGATTCCGCCGGCCCACATCCAGGGCCGCATCGAGGCCATCGTCGTGCGCGGCGTGCCGCGTGATGCGGCACGGCTCGTCGACCAGACCACGGCGCTGGCGGGCATCGGCCTGGCCGACGACCGGCTTGGCAAGCGCGGCGAGGCCGAGCTGTCGACGCGGCAAGTCACCTTGATTCAACAGGAGCACCTCTCGCTCATCGCCGCCTTCGCGCGCAGTGGCCCGCTGGACCCGGTCGATCTCCGCCGCAACCTCGTCGTCTCCGGCATCAACCTGCTGTCGCTGAAGAACGCGCAGCTGCGTGTCGGCGACGCGCTGCTGCAGATCGTCGGGCCCTGCGCGCCGTGCTCGCGCATGGAGGAGGTCATCGGGCCCGGCGGCTACGCGGCCATGCGCGGCCACGGCGGCATGACGGCGCGCATCCTCGAAGGCGGCGCCATCCGCGTGGGCGACGTGGTCAGCGTGGCCTGAGGTCGACCGGGCTTGCGCGGGCGCGCTCCACGGCCAGGCGCGCACTCGTTGCGGCGCTCAGCTGCTCGCGCAGAAAGTCCGCCAGCCGCGGCTGTTGGCTGAAGGCGACGTTGAAGCGGATGTGCGGGTCGGCCGCGCCGTCGGCGGCAAAGGTGGCGCCGCGCACCAGCAGGATGCCGCGCCGGAAGGCTTCCTTGACGACACCGTCCACGTCCACCCCCGCCGGCAGCGCGCCCCACAGGAAGAGCCCGCCTTCGCCCGCATGCTCCAGCAGCACGCCCGCCTCGCGCAGCTGGCGCGCGGCGGCCACGCGGGCCGTGCCCAGGCGCTGCTGCAGCCGCTCCAGATGCTTGCGCCAGCGGCCGGCGGCGAGCACTTCCAGCAGCACGAACTCGTTGAGCGCGGCCGTTGTCAGCACCGACAGGATCTTCTCCCGCAGCAGCGCCTTGATCAGCGCCGGCTCGGCGGCCATGTAGCCCAGGCGCAGCGCGGGGCTCATGGCCTTGGCGAAGCTGGAGTAGTAAATCACTCGCTCAAGCCCCGACAGCTGCGCCAGCCTCGTCGGCGTGCCTGGGTGGAAGTGGCCCTGCACGTCGTCCTCGGCGATCAGCAGGTCGTGCCGCTGCGCCAGCATCAGCACACGGTGCAGATTGGCCGCCGTGCTGCCCCAGCCGGTGGGGTTGTGCAGCACGGGCTGGATGAAGAGCAGGCGCGGCCGGTGCTGCGTGCAGGCGGCATCCAGCGCGTCCAGGTCGATGCCGTCGTGGCGGCGCGGCACGGGCACGATGTTGACGCCGGCCTGGCGCAGGCGGTCGAAGAGCAGGAAGTAGCCCGGCGTCTCCACGGCCACCGAGTCGCCGGGGCGCAGGAAGGCGCGGCAGATCAGGTCGATGGCCTGCGTGCCGCCATACGTCGTCAGCACGCGGCCGGCATCCACGGCGATGCCCTGACCACGCAGCATCGTCGCGATGCGCTCGCGCAGCTCGGGCAGGCCTTGCGGCGGGCAGCGCGAGGCCATGCCGGCGGTGGCGCGCGCCAGCCCGCGCTGCACGGCGGCGGCGGGCACGGCGTCTTCCAGCCAGGTGGCGGGCAGGGCGCCACTGCTGGCCAGCAGCACGCCGGCCTTCTGGTCGTTGGCTTGCTGGGCCAGCCACACGGCCTCCTGCTCCTCGCCCGCCTCCACGCGCACCGCGTCGGGCATGGCGTTGGCGGGGCTGTCGGCGACAAAGAAGCCGGCCGTGCCGCGCGAGTCGATGAGGCCGGCGGCCACGAGCCGGTCGTAGGCGGTGACGACGGTGTTGGGGCTGACGCCCAGTTGCGTGGCTAGCTGGCGGATGGACGTGAGCCGCGCGCCGGGTGGCAGCTGCGCGCTGACCATCAGCGCATGCAGGCGCTGCTCGATCTGGTCGGCCAGCGGCGTGGGCGAATCGCGATCCAGGGAGAACATCAGCGAAGCAGCATCAAGGCGAGCACGGCGAGGGAGGCGGCCATGATGGCATTGAAGACACGGCGCCGCAGCGGGCTGGACAGGAAGCGGCCTATCCACGCGCCGAACAACGCCCACATCGAGATGCAGGGGAAGCCGACGACCGCGCCGACGAGGCTGACGAGCAGCGCGCCCGTCATCACGTCCATCCCCGTCGGCATGAAGACCGAGGCCAGCGTGATCGCCTTGACCCAGCTCTTGGGGTTGACCGCCTGGAACAGCGCGGCCTGCGCGAAGCTGACCTGCTCGGGCGGCCGGCCCTGCGCGGCCGGGCTGCCGGCCAGCTTCCAGGCCAGCACCAGCATGTAGAGCGTGCCGGCGATCTTGAGCGCGGCATGCAGCGCCGGCCAGGCGGTGAACAGCGCGCCCAGGCCCAGGCAGGTGACGAAGGTCTGCACCGCGCCGCCGGCATTGATGCCCAGGATGGCCGGCAAGGTACGCCGGTAGCCATGGTGGGCGCCGCTGGCCACCAGCATCATGTTGTTGGGGCCGGGGGTGCCGGACATCAGCGTGCAATAGGTCAGCAGGGGCAGCAGTTCATTCATGGCGCCATTGCAGCGGTTGCGAGCGCAGGCGTGAAGGGACAGCAGGGCGGGGCGGGGCGCGCGCTGTATCAGCGCTTGAACCCACACAGCCGCGCGACCGAGCTGCGGTGGTTCGAAATTGCGGCATGTCGTGACCGATGGCCGATTCGCCGTCAGCTTGCTAGGGCTAACGACAGGACGCGCTGACTAGACTGCCTGCCGCTTCACTTTGCCTCTTTGGCGGCCCGTCCGCCCTGGTCTTATGCCCATGCGCCGTTTGCTGTTCTCCCTGGCCCTGCTGGCGACTGCGCTGCTCGCCGGTTGCGATGTGCGGCAGCGTTTCGCCCCGGCAGAAGATCGCATCAATGCGGCGCTGCCGCTGACAGTGGATGTCCGGCAGGCGCACGAGCGCTTCGTCGAGCAGTTGAGCAAGACTTCCACCGAGAGGGCGACGCTGGACCAGGCCTGGGCGGCGCGGTTGCGTGCGCGGGCGGTGTCCTGCAGCCCGGATTTCACGCCGAGCTGGCGGCATTCGACCGCCGATATCGAGGCGGCCGTGAAGAACAAGTCCTGCTTTGCTGAGTTCGACCGCAAGCTGGCACGCTGGCTGGCGGTTCAGCGTATCGGCCAGCTGCTGGCCCAGCCGCCGCTGCCGGTGGCCGAAATACCGCCTTCGCTGACCATGCAGGGAGAGGGCGGCGCGCTCAACCGAGACGCGGGCCAGGCCCCGGTGATCGCCGTGACCACGACGGACGGACTGGAACTGATCGCCCTGGGCGGCGGCCGAAGCCTTTTCAAGGAGCGTGGCCAGCGTGGCGACGTCACCGTGGCACCGAATGGGAGGCTGTTCGCGCAATCGACTTCCGGCGCGCTGCGCATCCGCGCCAGCGAAGGTGGCGAAACCCTGTTGGAGCTTCCCGATGCGCGCTGGCTGTATTGGCTGAGTCCACGCTTCCTGGGTGTCCGCAGCACCAGCGGCAAGCCGGCTCACCTGCTCAGTCTGCGCAGCGGCGAGGACGTTCCGGTGCAGGTCGCCGGCCAATCGTCGTTCGAAAGGTTGCTGCCCGTGCCGGGCAACGACAACCGGTTCAACATCGCCACGTTTCAGGGTCTCTATCAGCTCGAACTCGACGAGCAGGACGGCAAACCCAAGGTGACAGTGGTGGCAGAGAAGCCCGGCGTCGACCGGCGTATGGGCGTCGTGTTGATGGAATCCGGGCCGATCGTCTTCGCGGGCGCGGAACTCTTGCTCGGCGGCGACAAGCTGGTTCGCATGGACCTGAACACGCTGGACATGCGCGAGAGCAGCTTCGAGCCGGCGCGGGTCAGCAACCCGGTGCCCACCGGCAAACCCGACCAGTACATCGTCTCCCTGACGATGCAGGGCTCGGCCGGCGGCGTGGGCGCCGGCAACGGCAACTATCTTTTCGACGCCGCCCAAGGCACGCTGGCGCGCCTTCAGGGCGCCGCCTGGCAGCGGCCCATGCGCTACTTTCCCGCCATCAAGCGGGTGGCGCAGGTCAGCGTCCCCACCATCTGGCTGTCGGAGCAGCTCGAAGCGGCGCCTGCCCAACCGGTGGACGAGGTGGTGACGGCCATGCTGGAGGAGGCCAACCAACGCGTACTTCAGCAGGCCGCGACGGAGGAGAGGCGCATCACCCAGAGCCCCGCGCTGCAGGTCGGATCGCCGTTGCTGGACCATGTACGGGATGCGCAGGTTGAAGGTGTCGGCATCTACGAGGGGCGTGAGAAGTTCAATGCACCGGGCCAATCCCGTGCCATTGGCCGGGTGACCGTGACTGTGCGCCGCTCGCTGCGCCCGCTGGTGCTGGTGCTGACCTCGTACGAAGCGGTGCAATGGCATGTGCGGCTCGAGCCTGGCGCCCGTCTGGCGGCGGTGCTGCTGGGCGGCTACTACGAGTCCACCGTGCTGGGCGCCGGTGAGGCCCGGGTGCTGCGCATCGGCCGCACTTACGCCTACCAGCAGGAGGGGCAGGAATTCCAGGCCCTGCAGCGCGAGGTTTCGCGCTGGGCCGGCCGACCCGTCTCGCTGTTCCAGACCGGCTATCACGGTACGAGCTTCACCGTCGGAGGGTCCTGAGCGCCGCGTCACGGCGCCGGCGCTGATCGCTGCGCAGGCTCGCTAGCGCCGCGCCTCGTACCCCATCGACACGCCGCGCGCCGAAGGCTCGGCGCGAAACACTCGGGCCTGCGCATCGTGGCTGACCACGACACGCGCGTCGTCGTCCCAGCGCAGTTGCACATCCAACGATGCAGCGCCGTGGTTGTCGTCCATGACGAAGGCCGAGTCGTCCTGTGGCGTTTCGCTGGCGCGCAGGATCTGCACATGGCGACTGAAGCCTGTTGTCGCGCCGCAGTTGGACTCCAGCAATGCGGCCCTCAGTAGACAGGAGGGCGAAGGCAACTCGCTCAGCACCGTGTTGGCACACAGGCTGCTGCCGAGCGAATGCAGCCAAGCCCATGCAAGCGCAATGGCGCATGCGACAACGCCGAAGCGGACGATGTCCAGATGCCGACGCTTCATGACGCCGTCGCGTCGGGCCAGTGGATCTCGACGCGCAGCCCGGCGAGCGGCGAATCCGCCAGCGTGACCGTCGCCCCCTGCTGCCGTGCCGCCGCCCGCACGATAGCCAGGCCCAGGCCGCTGCCGGGCGCGTCCACGCCCTCGCCGCGCTGGAAGCGGTCGAACGCGCGCTCGCGCTGCTCCGGCGGGATGCCCGGGCCGTCGTCGTCCACGCGCAGCAGCGGCGCACCGCGCGCACCGCGCAGTGCGCTCACCTGCACCGTTCGCGCGCCGTACTTCACCGCGTTGTCGATGAGGTTGCGGCAAGCGCCGCGCAGCGCTTGCGGGTCGCCGGTCAGCGGCAGCGGGTCGGGCGCGGTCAGCGTCAGCGACACGCCGGCCCGGTCGGCCAGCGGCTGCACGTCGGCCAGGGCCTGGCGGGCCAGCTCGGTCAGGTCCAGCGGCTGCTCGGCGGCCGGCGCGCCCGGCTCGGCGCGGGCCAGGGCCAGCAGCTGCTCGACGAGATGCGTCGCGCGGTCGATGCCGCCGCGCAGGCGGGTGATTGCCGCGTCCTGCTCTTCGCCCGGCGCCGAGTCGCGCAACAGGCCCAGCTGCAGCTTCAGCGCCGTCAGCGGCGAGCGCAGCTCGTGGGCGGCGTCGGCGACGAAGCTGCGCTGCGCGTCGAAGGCCTCGCCCAGCCGGCCGAGCAGGCCGTTGAAGGCGTCCACCAGCGGCGCCACCTCGCCGGGCAGGCCAGCCGTGGGCAGCGCGTCGCGCGCGTTGGCGCCGCGTGATTGCGCAGCCTGCGTCACGCGCGCCAGCGGCGCCAGCGACACGCCCAGCAGCCACCACACGGCGGCCGCCACCAGCGGCAGCGCGATGGCCACCGGCGCCACGCTGCGCAGCGCAGCCAGCGCGGCCAGGCGCTGGCGCACGCCCAGCGGCTGCGCCACCTGCACCACGCGCAGCGGCGTGGCCGCGCCGAAGACGCGCCAGTCCTGCCCGGCCAGGCGCAGGTTGGAGAAGCCCAGCACGGCGCGTGCCGGCAGCGCCTCGGTCATGCCTTGGGGCCGGCTGGAATACAGCTCCAGCCCCTGCAGCGACCAGATCTGCACGACGTAGTCCAGCCCCGGGTCGGCCAGTGCGGCGGCCTCGTCGCTGGCCACGCGGCCCTGGTCGCGCAGCGACAGCGCGGTCTGGCGCAACTGGTAGTCGAACAGCTGGTCGGCCTCGGCGCGCACGCTGACATAGGTGGCGCCGCCCACGGCCAGCGCGGTCACGCCGCCCAGCAGCGCGAGCAGCGCGAACAGGCGGCCGCGCAGCGTCGTCAGCAGCTTCACGCGGCGCCGCCTTTCTCGGGTCCGGCGTAGTAGCCCAACCCTCGGACGGTGTGCAGCAGGTCGGCCCCCAGCTTCTTGCGCAGCTGATGCATGTAGACGCTGATGGCGTTGCTCTCCAGCTCCTCGCCCCAGCCGTAGAGGCGGTCCTCCAGCTGCGCGCGCGAGACGATGGCGCCGGGCCGCTCCAGCAGCGCCTGCAGCAGCGCGAACTCTCTAGCCGACAGCAGCACGGGCCGCCCGCTGCGCGTGACCTCGCGCGTGGCCGGGTCCAGGCGCAGGTCGGCGACGCTCAGCGCGCTGTCGGTGCGGCCGCCCAGCCGGCGGGCGATGGCGCGCAGCCGGGCCAGCAGTTCGTCCAGCTCGAAGGGCTTGACGAGGTAGTCGTCCGCGCCGGCGTCCAGCCCGGCGACCTTGTCGGTCAGCGCGTCGCGCGCCGTCAGCACGATGACGGGCGTCGCGTCGCCGCGTGCCCGCATCGCCCGGAGCACGGCCACGCCGTCGCGCTTGGGCAGACCCAGGTCCAGCAGCACGGCGTCGAAGCGCTCGCTGCTGGCCAGCACGGCGTCGGCCGCCTGGCCGTCGCGCACCCAGTCGGCCGCAAAGCCCTGGCGGCGCAGCGCCTCGCGCAGGCTCTCACCGATCATGGGGTCGTCTTCGACGAGGAGGAGGCGCATGCAGGTCGTGGCGAGGCAATAGGAATGGGCGGCAATTCTGACCGCGATGCGTCCACTGGCAGTTATCGTCCGGCCATGAGGATGCTTCGCCAATTCCTTGCGTTGTGGGTTCCCGAGCAGAGCGATGCCCTGCCGCGTGTCAGCCGCGACGCGCCGGCTAATGAACAGCTGCTGGCCCGCTGGACACGCGAGGGTACCGAGCCTCAACCGCCGGAGCCCGCTGAGCGGGTCCGGCAGGTATTCCGGGCGCTGGGCTTCGAGGCCACGCCAGACGTGCTGGCGCTGTATGGCGCCATCGGCGGCATGCTGCAGCCATGCAACGCGCTTTGGCGCCTGTGGCCGCTGGAGGAAGTGATGGCGCAGCCGCCGTCCGAGCATGGCGTGGAGTTCTCCGATTACATGTGGTCCTGCTGGAACTATCGAGTGCGGCCGGTGTCGGATGAGCACAGCGCGGTCTACATCGACTATTACGATGGCAAGCCTCACGTACTGGTGGCGGCGTCATTGGACGAGTTTTTGGAGCGCTACCTCGCCGACGCCGATGCACTGCTAGACGGTTGACCCGCGTCAGAACATCGTCGACCGATGGGCCCCCAAGCCCGCCATGACGCCGTCCCCCACCGCCAGCGCCACATTGCCGGCCGCGCGCGCCGCGTCGCCGCAGGCGAAGACGTTTGGCACGCTGGTCTCCTGTGTGGCGCCGACCTGGATGAACGGCCCCATCGGCCCGTCCACCATCGCACAGCCGAGCTGCTCCGCCACCGGGCTGGCCATGGCCGTGCGGGGCTGCGTGAACAGGCCGTTCATGCGCAGCACGCGGCCGTCGGCCAACACCACGTCGGCCTCGCCTTCGATGCGCGCCACCGGCGTGGCCTCGATGCGCGTGCCGCGCCGGGCCAGCGCTGCGCGCTCCTCGTCGCCGGATTCGTAGGCACCGTTGAGGAACAGCGTCGTGCGGCCCCAGTCGGGCAGCATGTGGGCGTGGTGCTGGGCCAGCGGGCCGGCGGCGATGATGCCGATCTCGCCGGCGTCCAGCTCGTAGCCGTGGCAGTAGGGGCAGTGGAAGACGCTGCGGCCCCAACGCTCCGCAAGACCCGGCACCGGCGGCAGCGTGTCGCGCACGCCGGTGGCGAGGATGAGGCGGCCGGCGCTCACCGCCATGTCGCCGACGCGGAAGTCCAGCTGCCCGTCTGCGCCGATGCGGGCCTCGTCCGCCAGGCCGTCCAGCCATTGCACGTTCGGGTAGCGCAGCAACTGCGCCTTGCCGTCGGCGGCGATGGCGGCGGGCGCGCGACCGTCCTGCGACATGAAGCCGTGCGAGGTCTGGCCGGCGTCGTCCACGCAGCGGTTGCGGCGCTGGCCGGCGTCGACGACGAGCACATGGCGGCGCGCCCGCGCCAGCTGCAGCGCGGCCGACAGGCCGGCAAAGCTGCCGCCGATGATGGCGAAATCAATCTGCATGGAGATGCTCCTCAAGTCGGTGGGGTGCGCCGGCGCGGTGTTGCGCCAGGCGGTGGTGAAAGTCCTGCGACAGCGCGGCCAGCGTCACCGCGCCCAGCCGCTTCAGCAGCAGTGCCTCGGCCTCCTGCACCGCAGCGCCCAGCGAGGCGTTGACGGCCTGTGCCACCAGGCACTGCGGCCGGTCCTCACGAAAGCCCAGCGACACGAAGGCCGGCCCGCCCAGCGCCTCGTGCACGTCGCGCAGCGTGATGCGCTCCAGCGGGCAGCTCAGCACCCAGCCGCCGCCATGGCCCTTGGCCGAGGCGACAAAGCCGGCCTCGCGCAGCCCGCCCATCAGGCGCCGCAGCACGACGGGGTTGGTGCGCATCGCCGCCGCGAGCGCCTCGGAGGTGGCCGGGCCGTCGCCCTCGGCCATGTGCAGCAGCACGTGCAGGACATCGGAGAGCTGGCTGTTTGATTTCATGCAACATTATTTGTTGCGTGATGGAGTCCCTGCGGGCGGCGGGGGCTTTCACGGCACAGCCTGGGGCGCCGGCACTGCGCTGGTGCGGCACACCGGCCCGCCTGCCCGGATCTTGTGCGCCCATCTTGCATACAAGCCTGAAAAGCGCTGGCACGGAAGCTGCAGTTGCCCTCGCATGGGCATTTCCGCCACCGACATCAGCCAGCGCATCGTCGAAGCCGTGCTCGCACAAAAGCTCGCGCCCGGCGCGCGGCTGGGCGAGCAGCAGTTGGCGATGCTGTTTGACTGCAGCCGCACCATCGTGCGCGAGGCGCTCACGCGGCTGGCGGCGCGCGGCATCGTCACGGTCAGCGCGCGGCGCGGCTGGTACCTGATCTCGCCGTCGCAGGACGAGGCGCGCGAGGCCTTCGAGGCGCGGCGCGTCATCGAGCTGGGCCTGCTGCGCGGCGGTGCGCCGCTGGGCAAGCCGGCGCTCGCGCGGCTGAAGAAGCACCTGCAGCAGGAGAAGGCCGCGCTGCGGGGCGACGACGTCGGCACGCGCAGCTTCCTGCTCGGCGACTTCCATGTCTGCCTGGCCGAGTGCCTGGGCAATGGCCTGCTGGCCGACACGCTGCGCGACTACACGGCCCGCACGACGCTGATCGCCATGCTCTACCAGTCCTCGCACGAGGCTGCCGCGTCCTGCCAGGAGCATGTCGCCATCGTCGCCGCGCTGGAGCAGGGCGACCGCGCCCGCGCCGAAGCGCTGATGGCCGAACACCTGGCCAATGTGCAGGCCGCCTTGCGCCTGCCGGCCCTCAGCGACCCGCTGGACCAGCTGCGCAGCGCGCTCGCGCCGCTGCCGCAGCCGGCCCGTGAATCCACCGACCCCCCAGCCGCCTATCTAGGAGCCTTGCTATGACCTCGTCCCTGACCCGCCGCCTGCTCATCGCGGCCTTCGCGACCTCCGGCCTGCTGGCCGCCGGCGCCCAGGCGCAGACCGCGCTGGACACCATCACCAAGAGCAAGACGATCAAGATCGCCGTGCCGACCGACTACCCGCCCTATGGCTTCGTCGGCCCCGACATGGCGCCGCAAGGCCTGGACGTGGCGATGGCCCAGCTGATCGCCGCCAAGCTGGGCGTCAAGGCCGAGCTGGTGCCGGTGACCAGCGCCAACCGCATCGCCTACCTGCAGACCAAGAAGGCCGACCTGGTCATCTCCACGCTTGGCAAGAACCCGGACCGCGAGAAGGTCATCAACTTCAGCGCGGCCTATGCGCCGTTCTTCCAGGCGGTGTTCGCGGCCAAGAGCCTGAACATCAAGAGCTGGGCCGACCTGGGCGGCAAGAGCGTGGCCGTCACGCGCGGCGCGATGGAAGACCAGGAGCTGGCCAAGGTCGCGCCGGCCACGCTGGAATACAAGCGCTTCGAGGACAACAACGCCACCATCGCCGCCTTCGCAGCCGGCCAGACCCAGCTGCTGGCCACCAGCGCCGCCGTTGCCGGCAACCTGATGCAGCGCAACCCGGGGCTGAACACCGAATACAAGCTGCTGCTGAAGGACAGCCCCTGCTACGTCGGCGTGATGAAGGGCGAGGACGCACTGCTGGCCAAGGTCAACACCATCATCGCGGCGGCCAAGGCGTCGGGCGAGCTGGAGGCGCTGTCCAAGAAGTGGCTCGGCCGCAGCACGGGCGAGTTGCCGTTGTGATGTGAAACGCAGCGATTGCGCAGGGTAGGGCGGGTCGTGACCCGCCGTTTGATGGTGTGTGGTGCTGTGCCACCCAACGGCGGGTCGCGACCCACCCTACCCGCTGGCCCTCAATGTGAACCTTGTTGAAAAGGCGCACCCCATGATCACCTTCGACTTCCTCGCGGTGCTGGCCGAATGGCCGCTGCTGCTCAAGGGCCTGGCGTGGACGCTGGGCCTCACCCTCATCGCCACGCCGCTGGGCCTCGTCATCGCCACGCTGGGCGCCTGGTCGCGCGTCAGCGGGCCGGTGTGGCTGCGGCGCGTGCTGGGCGCCTATGTGGAGCTGCTGCGCAACACGCCCTTCATCGTGCAGCTGTTCTTCATCTTCTTCGGCCTGCCGGCTCTTGGGGTGAAGCTGTCGCCTGAATCCGCGTCGCTGATCGCGATGACGCTCAACCTCGGCGCCTACGGCACCGAGATCCTGCGCTCCGGCATCCAGGCCACGCCGCGCGGCCAGTGGGAGGCGGCGCAGAGCCTGGCGCTCAGCCCCGTGCAGGTGTTCATGCGCGTCGTGCTGCCGCCGGCCTTCCAGCGCGTGTGGCCGGCGCTGACCAGCCAAATCATCATCGTCATGCTGGGCTCGGCCGTCTGCGGGCAGATCTCCACCGAGGAGCTGAGCTACGCCGCCAACCTCATCCAGAGCCGCAACTTCCGAGCCTTCGAGGCCTTCATCATCGCCACGCTCTGCTACCTGGCGCTGTCCATCGCGGCGCGCCACCTGCTGATGTGGGCCGGGCCGCGCTTCATCTTCGGGAGGCGTTCGTCATGATCGAGTTCACCCTCTGGGACATCGTCCGCAACCTGCTGCTGGCGCTGCGCTGGACGGTGGCGCTGTCGGCCATCGCCTTCGTCGGCGGCGGCCTGGTGGGCGGCCTGCTGCTGACGCTGCGGCTGGGCCTGGGCACACGCACGCGGCGCGTCATCGGCTGGTATGTACAGCTCTTCCAGGGCACGCCGCTGCTGATGCAGCTCTTCCTGGCCTACTTCGGCCTGGCGCTGCTGGGGATCGAGGTGTCGGCCTGGACGGCTGCGGCCCTCGCGCTGACGCTCTACACCAGCGCCTACCTCGTCGAGATCTGGCGCGGCTGCGTGGACGCCGTGCCCAAGGGCCAGTGGGAGGCCGCGCGCAGCCTGGCGATGAGCTTTGGCGAACAGCTGCGCCACGTCGTGCTGCCGCAGGCCGGGCGGCTCGCCATCGCGCCCACGGTGGGCTTTCTCGTGCAGGTCATCAAGGGCACGGCGCTGGCGTCGGTTATCGGCTTCGTCGAGCTGACCAAGGCCGGCAGCATGATCGCCAACGCCAGCTTCAAGCCCTTCCTCGTCTTCGGTTGCGTGGCGCTGCTGTACTTCGCGCTGTGCTTCCCCATCAGCCTCTACGCCCAACATCTGGAGCGCCGAATCCATGCCCGCTGAAGCTATCGCCGACCCCATCGTCCGCATCACCGCGCTGCGCAAGTCCTATGGCACGAACGAGGTGCTCAAGGGCATCGACCTGGACGTCAAGCGCGGCGAGGTCATCGCCATCATCGGCAAGAGCGGCTCCGGCAAGAGCACGCTGCTGCGCTGCGTGAACGGGCTGGAGCAGTTCCAGGACGGCGCGCTGACCGTCAACGGCAAGCCGCTGCTGTACGACAGCGCCATGGCCATGCGCGAGCTGCGCCAGCAGGTCGGCATGATCTTCCAGGGCTTCAACCTGTTCCCCCACCTCAGCGTGGGCCGCAACGTGATGCTGGCGCCCACGCTGGTGAAGAAGCGCGCCCACAACGACGCCGCGCAGCAGGCGGCCAAGCTGCTGGCGCGCGTGGGCCTGGCCGAGAAGTTCAACGCCATGCCCGACCAGCTCTCCGGCGGCCAGCAGCAGCGCGTGGCCATCGCCCGGGCCCTCGCGATGGAGCCGGCCGTGCTGCTGTGCGACGAGATCACGTCGGCGCTGGACCCGGAGCTGGTGGGCGAGGTGTTGCGCGTCGTCGAGACGCTGGCCGAAGAGGGCATGACGCTGCTGATGGTCACGCACGAGATGAGCTTCGCCCGCAAGGTGGCCGACCGCGTCATCTTCATGCACCAGGGCCGCGTGCACGAGATCGGTCCGCCCGCCGAGCTGTTCAGCGCGCCGAGGACGCCGGAGCTGCAGCAGTTCCTGTCGTCGTTGAACGATTAGCAAGCCAGCCCGCGTGGCTGCCAGGCCCCTCAGCTCCGAAGCCACGGATGAGGCGCCCCGCTTGCGCAACACCGAGGTGCTGTGCGGCGGCGTCCGGCCCACGCGCGCGGCCGTTGGCTGTGGCGAGGTGAAGTAGCGCGCGCTCAGAGCGCCGCCGCCACCGTGTCACCGAGCTGCGCTGCCGGCAGCACCAGCGAGACGATGGCGCCGCCGCCGGGCCGGTTGGCGGCCCAGATGCGGCCACCATGGGCCGCGGCAATGCGGCGGCAGATGGCAAGGCCCAGGCCGGTGCCGCCGGCGGCGTTCTTCGTCGCGCTGGACTGAACGAAGGCCTCGAAGATGCTCTCCAGCTCGTCCGGCGGGATGCCCGGGCCGCGGTCGGCCACGTCCACGCGCACGTCGCCGTCCTCGCCGTGGCCGGCGCTCAGCTCGACGACGCCGTCCTCGGGCGAGAAGCGCACGGCGTTGGCCAGCAGGTTGCTCAACAGCTGCTGCAGGCGCAGCGGGTCGGCCCGCACGACCAGCTCGTCGTCGCCCAGCGCGAGGTCCAGCTGCTGGCCGCGCGCGGCCAGCAGCGGCGCCAGCTCGCGCGCCACTTCGGCGGCCAGCGGCCGCAGGTCCAGGCGCTGCAACTGCAGCGGCTCGGCGCCGCGCTCGATCTTGCTGAGGTCCAGCAAGTCGTTGACGAGGCTGAGCATGCGCTGGCCGGCGCGGTGCACGTCGGTGAACAACTCGGCCAGCCGCGCGTCGTCGCGGGCGCGCCGCGCGCCGATCTCCGAGAAGCCGAGGATGGACTGCAGCGGCGTGCGCAGCTCGTGGCTGACGTTGGCGATGAAGTCGGACTTGGCGCCCGACGCCTGCAGCGCCGCGTCGCGGGCGGCGCGCGTGGCGCGCTCGGCCTCGCGGAACTCGCTGATGTCCATGAAGCAGACGACGATGCCCATCGGCCGGCCGTGGGCGTCGGGGAAGGTGGACTTGCTGACGAACAGGTCGCGACGCCGCCCCTCCGTGCTGGTCCAGACGGTCTCGTAGTTCACCTCGCCGCCGCGCGCCAGCAGCTCTGCGTCGCGGGCGTCGTGGAAGGCGGCTTCGTCGGCGCGCAGATAGCCGGCGGCGCGGCGCCCCAGCACATCGGCGCGGCGCCGGCCGGTGAACTGCTCCCAGGCGCGGTTGACGTCGAGGTAGCAGTTGTCGCCGTCCAGCACGGAGGTCGGCAGCGGGCTGCTGGCCAGCAGCGAACGGGCCAGGCCGAGTTGGGCGCGCAGCTCGGCCTGGGCCAGCATCAGGCCGCTGACGTCCGCAGCGCTACCCACCCATTCGAGCTGACCGGGGCCGCGGCGCAGCGGCGCCAGGTGCAGCTCGACGCTGCGCGCCCGGCCGTCGGACCCGGTCCAGTCGGCGCGCGCATGCTGTGGCCGAGGCTCGTCGGCGTCGCAGGCGTCGAAGAGGGCGGCCACGGCGGGCGAGCCGCCGAACAGCTCCTGCAGCGGCTGGCCCAGCACATGGGCCACGTCGCGGCCCGAGGTGCGGGCATAGCCGTCGTTGATGAAGGTCACGCGGCCGGCCGCGTCGGTGCGGAACAGCAAGTCCTGCACGCTGCCGAAGATGGCGCTCAGCTCGCGCTCGCGGTCGGCCACCTGGCGCTGGGCGCTGTCCAGCTCGCGGGCGCCGCGTTCCCGGGCGCGCAGCGCCGCCGCCGCCACGCCCGCCAGCGCCAGCAGGGCCGCTGCGATGCCGACGGCCGGCAGGCCGAGGTCGCGCGCCGTGGCCAGCCACTGGCGGCGCAGCTCGGCCTGCGGCAGCTCGACGAGCACGGCCAGCGGCCGCGCGCGCAGCGCCCGGTAGGCGCCCAGCTGCGGCGCGCCGCGCAGGCCGGGCCCTTCCCAGCGGCCGTGCTCGCCGCCCGCGCGCACCTGGGCCAGCGGTCCGCCTGCGGCCAGCAGCTGGGGCAGTCCTTCGCCCGGCAGGTGCTCGGCGCTGCTGGTGGCCGCCAGCAGCCGGCCGTCCAGGTCGACCAGGGCGGCAGCGGTCTCGGGGTCGTTGAGCGTCAGCTGCTGGAAGTTGGCCAGCGCATCGGGGTTCAGCAGCGCGACCAGCAGCGCCGGGCGGTTGCCGGCCAGCTGCGTCGCGCGCAGCACCGGGATGAAGCCCACGCCGGGCGGCACGACGGCGCCCTGCTGGCTCAGCGTGGCGAGGCTGCGCGCCGCGACGAAGCCGCCCACCGCGTCGCGGCCGTCGGCGGGCCAGGGGCCCAGTGCGTCCAGCTCGATGCGGGCGTCGCGGTCGGCGGGGTCGGCGGCCGCCAGCACCTGGCCGGTCGCGTCCAGCAGCGCCACGCCACGCAGGAAGCCGAGGCTGGCCTGCGTCTGCTCCAGCAACGCCTGCAGCACCTCGGGCGGCGCGTTGCGGCCGGCCACGTCGGCCAGGCCGGCCAGTGCGATCTGCGTGGCTTCCAGGCTGCGCCGGGCGTGGTCTTCCAGCACGCGGGCCAGCAAGGCCTGGCGGGCCGCCGTGTCGGCCATCAGGTTGCGCTCCTCGCGCCACAGTGCGTAGCCGGTGCCGCCCAGCAGCATGGCGGCCAGCAGCGCGCCCGCGCCGGCCGTGATGCTGCTGGGGCGCCAGCGGCTGCGGTTGGGCATCAGCGTCCTGCCGTAGGGCGGGTCATGACCCGCCGTTTGGTGGCGGAACCCGAGACCGTTTGCCGGGTTGTCGCTACCAAACGGCGGGTCGCGACCTGCCCTACGGTGCTGGTATTCATTTCAGCGCGATCGGACGATGGCGCCCAGGCCGTGGCGGTCGGCGGCCGCTTTCAGCCGACCGTCGCGCTGGATGCGGGCGACGAAGTCGTCCACTACGCCGAGCCAGGCCGCGTCGCCGGGCTTGACGGCGTAGGCATAGGGGGTCACGAAGAACGGCGACGGCGGCGCGACGAGGCGGGCCCAGTCGGCGCCGTCCAGCAGCCGGCGGCTGTAGGGGTAGTCGGTCATGAAGGCGTCGACGCGGCCGGCCTCCAGCTCGCGTTCGCGCGTGTCCGGCGGGCTCACGATCACCAGCGTCGCATGGCGCAGCGCGCCGGCCATGACGGGCTCCATGAAGGTGCCGGCCTGCACGGCGACGCGCACGCCGGGGCGGTCCAGGTCCTCCCAGCGCTGCACGACGCGGCTGCTGCGCGTCGTCACGGCGTAGATGTCGCTCTCCAGATAGGGCCGGCTGAAGCGCAACTGGCGGGCGCGCTGCGGCGTCATGCCGACGGCAAACATGGCCACGTCGCAGCGGTCCTGCAGCAGGTCGTCGACGAGCGTGGCGAAGGACGAATCGACATGGCGCGCCGTGACCTTGAGGTCGGCGGCGAGGGCGGCCGAGAGGTCGATGTCGATGCCGGCGAGCTGGCCGGTGCGCGGGTGGCGCAGCGACACGCCGTAGTAGTCGGGCCAGATGCACACGCGCAGCTCGCCGCGTTGCTGGACTTGCTGCAGGACCGGCGTGGGCGGCGCAGCGACGGCGCTTGCCGCCGCCAGGGCCACGGCGGCGCACAAGGTGGCGCGCGTCATCGGACGCCGCGCCAGCCTCAAGCCCCGGCCCTCGGCGGCGCGGCCGGGTCGATGCGGTCGCGCAGCGCGATCAGCTCCGGCGCGTGGGCGACAAAGGCGGCGACGATCTCCGGGTCGAAGGCGCTGCCGGCCTGCTCGGCCAGCATCGCCAGGCCGCAGTCGTCGGCGCGCGCCGGGCGGAAATGGCGGTGCATCGTCAAGGCGTCGAAATAGTCCACGACCGCAACGATACGCGCGGACAGCGGGATCGCCTTGCCGCGCAGCCCCTGCGGGTAGCCGCTGCCGTCCCAGCGCTCGCGGTGGTGCAGCGCAATCTCGGCGGCCAGCGCGAACAGCGGCAGGCGCGAGCTGCCCAGCAGCGCCGCGCCGCGCTGTGGCTGCGCGTGGCGGCGGCGGCGCTCCTCGGCGGAGGTCAGCGGCCAGGCGGGCTCGAAGGGCGCTGTGGGGTCGGTCTCGCCCACGTCGTGCAGCGGCGCGGCCAGGCGCAGCAGCTGTGCGGTGTCGGCATCCAGCCCGAGGTGGCGCGCCAGGGCTTCGGCGAGATGACCCAGACGCACGCGGTGGGCGCGCGCGTCGGCTTCGTGGCGGGCATCCGCAGCCTGCTGCAGAGGCGTCGACGCAGCGCGGCTGGCGGGCGCCAACGTGTCGGGGAGGGCGGGTGAGGGCATGGCAGATTCCGGTCAGACGCCTGAATTATCGAATGCAACCGTTTCTATCAAATATGCCCCACTCGGCATGCGCTGGCAAATTCGGCAAAATGCCACGCGTGCAACCCACCCCCACCGTCCCCGACACCTGCTCCACCACCGAGGCCGCCCAGCGGCTGGGCCTGGCCGTGCGTTCCGTGCAATTGATGGTGGACCGCGGCGACCTGCAGGCCTGGAAGACGCCCGGCGGCCACCGCCGCATCCTGCGCAGTTCGCT
Source organism: Pelomonas parva (assembly GCF_043555835.1). Taxonomy (NCBI): domain Bacteria; kingdom Pseudomonadati; phylum Pseudomonadota; class Betaproteobacteria; order Burkholderiales; family Sphaerotilaceae; genus Roseateles; species Pelomonas parva. The sequence continues at coordinate 415,432 of NZ_JBIGHV010000004.1, read as the reverse complement.
GGACGCCTGGCTGGCGGCGCGCGGCGCCACCCCCGCGACGCCGGTGACGCCTGGGCCGGCTGCGGCCAGCGCCGGGCGGCCGACGACGCTGCTGCTGATCGAGGACTCGGTGCACTTCCAGAACCTCATCAGCCTGATCGTCAAACGCGAGCTGCCCGACGCCGACCTGCACGTCGCCGCCGACGGCATCGCCGGCCTGGCGCTGGCTGGCCGGCTGGAGCCCGACGTGCTGCTCATCGACATCCTGCTGCCCGGCATCGACGGCGCGGCGCTGATCTCCAGCCTGCGCTCGCACCCGCAGTTCGCGCGCTCCCGCCTTATCGTCGTCACCGCGCTGGACGAAGCCCAGCGCGCGCCCTACCGCTTCGCGCTGGAGGGCGTGCCGGTGGTGCACAAGACCGCGCTGGTCACCGAGCTGCCGCCGCTGCTGGCCCAGGTCGCCGCAGCCCCGCTGGCCAACTGACGCGCCCGGCATGGCCGCCCGCCTGCTGCTGATCGAGGACGATGCTTCGATCAGCCGTTTCGTCGAGCTGGCGCTGGAGGAGCTGCCCGGCCACGACCCCGCCGCGCCGGCCGTCGAACTGCATGCCGTGGCCAACCTGGCCCAGGCCCGCGCGGCGCTGGCGGCCGGCGGCTGGAGCCTCGTCATCAGCGACCTGATGCTGCCCGACGGTTCGGCCGAGGTGCTGCTCACCGACGGCCTGGCGCTGGCCGACGGCGCGCCGCCCTGGGTTGTCTTCAGCGCTGGCGTGCATGAGGACCGCCACCTCGCGCTGGCCGCGCGCGGTGTCGCCCGCACGCTGTGCAAGCCGGTGCCGCTGGCCGAGCTGCTGGGCACGGTGGCCGAGCTGCTGCGCCTGGCCCCGCCCGCCGCGCCGGCGGTGAAGGGGGCCGGCCCGGTGCACACGCACTTCGGCGGCGACCAGGCGCTCTACGACAGCTTCCGCGCCGGCTGCATCACGCGTTTCGCCGACGACCTGGCCCAGGGCGACGCGGCCCTTGCCAGCGCCGACGCCGCCACGCTGCGCCGCGTGGCGCATGGGCTGAAGGCGGTGCTGGAGATGCTGGGCGAGCCGGGGCTGTCCGCCCACGCCGGCGCGCTGGAGGCGGCGCTCGAACACGGGCGCCCGGGCGACCAGACCCTGGCTGGCCGCTGGGCCGCGCTGGCCGACGGCCTGGCCGGTCTTGGCGTCCAGCGGCGCGGCGGATTTGGCGAATCCGGCCCTGACACCTGAATCAGGTGTGGGTTGCGATGTGCAGTGATATCAATAAATTTGATAATCACCGCAGTTCATTTCAGCAAGTCGACCATGACCCCCTTTTGCCGCCGCGCCGCCCTTGTCCTGCCCCTTGCCGGCCCGGGCCACTGCTGGGCGTCATGACGATGCACGCCGTGCTCTACGTCGAGGACGACCCGGTCAACGCGTTACTGATGCAAGGCATCCTGGACCTGCGGCCTGGCCTGCGGCTGCAGGTCGCGCGCAGCGGCGCCGAGGCGCTGCGCCTGGTGGCCGAGCAGCGTGTCGACCTGCTGCTGTGCGACCAGCGCCTGCCCGATGCCACCGGCGACACGCTGCTGGGCGAGTTGCGCCAGGCCGGCCTCGCGGCCACCGTGCCGGCGCTGCTGGTGACGGCGGAATCGGAATACCTCGCCGCCGACCTGGCCCGCCGAGGCGGCTTCGACGGTTATTGGTCCAAGCCGCTGGACCTGGCGGCGACGCTGCGTAGCCTGGAGCGCTGGTTGGGGTGAAGTCCCCCGACCGAGGGCAGGCGCACCGCGCTCACTGGGCACGCCGCGTCCGGCCTCAACCCCCGAGGGGGCGGCGATGCTTGCCCTGACACAAATCTTTGCGCATCGGCCACACGGCCTTGCGCGTTCGGCGTGATCCTTCGCCCCAACGACGGAGACCGCCGATGAACAAGAACCGCCGCCTGCTGCTGAGCAGCGCCGCCGCCCTTGCGGGCACGACCCTGCTGGCCCGCCCCGGCCTGGCCGCCCCCGGCCCTGCCCTGAGCGCCGACGAGCGCGCGCTGCATGCGCTAAACCGGCTCGGCTACGGCCCGCGCCCGGCCGATGCGGCGGCCATCGCCGAGCAGGGCGCCGAGAAGTGGCTGGAGCGCTTCCTCACCGAGCAGCTCGAACCGCGCCGGCTGGCCCAGCCCGCCGCGCTGACCGAGCGCCTGGCCGGCCTGGAGGTGCTCAAGCTAAGCCAGGGCGAACTGCTGGGCCGCTACCGCGAGGCCACCAGGGCCGCACGCGAGGCGCGGCGCGAGCAGGCCAAGGGCGAGGCGCCCAGCATGGACGCGCTGAACGCCGTGCGCGAGCAGGTGCGCCCCCTCGTGCAGCAGGCCGCCACGGCGCGGCTGGCGCGCGCGCTGCAGAGCCCGGCGCAGCTGGAGGAGGTGCTGGCCGAGTTCTGGTTCAACCACTTCAACGTCTTCGCCGGCAAGAACGCGGTGGGTGTGCTGATCGCGGACTATGAGCAGCACGCCATCCGCCCGCATGTGCTGGGGCGCTTTCGCGACATGCTGGGCGCCACGGCCCGGCACCCGGCCATGCTGATCTATCTGGACAACGCGCAGAGCGTGGCGGCCGGCACCGCCCGCCCGGGTGCGGAGCGCCGCAGCGGGCTCAACGAGAACTACGCCCGCGAGCTGATGGAGCTGCACACGCTGGGCGTGGACGGCGGCTACACGCAGCGCGACGTGACCGAGCTGGCGCGCATGCTGACCGGCTGGGGCGTGGACCAGCGCCAGGGGGCGGGTGACGCCTTCGAGTTCAACGCGCGCCGCCATGACAACGGCGGCAAGACCTGGCTCGGCCAGCCGGTGGCTGGCGCGGGCATGAGTGAAGGCGTGCGCGCGCTGGACGTGCTGGCCGCCCACCCGGCCACGGCCCGCCACCTGGCGCGCAAGTTCGCGCAGGCCTTCGTCGCCGACGAGCCGCCGGCCCCCCTCGTCGACAAGCTTGCCGACAACTTCCGCGCCACCGGCGGCGACCTGCGCGAGTTCACGCGCACGCTGATCCGTGCCGATGAGTTCTGGAGCCGCAGCGCCTGGCAGGCCAAGTTCAAGACGCCCTACCAGTACCTGCTGTCCAGCATGCGCGCGCTGGACTTGCCGCTGGCCAACCCGCAGCCGCTGCAGCAGGCGCTGGTCCAGGCCGGCCAGCCGCTCTACGGTGCCGTCACGCCCGACGGCTACAAGAACACGGCCGCTGCCTGGCGCAACCCCGAGGCGCTGACGCAGCGCGTGCAGCTGGCCACGACGCTGGGGCAGCGCAGCGGCGTCACACCCGATAGGCTCGGCACGACGCTGGGCGCTTCGGTCAGTGCGCCGACACGCCGCACGCTGGCGACCGAGCCTGCGGGCCAGCAAGTCGCCCTGCTGCTCGCCAGCCCCGACTTCATGAAGCGCTAAGGACCCGCCATGCTCCGTCGTCAACTCCTCCATTTCGGCGCGTTCACCTTGGGTGGCCTGCCGGTCTCTCTCGTGCGCGCCCAGGGCCAGAACGGTGAGTTCAGACAGAAAAAACTCGTCGTCGTCATGTTGCGCGGTGCGGTGGACGGACTGTCCGTCGTCGCGCCCTACGGCGAGCGCGAATACGCCGCCAGCCGCCCGCAGATCGCGCTGCCGCCGCCCGGCGCCGAGGACGGCCTCATCAAGCTGGACTCGTTGTTCGGCCTGCACCCCGCGCTGCTGCCCTTGAAGCGCCACTGGGACGGCGGCCAGCTCGCCTTCGTGCATGCCAGCGGCTCGCCCGACCCGACGCGCTCGCACTTCGACGCACAGGACTATCTGGAGTCCGGCACGCCCGGCCGCAAGTCCACGCCCGATGGCTGGCTGAACCGCCTGCTGGCCGCGCTGCCCGGCGAGCCCGCGCCCACGCGCGCCATCTCCCAGGGCAGCACGCCGCCACGCATCTTTGCCGGCACCGCCAGCGTCGCCAGCCTGGGCCTGGGGCCCAACGCCCTGCAGCGCCGCGCCATCGACAACCCGCAGATGCAGGCGGGTCTCGCCAAGCTCTACGCCAACGACGCCCAACTCAGCGGCACGCTGCGCGACACGACCGAGGGCCGGGGCGAGATGGCCAGGAGCATGGCCTCGGGCATGGCGCCGGGCGAGCGCTCCATGGACCCCAGCGCCGACGCCGGCGCGCCTTCCGCCCGCAGCTTTGCGGCCGACGCGCGGCGGCTGGGCACGCTGATCCGCAAGGACGCCCACACCCAGCTCGCCTTCACGGCCGTGGGTGGCTGGGACACGCACGTCAACCAGGGCGCCTCGCGCGGCCAGCTCGCCAACCGCCTGGCCAGCCTGAGCGAGGGGCTGGACGCGCTCAGCCTGGGCCTGGGCGATGCGCTGAAGGACACCGTCATCGTCGTCGTCAGCGAGTTCGGCCGCACGTTGCGCCAGAACGGCAACGGCGGCACCGACCATGGCCGGGGCAACGTGATGTGGCTGCTGGGCGGCCCGGTGGCGGGCGGCCGGGTGCTGGGCGACTGGCCGGGGCTGGACAAGCCCGCGCTCGCCGACGGCCGCGACCTGGCCGTGGCCAATGACTTCCGCCAGGTGCTGGCGCCGCTGCTGCAGCGCCACCTGGGGCTGTCGGAAGCCGCACTGGCAACAGTGTTTCCTCAAGCCCCGCAGACTTGGCGCCATGCGGACAAGCTGATGCGCGGCTGAGGCGGCGCCGCAACGACTGGAGGACACCATGAGACAGAACTCGGCGACCTTTGCGTTGTGTCTGAGCGTTGCGGTGCTGGCCTACTGGTTCCTCGTGGCGACGCTGAGCGTCTGACGACCGCCTACGGTCGGTCGAGCTCGATGCGCGCCTCGGTCTGACCGCCCGCCTGTTCGAAGGCGAGCGTGCCGCCGTGCTGCGCCAGCAGCCGCTGCACGATGCCCAGGCCGAGGCCTGATCCCGCTCCCGCATCACCCGCGCCCGGGTTGCGCAGCGACAGGCTGCCGCCCTGCCAGCCGATCGTGATGCAGCCGCCCGCCTGCCCGTGCGTCAGCGCATTGGCCAGCAGGCTGGCCAGCACCAGCTGCAGCACCGGCGCGGGCAGCGCCAGCGCGTCGGCGGGGCCGAGCTGGCAGTCGATGTGCAGCGCCCGGGCGTCCAGCGCGGCGGCATGGGCCAGCACCCAGTCCTCCACCAGCGGCAGGATGGGCGTTGGCGCCACCGGCGCGGTGGCCGGCTCGCGCGCCAGCATCAGCAGCGTCGCCACCGTCTGCTCCATCAGTCGCACCGACGTCTGCAGCGGCAGCAGCTCGCGGCGCTGGGCCGCGTCTGCCTGTGTGTGCAGGCGGTCCAGGCCGATGCGCAGCACGGCTAGCGGCGTGCGCAGCTCGTGGCTGGCGTCGCGGCTGAAGGACTGCTCGCGGGCGATGAAGTCGCGGGTGCGGCCCAGCAGCGCGTCCAGGCTGCGCGTCATGTCGCCGATCTCGTCGCTCGGCTCACCGCCGGGCAGGCGCGGCAAGGCCTGCGGCCGCGCGGCGCGCATGTGCTCGGACAGCCGCGCCAGCGGCCGGCTGACGCGGCGGGCCAGCCACCAGCCCAGCAGGCCTGCCAGGCTCACCACCGCCAGCCCCCAGCCGGCCAGCCACCGCAGCAGCTCGGCGCGCATGGGCCGCACGATCAACTGGCTGCTGACTTCTGCCAGCAGCCAGGGCGGCTGGCCCTCGCGCACCAGCGGCAGCAGGTGGTAGTGGCGGCCTTCGGCGCCGGGCACCTCGCGGCGCCCGGGCTCGTCGGCCAGCGTCGCCGCGACTTCGGCGGGCAGCGTGGCGGCCTGCTCATGCACCTGCATCGGCATCGGTGTGTTGACGGGCGCCGGCCAGCGCCCGTCGCGGACATGCTCGGCGCGCAGCCGCGTGGCTTCGCGGTGCAGCAGCTGTTCGATGAAGCCGTCCTCCACCACGTAGGTGAAGGCCATCGCGAACAACCCGAACAGCGCCGCCACCACCAGGGTGAACGCGGCGAAGGCCAGCATCAGGCGGCGCTGCAGCGTCATGCCGTGTCCCCGGTGTCGAGCCGGTAGCCGATGCCGTGCACCGTGGTCAGCAGCGGTTGGTCGAAGGGTTTGTCCATCACCTGCCGCAGCTGGTGGATGTGGCTGCGCAACGGGTCCGAGTCGGGCGGCTCGTCGTCCCACAGCCGCTGGATCAGGCGGCTGCGCGTCAGCGCGCGCGGGTGGGCTTCCATCAGCAGGCGCAGGATCGCCAGCGGCGTGGGCGGCAGCGCCAGCCGCTGACCATCGCGAAAGGCCTCCTGCGCGCGCCGGTCCAGGCTCAGCGGGCCCACGCGCAGCAGGTAGTCCTGCCCGGCCTGGCCGCGCCGCGACAGCGCCTGCACGCGCGCCAGCAGCTCCTCGCCGTCGAAGGGCTTGACGAGGTAGTCGTCGCCGCCGGCGGCAAAGCCGGCCAGCTTGTCGGGCAGCGTGTCGCGCGCCGTGATCATCAGCACTGGCACATGGCAGGGCGAGGCGGCGCGCAGCTGCTCGCACAGCTGCAGCCCGTCCAGGCCGGGCAGGCCGATGTCCAGCAGCAGCACGTCGGGCGCGTCGCCCAGCGCGGCCTGCAGCGCGAGCCGCCCGTCGCTCGCCTCGGTCACGCGGTGGCCGGCCGCGCGCAGCAGCGCGGCGATCTGCTCGCGCAGCGGGGCGTGGTCCTCGACGAGCAGCAGGTGCGGCATGTGGGCAGTGTCCCTGGATCCGGCAGTTGGGCGCGCCCGAGGGGCGGGCGAGGCGGGCCGCTGGCAAGACGCGCCGACGAAGTGGGCTTCTGCCCACGAGGAGAAGCAACGCCGCCAGCGGCTCGAAGCGCCAGACCAGCGGGCGCGCAGCGCTGTTCATCGAAGTGGTGAACGTCGCCCTGTCGCCAGCGTGTTGATGCCATGAGACTTTCGATGAATAGCAAGCGGTCAGCTGCCTGATCCAGGGCTACCCAGCCAGTTTCTCCAGCGCAGTGCGCGCTTCGGCATTGGCCGGGTCGGCGGCCAGCAGCGCGGTCAGCACCTCGCGCGCCTGCTGCGGCTGTGCCAGCTTGGCATAGGCGCGTGCCAGGCCCAGGCGGAACTGCGCGTGCGCCATGTGCGGGGCGGCCAGCTCCATGACGGCCAGCGCCTGCCGGCGCGCAGCGTCGTCGGTCGCTGCTTCGAACTGGTAGTAGCCCAGCATGGCGATCAGGTCGGTGTTGAAACGCTTGGGCTCGGCGGCCAGCGCAGCGCGCACGCCGCCATGCTCGCCGGCAAGCCAGCGCGTCACCAGCTGCATGCTGGCCTCGTCGCGGAAGGCCGTGCGCGGCTGCAGCGTGCGGCCCAGTTGCGTGACGATGGCCTCGGCCACCAGCGTCGTCGAGAACGGGTTCTGCCCGGTCACCAGCGAGCCGTCGACGACCAGCTTGGGGCTCATCAGCGGCGCCTCCTCCCACTTCGCACCCAGCTCGCGGGCCCGAGTCTCCAGCCAGAACGGGTATTCCTTCGCCCACTTCTTGCCGAACAGCTTTTCCTCTTCGTCGCTGAAGCCCGTCATGCGCCGGCCGGCCACCAGCGGGCGACCGTCGGGCGTCTTCACCTGCAGCAGCGCGGCCGGGCCGTGGCACACCGCCGCCAGCACGCCCTGGTGGGCCGCGAGCAGGTTGAGCAGTGCGGTGTCGCGCGGCAGGTCGAACATCGCGCCCTTGCCGCCGATCAGGAAGATGGCCGCGTGTTCGCCGGGCTTCACGTCCTGCGTGCGGCGGGTCTGCTGCAGCTGGCGTACACCGTCGGCATCGGCCAGGAATGCAGCGATGTGGTCGTCGCGCGGGTTGTGGCGGTCGGCCACGACGGCGCCGCCGGCCGGGCTGGCGATCTGCACCTGCAGCCCGTTGGCGCGCAGCGTCAGCCAGGCCATGGCCAACTCGTCCATCTCGAAGCCGGGGCGGCTGATGGTCGTGCCCTCGGAGCGGCCTTCGCTGGAGATGACGAGCAGCACGCTGGGTGCGGTGGTGGTAGCTATGGCGGGCAGGCCAAGGGACGCGGTGAGGCTGGCGGCAAGCAGGAGGCGGCGCATGGTGGGAGCCCTGGGTAGTTGAGGTGCCGCCAATGTGCTCGGCCGATGTGAAGCGGAAGTCAAGAGGCGCCCGCCGCGCCCGGACTGTCCGCCCACTGTCCGCGGACACCGTCCGCCGCGCCAAGTGATTGATTCATAACGACCGGGCCGCTGGCACATGGCTTGCGAACTACCTGGCCATGAACACCCGTTTCCGCGACACCTCCGAACAGGACCGTCCGCTCGCCACCCGGTCTCGGCGCTGGCCCGTGCTGGTCATCGCCGGCGTGGCCATTGCTGCCGCCATCGCGCTGCTGGGCGGCGGGCGCGTCAAGCAGATGCTGTCCGCCGATGCGGCCGTCAGCGCCGCGCGCTTGAACATCGCCGCCGTCGACATCGGCCCGCTGACGCGCGACGTGGCCGGCGAGGGCCGTGTCGTCGCCGCGCAGAGCCCCACGCTGTTCGCGCCCGGTGCCGGCACCGTGACGCTGGTCGTGCGCGCGGGCGACCCGGTCAAGCAGGGCCAGGTGCTGGCCCGTGTGGACTCGCCCGAGCTGACCAACCGCCTCGCGCAGGAGCGCAGCCAGGTCGACGCGTTGCGGGCCGACCTGGCGCGCGCCGAGGTCGAGGCGCGCCAGCAGTCCGCCGCGTTGCAGAGTGCGTTCGAGAACGCCCGCATCGACCAGCAGACGGCGCAGAACGACCTGGCCCGCCAGACGCAGGCCTTCGAGGCCGGCGCCACGGCGCGCATGCAGGTGGAGCGTGCGCAGGACGCTTTGGCCAAGGCGAAGCTGGCGCTGGACCAGGCCGCGGGCCTGCGCGGGTTGAAGACCGACAGCCTCAGGTTGGACGTGCAGGCCAAGCAGAGCGCGCTGGCCCGCCAGCAGCTGCTGGCTGCCGACCTGGAGCGCCAGGTGACGGAGCTGGCCGTGCGTTCCCCGGTGGACGGTCAGGTGGGCCAGCTCTTCATCGCCGACCGCACCAACGTCGCCCGTGACGCCAAGCTGCTGTCCGTCATCGACCTGTCGGCGCTGGAGGTGCAGATGCAGGTGGCCGAGAGCTTTGCGCGCGAGCTGCAGCCGGGGATGCCGGGGGAGATCTCGGGCAATGGGCAGCAGTGGCGCGGGCTGGTCAGTTCGGTGTCGCCGGAGGTCGTGAATGGCGAGGTGGCGGCGCGGTTGCGGTTTGATGGCAAGCAGCCGGAGCAGTTGCGGCAGAACCAGCGGTTGTCGGTGCGGGTGTTGCTGGATAGGCGGGACAAGGTGCTGGGTGTGGCGCGGGGCAGCTTCGTGGATGAGGGCGGCGGCAGCCATGCCTATGTGGTGCGGGGCGGGCATGCGGAGAAGGTCGCGGTGAAGCTGGGCGTTCGGTCGCTGGACCGGGTGGAGGTGATCTCTGGTTTGGCGGTGGGGGACCGGGTGGTCATCTCCGGGGCGGAGAACTTCAAGGGCGCGGAGCGCGTCTTGATTGCGGATTGAGGGTTTGGGCGTGATGTTTGATCGGGTTGCTTTTGCGGAGAGTGCTGCTGATCGCTGCATTGCCGGGAGTCCGTCCCGGCGGCCGGGTAACTTTCTTCTGCGGGGCCAGAAGAAAGTCACCAAAGAAGAGGCCCTGAACCGCACACCTGCACCACAGGCCCGCACCGCTCATGGCAACAACCAATCGTCGTGTGGGCAGACGCGACCCGCTTCGCTCTCGCTGCTGTCCTTGTCACCCGCATCACTCATCGCACCTTCAGCCCGCTTAACGCGCGGCTGCACGCCGTGCTCACGAGAAGTACCGAAGACAGCGGCGCTCGGGCGCCGCGGCGGTTCTGTGCTCCTCGTAGGTTGGGGTGAGCACAGCGAACCCCAACACTTCCCGAACCGACCAGCGTTGGGGTTAGCACCCCAACCTACGCGTCGCCCCAGCGACGCTGCATTGGCATTCCCTGGTGAGCCCGGCGTGCAGCCGGCGTTAACGGGCGTGAGGGGGCGATGGATGGTGCTCTTCACAGGGACAGCAGCGAGAGCGAAGCGGGTCGCGTCTGCCCGAAACGCCAGTGGATGTTTTCGCGCGCCGCTCATCGCGGCGTCGCGGTCGTGTGCGGTTCAGGGCCGCTTCTTTGGTGACTTTCTTCTGGCCCCGCAGAAGAAAGTTACCCCGCCGCCGGGCGGGACTCCCGGCACGGTACTCGCCGCCAGGCAAGGGCAACTCAGACAACCAAGCTGTCGGCAAAACCGAACGAGCTAACTCAACTTTCGAGTGAACAGGACACCCCCATGCTCCAGATGGAAAAACTGCAGAAGGTCTACCGCACCGAAATGGTCGAGACCTACGCGCTGCGCGACTTCAACCTGACCGTCAACGAAGGCGAGTTCGTCGCCGTCACCGGCCCGTCCGGCTCCGGCAAGACCACCTTCCTGACCATCGCCGGCCTGCTCGAAGCCTTCAGCGGCGGTAGCTACAAGCTGGACGGCATCGACGTCTCCCGCATGGGCGACGGCGAGCGCTCGCGCATCCGTAACCAGAAGATCGGCTTCATCTTCCAGGCCTTCAACCTGATCCCGGACCTCAACGTCCTCGACAACATCGAGGTGCCGCTGCGCTACCGCGGCTTCGGCGCCGCCGAGCGCCGCAAGCGCGCTGCCGATTCGCTGGCCCGCGTGGGCCTGTCGGCGCGTGGCAAACACTACCCGGCGGAACTGTCCGGCGGCCAGCAGCAGCGTGTGGCGATTGCCCGCGCGCTGGCCGGCGAGCCGCGCCTGCTGCTGGCCGACGAGCCCACCGGCAACCTCGACAGCGCGATGGCGCGCAGCGTCATGGAGCTGCTGGAAGAGCTGCACCGCGACGGCGCCACCATCGTCATGGTCACGCACGACCCGCAGCTCGCCGCGCGCGCGCAGCGCAATGTGCATGTCATCGACGGCCAGGTCGTGGACCTGACGGCAGAACTGGCTGCGTGATGCGTCCTCTGTTCCTCGCTCTGGTGCTGTCCGCGGCGACAGCCGCCCGCGCCGACGACCTGTTGCAGGTCTGGGCCCAGGCCCGCGCGGCCGACCCGCTGCTGCGCCAGGCCGCCGCGCTGTCCGGCGCTCAGGAGGCCTCCGCCCGCGAGGCCCGCGCGGCGCTGCTGCCGCAGTGGCAGCTGCAACGCAGCGAGCAGCGCCAGACTGGCGGCAACCGCTGGAACACCACCACCAGCAGCCTCAGCCAGACCCTCGTCGACCTGGCCGCGCTGCGCGAATGGGACGCCAGCCGCAGCCAGGCCTCGGCCCAGGCGGCGCGCCTGGCCGCCGCCGAGCAGGCCGCACGCCAACGCGTGGCCGAGGCCTACTTCGGCCTGCTGTCGGCCCAGGCCCAGCTCGCCACCGCGCGCGCCAACGAGGACGCCTTCGCCCGCCAGGTCAGCGAGGCCGACACCCGCTTCAAGGCCGGCCTCTCGGCCCAGGTCGAGGCCGACCAATCGCGCGCCTACCGCGAGCTGGCCCGCACCGGCACGCTCGCCGCTGAAGCCGCCGTGGCCGATGCCCGCGAGGCGCTGGCCGAGCTGACCGGCAGCGCACCGGCCACGCTGCAGCCGCTGCGCCAGGCACTCGCCGCCCAGCCCCTGCCCGACGACGCCGAAGCCTGGACGCGCCGCGCCGAGACCGCCAACCCCGCGCTGCGCGCGCTGCAGCTCGACGTACAGGCAAGCGAGCAGCGCATCTCGTCCGCCCGCGCCGGCCATCTGCCGACGCTCAGCCTCGGCGTGGACACGCAACGCCTGCGCGGTGACGGCGTGCCGCCGCTGGACGCCGGCCGCACGCCCACGCAGGTCGCGCTGCGGCTGACCGTGCCGCTGTTCGCCGGCGGCGCCACCGCAGCGGCCACCGACCGCGCCGGCTTCCAGCGCGACGCCGCGCGCGAGCAGCTGGAAGCCGGCCGCCGTGCCGTGATGCGCGAGGTGCGCGCCGAACACCTGGCCGTGGGGCAGGGCGCGGTGCAGCTGCAGGCCACGCAGGCCGCCGTCACGGCCGCCGAGCGCGCGCTGGAGTCCACCCGCACCGGCCAGTCGCTCGGCACGCGCAGCACCACCGACCTGCTGCTCGCCATCCAGACGCTGGCCGGCGCGCAGAACGCCCAGACCCAGGCCCGCCACCGCCATGTGCTGGCGCTGCTGGCCCTGCACCGCGCCGCCGGTTCGCTCGGCGACGCCGAACTCGCTGCTGTCAACGCTCTCTTGGAGACACGCTGATGTTTCTTCACTACCTCGAACTCGCCGCCCGCAGCGCCCGCGCCTCCAAGGGCCTGAGCGCGCTGATGGTGCTGGCACTTGCTCTCGGCATCGGTGCCTGCATGACGACGCTGACCGTCTATCACGTGCTGTCCGGCGACCCCATTCCCGCCAAGAGTGCGCGGCTGTTCAACGTGCAGCTGGATGCGTCCGACATGGTCGGCTGGAAGGCGGGCGACGAACCCACCTTCGACCTGACCCGCTTCGACGCGACGGCGCTGCTGCGCGATCGCAAGGCGCTGCGCCAGTCCATGTCGAGCGGCTTCAACACGGCGGTGTCGCTGCCCGACGCGCAGGTCAAGCCCATCTTCACCAGCGTGCGCTACACGTCGGCCGACTTCTTCGCGATGTTCGACGCGCCCTGGCAGTTCGGCGGCAGCTGGAACGCCGCCGACGACGTCAGCGAGGCGCGCGTGGCCGTCATCTCGGCCAGCCTCAACGAGAAGCTGTTCGGCGGTGCCAACAGCGTCGGCCGCGAGGTCGTCGTGCGCGGCCAGCCGCTGCGCGTCATCGGCGTGCTCAAGCCCTGGAACGTGAAGCCCCACTACTGGGACCTGACGCTGGGAAGCTACACCGACACCGAGGACTTCTTTCTGCCGTTCTCGACCGCGATGGCCTTGAAGATGGGCCACTGGGGCAACATGGACTGCTGGGGGCGCGGCGCCGGCGGCGGCAGCCCGCTGGACCTCAACTCGGCCTGCGCCTGGGTGCAGTACTGGGTCGAGTTCGAGAAGCCGGAGGATGCCGGCGCCTACCGCGACTACCTCGTCGCCTACTCCGAGGCGCAGCGCGCGGCCGGGCGCTTCGAGCGCCCGACCAATGTGCGGCTGCGCAACGTCATGGAGTGGCTGGGCGCGCAGAAGGTGCTGCCCGCCGACGTGCGGCTGCAGACCTGGCTGGCCTTCGGCTTCCTGCTCGTCTGCATCGTCAACATGGTGGGCCTGCTGCTGGCCAAGACGCTGAGGCGGGCCGGCGAGATCGGCGTGCGCCGCGCCCTGGGCGCCACGCGCGGCGACATCTTTGCGCAGTTCGTCGTCGAGGCCGGGCTGCTGGGCCTGGTGGGCGCCGTGCTGGGCCTGCTGTTCGCCAATGCCGGCCTGTGGCTGGTGCGCCAGAGCCCCAACGACTACGCCCGCCTGGCCGAGCTGGACGCGTCCATGCTGGCGCTGACGCTGGGCCTGGCGTTGGTCGCCAGCCTGTGCGCCGGCCTGCTGCCGGCGTGGCGCGCCGCGCTCGTTACCCCCGCTGTTCAATTGAAAGTTTCTTGACTTGTGTGCCAGACCGCCCGAGCGAAGCGAGTAGCTCTGGCACCAACTGATTAGGAATCTGATGTCTTCTTCCTTGACGCTCGTGCCCTCCGTCCCGCCGCAGCGCAGCGCCTTCGCGGCCGCGCTGCATGCACTGCTGCTGGACCTGCGGCCCATCCTGTCGACGCTGCGCCGCCACAAGATCGCCGCCGGCCTCATCGTGCTGGAGGTGGCGTTGACCTGCGCCATCGTCACCAACGCGCTGCACCTGATCCAGACGCGTGTCGACGCGCTGCAGACCGACAGCGGCCTGGCCGAGGCGGAGATCGCCGTGCTGCAGCTGCGCGACAGCAGGCCGCAGCCGCCGGAACGTGTCGCAGCGGTCGTCGGCGAGAACCTGGCGCGGCTGCGCGCGCTGCCCGGCCTGAAGTCGGTGACCGTGGCCAACCAGATCGCCTATGGCAACAACAGCAACAACAGCGGCGTGACGCTGGAGCCGGACAGCAAGGGCCAGCGCGTGTCCGCGTCGCAGTACGCGTCCGACGAGCACATGCTAGCCACGTTCGGGCTGCGGCTGCTGGAGGGGCGCAACTTCACGGCCGAGGAGGTGCTGGACAGCTTCAAGGCGTTCAGCACGCCCGAGCCGAAGATCGGCCAGGTCATCATCAACAAGCTCATGGCCGAGCGCCTGTTCCCGGGCCAGTCCGCGGTGGGCAAGACGGTCTACATCTTCGGCAGGTCGCCGTCCACCATCATCGGCGTCGTCGACACGCTGACGCCTACGCAACTGCACCGCGCGCGCGGCGACGGCGGCGGCGCCGCGATGATCCTGCCGCTGCGCGGCGGTGGCTCCTACGTCATCCGCGCCGAGGCGGGCCAGCTGGACGCGCAGATCAAGGCCGTCACCGCGGCGCTGGAGTCGGCAGATACCAGCCGCGTCGTCACCCAAGCCCGGCCGCTGACCGAGATGCGCGCGCAGTTCTACGCCCAGGATCGCGCCATGGCCTGGCTGATGGGCGGCGTCTGCCTGGCGCTGCTGCTGGTCACGGCCATGGGCATCGTCGGCCTGGCCAGCTTCTGGGTGCAGCAGCGCACGCGCATGATCGGCACGCGCCGCGCTTTGGGCGCCACCGAGGGCCAGATCCGCCGCTACTTCCAGGTCGAGAACCTGCTGCTGACGACCACCGGCATCGTCATCGGCATGGCCGGCGCCGTGGCCCTGGGCCAGGTCTTGATGCAGAGCTACGAGGTGCCCCGCCTGCCCTGGGCCTACCTGCCCGCCGGTGCGGTGTCGCTGTGGCTGCTGGGCCAGGTGGCTGTGTGGGTGCCGGCGCGGCGCGCGGCGCGGCTGGCGCCTGTGGCGGCGTTGCGTAGTTGACGGCATGTTTCGCGCCGCCTGTGGACGGCATCACGAGGAGAGGGCATGAACAAGATACTGAAGCGCGCGCTCCTGGCGCTGGCCGTGCTGCTGCTGGGGGCGGCCGCCGTGGCAGCCACGGGCTGGTGGCAGGCGGGTCGCAAGATGACGCGCCAGGTCGACGTGCAGGTCGTGGCGCTGACGCTGCCGACCGAGGCCGCCGCCATCGAGCGCGGCCGCTACCTCTTCAACTCGCGTGGCTGCGCCGACTGCCACGGCGCGGGCGGCGCCGGCCGCAAGGTCATCGAGGGTGGCGGCATGCTCGTCATCGCGCCCAATATCACGCCCTCGGCGCAGAGCGCGACGGCGGCGTACCGTGTGGAAGACTGGGTGCGGGCGCTGCGCCACGGCGTGGCCCCCGGCGGACGGCCACTGCTCATCATGCCGAGCGAGGACTATGCCCGCCTGACGGACGCCGACACCGGCGCCCTGGTGGCCTACCTGAAGCAGCTGCCGGCGCTCGACGGTGAGGCCGCCGTGATCCAGCTGCCGCCGCCGGTGCGCGTGCTCTACGGTCTTGGCCTGATCCAGGATGCCGCCGCCAAGATCGACCACACGCTGGCCCCGGCCACGCCGGTACCCGAGGCGGCCACCGTCGAGCACGGCCGCTACGTGGCGCAGATGTGCGTGGGCTGCCACGGCGCGACCTATGCCGGCGGCAAGGTCCCTGGCGGCCCGCCGGACTGGCCGGCCGCCGCCAACCTCACGCCGGGCCGTGGCAGCGCGATGCCGCGCTATGCCAGCGTCGACGCCTTCATCGCGATGATGAAGAGCGGCAAGCGTCCGGACGGCGCGGCCATTGCGGTGATGCCCTTCGGCTCGCTGTCGCAGATGAACGACGTGGACCTGCGCGGCCTGCACGCCTTCCTGCAGACGCTGCCTGCGCGCGAGCTGGGCGACCGCTGAGCAAGGCCCAGCCTGCGCCAGGTTTTTGGCAAGCTGGCAGCATGTGCGCATGATGTTTCTTCGCTCCTGGCGCCGCCTTGCCGGCATCGCCCTGCTTGCCGCCCTGGCCCTGCAAGTGGGCTGCGCCACGCTGGACGAGCGCCAGCGCGGCTGGATCTTCCAGCCGAGCGACCGCACCTGGTCGGGGGGCCTAGCGGCCGCACAGGGCATGGACGACGTGTGGATCGCGTTCGACAGCCGCATCGACGAATCGCGCGGCGCGGCGGTGCGGCTGCACGGCCTGTGGCTGCCGCAGGCCGATCCCAAGGCGCCCGTGCTGCTCTACCTGCACGGCGCGCGCTACGACGTGCGCGGCAGCGCCCCGCGCATGCGCCGCATGCACGAGCTGGGCTTCGCCGTGCTGGGCGTGGACTACCGCGGCTTCGGCCGCAGCTCTGCGGGCCTGCCCTCCGAGGCCATGGCCGCCGAGGACGCCCAGGCCGCCTGGGACTGGCTGGCGCGGCAATACCCCGACCGGCGTCGCTTCATCTTCGGCCACTCGCTGGGCGGCGCCATCGCCGTGCAACTGGCCAGCGAGGTGCGCGACGAGGCGGGCCTCATCGTCGAGGGCAGCTTCACATCCATCCCCGATGTCGTCAGCAGCTTCCGCTGGGGCTGGCTGCCGGTGTCGCCGCTGATCACGCAGCGCTTCGACGCCGCCTCGCGGGTCGCCGAGGTCGGCTCGCCGCTGCTGGTGGTGCATGGCAGCAAGGACAGCCTCATCCCCCACCGCCTGGGCCAGGGCTTGTACGACCGCGCCCGCGCACCCAAGCGCTTCGTGCTGGTGGAGGGCGGCTCGCACCACAACACGAATGCGGTCGGCCAGGCGCAATACCGCCGGGCGCTGGCCGAACTGTTCGGGCTCGGGGTCTAGCACTACATCGCGCGCAGCTGTGCGGCCAGGTCGGCCCAGTGCTTGCGGACTTCCTCGCGCTGCTCGGCGCTGAGCCCGTTCAGCAGCTTCAGCACGCTGGCGATGATCTGCTCGCGCAAGGGCTGCTCGGCCGGCAGCGGCAGCAGGTTCTGCATCATCAGTGCGGTGCCGGCGGCCTGCTCCTGGCGTGACCAGGCACGCAGGCCCTCCACGGTGCGCGCCTGCCGCGTGGCGCGGCCCTGCGCCAGGGCGGGCAGGTCGAAGGGCCAGCCCTCGGCGTCGGCGCGCGCCTGCCTGAGCGTGTTGCGGTCCAGGTCGCCCAGCCAGCGTTCCAGGCTGGTGAGGTAGCGCTTGGCGCGCTCGTCCGGCCCGCCGCTGCCGCCCTGCTTCTCGCGCCAGTCGGCCGTCTTCTCGTCCAGCTCTTTCTGCAGGTGTTGCCACTGCTCGGGCTTGAGCGTGGCCAGCAGCGGCCCGGCCAGCGGCGCGGCCTGCTGCAGGCTGCGCTCGGCGCTGGCGCGGGCGCCGCGCTCCAGCGCCAGCAGTTCGTCCCGCGTGACGCCATCGTCCAGCGCCGCGTGGGCCTGGCGCAGCAGCGCCTGCAGCTGCGGCAGTTCCTCGCGCCGGTGCCAGGCTTGCCAGGCCTGCAGCTGCTCCTTCAGCCGGTCGCGCTGGGGGCCGTCCAGGTCCAGATAGCCGTCGGCCCACAGCCCGGCCAGCAGCGGCAGTTGCTGGTAGGCCAGCGTCAGGCTGGAGCAGCCGGCCAGACCGACGGCTACGGCCAGCAACAGCAGGGAGGCGATGCGTTTCAACAAGGGCATGGCGCAGGCGACAGCAGTGGGTGAGTCCACAGGCAAGCAGCGTGCCTGGCTAGCCGCCACAGGCGCTGCGCTGCATCGGGAAGTCGATGCCGCGCGCCTTGCCGTTGGCGACGCCCTCGATGCGCGCCACCAGCCGGTCGGGCGCGGCGAGGCGGTAGATGACGCGCTGCGGGAAGTCATGCGCCGGGTTCTCGAACACCGCTTCCGCCTCGCCCTGGCGCAGCAGCGCGAACTCGGTGGGCGGCCGGCCCTGGGGCTGGGCGATGAAGCTCAAGCGGCCGTCGGTGCCGGCGCGGATCTGCATGAATTCGAACTCGACGACGCGGCCGTTCTTCAGCGTGCGCGCCATGCCCAGCATCAGGCCGCCGGCCGGCGCCATCCATTGCTCGGCCGAGCCTGCCTCCCGCCCTTGCGGCGCCCAGCAGCCGGCCAGCCAGGCGATGGGCGCGAAGGGGTCGGGCTGCGCCGTGGCCAGCGGCGCGCAGGCGACCAGCAACAGGGGCAAGAGCTTGTTCATGCGGCCATTCTGAGCGGCGCGGTTATCGTTGGCGCCCCAGCAAACCCGTAGCCCCACCGCGCGCCCCACCGTGTCCCGCCAGGATCTGCCGCACACCTTCAAACTCATGACCGTCTGGCTGCTCGTCGGCCTCGTCATCTTTTTGGGCTTCAAGGCCTGGGAGCGCGAGCGCGAGGCCAGCCGCTTTCAGTTGGCTGGCCAGACCATCGTGCTGACGCGCGGCGCCGACGGCCACTTCCACTGGCCGGGCCGGGTGGGCGACATCGAGGTGGACTTTCTCGTCGACACCGGTGCCACGTCCACCGCGCTGCCGCAGGCGCTGGCCGAGCGCGCCGGCCTGACGCCGCTGGGCACCGTGCGCACGCAGACGGCCGGCGGCACGGCCAACGGCTTCGCGGCGCGCGCCGACATCACGCTGGACGGCGGCGTGCGCGCCGACCGGCTGATGGTGGCCGTGCTGCCCAACCTGGGTGCGCCGCTGCTGGGCATGGATGTGCTGGGGCGGCTGCATTTCTCACAGAAACCCGGTGAACTCCGGATCGAGGCCAAAGAATGATCCGGAAGTTCCTTCTGCTCGCGCTCTTTGCCGGCAGCGCCCATGCCGCCTGCCCGCCCATGCCCGCCCAACCCAGCGCAGACCAAGCCGCCACCTGGGCCGCCAAGGCGCCCAACCGCGGCCCGCTGTGGCGTATCAGCCGGGACGGCCACAGCAGTTTTCTGTTCGGCAGCCTGCACATCGGCAAGCCGGACTGGGCCTACCCCGGCCCGGCGTTGCAGCAGGCATGGAAGGAGACCGAGGTGCTGGCCGTGGAGCTGGACCCGGCCGACATCGGCCCCGCGCTGGCCACGCTGCCGCCGGCCCAGCCGCTGCCGCCGGCGCTGGCGTTGCGTGTGGAGGCGCAGGCCGCTGCCGCCTGCCTGCCGCCCGGCCTGCTGGCGGCCTTCCCCGCCATGTTGCAGATCAGCACGCTGATGCTGATGGAGGCGCGCCGTGACGGCTTCGATGCGGGCTTTGGCCAGGACATGATGCTGGTGACCATGGCCAGGGCCGAGGGCCGGCCGGTGCAGTCGCTGGAGAGCGTGGCCGAGCAGCTCGCGGCGCTGGAGCCCACGGCGGCCGAGCTGCCCGAGGTGGTCGACAGCGCGCTCAATCAGTTGCAGCGCGGCGAGGTGAGGGCGCCGCTGCGCAAGCTGGCTGATGTCTGGGCGCGTGGCGACATGAAGACGCTGGGCGACTATGAGCGCTGGTGCGGCTGCGTCAGCACGGCGGCGGAGCGCGCCTGGTTGAGGCGCGTCAACGACGACCGCAACGTGCATCTGGCCGCCCGCATCGCCGCGCTGCATGGCGCCGGCCAGCGCCTGCTGGTGGCCGTGGGCGCGCTGCACATGAGCGGGCCGCAGGCCTTGCCCCGCTTGCTGACGCAACAGGGTTTTACCGTCGAGGCGGTGCACCCCGCCAAGTAGCATCGCGAGGCCAACAGGCCTCAGGCCACCAGGAGACAACCATGAGCGACAACAGCTTCACCAAGTTCGTGCCCGGATTCGACTTCCTGCAAGGCCTGGTGAAAGGCGCGGGTTCGGCGCTTCCCGGCATCGGCCAGTGGGTCGCGCCCACGCTCAACCCCGAGGAGCTGGCCAAGCGCATCGAGGAGCTGCGCACCGTGCAGTTCTGGCTGGAGCAGAACGCCCGCATGCTGGGCGCCACCATCCAGGCGCTGGAAGTGCAGCGCATGACACTGTCTACGCTGCAGACGATGAACGTGCCGCTGGCGCAGCTGCGCGACAGCCTGAAGCTGCCGGAGACACCGGCCTGGCCCGGCATCCCACCCGAGATCCTGGCCGCCGCCGCGCCCGTCGCGCAGGCGGCCGCCAAGAAGACGGTGGAGACGGCGGCCAAGGCCGCCACCAAGACAGCCAAGGTCGCTGCGGATGCCGCCAGCCCGGCCGGTGTCGTCGACCCCACGCAGTGGTGGACGGCGCTGAGCCAGCAGTTCACGCAGCTGGCCACATCGGCCATGAAGGACACCGCCACCGACGCGGCCAAGAACCTCGCCGGCACCCTCGTCAAGCAGAGCTTCGACGCTGCCAGCGACACGCTCAAGCGCGCCGCCAGCGTGCCGGGTGCGGTGGTGGGCGGCGTGGCCAAGGGCCTGGCGAGTGGTGCGGCCACCAAGCCGGCGCTCAGGACAGCGGCCAAGACTACGCGGACTCGCGCGCCGCGCAAGGCCTGACCCTGATCCGGGCCCCAGGTTGAACGCACCCGCCGACCTCGCCACCCGCCGCGCCGCCGTCATCGCGGCGCTGGCCCCGCTGCTGCCCGCGCACGCGCTGCTGTACCAGACTGAGCAGACGACGCCGTACGAATGCGACGGCCTGACCGCCTACCGCCAGCGTCCGCTGGCCGTGGCGCTGCCTGAGTCAGAAGCCCAGGTCGCGGCCGTGCTGAAGGCCTGCCACGCGCTGGGCGTGCCGGTCGTCGCACGCGGTGCCGGCACTGGTCTGTCGGGCGGCGCGATGCCGCATGAACTGGGCGTTACGCTGGCGCTGGCCAAGTTCAACCAGATCGTGAAGATCGACCCGCTGGCCCGCACGGCGCGCGTGCAATGCGGCGTGCGCAACCTGGCCATCAGCGAGGCCGCCGCAGTGCACGGCCTGTACTACGCCCCCGACCCCAGCAGCCAGATCGCCTGCACCATCGGCGGCAATGTCGCCGAGAACTCGGGCGGCGTGCACTGCCTGAAGTACGGCCTGACGCTGCACAACGTGCTGCGCGTGCGCGGCTTCACGGCCGAGGGTGAGGCCGTCGAGTTCGGCAGCGAGGCGCTGGACGCGCCGGGCCTGGACCTGCTGGCGCTGGTCATCGGCAGCGAGGGCATGCTGGCCGTCGTCACCGAAGTGACCGTGAAGCTCGTGCCCAAGCCGCGCCTGGCGCGCTGCCTGATGGCCAGTTTTGATGACGTGCGCAAGGCCGGCGACGCGGTCGCGGCCATCATCGCGGCCGGCATCATCCCGGCGGGGCTGGAGATGATGGACAAGCCGATGACGGCCGCCGTCGAGGACTTCGTGCACGCCGGCTACGACCTGACGGCCGAGGCCATCCTGCTGTGCGAGAGCGACGGCACGCCCGAGGAGGTGGCCGAGGAGATCGGCCGCATGGAGGCGGTGCTGCGCGGCAGCGGCGCGACGGATGTGCAGGTCAGCGCCGACGAGGCCCAGCGCCTGAAGTTCTGGAGCGGCCGCAAGAACGCCTTCCCGGCAAGCGGCCGCATCAGCCCCGACTACATGTGCATGGACTCGACTATCCCGCGCAAGCACTTGGCCACCATCCTGCTCGACATCCAGCAGATGGAGAAGAAGTACGGCCTGCGCTGCGCCAACGTCTTCCACGCCGGCGACGGCAACCTGCACCCGCTGATCCTGTTCGACGCCAACGACCCCGACCAGCTGCACCGCTGCGAGCAGTTCGGCGCCGAGATCCTGGAGCGCAGCGTGGCTTTGGGCGGCACGGTGACGGGCGAGCATGGCGTGGGCGTCGAGAAGCTCAACTCCATGTGCGTGCAGTTCAGTACCGAGGAGCTTGAGCAGATGCTGAAGCTGAAGGCCGCGTTCGACCCGGCCGGCACGCTGAACCCGGGCAAGCAGATCCCGAGCTTGAGCCGCTGCGCCGAGTACGGGCGCATGCATGTGAAGCGGGGGGTGCTGGCCTTCCCTGAACTGGAGCGGTTTTGAGCTTCGCTGAACTGCAGGCGCGAATCCGCGATGCGCGCGCGCCTCTGCGCATCACCGGCCATGGCAGCAAGGACTTTTATGGCGAGGTGCCGCAAGGCGAGCCGCTGTCGACGCTGGCGCTGAACGGCATCACGGCCTACGAACCCAGCGAGTTGTTCATCAGCGCGCTGGCCGGCACGCCGCTGGCTGACGTCGAGACTGCGCTGACCGCCAACCGCCAGCGCCTGGCCTTCGAGCCGCCGCGCTTCTGTGGCCGGGGCACGGTGGGCGGCATGGTGGCGGCCGGCCTGTCGGGCCCGACGCGCGCCGCGCTGGGCTCCGTGCGCGACCACCTGCTCGGCGCCGTCCTCATCAATGGCAAGGGCGAGCTGCTGAGCTTTGGCGGCACCGTCATGAAGAACGTCGCCGGCTTCGATGTCAGCCGCGTGTTGGCAGGCTCCATGGGCCAGTTGGGGCTGATCACCGAGGTCACGCTGAAGGTGCTGCCGCTGCCGGCCGCCACGGCCACGCTGCGCTTCGAGTTCGAGCAGAGCGCCGCGCTGATGGCGCTGAACCGCTGGGGTGGCGAGCCGCTGCCCATCGAGGCCAGCGCCTGGTGGGATGGTGCGCTGCTGCTGCGCCTGGCCGGTGCGCATGCTGCCGTTGAAGCCGCCATGCGCAAGCTGGGTGGCGACCTCATTCCGGCCGAGCTGGTCACACCGTTCTGGACCGGCCTGCGCGACCAGGCCGACGAGTTCTTCATCGGCGCCGAGCGTGCGGTAGCCGGCGGCGCGCGGCTGTGGCGGCTGAGCCTGCCCAGCACCGCGCCGGAGCTGAAGCTGCCCGGCGAGCAGCTTGTCGAATGGGGCGGCGCCCAGCGCTGGGTCGTCACGCCGCTGCCGCCGGCCGGCGTGCGCGAGGCGGTCGCCGCAGTGGGCGGGCACGCCACATGCTTCCGTGCGCTGGACAAGATCTGCGGCGTTTTCACGCCCTTGTCCGCGCCGCTGGCGACCATCCACAAGCGGCTGAAGGCGTCGTTTGATCCGCACGGCGTCTTCAACCCTGGCCGCCTTTACCCGAATCTCTGAACCTGGACTTCACCATGTCTCGACTGCACCCCCTCGCCGGCCAGCCGGCGCCGCCGGACTCGCTCATCGACCTGGACGCGCTGAACGAGGCCTACTACTCCCGCCAGCCCGACCCGAGCAGCCCGGAGCAGCAGGTGTCCTTCGGCACCTCCGGCCATCGCGGCTCGGCGCTGGATGGCTCGTTCAATGAATGGCATGTGCTGGCCATCACGCAGGCCATCGTCGACCACCGCAAGCAGCAGGGCATCGCCGGCCCGCTGTTCCTCGGCGCGGACACGCATGCGCTGTCCGCCCCGGCCGTGACCAGCGCGCTGGAGGTGCTGGCCGCCAACGGCGTCGACGTGATGCTGGCGCCGGCCGGGCAGTACACGCCGACGCCGGCGGTGTCGCTGGCCATCCTGGAATACAACCAGGGTAGGACCGGCAGCGCGCGGGCCGACGGCATCGTCGTCACGCCCTCGCACAACCCGCCGCGCGATGGCGGCTTCAAGTACAACCCGCCACACGGCGGCCCGGCGGACAGCGACATCACGTCCGGCATCCAGAAGGACGCCAATGCCTACCTGCAGCAGCTGCTGCAAGGCGTGCATCGCCTGGACGCCGACAGCGCGCTGGCGGCCAACACCACGCACGAGCACGACTACCTGGCCCAGTACGTCGAGCTGCTCGGCAAGGTCATCGACTTCGACGTCATTCGCGCCTCCGGCATCCGCCTGGGCGTGGACCCGCTGGGCGGCGCGGGCGTGGCCTACTGGCCGGCCATCGCCGAGCGCTATCAGCTGCCACTGACGGTGGTCAGCGACGTGGTGGACGGGCGCTTCCCCTTCATGTCACTGGACTGGGACGGCAAGATCCGCATGGACCCGTCCTCGCCCTACGCGATGCAGCGCCTGACGCAGCTGCGTGACAAGTTCGACATCGCCTTCGCCTGCGACACCGACCATGACCGCCACGGCATCGTCACGCCCAGCGGCGGGCTGATGCAGCCCAACAACTACCTCAGCGTCGCGGTGGACTACCTGTTCCGCAACCGGCCGGGCTGGGGCGCGGGCGTGGGCGTCGGCAAGACGGTGGTGACGACCGCGATGATCGAGCGCATCGCCCGTGGTCTGGGTGCGCCGCTGTTCGATGCGCCGGTGGGCTTCAAGTGGTTCTCGCCCGGCCTGGCTGAAGGTAGCCTGGGCCTGGGCTGCGAGGAGAGCGCGGGCGCGTCCTTCCTGCGGCGCGACGGCCGCGTGTGGACGACCGACAAGGACGGCATTGCCGCCGCGCTGCTGTCCGCCGAGATCACCGCGCGCACGGGCCAGGACCCCAGCCAGTATTTCGAGTCGCTGGCCACCACCTACGGCCGGCCGTATGCCGACCGCGTGGACGGCGCGGCGACGCGCGAGCAGAAGGCGCGGCTGTCCAAGCTGACGGCTGCGGACGTGCAGGCCACGTCGCTGGCCGGCGAGGCGGTCAAGGCGGTCATCAGCACGGCGCCCGCCAACGGCGCGGCCATTGGCGGCATCAAGGTGTCCACCGCCAACGGCTGGTTCGCCGCACGGCCGTCGGGCACGGAGGACATCTACAAGGTCTACGCCGAAAGCTTCCGCGACGAGGCGCACCTGCAGGTCCTGCTGCAGGAGGCGCAGGAGATCGTCAACAAGTCCCTCGCCAGCTGATGCAAACCACCCTCGCCCCCGAGTTCGCCGGCACGCCCGACGGTGTCGAGGCCGAGGCCATCCTGCGCCGCTGCGTGCACTGCGGCTTCTGTACCGCCACCTGCCCTACCTACCAGTTGCTGGGCGACGAGCTGGACGGGCCGCGGGGGCGCATCTACCTGATCAAGCAGGTGCTGGAAGGCGCCGAGCCCACGCGCGAGACGCAGCTGCACCTGGACCGCTGCCTGACCTGCCGCAACTGCGAGACCACCTGCCCGTCGGGTGTGGAATACGGCCATCTTGTCGACATCGGCCGGCGCGTCGTCGATGCCAAGGTCGAGCGCCCGGCCAGCGAGCGGCGCGTGCGCTGGCTGCTGAAGGAGGGGCTGACCTCGCCCCTTTTCAAGCCGGCGATGAAGCTGGGCCAGGCGCTCCGGCCGCTGGTGCCGGCGGCGCTGAAGGACAAGGTTCCGGCCAAGCCGCCGGCCACGGCGCACGACTGGCCGACGCGTCAGCTCAACCGCAAGGTGGCCCTGTTGCTGGGCTGCGTGCAGCCGGCGATGGCGCCCAACATCAACTCGGCCACGGCACGGGTGCTGGACGCGGCGGGCATCCAGACCGTCGTGGCCGATGGCGCCGGCTGCTGCGGCGCCATCCGCGAGCACCTGGGCGACCACGACGGCGCGCTGGCCGACATGCGCCGCAACATCGACGCCTGGTGGCCGCTGGTGGCCGGCCCGGGCGAGCGCGTCGAGGCGCTGGTCATGAACGCGTCGGGCTGCGGCGTGACGGTCAAGGACTACGCCCATGCGTTGGCGCACGACCCGGCCTACGCCGACAAGGCGCGGCGCATCAGCGAAGTCACCAAGGACTTGAGCGAGCTGCTGCCCGACCTCGTGCCGGTGCTCAAGCCCCGTCTCAAGGCCAAGGGCGGCTCGCTGGCCTATCACCCGCCCTGCACGCTGCAGCATGGGCAGCAGCTAAGGGGCGGCGTCGAGGTGTCGATGCGCGAACTCGGATTCCGCATCGCCTGCGCGCCCAGCGACAGCCACCTGTGCTGCGGCTCGGCCGGTACGTACTCGGTGCTGCAACCAGTGCTGTCCAAGCAATTGCGGGACCGCAAGCTGGCGGCGTTAGCGCCGCTGCAGGCCGAGCAGATCGTGTCGGCCAATGTCGGCTGCATCCAGCATCTGCAGAGCGGCACGACGCAGCCGGTGCGGCATTGGGTGGAGGTGCTGGACGACGCGCTGCGAGGGGTGTGAGGCGTGGGTGCTCTTGTCGTGTTTCGAATGAGCAGACTTTTTGCCGCGAGTGTGAGTCCGATGCCTTCCGCCGCTCGTCCAGTCAGCCAAGTCCGAAGAGCGCCGCTGCTCGAGAACCACAGCCCGCCCCTGAGCCAATGAACACGCGAACCATCATCCTGTCAATCGCATGCATCGCCGGCTTGGCGAGCGGGCCATCCGCACTCAAGGCTGGCGCGGCGTCGGTGCCACCGATTGAATGGATGACTTTGCCTTTCCTCTTCATTGGCTCAGCCATCGCGCTCTTCCTGGTACTTGCCTTTCAGGTGGCACTGAAGAATGACAAGGCTTTCTCACGTGGCTGGAAGCTCTTTGCCGTCGGCACGGTCTATGCCGTAGCGTCGGGCCTGTCGGCCGTAGGTACTGCCGTCCTCAACTCGGCAACCGGTCCACCCATGTGCACAGTCTTGGTCATTGGGTCCGGTATGGCACTCGCCCTCATGGCGCTCAAGGCAGCGTTTGCCTCCAGGCTGCTGAGTGAGGCCTAGCACCTCGTTCAACCGCCACTTCCCGGAGGCTTGCGACGCGCAGCGCGGCGTGGCTTGAAGCCGCCGCTCAGTCCGCCACTCAGCGCGAGGCCACGTGGATGGCGTCCGCCTCCAACCGCACCACCAACCCGAAGCCAGAGGCCAGCAGCCGCGCGAACTGCTCGACGTTGCCCGCCTCGAAGCTGCCGCCGATGAGGATGGCCGCCGCTGCGGGGTCGTCGATGAGCAACTTGCGGCGGTTGTAGCGGTTGAACTGCTCGGCGGCGGCGGCCAGCGTGACGCCGTCGAAGCGCAGCTGCCCGGTCAGCCAGCCCATGCCGGCGGTCAACTCCGCCGCCGTGGCCTGGCGCACACGGATGACGCCCGGCGACACGGCGGCCGTGTCTGCCCGCGCCAGCATCTGCGGCGCGGCGCCGCCCGCAGCGAGCGCCACGCGCCCCTCGATGACGGCCACGCGCACGTCGTTGCCGTTGCGGTAGACCGAGAACTTGGTGCCCAGCACGGTGATGCGGCTCTGCCCCGCCTGCACGACAAAGGGCCGCTTGGCGTCGGGCGCGACCTCGAAGTAGGCCTCGCCGTCGTCCAGCCAGACCTTGCGCTGCGCGGGCTGCATCTCGGTGCGGATGCGGGTGGCCGTGTTCAGCGTCAGGCGCGAGCCGTCGTTCAGCGCCAGCACCGCCTTCTCGCCGATGCCGGTGGCCAGCTGCTGCGTGCCGGGGTCAGGTCTGAACAGCAGCGCCGCCAGGCCGACGATGGCCACGCTGGCCAGCGCGCCCGCACCCACCCAGCCGGCATGGCCGCCGCCGCGCAGCCACCGGCCGGCGCGGGCGCGCCAGGTCTGCCGCTCGGCGGTGCCGGCGCGCAGCACCTGCAGCCGGTCCGCCCGCTGCCAGGTGTGTTGCGCGCGCAGGAAGGCCACGCGGTGCGCCGTCGACCGCGCCTGCCAGGCGGCCAGCTCCTGCTCGCGGGCGGGG
Organism: Pelomonas parva; assembly: GCF_043555835.1. Lineage (NCBI taxonomy): Bacteria > Pseudomonadati > Pseudomonadota > Betaproteobacteria > Burkholderiales > Sphaerotilaceae > Roseateles > Pelomonas parva. The sequence goes on along the minus strand of NZ_JBIGHV010000004.1, from coordinate 388,127 downwards.
CTCCAGTGGTCTCCATCCCGGGCCGCCACCCAGTCCGCCGCCTGTTCGTCCAGGTCGTGCGCTTTATCCATTTGTCTTCCTCACGTTCAATCTCAGCTTTGCGGCCCAGCTGCCCGCCTGCTGCGGCGGGTCTTCGTCGGCCAGCGCGGCGGCCAGTGCGCGGATGCCCTTGGACACCTGCCGCTCCACCGTGTCCTCGGCAATGCCCATGCGGGCCGCCACCTCGCGTTGCGACAGGCCGTCCACCTTGCGCAGCTGCACCACCTCGCGGCAGCGCGCCGGCAGCCGGTCCAGCGCTGCCTGCAGCCGCCGCAGTTCGCTGCGGCCGGCGTGGTGGCGCTCGGGCGTCAGCTCCTCCACGCCGATGGCCAGCGCGTCCACGTCGGCATAGGCCTCGATGGACACGACCTGCTTGCGCCGGGCGGTGTCCACGAGCAGGTTCCTGGCCACGGTCAGCATGAAGGCCAGCGCGGACTCCGGCGGCGGCTGGCGGCGGCCCTGCTCGAACATGCGCGTGAAGACCTCCTGGCGCAGGTCGTCGATGTCGCCCGCCTCCCACCAATGCTTGCGCAGGAAGCGCACCAGGTTGGCCTCCAGCGGCAGCACTTCGGCGCAGAACCAGCGGCTCACTTCTTCATCGTTCACCACGACTCCCGCAGGCGGTTGGCCCACCCCTTGCTGCTGTAGACGGACGAGCGCGACAAATCCGGTATCGCGGTGACGTCTTCATGAATCCGGCTTCGCCATCGGGCCCGGGCACATCGCGGACAGAGAAGCAACTGGCATACCGGATTTCTCGGCGGCACCCGTCTTCCTGATCAGACAACACTGCCAAGGAAACCTCATGACGAGTCCGTTCGAACGCCCCGGCCGCGCCACCATGGCGGCCCTCATCTGCGCCATGGCGCCGCTGGTCGCGCACGCTCAAATGCAGGCCTTCGACATCGCCGCCGGCGACCTGCGCGCAGGCATCGACCAGTTCGCCCGCGAGACGCGTGCCCAGTTGATCTACCGGCTGCAGGACGTGCAAGGCCTGCGCACCCAGGGCGTGAAGGGCAGCCACGAGCCGGACCGCGCGCTGGAGTTGCTGCTGGCCGGCACGCCGCTGAAGTTCCGTCGCGACGGCACGGCGCTGGTGATCTACCGGCCTGCGCCGGAAGCTGCCGCAGAGGCGCCGGAGATCAACGCGCTGGAGACCGTCACCGTCACCGCCCAGCGCCGCCCCGAGGCCGCGCAGACCGTGCCCATCGCGCTGACGGCCTTCAACGCCGCCGCGCTGGAGACCCACCGCATCCACAGCCTGCAGGACGCCTCGCGCCTGACGCCGGGCCTGCTGGTGTCGGCCTTCAGTCCCTCCAACCCCACCATCGCCATTCGCGGCGCCAACAACACCTTCAACCAGATGGGCGTCAGCAAGCCGGTCGCGGTGGTGGTGGACGATGTCTTCATCCCGCGCAACAGCGCGGCGTCCTTCGAGCTGTTCGACCTGGACAGCCTGACGGTGCTCAAGGGCCCGCAGGGCACGCTGTTCGGCCGCAACGTGACGGGCGGTGCCATCGTCATCAACACCGCCAAGCCGGCCTATGGCCAGCGCCTCAACCGCGCTGAGATCTCGCTGGGCAATTTCGACAGCGTGCAGGTCAACGCGCTGACGAACCTACCGCTCGGCGAGGAGCAGGCGCTGAAGATCTCCGCCGCCGTGAAGCGCCATGGCGGCTACGGCTCGGACCGGCTCACCGGCCGCGAGCAGGACGACCTCGACAGCCGCAACGCGCGGGCCCAGCTGCGCCTGGGCCTGAGCCGGGATGTGGAAGCCCTCGTCAGCGCCGACTACGCAGAGGACGCCAGCGGCGGCCGCACGCTGTCGTCGACGACGCTGGGCGACGACGGCAACCGACGCACCTCCGAACTGGGCGTGCCGCAGGGCTATGGCCGCACGCTGTGGGGCGTGTCGGCCAAGCTGGAATGGGCGCTGCCGGCGGGTGAGCTGACGTCCGTCACGGCGCTGCGGCATTCGCGCTCGGCGGAGGACTACTCGGGCGTCGGCGCCTCCCACACGCTGCTGACGGCGGGCAGCCAGAGCGTCACGAGTGACGCCGAGCGCGTGCGCACCGTGTCGCAGGAGCTGCGCTATGCCAGCCCGCGCTGGAAGACAGGCGACTTCCAGGTGGGCGCCTTCCTGCTCGACGAGGACGGCAGCCGCCAGCTGGGCGTGCGCGGGTTCGCGGCGCGCACCGGCGTGCTGGCCAGCTCCACGCTGGCCGACCAGCGCGTGCGCACGCGCAGCTACTCGCTGTTCGCCGACGGCAGCTGGCATCTGCTGCCCACCCTGGACCTGGTGGCCGGGGTGCGCTACACGCATGACCGCAAGACGGCCGACCTTGTCCGCACCGATGCGCTGCGGCCGGCCAGCAGCTTCACGGCCCAGGGCCTGAGCGCCGCGTGGAGCGAGGTCACGCCGCGCGTCGCGCTGAACTGGCAGCCGTCACGCGAGGCGCTGCTGTACGCCAGCGTCACCAAAGGCTTCACGGCCGGCGGCTTCAACACCGACGCCGCGTCGCTGGCCTCGCTGACGACGCCGTTCAACCCGGAGACCGTCGTCAACAAGGAGCTGGGCCTGAAGTCCCAGTGGTTCGGCAACCGGCTGCGCATCAACCTGTCGGTGTTCGACATGCGCTACCGGGACAAGCAGGAGTTCGTCAACAACACGGTGACGGGCATCCTGACCATCACCAACGCAAGCGAGGCGACCATCAAGGGCCGCGAGATCGAGGTGGCGCTGAAGCCGCTGAGCTGGCTGGGTCTGTCGCTGAACCATGGCCACCTGGACGCGCGCTATGACCGCTTTGTCATCGGCAGCATCAACTACACCGGCAACCCGCTGGCCTCCACGCCGCGCAACAAGACATCCGTCGCGGCGGACCTGCGGCTGCCGCTGGCGGGGCTGGGGCACTTCATCGGCGCCGTCAGCTACGCCCGCCTGACCTCCTACAACACCGGCGCGGCCAACGACCCCAACCTGCAGATCCCGGGCTACGAACTGGTCAACGCCAACGTGGGGCTGGAGTCCGCCGACGGGCGCTGGCGCGTGTTGGCCTGGCTGAAGAACGCGGCCAACCGCGCCTACATCCTCACCCGCTCCACGCAGGTGGTGCGGGCCGAATACCTGGGCGAGCCGCGCACGGTCGGGCTGACGGCGGCGATGCGGTTCTGATGATGAAGCGGCGTCACCTCCTCGCTGCCGCCATGGCCGGCGCATGCAGCCGCGCGCATGCCGAAGTCGGCCAGCCGCTCGCGCCATGGACGCCGGGCGGGCTGGACATCCACCACATCGCCACCGGCCGCGGCAATGCCACGCTGGCCATCCTGCCGGACGGCGCCAGCCTGCTCATCGATGCCGGCGCCATGCTGAGCGAGCTGGACGTGACCGTGGCGCCGCGCCCCTCCGCCGAGCGCCGCGCGGGCGAGTGGATCGCGCGCTATGTGCAGCGCCATGTGAAGGCGACGGGCCGCGACGGCCTGGACAGCCTGCTCGTCACCCATCTGCACCCTGACCACCTCGGCGACGTGCGTGCCAGCTCGCCGCCGTCCACGCGCGGCCCCTACCGGCTGAGCGGCGTCACCGACGTGGCCGATGCGCTGCGCGTGGGCCGCCTTGTCGATCGCGGCTACCCGAGCTACGACGATCCGGCCATCGGCATCGAGCAGGCGGACTTCTTCAGGAACTACCGCGCCTTCGTCGAGTCCTGGGTCGCGCGCGGCGGCCGGGCGGAGCGCTTCGTGGTGGGCAGTGCGACGCAGCTCGGCACCGGCGTGCGCAACATCGCCGCCAACGGCCGGGTGTGGACGGGGCAGGGCGAGGACGCCCGCGCGCTGTTCCCGCCGCTGGCATCGCTGCCGCCAGGCGACCGGCCCACGGAGAACATGTGCTCCGCCGGCGTGCGCATCTCGTCCGGCCCATTCAGCTACTTCACCGGCGGCGACCTCACCAACGAGGGCGCGGATGGCGAGCTGCCCTGGCGCGACGTGCTGACCGCCGCCGCCCGCGCCTGCGGTCCGGTGGACGTGGCGACGGCCGACCATCACGGCCTCTATGACGGGCTCAACCCCGCCGTCGTGCGCGCGCTGCGCCCGCAGGCCTGGGTCGTGCAGGCCTGGCATGTGTCCCACCCCAGCCCGCAGCAGCTGGACCACATGCTCAACGAGCGCTTCTACCCCGGCCGCCGCGAGGTCTACGCCACCCACCTGATGCGCGAGAACCTGCTGGTGAACCGGCGCCTCGCGCTGAAGATGCGCAGCCACGAGGGCCATGTCGTCGTGCGCGTGGCGCCGGGCGGCGAGAGCTTTCGCGTCATCGTCACCGACAACGGCGACGAGTCGGACCGCGTGCGGGCGGTGTCCGACGTGTTCCGGTCGCGCAGCCTCAGGTCTTGAACGTCGAGACCAGCTTCACCAACTCGCTCGCCTGGTGCTTCAGGCTCTCGGCTGCTGCAGCGCTTTCCTCGACGAGGGCGGCGTTCTGCTGCGTAGCCTGGTCCATCTGCGCGATGGCCAGCCCCACTTGGCTGACGCCGCTGCTCTGTTCGCGGCTGGCGGAGCTGATCTCGCGCACGATCTGGGCCACGCGGCCGATCGAAGTGACCACCTGTTCCATCGTCTCGCCGGCGCGGTTCACCAGCACGGCGCCCTGGCCGACGCGCTCGACGCTGTCGCCGATCAAGGCCTTGATCTCCTTGGCCGCGTCGGCGCTGCGCTGGGCCAGCATGCGCACCTCGCTGGCCACGACCGCGAAGCCGCGTCCTTGTTCGCCGGCGCGGGCCGCCTCGACGGCCGCGTTCAGCGCCAGGATGTTGGTCTGGAAGGCGATGGCGTCGATGGTGCCGATGATGTCGCCGATCTTGCGCGAGCTTTCCTCGATGCCGCGCATGCGCTGCACCGCCTCACCGACGACCTCACCGCCCTTGCGCGCCACTTCGCTGGCGTCGTGCGCGAGCTGGTCGGCCTGCCCGGCGTTGTCGGCGGTCAGCTTCACGGTGGCCGACACCTCCTCCATCGCCGCCGCCGTCTGCTGAATGGCGCTGGCCTGCTGCTCGGTGCGCGCGGACAAGTCGTTGCTGCCCAGTGAGATCTCGGAGCTGGCCGTGGCCACGCCGTCGGCGTTGTGGCGCACCGTGCCCACGAGGTTCCGCAAGGACGCCTGCATGTTGGCCAGGGCCTGCGTGAGCTGGGCCGTCTCGTCGCTGCCCACGCTGCGGATTTCGCGCGACAGGTCGCCCTGGCCGACTTCCTCCGCCTCGTGGATGGCCACGCGTAGCGGCTTGACGACGGAGCGCGTGATCAGCCAGGCGGCGGCGATGCCCAGGCTCAGGCAGATGGCGGACAGCACCAGCATGACGAGCTGGGTGCGCTGTGCGGCGGCCAGCACTGCGCGCGTCTCTTCGCGCACGCGCTCGCCCTGGTAGTCGGCGATGTTGCTGATGGTCTTCACATAGGCATCGGCGGCCGGCCGCATCTTGCCCTCCAGCGTCTGCAGCGCGGCCTCGGCCTCGCCGGCCTTGAGCTGGGCGAAGACGCCGTTGCGGATGTCGATGTAGGTCTTGCGGGCCGCGGCGATCTCGTCGAGCAAGGCCTTGCCCTTGTCGGTGTCGACCGCCTTGGTCAGCCCTTCCTGCAACTCGTTGATCTTGGCGCTGGTCGTCTTGATGACCGGCGCGAAGAACTCGGCCACCGGCCCCGAGCCGCCCGCGCGCGAGACGGCGTCGGTGCGGGTCACGTTGAGCTGGGTCTGGGTGCGCCAGTCCTGTGCCAGGTCTTGCTGGCGTTGCAGTTCGATGAGCCGGTCGATGTGCGGGCCCACGGTGGCCATCTGCCGGTAGCTCAGGCCCACGGCCAGCGCCAGCAGCAGCAGCACCAACCCGAAGCCCAGAAACAATCGCGCGCCGATGCGCAAGGACTGCATATTCATCACCGTCTCCTAGGTTGTTTTTCGCGGGCCGGTGCGACGCGTGCGCACCGTGCCGGCCCATTGACTCTACTCGCGGCAGGCAAGGGTCGGCACCAAGAAAAACACCGCCTCGGTGGGCGGTGTTTGTTTGTTCGCACAGTGGTCTTCGCAGCCTGGCTGCTGGGCGCGGTGCCTGAGTCTTTTGATCTCCTCTCACATCGCTGCGCGATATGAGCGTCGCCCGAGAACGGCCAAGCCGCCAGGCGGTGCGCTTACAGCCCAGCGGCCGCGCGCAGCGCCTGAGCCTTGTCAGTCCGTTGGCTTCGGCCGGGCCTGTGGCCCTTAACTTCGCTGCGCGAAGTTAGCCTGCGCCGAAAGCCGGACAAGCTCGCTGCGCTCGGGGCCTTACAGGCCCGCTGCCGCGCGCAGTGCTGCAGCCTTGTCAGTCTTTTCCCAAGTGAACTCCGGCTCTTCGCGGCCGAAGTGGCCATAGGCCGCCGTCTTGGAGTAGATCGGGCGCAGCAGGTCCAGCATCTGGATGATGCCCTTGGGGCGCAGGTCGAAGTGCTCGTTGACCAGGGCAGCCAGCCTCTCGTCCGAGATGACGCCCGTGCCTTCGGTGTAGACGGTCACGTTCATCGGCCGGGCCACGCCGATGGCGTAGGCGACCTGGATCTGGCACTGGCGCGCCAGGCCGGCGGCGACGATGTTCTTGGCGACATAGCGCGCTGCATAAGCGGCGCTGCGGTCGACCTTGGACGGGTCCTTGCCCGAGAACGCGCCGCCGCCGTGCGGGCAGGCGCCGCCGTAGGTGTCGACGATGATCTTGCGGCCGGTCAGGCCGCAGTCGCCCTGCGGGCCGCCGACGACGAAACGACCCGTCGGGTTGATCAGGTACTTGGTGTCGGCGGTCAGCCAGTTCTTCGGCAGCACGGGCTTGATCAGCTCTTCACGGATGGCTTCGTAGAACTCGTCCGTCATGCGGTCGCCCAAGCTGTACTCGGGCGCGTGCTGCGTCGACAGCACGACCGTGTCGATGCTGTGCGGCTTGCCGTCCACATAGCGCATCGTCACCTGGCTCTTGGCGTCCGGGCGCAGGAAGGGCAGGCGGCCGTCCTTGCGCAGCTGGGCCTGGCGCTCCACCAGGCGGTGGGCGTAGTAGATGGGCGCGGGCATCAGCTCGGGCGTCTCGTCGCAGGCGTAGCCGAACATCAGGCCCTGGTCGCCGGCGCCGATGTTGAGGTGGTCGTCGGACGCATGGTCCACGCCCTGGGCGATGTCGTTGGACTGCTTGTCGTAGGCGACCAGGACGGCGCAGCCCTTGTAGTCGATGCCGTACTCGGTGTTGTCGTAGCCGATGCGCTTGATGGTGTCGCGCGCGACCTGGATGTAGTCGACGTGGGCGTTCGTCGTGATCTCGCCAGCCAGCACGACGAGGCCGGTGTTGCACAACGTCTCGGCGGCCACGCGACTGCGCGGGTCCTGCTCGAAGATGGCGTCGAGGATGGCGTCCGAGATCTGGTCGGCCACCTTGTCGGGGTGTCCTTCAGAAACGGATTCAGATGTGAAGAGGAAGTCGTTGGCCACTTTTAAACTCCGGTTGCTGGTGGGTCGGCGTTGCCGTCGCTCCGGGAGGTGCGGCGAACGCTTTAGCAGGATTTGTGAATCGCCCCGCAAGTAGTTCAGTAACTCGGCGATGCGCGAAGTATAGAAACACATGAGCTGGGTCTTTCGCTTTTTATCCCCTTGGCCTCTGGCCCTTTTGCACGCTTTGGGCGCGCTGTTGGGCTGGGTCGTCTACTTCGCTTCGGGGACCTACCGGCGCCGCTTCAAGGCCAACGTGGCGCAGGCCGGCATCGCCTGGCGCGATGCCCGCCCCGCGATTGCGGCGGCCGGGCGCATGGCGGCCGAGCTGCCCTGGCTGTGGGTGGCAACCAAAGGCAAGCCGCTGGGCAGCAAGCTGCAGTGGGATGGCGGCGAGCTGATCGAGGCGGCGCTTGAACACAAGCGCGGCCTCGTCATGCTGACGCCGCACATGGGCTGCTTCGAGATCTGCGCCCAGGCCATTGCCGAGCGCTTCACGACGCCGGAGTCGCCCATCACGGTGCTCTATCGGCCGGCGCGCCAGGCCAGCATGCGCGACGTGATGGCCGGCTCGCGCGAGCGGCCCGGGCTGGCCACGGCGCCGGCGACGCTGGCCGGCGTGCGCCAGATGATCCGCGCGCTGCGCAAGGGCGAGGTCATCGGCCTGCTGCCGGACCAGGTGCCACCCGACGGCCTGGGCGTCTGGGCGCCGTTCTTCGGCCGGCCGGCCTACACGATGACGCTGGCGGCCCGCCTCGTGCAGCAGACGGGCGCGGCGCTGCTGCTGATCTGGGGCGAGCGGCTGCCGGGCGGGGAGGGCTTCGTCGTGCACGTGATGCCGGCGCCCGAGATCGCCAAGGCCGCGTCGAACGAGGACGCCGCCGCGACCATCAATGCGGCGATGGAGAGCGTCATCCGCCGCGCACCGGGGCAGTACCTGTGGGGCTACCACCGCTACAAGCAGCCGCGCGGCCTGGACATTGGCGCAGCCCCGGATAATCAGCCGTTATGAGATTGCGCTTCACCAAGATGCACGGCGCGGGCAATGACTTCGTCGTCATCGACGCCACCCGCGAGCCGTTTGCGCTGACGCGGGAACAGATGCGCCTGCTCGGCGACCGCCGCTTCGGCGTCGGCTGCGACCAGATCCTCGTCATCGAGCCCAGCACGGACACCGGTGCGGACTTCCGCTACCGCATCTTCAACAACACCGGCGACGAGGTGGAGCATTGCGGCAACGGCTCGCGCTGCTTCGTGCGCTTCGTCGTCGATGCCGGTTTGACGACCAAGCGCGAGATCCACGTCGACACGATGAACCGCCGCCTGCTGCTGACGCTGCAGGACGACGGCCGCGTGACGGTGGACATGGGCCCGCCGGTGTTCGACCACGCGGCGCTGCCGTTCGACGTGAGCGGCCTCGAGCCCCGCCTGGAGAACGGCTTCGAGCTGTGGCCCGTCCAGGGCGCCGAGCTGGCCGTGGTGTCCATGGGCAACCCGCATGCGGTGCAACGTGTCGACGATGTCGAGACGGCGGCGGTGCTGACCCAGGGCCCGCTGATCGAGCACGACCCCCGCTTTGCCAAACGCGTCAACGCCGGCTTCATGCAGGTGCTGGCCCGCGACCGCATCGCGCTGCGCGTCTACGAGCGCGATGCCGGCGAGACGCTGGCCTGCGGCACGGGCGCCTGCGCGGCCGTCGTCGCGGGCATCCGCGCCGGCTGGCTCGATGCGGTGGTGGAAGTGCAGACCCGTGGCGGCCTGCTGCGCATCGAATGGGCGGGCGGTCAAAGCCCGGTGCTGATGACCGGCCCCGCTGTGAAAGTTTTCGACGGAGAGATCACGCTGTGAGTTCCAACCCGGCCGCTGACGCGGTGCAAGGCATCACTGAAACCGACATCGCCAACTACCTGGCGGCCACCCCCGGCTTCTTCGAGCGGCATTCGGCGCTGCTGGCCAGCGTGCAGTTGCAGCACCCGCATGGCGCGCGCGCCGTGTCGCTGCAGGAGCGCCAGGCCGAGATGCTGCGCGACAAGATCAAGGGCCTGGAGCTGCGGGTCATCGACATGATCCGCAACGGCCAGGACAACGCGGCCATCGCCGACCGCCTGCACCGCTGGACGCTGGCCGTCATGCGCGCGGTGGGCACGCCCGAGCTGCCGGAGGTGCTGCTCAGCGAGCTGCGCCACCAGTTCATGATCCCGCAGGCCAGCCTGCGCCTGTGGGGCGTGGCGCCCGCGCACGAGGCGGCCGAGTTCGCGGCCTCGGTCAGCGCGGACGTGCGCAGCTTTGCGTCCAGCCTGAGCCAGCCCTATTGCGGCGTGAACTCGGGCTTCGAGGCAGCGCGCTGGCTGGGCTTGTCCGAGAGCGGCGGCACCGCGACCTCGCTGGCGTTGATCCCGCTGAGTTTGGCCAAGCACAACGACGGCAAGCCCTTCGGCCTGCTGGTGCTGGGCTCGCCGGACCCGACGCGCTACACGGCGGAGATGGGCACTGACTTCTTGAACCGCGTCGGCGAAATTGCGAGCGCTGGCTTGGCGGGTCTGCTCGCCTGATGCAGCTGCAGGCGGATTTCGGCGAATACCTGCAGCACGCCCGCGTGCAGCAACGCCTGAGTCCGCGCACGCTGAGCCTCTACGCCGACGGCCTGCAGCGCTTGCAGGCCATGCTGGCCGAGGCGTCCGTTGATGTGCGCGCCTTGAGCATCACCCAGGCCCGCCGCTTCGCCGCGTTGCTGCACCGCGAGGGCCTGGGCCCGAAGTCCATCGCGCTGCTGCTGTCGGTCTGGCGCAGCGCCTACCGCTGGCTAGGGCTGCAGGGCCGCGTCGCGCTGAACCCCTTTGACGGCCTGCGCGCGCCGAAAGCACCCAAGCCTTTGCCCAAGGCGCTGGGCGTGGACGACGCCGTGCAGCTGGCCAGCCATGTGCCCGACGAGATTGCCGATTCGCGGCTGGAGGCACGCGACGGCGCCATCGTCGAGCTGCTCTACGGCGCCGGCCTGCGCGCGGCCGAGCTGATCGGCCTGGACGTGCGGGCCAGCGGCGCGGCCGAAGGCTGGGTGGACCTGGAATCCGCCGAAGTGCATGTCACCGGCAAGGGCGACAAGCGCCGCAGCACGCCGCTGGGCAAGGCGGCGGCCGAGGCGCTGCGGGCCTGGCTGGCGGTGCGCGGCCAGGTCGCGGCGGCCGGCGAGGTCGCCCTCTTCGTCGGCGCGCGTGGCCATCGCCTGTCCGGCTCCACACTGCGCAAGATGCTCTCGGCCCGTGCCGTCGGCGCCGGCATGCCGGCCCACGTCCACCCGCACATGCTGCGCCACAGCTTTGCGTCCCACCTGCTGCAGTCCAGCGGCGACCTGCGTGCCGTGCAGGAGTTGCTGGGCCATGCCCACATCACGACGACCCAGGTCTACACGCAGTTGGACCACCAGCACCTGGCGCGCATCTACGACGCGGCTCACCCCCGCGCCAAGAAATGACATCACGACTTGCCGCCTTGTTGGCGCTGCTGCCGGCCTGTGCGCTGGCGACTCCCGACGACGCGCCTTTTGCAAACCCGGCGCGGCTGAACACCGTCCGCCCCGCCGCCCTTGAGTCCAACTGGACGGCCATGAAGATGCCCGACGGTGGCCGCACGGCCTTCGCGTCCATCAGCTACATGCTGGCGTACGACGACGACTGGGGCTTCGGCCCCGGCTTCTACGGCACGGCCAAGGGCAACTACGGCGGCATCTTCACGGTCGGCTTCACGGGCCAGCGGCGCTGGCGGCTGAGCAGCAACACGCATCTGGCGGCCAGCCTCTACGTCGGCGCGGGGGGCGGGCTGTCGAGCGACGTGATGCGCTTCGGTGGCGGGCTGATGCTGCGGCCCGAGCTGTCGCTGCGCACCCACAACGGCCCCTGGTACACGGGCGTCGGCATCGCGCAGATCCGCTTCCCGAGCGGCAATGTGAAGAGCCGCGTCGGCGTGGCCTTCACCGTGGGCCGGTCCATGGACTTTGCGAGCTTCTCGCCCGACGACGCCGGCAAGCCTGGGCGCTCCGGCCGGCGCACGGGGCTGGGCATGGACGAGATCACGCTGACCGGCGGCATGGAGCAGCCGCGGGCGTCCAGCCGCACGCGTGGCGGCACGCCTTACTCGGGCAGGGTCGGCAAGGCCGGCGCCGAACTGCGCCAGTACATCGCCGAGGGCAGCTGGTGGGGCTTCGAGGCCTCGGGCGCGGCCAAGGGCGGCGTCGACGGCTACATGGAAGTGCTGGGCCAGATCGGCCAGGACTGGGCTTTGTTCGGCACGCCGCGCCTGCGCTTCGGCGGCCAGCTGGCCGCCGGCCTGGGAGGCGGTGGCAGTGTCGACAGCGGCAACGGCTGGCTGCTGCGCGCCGGGCCGACGCTGCGCTGGATCACGCCCTGGGGGCCCAGCCTGCGCCTGGACGCCGGCCTCACCTACGCCCCCACCGGCGCCTACACCGCGCCCTATCTGCGCGCCGCGCTCAGCATGCCGCTGAACCGCACGCCGACGCTGATTGGTGACGACCCCGGCGGCACGGTGCGCGTGCATCAGATCGGCGCCAGCGTCATGCACCTGCCGCGCGTGCGCTTCAAGAACCGGCCGGACGAGGCCGTCAGCCACCTGGCCGTCAACATGTCGAGCGAGTTCTCGCCGCGCCTCTACGGCACGGCGCAAGCCGGCAGCGCGGCGGTGGGCAGCGCCGGGGCCTATTCCTTCGGCCTGTTCGGCCTGGGCCTGCAGAGCGACCCGCTGCTGGGCGGCAAGCTGCGCGTCGGCGCCGAATGGCTGGTGGGTGCGGCTGGCGGCGGCGGCGTGCAGGTGGGTGGCGGCGCGGTGACGCAGGCCGAGGTCTGGGCGCAATGGCTGCTGGCCGAGCGGCTGCGGCTGCGCGCCGGGGTCGGCCAGTTCCGCACCGTCCGCAGCAGCGACCAGTCCGCGCCGTTGACCCACTTGCAGATCAGCTACGCCTTCGGAGCGCTGCAACGATGAAGAAAGTGGTGATTCGCCCCGGCAAGGAGCGCTCGCTCGTCAAGCGCCACCCCTGGGTGTTCGAAAGCTCCATCGCGCGCGGCGGTGGCGACGCGGGCGAGACGGTGCGCGTCGAATCGGCCGACGGCGCCTTCCTGTGCTGGGCGGCGTTCAGCCCGCAGTCGCAGATCCGCCTGCGCGCCTGGAGCTTCGACGAGGCCGAGCGCATCGACGCGGCCTTCTTCAGGCGGCGCATCGCGAAGGCCATCGCGATGCGCCGGCGGCTGGCGATTGCGTCCGACGCCTGGCGGCTGGTGCATGGCGAGGCCGACGGCCTGCCCGGCCTCATCGTCGATCGCTATGGCGACACGCTGGTGGCGCAGTTTGGCAGCGCCGGCGCCGAGCGCTGGAAGGCCCAGATCGCCGACGCGCTGCTGGCCGAGACCGGCCTGGCGCGGCTGTACGAGCGCTCCGACGCCCAGGCCCGCGAGTGGGAGGGCCTGCCCCAGCAGACCGGCTGGCTCAGGGGTGACGGCCCATCTGCACTGACCATCCGCGAGCACGACTGGCAGCTGACGCTGGACGTCGCCGAGGGCCACAAGACCGGCTACTACCTCGACCAGCGCGACAGCCGCAAGCGCTTCGCCGATGCGGTGAAGCAGTACGGCGTGAAGACGGTGCTGAACTGCTTCAGCTACACGGGCGGCTTCTCGGTCGCGGCGCTGGCGGGTGGCGCGACGCAGGTCATCAGTGTGGATTCGTCCGGCCCCGCGCTGGAGCGCGCCAACGCGCATGTCGCGCTGAACGGCTTCGACGCCAGTCGCCACGAGGCCTGGGACGCCGATGTGAACGCCACGCTGCGCCGCTGCCTGCACGAAGGCCGGCGCTTCGACGCCATCGTGCTCGACCCGCCGAAGTTCGCGCCCACCGTGGCCCACGCCGAGCGCGCCGCGCGGGCCTACAAGGACATCAACCGTCTGGCCTTCATGCTGCTGAGTGACGGCGGGCTGCTCTACACCTTCTCATGCTCGGGCGGCATCGCACCCGACCTGTTCCACAAGATCGTCGCCGGCGCGGGCCTGGATGCGGGCGTGGACGGCTACATCGTCGAGCGCTTGTCGGCGGCGGCCGACCACCCGCAGACCGTGTGCTTCCCCGAGGGCGACTACCTGAAAGGCCTGGGCATCCTCAAGCGCTGAGCACGGGCAGCTCGATGCGCGTGTCGAACTTGGCGCGCTTCACGCTGAAGAAGGCCTTGATGTTGCGCACGTTGGCGTCCTGGGTCAGCAGGCGCTGCGTGAAGGCGTGATAGGCCGGCATGTCGGCCACCTGCACGACGAGCACGAAGTCCGGCCCCGGCGATACGCGCCAGCACTGCTGCACGGCCGCCTCCTGCACGGCGCGGGCCTCGAAGGCGTCCAGATGCTCGGCGCCCTGGCGGTCCAGCGTGATCTCCAGGATGGCCGACAGCCCGGAGCCCAGCTTCTGCGGCGACAGCAGCGCCACCCGCCGCTCGATGACGCCCGCGTCGACGAGCCGCTTCACCCGCCGCAGGCAAGTGGCGGGCGACACCGCCACCTGGGCGGCGAGATCCTGGTTGCTCAGCGAGGCGTCGGACTGCAGCGCGTCCAGCAGGCGGAGGTCGATGGCGTCGAATTCATTCATTTGTGCAAATTGTATGAATGAAAATTTCACCGTTTGATGGTTGGGAAATTTCCTGCCAAATCCAGTGGAATTTCGCACGCATCTGCCGCTCCGGCTTGCCTAGCATGCGCGCCATCCCTAGATCGGAGAGCAATCCATGTGCGGCATCGTCGGCGCGGTCAGTCAGCGCAACATCGTTCCCATCCTCGTTGAAGGCCTGAAGCGGCTGGAGTACCGCGGCTACGACTCCTGCGGCGTGGCCGTGCACCAGGACGGCGGCCTGCGTCGCGCCCGCAGCACCTCGCGCGTGGCCGAGCTGCAGCACCAGGCGGACCAGGATGGCATCGCCTCCGGCACCGGCATCGCCCACACCCGCTGGGCCACGCACGGCGCGCCGGCCGTGCACAACGCGCATCCGCACTTCTCGGTGGGCCCGAACGCCGAGGCTGCGGGCGTCGGCCGTATCGCCTTGGTCCACAACGGCATCATCGAGAACCACGACGAACTGCGCGCCGAGCTGAAGGCCCGCGGCTACCAGTTCAACAGCCAGACCGACACCGAGGTCATTGCCCACCTGATCGACCACCTTTACAGCGGCGACCTGCTGGACGCCGTGCAGCAAGCCCTGCCGCGCCTGAAGGGAGCCTACGCCGTGGCCGTGTTCTGCCGTGACGAGCCGCACCGCGTCGTCGCCGCCCGCGAGGGCTCGCCGCTGGTGCTGGGCGTGGGCGAACAGGAAAACTTCGTCGCCTCCGACGCCATGGCCCTGGCCGGCGTGACCAACCAGATCGTCTACCTGGAAGAGGGCGACGTCGTCGACCTGCAACTGGGCCGCTACTGGCTCAGCCACCTGGACGCGGCCACCGGCCGCTACCAGTCGGTGGAGCGCGAGGTCCGCACCGTGCACGCGCACAGCGGCGCCGCCGAACTGGGCCCCTACCGCCACTACATGCAGAAGGAAATCTTCGAGCAGCCCACGGCCATCGCCAACACGCTGGAAGCCATCACCGCCATCAGCCCCGAGCTGTTCGGCGACGGCGCTTACCGGGTGTTCAAGGAGATCGACAAGGTTCTCATCCTGGCCTGCGGCACGAGCTACTACTCGGGGTCGACCGCCAAGTACTGGCTGGAGAGCATCGCCAAGATCCCGACCTCGGTCGAGATCGCCAGCGAATACCGCTACCGCGACAGCGTGCCCGACCCGCGCACGCTGGTCGTGACGATCAGCCAGAGCGGCGAGACGGCCGACACCATCGCCGCACTCAAGCACGCCCGCTCACTGGGCATGCCGCACACGCTGACCATCTGCAACGTGGCGACCAGCGCCATGGTGCGCGAGTGCGAGCTGGCCTACATCACGCGCGCGGGCGTCGAGATCGGCGTCGCGTCCACCAAGGCCTTCACGACGCAGCTGGTGGGCCTGTTCCTGCTGACCTTGGCCCTGGCCCAGACCCGCGGCCACCTCAGCGAGGCCGACGAGGCCCAGCACCTGAAGGACCTGCGCCACCTGCCCGTGGCGGTGCAGGCCGTGCTGGCGCTGGAGCCGCAGGTCATCGCCTGGAGCGAGGAGTTCGCGCGCAAGGAGAACGCGCTGTTCCTGGCGCGCGGCCTGCACTACCCCATCGCCATGGAAGGCGCGCTCAAGCTCAAGGAGATCACCTACATCCACGCCGAGGCCTATGCAGCGGGTGAGCTCAAGCACGGCCCGCTGGCGCTGGTGACGGCCGAGATGCCCGTGGTGACCGTGGCGCCCAACGACGCGCTGCTGGAAAAGCTCAAGAGCAACATGCAGGAAGTCCGCGCGCGCGGCGGCCAGCTCTACGTGTTTGCCGACGGCGACACGGCCATCGAAAGCGAAGCCGGCCTGCACGTCATCCGCATGCCGGAGCACTACGGGGCGTTGTCACCCATCCTGCACGTGGTGCCGCTGCAATTGCTGGCGTATCACACGGCGTGCGCGAGGGGGACGGATGTGGACAAGCCGAGAAATTTGGCGAAGAGCGTGACCGTCGAATGACGGGCAGGCGGGTAGCCAGTTGGGCCGCAAAGCGGCCTGAGCGGCGCAGCCGCTCAACGGGGTTTAGTCGTGGCGCGCAGCGACACGACACAAGCCGAGGAATTGGGCGAAGAGCGTGACCGTCGAATGACGGGCAGGCGCACAGGCACATTGGCAGCCAGCATCGGTTCGCGTCGTAGACATCACCGTGCGGGTATCAGACCCAGCAGCGCCAGCTTGAAACCCAGGCCGGCGCACACCGCCAGCAGCGGCAGCACGGCCAGTTTGAAGCGGAACAGTGCGATGCCCGCGCCGAGGGCGATCAGCGCCGAGAGCCAGTCGAACTGCCCGGCAAAGCCTCGCGGCCACAGCACGTGCCAGGCGAAGAACACCGCCAGGTTCAGGATCACGCCGACCACCGCCGCCGTGATGGCCGTCAGCGGCGCGGTGAACTTCAGCTGGCCGTGGGTGGACTCGATGACCGGCCCGCCGGCCAGGATGAAGATGAAGGACGGCAGGAAGGTGAAGAAGGTGACGACGCAGGCGGCCACGGCGCCGGCGAGGAAGGCGGCATCGGGCCCGAAGAGCTGCTGGGTCCAGCCGCCGACGAAGCCGACAAAGGCCACCACCATGATCAGCGGTCCGGGCGTCGTCTCGCCCAGGGCCAGCCCGTCGATCATCTGCGCGCCGGTCAGCCACTGGTGCTGTTCGACGGCGCCCTGGTAGACGTAGGGCAGCACGGCGTAGGCGCCGCCAAAGGTCAGCAGCGCGGCCTTGGTGAAGAACCAGCCCATCTGCGTCAGCGCGCCGCTCAGTCCGTGCGTCAGCACCAGGCCGGCCATGGCGGCTGCCCACAGACCCGTGCCGATGGCCAGCACGCGCGCCAGGCGGCTGCGGCTGAACCGGGCATGGGCCGGCGTGGGCGTGTCGTCGTCGATCAGCGCGGGCCCGTAGCCTGGCTTCGCGGCGCCATGCCCGCCGCCGAGCGCGAACACCTGCGGCGCGTGCCGGCCGCCGACGTGGCCGATGAACGCGGCGCCCAGCACGATCAGCGGGAAGGGCGCGTCCAGCGCAAAGATGGCGAGGAAAGCGGCCGCCGCGATGCCCCACAGCCAGCGGTTCTTCAGCGCGCGGCTGCCGATGCGATAGGCGGCGTGCACGACCAGGGCCGTCACCGCGGGCTTGAGGCCGTAGAACAGGCCGGCCACGAGCGGCTGTTGGCCATGTGCCAGGTAGACCCAGGACAGCGCGACGAGGATGAACAGCGACGGCAGCACGAACAGCGCGCCGGCGATGAGACCGCCCCAGGTGCGGTGCATCAGCCAGCCGATGTAGGTGGCCAGCTGCTGGGCCTCGGGGCCGGGCAGCAGCATGCAGTAGTTCAGCGCATGCAGGAAACGCCGCTCGCTGATCCAGCGGCGCCGCTCCACCAGCTCGGTGTGCATGATGGCGATCTGCCCGGCTGGCCCGCCGAAGCTGATGAAGCCGAGCTTGAGCCAGAAGCGAAAGGCCACCCAAAACCCGGCTACTGGTGGGCGGGCGGCGGTGGTGTTGTCATTCATGGTGTGGTGGCGATGCTGGACGCTGGCGAGTGTCCCGCAGGGGCCGGCCCGGTCAGCTCGCGCCACTTTGTGTGCAGGGCCTCACAAGCGGTATCAACCTTGCCCGTCAACCGCAGCGCCGCGCTCGCGTTCAAGCAAGGCCGGCGGCAGCGACCAGCCGGCTCATCTGACGGAAGCAACGACCCATGACCACGCTGACCCTCACCTTCACCGGCCCCGCCAGCCAGGCCCGCCAGGCACTCGGCGGCCTGCTGCAGCGCTATCGCTCGGCTTATTTCGTCGAGCGCGGCAGCAACGAGTACGCCGTCACGGCCGACGAGGTCACGGCGGCGGAGCTGGCACGGCAGCCGCTCTGGTCCACGCGGCCAGCGCCCTCGCGCGCTGCCTGACGCCAGACAGACAATGCGGCCCCGATGCCGCGCCGACAACCCCGTGACCACTACCACGTCTATGTCGTGCTGCTGTCCGAGCGCGTGTGGAACGAGCCGGCGTTTCGCAAGGCCAACCCGCAGCACGACATCGTCAAGCCCTGCCTGTATGTCGGCATGACGGGCTTGGACCCGGACCTGCGCTTTGACCGGCACATGGCCGGCGTGCAGGCCAACCGCTTCGTGCTGAAGTACGGCGAGCGGCTGATGCCCGAGCTCTACGAGGTCTACAACCCCATGCCCTACGGCGCGGCGCGCGACATGGAGGTGGAGCTGGCCATCGGCCTGCGCGAGGCCGGTTACGGCGTGTGGCAGGCATAGCCGCTAAAGAGTGGTCGCCTGCCGGAACTCCGCGTCCAGCGCCTGCACCCACGCGGCCTTCTCCTGCGCCGGCGCAAAGCTGGCCTCCAGGCTGTTGCGTGCAAGCGTGTAGGCCTCGCTCGCGCCCCACTGCGGCTGGGCTGAGAACAGCGCCAGGAGGTTGTCGTTCAGGTAGCCGCCGAAGTAGGCCGGGTCGTCGGAGTTGATGGTCACGGCCAGGCCGGCGGCCAGCAGTTGCGGCAGCGGGTGGGCGGCCAGGTCGGGCACGACGCAGAGCTTCACGTTCGACAGCGGGCACACCGTCAGCGGCACGCGCTCGGCAGCCAGGCGCTGCATCAGCGCGGGGCTCTCGATGGCGCGCACGCCATGGTCGATGCGTGCCACGCGCAGCAGGTCCAGCGCTTCCTCGATGTAGGTCGGCGGCCCTTCCTCGCCGGCATGGGCCACGCGGTGCAGGCCCAGCTCGGCGCAGCGCACGAACACGCGCGTGAACTTGCCGGGCGGATGGCCGCGCTCGGAGCTGTCCAGGCCGACCCCGATGAAGTGGGCTCGCCAGGGCAGGGCCTCCTCCAGCGTGGCGAAGGCCTCGGCCTCGCTCAGGTGACGCAGGAAGCACAGGATCAGCTCCGCGCTGATGCCCAGGTGCGTGCGGGCAGCTGCGCAGGCGCGCGACAGGCCTTCGATGACGGTGCCGATGGGCACGCCGCGCGCCGTGTGCGTCTGCGGGTCGAAGAACAGCTCGGCATGGACGATGTGGTCGCGCGCCGCCTTCTCGAAGTAGGCCCAGGCCATGTCGTAGAAGTCCTGCTCGTGCAGCAGCACGCTGGCGCCGGCGTAGTAGATGTCCAGGAAGGTCTGCAGATCCGTGAACGCATACGCCGCGCGCAGCGCCTCGACGCTGGCATAGGGCAGGGCCACGCCGTTGCGCCGGGCCAGCGCAAAGATCAGTTCGGGCTCCAGCGAGCCCTCGATGTGGATATGCAGCTCGGCCTTCGGCATGCGGGCCAGCAGGCCGGGCAGGGCGGAGCGCGGGATGCGGTCGAAGTCGATGTCGGCGGTCATGTCACTGGGGAATCAATGCAACCACAGAGGCACAGAGTCACAGAGGCGTTTCTCTGTGCATGCTCTGTGCCTCCGTGTCTCTGTGGTCGTATTTGAGCAGTGCCTTACTTGGCGCCTGGTACTTTGCCCTCGACGCCTTTGACATAGAACTTCACGCCACCCAGGAAGGCGTCGTCTGCGACCATGTCCTTGGCCAGCACCTCCTTGCCCGCGTTGTCGACGATGGGCCCCTTCCAGATCGAGAAGCTGCCGTCCTTGAGCCCGGCCTTGATCTGCTCGACCTTGGCCTTGATGTCGGCCGGCACGTCGTCGGCCACCGAGACCATGTCGATTGCGCCTTCCTTGACGCCCCACCAGGCCTTGCCGGTGGCCCACTTGCCGTCCAGCGCCTCGCGCGTGGCCTGGATGTAGTACGGCGCCCAGTTGATGACGGCCGAACCCAGGTGGGCCTTGGGTCCATAGGACGTCATGTCGGAGTCCCAGCCGAAGGCGCGCTTGCCCTTTTCCTCGGCCGTCTTCAGCACGGCGGCGGAGTCGGTGTTCTGCATCAGCACGTCGGCGCCGCCGTTGATGAGGGCTACTGCCGCCTCGGTCTCCTTGGGCGGGTTGAACCACTCGTTGACCCAGACGACCTTGGTCTTGATCTTGGGGTTCACGCTCTGCGCGCCGAGCGTGAAGCTGTTGATGTTGCGGATGACCTCGGGGATGGGGATGGAGCCGACCACGCCCAAAGTGTTGCTCTTGGTCATGGCCCCGGCGATGACGCCGGCCAGGTAGGCGCCCTCATAGGTGCGGCTGTCGTAGGTGCGCAGGTTGTCGGCCGTCTTGTAGCCGGTAGCGTGCTCGAACTTCACGCCCTTGTGCTCCGCCGCCACCTTGAGCATGGGCTCCATGTAGCCGAAGGTGGTGCCGAAGATCAGCTGGTTGCCCTGGCCCACCAGGTCGTTGAAGACGCGCTCCGCGTCCGCCGCCTCGGGCACCTTCTCGACGAAGCTGGTGACGATGCGGTCGCCGAACTCCTTCTCCAGCGCCTTGCGGCCGTTGTCGTGCGCAAACGTCCAGCCGCCGTCGCCGACCGGGCCCACGTAGGCGAAGGCGATCTTCAGCGGCTCGGGCTTGGCGGCGGCGGAGGCGGCCGGCGCGGCGGCGGGCGCCTCCTCCTTCTTCGAGCAGCCGGCGAGCACGGCGGCGGCAGCCAGCGCGGCGAGCGAGAAGGTCCGGCGGGTGGCGATGGATGTCATGCGTTCTCCTGGGGGTGGGTCGGTTAGGTTGAGAAGTTCAATGGCCGGGCTTGAACGGCCTGCCCAGCGACGCGGGCATGTTGGCCTTGATCCACGCCGGGTTGCGCGAGATCAGCACCAGCACGACGATGGTGGACAGGTAGGGCAGCATGCTGAGCCAGTGGCTGGAGATGTCGACGCCCTCGCTCTGCAGGTGGAACTGCAGCATGGTGACGCCGCCGAACAGGTAGGCGCCCAGCAGCACGCGGGCCGGCCGCCAGGTGGCGAAGGTCGTCAGCGCCAGCGCGATCCAGCCCTTGCCGGCCACCATGCCCTCCACCCACAGCGGCGTGTAGATGATGGACAGGTAGGCGCCGGCCAGGCCGCACAGCGCGCCACCTGCGGCCACCGCAGCCAGGCGGATCTTGCGCACCGGATAGCCCAGCGCATGGGCGGACTCGGGCGACTCGCCCACCGCGCGCAGCACCAGGCCGGCCCGAGTGCGGTAGAGAAAGAAGTGCAGCGCCACGGCCAGTGCCATCGCCAGGTAGACGACCGGGTGATGCTCGAACAGCGCCTTGCCCAGCACCGGCAGGTCGCTCAGCCCGGGCACGGCCCAGTGCGACCGCTCGGACAGCCGCTGCTGCGTGTACGCCACACCCACGAAGGCCGAGAAGCCGGCGCCGAACAGGCTCAGCGCCAGGCCGGTGGCGTAGGGGTTGGTGTTGAGCCAGATCACCAGCAGCCCGAAGAACAGCGACAGCACGACACCGGCCGCCATGCCGGCAGCGAAGCCCAGCAGGTCCGAGCCGCTGTGCACGGCGGCGGCGTAGCCGGCGATGGCCGCCACCAGCATCAGGCCCTCGGCGCCCAGGTTGACGATGCCGGCCCGTTCGTTGATGAGCAGACCCAGGCCGGCGATGGCGAGCACGGTGCCAGCGCTCAGCGTGGCGGCGATCAGCAGCGCGATCTCATTCATAGGGCTGCCCGTGCCTTCACCGCTGCCACCCAGCGCATGCGGTACTGCAGCCCGTGGTCGCAGGCGAGCAGCGTGAACAGCAGCAGGCCCTGGAACACGCTGGTCAGCGACTTGGGCAGGCCCATGCGGCTCTGCGCCAGTTCGCCGCCGATGTAGAACATGCTCATCAGCACGGCCGAGAAGGCGATGCCCACCGGGTGCAGCCGGCCGACGAAGGCGACGATGATGGCCGCGAAGCCGTAGCCCACCGGCACATAGGGCGTGAGCTGCCCCAGCGGCCCGGCCACCTCGAAGGCGCCCGCCAGGCCCGCCATGCCGCCGGACAGGAGAAGCCCTGTCCACAACGCGCTGCGCGAAGAGAAGCCGGCATAGCGTGCGGCGGCCGGCGCGATGCCGCCCACGGTCAACGCATAGCCGCGGTAGGTACGGAACTGGAAGATCGCGAACGCCACCACCGCCAGCAGCGCGATGACGACACCGACGTTCATGCGCAGGCCCTCCACCAGGCGCGGCAGCTTCGTGCCGGGCGCGAACAGCACGGTCTGCGGGAAGTTGTAGCCGTCGGGGTCTTTCCAGGGCCCGTAGACCAGGTAGTTCAGCAGCAGGCCGGCCACGTAGACCAGCATCAGGCTGACAAGGATCTCGTTGGTGTTGAAGCGGTCGCGCAGCAGCGCCACGATGCCGGCCCACAGCATGCCGCCGACGATGCCGCCCAGTAGCACCGGCACGACAAACCAGGCCGACGCGCCCGGCCCGGCCTGCATGGCCACCCAGCCGGCGCCCAGGGCGCCGAGCACGAACTGGCCCTCGGCGCCGATGTTCCAGGTGCCGGCGCGAAAGCACACCGCCAGGCCCAGCGCAATCAACGCCAGCGGCACGGCCTTGATGCTCAGCTCCGCCAGCGCCCGGCCGCTGGCGAGCGGCTCGACGAAGAACAGGCGCAGCGCCTGCAGCGGGTCCTTGCCCAGCGCGGTAAACAGTGCCACGCCGATCAGCACCGTAATGGCCAGCGCCAGCAGCGGCGCGGCGACGGCCAGCGCCAGTGAGGTCTGGGCGCGCGGCTCAAGCTTGAACATGGGCCTGCTCCTCGGGCCACAGCCCCGACATCCATTCGCCGATCTGCTCGCGCGTGGCTTCGGCAATCGGCACCGACGGCGACAGCCGGCCGTCCGCAATGACATGCAGCCGGTCGCACAGCTCGAACAACTCGTCCAGCTCCTCGCTGAACACCAGCAGCGCACAGCCCTCGTTGCGCAGCCGCAGCAGCTCGCCGCGGATCTGCGCGGCCGCGCCCACGTCCACGCCCCAGGTCGGCTGGGCCACGATCAGCAGCCTGGGTCCGGCGTCGATCTCGCGGCCGACGATGAACTTCTGCAGGTTGCCGCCCGACAGCGTGCGCGCCGGCGCGTCCGGCCCCGGGGCCTTGACGCGAAAACCCTCGATCAACCGCGCCGCCAGCGCGCGGGCCTCGCCGATGCGAAGCCAGCCGCTCGCAGAGACCGCCTCGGTGCGCGTCAGCAGCGTGTTCATCGCCAGCGACAGCGTCGGCACGGCGCCCCGGCCCAGCCTCTCCTCGGGCACGAAATGCAGCCCCGCCGCACGGCGCCGGCCGGGCGAGGCGCGGGCGATGTCCTTCTCGAACAGCCGGATGCTGCCGGCCGGCGCGCGCGGGTCCTCGCCCGACAGCGCCGCGAGCAGCTCCTGCTGGCCATTGCCCGACACGCCCGCCACGCCGACGATCTCGCCGGTCCGCACGGCCAAGCCGATGTCGGCCAGCGTGACGCCAAACGGGTCGCGCTGCGGGAGCGCCAGGCTGCTGACGCGCAACACCGTCGCGCCCGGCTGGCCCTCGCGGGGCTTGAGCACCGGCGCATCAGCGCCGATCATCAGCCGCGACAGGCTGGCATTGGTCTCCTGGCGCGGGTCCACCTCGCCCACCACGCGGCCGCCGCGCAGCACCGTGCAGTGGTCGCACAGCGCGCGGATCTCGTGCAGCTTGTGGCTGATGTAGAGGATGGAACAGCCCTCGTTGCTGAGCTGGCGCAGCGTCACGAACAGGCTCTCGACAGCCTGCGGCGTCAGCACGGAGGTGGGCTCGTCCAGGATCAGCAGCTGCGGCCGCGTCAGCAGCGCGCGCACGATCTCGACGCGCTGGCGCTCGCCGACGCTGAGCGTGTGCACCGGGCGGGCCGGGTCCACGTGCAGCCCGTACTCCGCCGACACCGCGCGCGTCTGTTCGGCCACCTCGGCCAGCGACAGGGCCTTGTCCAGCCCCAGCCATATGTTCTCGGCGGCGGTCAGCGTGTCGAACAGCGAGAAGTGCTGGTAGACCATGCTGATGCCCAAAGCGCGGGCCTGGGCGGGGCTGGCCACCGCGACCTCGCGGCCGTTCCAGGCCATCTGCCCGGCATCCGGCCGCGTGGCGCCGTAGATGATCTTCATCAGCGTCGACTTGCCGGCGCCGTTCTCGCCCAGCACGGCGTGCACCTGGCCCGGCGCCACCTTCAAGTGGATGCCGTCGTTGGCGCGCACGCCGGGGTATTGCTTGGTGATGCCGATCAGCTCAAGTCTGTGCATGAGATTCACCCATGCAACGAATGCGCCAGGTTGGGGCTCGGCAAGGTCAGAAGTGGTACTGCGCCCGGATCATGGGCGTCTTGGCGAAGGCGCCCCGGCCCGCCGGGCCCTTGTACGGGTTGCCGAACTTGTTGCGCCAGTACTGGTACTCCAGCCCGATCTTGAACTTGCCCGGCGCGGCGCCGGCGCCGGCACCGATGTCGTACATGACCTGGCCGTCGAAGTTGAACTCCGGCCCGGTCGGTCCGCCGAACTCGTTCGTGCCCTTGGCGGCGATGTAGTTGGCAAAGCCTTCGAAGGCCAGCGGCATCTTGCCCAGCGGGATGCTCCACGCCGCCGTCAGCATCAGGTGCGTCTTGTAGTCGTAGCGCGGCGTGCCCGTGCCGCTGAACTTGTTGTAGGGCGCATTGCTTTCCTTCAGCAGCAGCACGCTGACGTTCAGGAAGCCCGGCACGTCCATCATGAACGTCGGGCCCAGCACCAGCATCTGCTTGCGCGAGTTGTAGCCGGCATCCACCTTGACGTTGGCGTCGAAGCCGGCGGTGATGCCCATGCCGCGCACGGGGCCGAAGGCGAACTTGCTGTCGGTCACCTTGGCCAGGTCCAGCGTGTGGCGGTAGACGATGTAGACCTCGCTGGCGCCACTGTCCGAGCCGGGGCTGGACGGGTCCTTCTTGTCGGACAGCAGCAGGTCGGCGTTGAAGAAGTTGCTGCCGTACTTGTAGCCGCTGGCGTGGTTGAGGTTGACGATGCTCTTCTTGATGTCGTTGGTGCCGAAGGGCTCGGCGAACTTGGTGCCGTAGCGGTAGCCGATGGAGGTGTCGCTCCAGTCGGCGGCGTGGGCCGTGCTGGCGGCGAGTGCGGCAACGGCGGTGCAGATCAGGCGGGTGGGCAGTCTCATGGCGGGCTCCGAAGGTGGGTGAATGGGAAGCGTGAAATGAGGTGCGCGCATGGCGGCGGCATCACGCCGGTCGCCGCGCGCGGTAGAGCATGTCCAGCGTGATGTGCCGCACCTCCAGCTTGCTTTGCTGGATGTGGGCGCGCAGCAGGCGTTGGGCCTCGTCGGCGCGGCGCCGCGTGAGGGCGCGCACGATGCGGGCGTGCTCGTCGTAGGTGGCGTCAATGCGCGCCGGCTTGGTGAAGTCCAGTCGCCGGATGATGCGGATGCGCTCGGTGATCTCGCGGTGCACGCGGGCCATCTCGCGGTTGCCGCTGCCCTGCACCAGCAGCGCGTGGAAGCGCTCGTCCAGCGCGCCGACCTCCGCAGCGTCGGCCAGCCGCTCGGTCGGCGGCACCAGCCAGGTGTCGGCCAGCTGGCGCAGCTCGGGGCGCTGCTCGCTCTCGGCCAGGTGGCGGGCGGCCTCGCACTCGATCAGCGTGCGCAGGTCGTACAGCTCGTCCATGACGTCGAAGTCCAGCGGCGCCACCTGCCAGCCCTGGCGCGGCAGCAGGTGCAGGAAGCCCTCGCGCTCCAGCCGCTGAAGGGCGGCGCGCAGCGGCGTGCGGCTCACCTGCACGCGCTGCGCCAGTTCGGTCTCGGAGACGCGGTCGCCCGGCATCAGCGCGAAGTCGAAGATCAGCTGCTTGAGCCGCGCATAGGCTTGGGCCGTCAGGCTGGCGGCCTCGGCTGGGGCGTTGTCGGCAGTCACGCGCGGCTCGTCACAGTTGTCCATTCCGCGACCGCGGCACCGCGACATATGAAGCATGGCGTTCGGGCAGAGCGCCGGGCCGCTCCCAAGCCGGCCCGTTTGGCGATGTGCGAGCGGGGCCTCCCCCGCGAGCATCGCCGTCCCCTCGGGGGACCGACTGGGTTCGCCTGCGTTCAGCAGCGCGAGACTGGGCGAGGGGCTGTCTCATCTCATGCTGACGTGCGCCGCGACGATGCGCCAGCCTTCGGGCAGGCGCACCCAGGTCTGCGTCTGGAAGCCGCGCAGCGGCGTGTCGCTGCGCACGAACTCCACCTGCGCCACCGCCATGTCGGGCCCGAAGGCGTGCAGGCGCAGGTGCTCCAGCTTGCGCGTGAAGTTGGGCGCGGGCGTGGCGGCGCGGTAGGCCACCAGTTCGGTGATGCCCCATTGCCGGTCGGCGATGCCGTAGCGCGTAGTGCGCTCGTCCTGCCAGAAGAAGGCATTGAGCGCGGCCACGTCGTTGCACATCAGCGCCTGCTCGTAGGCCTCGAACACGGCGCCGAGTTCGGCCAGCACGGCCGGGTCGTCGAAGCTGCGCGTGTCCATCATGAGGCCGCCAGGAAGGCGCGCCAACCGCCGTGGTTGCTGATGTCCGGTGCGCCCAGTAGCGCGGCGCCTTCGCAAATAAAACCCTTGACCCAGCGGCCGTCGGCCAGCTCCAGGTTGCCCAGGCCCAGCGGCGGCGGGATCAGCGCCAGCAGCGAGCCGACGCTGGCCATCGGCAGCTCGTAGACCTCGACCTCGATGGCATGACCCGCCTCGCCCTCAGGCACGCGTGCCAGCCCGGGCTTGGGCGGCACGGTGCCGGGCAGCGCATGCAGGCGGTAGCGCGGCGCGGTCTGCGTGCGCGCCTGCAGCCGCGCGGCGCGCTCCTTCAGCTGGCCGTGCAGCGGCAGGCCTTGCAGGTGGGCGCCCACGACGGCCAGCAGCAGCGTGGGCTCGGCGCGGGGCAGGGCTTGCACACGGCGGTCGGAGGGATTGGCGCTGCGCAGGCGGGCGCCCAGCAGCGCGGGGCCGGCGGCCTCCCAGCGCAGGCCGAAATCCACCAGCGCCGCGTCCGCGCCGCCCGGCGCGATCAGCGTGATGCCGAAGGGCAGCGGGGATTTGTCATCGGGCAACTGGCAAGGCAGGGCCAGCGCGGACCAGCCGAGCAGGTTGACGAAGTTCGTGTATCGGCCCAGCTCGCTGTTGCGCAGCACCGGCTCGGCGGCCACGGCGGCGCGCGTGGGGCAGGTGGGCGCGGTGGGCACGAGCAGTGCGTCCACCTGTTGCCACAGGCTCTGCAGCTCGGCGCGCAGCGTCTCCAGCTCGTAGCGGCCGCGGAAGGCGGCCACCGCGTCCTGGCCGTGGCCTCGGGCGATGACCTTCGCCACCGTGCGGTCGAAGGCCTCGGGGTCGGCGGCCAGCAGCGTGTCGACGACGCTGAGCCGCTCCGCCACCCATGGGCCTTCGTACAGCAGCTTGGCGACCTCGAACAGCAGCTCGAAGTCCAGCGGCACCAGCTCGGCGCCCAGTTCGTGGACGCGCGCCTGGGCCGCGCCAAAGGCGGTCGGCCAGCCCAGAGCCTCGTCGCAGCCGGGCGCCAGCGGCACGCCCAGGCGCAGCGCCGCGCGCGTGCCGCCGAGCCAGGGCGGGCGCGGCGCGGCGACGTGGAAGCGCGGCTCGTCCGCCTCGGCGCCCTCGAACAGCGAGAAGGCCAGCGCCGCATCGGCCACGGTCAGCGCGAACACGCTCACCACGTCCAGCGTGCGGCAGGCCGGCAGCACGCCGCGCATGGGCACGCTGCCGGGCGTGGGCTTCAGCCCAACGAGGTGGTTGAAGCCGGCGGGCACGCGGCCGGAGCCGGCGGTGTCCGTGCCCAGCGCCAGCGGCACCAGGCCGCGCGCCACGACCGAGGCCGAGCCCGAGCTGGAGCCGCCGCTGACGTAGCTCGGCTCGAAAGTGTTCGGCACTTCGCCATAGGGCGAGCGCGTGCCGACCAGGCCGGTGGCGAACTGGTCCAGGTTGGTCTTGCCCACGACGATGGCGCCGGCCGCCTGCAGGCGCTGTACGCAGGTGGCCGAATGGTCGGGCATGTTGGCAAAGGCCGGGCAGGCGGCCGTGGTGGGCATGCCGGCCACGTCGATGTTGTCCTTCACCGCCAGCGGCACGCCCCACAGCGGCGCGAGCGGGCTGCGCGGCGGCAGCGCGGCGAGCTGGGCGATGAGCTGCTCGGGCGTGCATCGGTGTATCCAGGCCGGGTCGGCCGGGTCCAGCCGGTCCAGCAGCGCGGTCAGCAGGGTGTAGGGGCTGGCGCCTGCGGCGTAGGCGGCCTGCCAGTCGGCGACGGTGTGCAGGGATTCTTGGGTCATGCGCTTTGAAGGGCCTGGATGACCGCGCTCGACGGCGCCGACCAGCCGACGATGGCGCCCTGCGCCGTCAGCATGGCCAGCGCGGCGGCCTTGAACTCGGGGAAGTAGCTCTCGGTGCCGTCCTCGATGAGCAGGCACTCGTAGCCGCGGTCGTTGGCCTCGCGCATCGACGTCTGCACGCAGACCTCCGTGGTCACGCCCATGAACAGCAGGTGGGTGATGCCGCGGTGGCTCAGCAGCGCGTCCACGGTCGTGCCGTAGAACATGCCCTTGCCGGGCTTGTCGACCACCAGCTCGCCCGGCAGCGGCGCCAGCTCGGGAATGATCTCGGCGCCGTGCTCGCCAGCGATGAGGACGCGGCCCATGGGCCCCACGTCACCGATGCGCAGCGTCGGGCTGCCGCGCAGGCGCTTGGCTGGTGGGCAGTCGCTGAGGTCGGGGCGGTGCGCCTCGCGGGTGTGCAACACCACGCCGCCAACCGAGCGCCACGCATCCAGCATGCGGCGCACCGTGGGCACGATGGCCTGCAGCAGCGTCACGTCGTTGCCCAGGCTGGCACCGAAGCCGCCGGCCTCGATGAAGTCGCGCTGCATGTCGATGACGACCAGCGCCGTATGCGCTGGGTTGAACGTGTAGGGAAAGGGCGTCGCGGTGGCGAGCGTGAGCGGCTTGTTCATCATCAATGCCCCTTGCCGCCCATGTACTCGCCCAGCGACTGCCGCGTGGCCTCCGCCGCAGCCACGTCGTGCACGATGCGGCCCTCGCTCATGACGACGATGCGGTCGGCCAGCGCCAGCAGTTCGTCCAGGTCCTCGCTGACCAGCAGCACCGCCGCACCTCGGTTGCGCGCGGCGATCAGGCGGCCGTGGATCTCGGCGACGGCGGCAAAGTCCAGCCCGAAGACGGGGTTGCTGACCAGCAGCAGCTCGGCCTCGCCGGCCAGCTCGCGGGCCAGCACGGCGCGCTGCACATTGCCGCCCGACAGCGTGCGGATGGCGGCGCGCTCGCCCTGCGTCTTGACGCCGTACTCGGCGATCCACGCCCGCGCCCGCTCGCGCAGCGCCCCCCAGCGCACCAGGCCGCCGCTCGCCCAGGGCGCTTCGTCAAAGCTGCGCAGCGCCATGTTCTGCGCCACGCTCAAGGGCCCGACGCAGGCATTGCCCAGCGGCTCCTCCGGCAGGCTGCGCACCTTGCGGGCGCGGTTCTCGGCGCGGCGGGCCAGGAAGGCTTCGCCGTCCACATTCACCTGGCCGCCCAGGCGCGAGCGCTGGCCGACCAGCGCCTGCATCAGCTCGCGCTGGCCGTTGCCGCTGACGCCGGCGATGCCGACGATCTCGCCGCGCCGCACGCTCAAGGACAGCGCGCGCACGGCCGGCTCGCCGCGGTCGCCCATCACGTCCAGCTTGTCGATGGCGAGCTTCACCGCACCGGGCTCGCGCGCTTCGCGCACCCACTTGTTCTCGGTCACCGCGTCGCTGCGGCTCTCGCCCACCATCGCGGCGGCCAGGCTGTCGGGCGTGCAGTCGGCCACCGCGCCGGTGGCGGCCAGCGCGCCCTTGCGCAGCACGCTCACGTCGTCGGCATAGGCCATCACCTCGCGGAACTTGTGCGTGATCATCAGCACCGAGCATTCCATCGCGTGCGCCCGGTCACGCAGCGCACCCAGCACCTCGTCGGCCTCCTGCGGCGTCAGCACCGAGGTGGGCTCGTCCAGGATCAGCAGCCGCGGCTTCAGGAACAGCTGCTTGAGGATCTCCAGCTTCTGCTTCTCACCGGCCGACAGGTCGCCGGGCTGCGCGTCCAGCGGCAGGCGGAACGGCGTGGTGCTCATGAAGGCGTCCAGCTCGGCGCGCGCGGCCTTCCAGTCCACCATCATGGGCAGCTTGCCGCGCGCCAGCAGCAGGTTCTCGGCCACCGTCATGCCCGGCACGACGGTGAAGTGCTGGTAGACCATACCCAGGCCCAGGTCGCGGGCGACGACGGGCGAGGCGATGTCGTGCTCGCGGCCGTCCACCAGGACGCTGCCTTCGGTGGGCCGGTGGTAGCCGACGATGGCCTTCACCAGCGTGCTCTTGCCCGCACCGTTCTCGCCCAGCAGCGCATGCACGGTGCCGGGCCGCACGGTGATGGAGACGTCGTCCAGCGCCGTGAAGCTGCCGAAGCGCTTGGTGAGGCGGTAGGTCTCGAGGTGCAGCGCGTGCGGCGTGTCGGACGACGAGGTGGACGGCGGCGAGGTCTGCGGAATCATGATGGCGCCGTGCTCAGAGTTGGCCCAGCAAGTCCAGCACGGCGGCCGACTCGGCCACTGCGCCGAACACGCCGCCCTGCATCAGGATCATGTTGAGCGCGGCGGCGTGGTTGCCGGCATCGGTGGCGCCGGTGCAGTCCGACAGCATCAGGCACTCGAAGCCGCGGTCGTTGGCCTCGCGCATCGTCGTGTGCACGCACACGTCGGTCGTGATGCCGGTCAGGATCAGGTTGCGGATGCCGCGCGTGTGCAGCACCAGATCCAGGTCGGTCGCGCAGAAGCTGCCCTTGCCCGGCTTGTCGATGATGGGCTCGCCGGCAATCGGGTAAAGCTCGGGAATGATGTCCCAGCCCGGTTCGCCGCGCACCAGGATGCGGCCGCAGGGGCCGGCGTCACCGATGCCGCGGCCCTCGGTGCCGATCTGCCGCGAGCGCCACAGCTTGTTGGCGGGCAGGTCCGACAGGTCCGAGCGGTGGCCCTCGCGGGTGTGGATGACGTGCATGCCGACACGGCGCGCAGCGGCGAGCAGCACCTTCAGCGGCTCGATGGGCGCGCGCGTCATGGACAGGTCGTAGCCCATCTTGTCGACATAGCCACCGATGCCGCAGAAGTCGGTCTGCATGTCGATGATGACGAGGGCCGTGTTGCTCGGGCTGATGTTGCCGTCGAAGGGCCAGGCATAGGGCTTGGAGCGCAGGGTGGGCATGGTGTTCCTTTCAGCGGGAGACGCCGAGTTCTGCCGGCGCGCCCTTGAGGGATTGGCTGGTCGAGCAGGTGGCCACGAGGATCACCAGCGTCAGCACATAAGGCATGGCGTTGAACAAGTAGTAGCCGCCGCTGACGCCCACGCTCTGCAGCGCCGGGCCGATGGCGACCGCGCCGCCGAACAGCAGCGCCGCGCCCAGGCAGCGCCACGGGTGCCAGCGCGCGAAGATGACCAGCGCCACGGCGATCAGGCCCTGGCCGCTGGACAGGCCTTCGTTCCAGCTGCCCGGGTAGTACAGCGACAGCGACGCCCCGCCCAGCCCGGCGATCGCGCCGCCCGCCGTGGTGGCCGCGATGCGCACCGCGTTGACCGAGTAGCCCAGCGCCCGCGCGGCATCGCTGCTGTCGCCGGCCATGCGCACGACCAGGCCCCAGCGCGTGTTCCTGAAGCCCCAGGCCAGCAGCGCCGCCAGCGCCACGCCGATGGGGAAGAGGGCGTTGACGGACAGGGCTTGCTGCACGGCCGGGGAGTCGCTCCACGCGCCCAGCTGCAGCGACGGGATCTGCGGCGCCTGCGGCTGGATCAGCGGCTTGCCCAGGTAGAAGGCCAGGCCCGTGCCGAGCAGCATCAGCGCGATGCCGGTGGCGATGTCGGACACGCGCGGCAGCGAGCACAGCAGCCCGTGCAGCAGCGCCAGCAACGCACCCGCACCGCAGGCCGCCAGCACGCCCACCCAAGGCGAGCCGCCCAGATAGGCGCCGCCGAAGCCGGCCATGGCGCCGAACACCAGCACGCCCTCCAGGCCGAGGTTGATGCGGCCGCTCTTCTCCGTCAGGCACTCGCCGAGGCTGACGAAGAGGAAGGGCGTGCCGACGCGCAGTGCGCCGCCGATGACGGCGAGCAGCAGGTCGGGGATGGACGCCAGTTCAAGGCTCATGCGACCCCCTGAGCAGTTGCCGCTGGCGCTGCGGGAGCGGGCCGCTTGGCCGCCGCGCGCGGCGCAAACAGCCGCCCGCGCAGCGCCTCGGCCGCGAGGATGAAGACGAAGGCGAAGCCCTGCAGCACCAGCACCGACGCGTCGGGCAAATCGAGCCGGCGCTGCAGCAGGCTGCCCGCCGCCGCGAAGCCGCCGAACAGCACGGCCACCGGCGGGATGGCCCAGGGGTTGTGGCGAGCCACGAAGCTGACCAGGATGCCGGTGTAGCCCAGCCCCGCGATCACCGACGCATTGGCTGCCGTGTGCACGGCCGCCACCTCGATGGCGCCGGCCAGCCCCGCCGCCGCGCCGCCCAGGGCGCAGGCCGCCAGGATGATGCGGTTGGTCGGCAGGCCCACGAGGCGCGCGGTGCGGGCGTTGCCGCCCACCACCCGCATCGCGAAGCCCGAGGCACTGAAGCTCAGCCAGGCGCCACAGGCAAGGCACAGCACGACGCCGATGACCAGGCCCCAGTGCACGTCGCCCAGCCACGACTCCATGGCCGCGTCGCCCATGATGGGCCCGATGCGCAGGGCCTCGGCAAGCGGGTGGGTGGAGGGCTTGTTCAGGCTCGCCGGGTCGCGCATGGGCCCCTCGACGAAATGCTTGAACAGCGCGATGGCGATGTAGGCCAGCAGCAGGCTGGAGATGGTCTCGTTGACGCCGCGCCACTGGCGCAGCCAGCCCGACAGCATCACCCAGCCGCCGCCCAGCAGCGCGCCGGCTGCCAGCACCATGATGCTGCCGACCATGCCGTCCGGCGGCGCGAACAGGTAGGGCAGGCCGGCGCAGGCCAGCGCGCCCAGCACCAGCGCGCCCTCGCCGCCGATCATCGTCAGCCCGGCCTGCGCCGGCAGCGCCACGGCCAGCGCCGTCAGCATCAGCGGCGCGGCGCGCAGGAGGGTGTTCTGCCAGGAGAAGGCGTCGCCGAAGGCGCCCAGGAACAGCAGCTTCCAGGCTTCCACCGGGTCGGTCCCGCCCAGCCAGACGAAGACGCCGAACAGCAGCAGCGCGGCCGTCAGCGCAAAGACGGGCAGCAGCAAGGCCTCGGCGAAGCCCTGGGCTCTTGAGGTGGCAACCATGGCGGCGGCTCCTGTGAAAGGGTCAGACCTTGCCGATGACGCCTTCGACCAGGTAGTTCATGCCTTCAAGAACCATGTCGGTCTGCTTGAGCACCGTGCCACTTGGGATGACCACCTTGCCGGTGTTGTCCTTCAACTCGCCCTTGAAGATGTCGAAGCTGCCCTTGAGCATCTGCGCGCGGATGGCCTCGGCCTGCTTGCGCGCGCCCTCGGGCACCGAGCTGCCATAGGGGCTGATCTTGACGAATCCGTCCTTCAGGCCGCCGCGCACGAAGTTGGGATGCGGCTTGCCGGTCTGCGCGGCTTCGATGATCTGCTTGTAGGCAGTGATCCAGTTCCACTCGGCGCCGGTCAGGTACGCCGCCGGTGCCAGCTTCGCTTGACTGGCGTGGTAGCCGCAGACGAACTTGCCGCGCTTGGCTGCGGTCTCGACGATGACCTTGGGGCCGTCCACATGCATGGTGAACACGTCCACGCCCTGGTCGGACAGGCTGTTGGTGGCCTCGGCCTCCTTGACCGGCATGCTCCAGTCGCCGGTGAAGATCGCCGTCGTCGTGATGGCCGGGTTGACGCTGCGCGCGCCCATCGTGAAGGCGTTGATGTTGCGCAACACCTGCGGGATGGGCTTGGCGGCGATGAAGCCGAGCTTCTTGCTCTTCGTGACATGAGCCGCGACGACGCCGTTCAGGTACTGGGCCTCGTCGATGTAGCCGAAGAAGCTGCCGGCGTTCTTCGGGTGCTTGGCCGCATTCCACAGCCCGCCGCAATGCGCGAAGCGCACGTTCGGGTACTTCGGCGCCAGCGCCAGGATGTGCGGGTCGAAGTAGCCGAAGGAGGTGGGGAACAGCAGGCCCGCGCCGTCCTGGGCGATCATGCCCTGCATGGTCTTCTGCACCGCGTTGGTCTCGGGGACGTTCTCCTCCTCCACGACCTTCAGGCCCGGCATCTTCTTCAGCAGCGCGACCGACTCGGCGTGCGCCTGGTTGTAGCCATAGTCGTCGCGCGGGCCCACGTAGATGAAGCCCAGCGTCAAGGGCTTCTGGGCCAGCGCCAGGCCGCTCCATCCGGCTGTCATCAAGCCCGCGCCGGCAGCACCTGCGCTGCCCAGCCAATCCCGGCGGTTCCACTGCGATCGCGTCATCTCGGCTCTCCTGAGGTTGTTCCGTCAACGAAGCTCGCCCGGCTGAGTTCCGGGCGGTGTTCTGATCGGTATACAAGCAGGGGCCGTGCCAGCCTACCTGCCCCGGGGAGTGGGCTGAGACGCGCACACAGGCGGTGCAGAACCGCCCGCTGGGTGGAGCGAATCAGGGCATTTGGCACGCTCTCGGCGTGCACGGACGCCGGGCCGCTGAGCTGTTCACGGGCCCCGGCGCCGCCAGGTGCTGGTCGTGGACGATGATGTGGGCAACATCGTTGCGCGGATGACGCGGCTGGAGAACCGGGACATGTGGGTGCATACCGCCAGCGACGGCCGCTGCTGGCCCGTCGACATCGCCGGGCTGCAGCGCTGATGCCGTCGTGCGATGGCGTCCCGGCAAGCACGCCACAGCCGGCAGTGCAGCCGCTGCGCGCCTTCTTCGTGGAGGACAACGACGACCTGCGCGAGCAGATCACCTGGATGCTGGAGGAGGAGGGCCTGGCAGTGCGGGCCTTCGCCCGCGCCGAGGAGGCGCTGGCCGCCTACGAGCCCGCCGAGGTCGACGTCGTCGTGACGGACGTGAGCCTCACCGGCATATCAGGCGTGGACCTGGCGCGCGCTGTTCTGCGCCGCGCGCCGCAGGCCTGGGTGGTGTTCTCGTCAGGCTATGCCATGGGCAACAACCTGAGCGACTTCGGCCCGCACGTGCGGGCACTGCTGAAGCCTTTCGACTTTGCGGATCTGCACCGCTTGGTGGACGAGATCCGCGCCGGGCGAGCGTCGAGATGACCTGCCCGGCGTTGGGATCAGATCGCGAGGATCTTGCCGGTCAGGCGGCGGTAGATGGCGTCGCCGAATTGGCCGACGACGGCGACGACCGAGAGCGCGAGAGTGATGATGAGCAGTTCCATTTGTTTCCCTTTCTTTCCTTGTTGACGACGCCAGTATAAGGGTTTTCACCATGATTCATGGGGTTAACCCTGTAATCAAAAGGGGTGACATGGCCCTGTCATGGGGAGCGCGGGCGTTGTTCTATACGAACTGGGCATAGAACAAGCGAAAGAAACAATATTTCAGAACTAGCAGCCCCTCCTAAGCTCGCGATCGTTCCTGAACGAGCCAAGAGCCATGCGAATCACGAAGCTGACGACCTATCGCGTTCCTCCGCGGTGGATGTTCCTGAAGATCGAGACCGACGAGGGTGTCGTCGGCTGGGGCGAGCCGGTCATCGAGGGTCGCGCGCGCACCGTCGAGGCGGCCGTGCACGAGCTGTCGGAATACCTGGTGGGCCAGGACCCGTCCCGCATCAACGACCTCTGGCAGGTCATGTACCGCGCCGGCTTCTACCGTGGCGGCCCCATCCTGATGAGCGCCATCGCCGGCATCGACCAGGCGCTGTGGGACATCAAGGGCAAGGTCATGAACCAGCCCGTGTACGAGCTGCTGGGCGGCCTGGTGCGCGACAAGATGAAGGTCTATTCCTGGGTCGGCGGTGACCGCCCGGCCGACGTCATCCGCGACATCAAGCGGCTGCGCGAAGGCGGCTTCGACACCTTCAAGATGAACGGCACCGAGGAGCTGGCCATCGTCGACAGCGCCCGCAAGGTGGACGAGGCGGTGGCCCGCATCGCCGAGATCCGCGAGGCCTTCGGCCACGACATCGAGTTCGGCATCGACTTCCATGGCCGCGTGGCCGGGCCGATGGCCAAGCCGCTGTTGCGCGCGCTGGAGCCCTACCGCCCGCTGTTCGTCGAGGAGCCGGTGCTGGCCGAGCAGGCCGAGCAGTACCCGCGCCTGGCCGAGTACACCAGCATCCCGCTGGCGGCCGGCGAGCGCATGTTCTCGCGCTTCGACTTCAAACGCGTCTTCCAGGCCGGTGGCATCTCCATCGTCCAGCCCGACCTGTCGCATGCCGGTGGCATCACCGAGTGCTTCAAGATCGCGGCCATGGCCGAGGCCTACGACGTCGCCTTCGCGCCGCACTGCCCGCTGGGCCCGGTGGCGCTGGCGTCCTGCCTGGCGGTGGACTTTGTCTCCCACAACGCCGTGCTGCAGGAGCAGAGCATGGGCATCCACTACAACAAGGGTGCCGAGCTGCTGGACTTCGTGACCAACAAGGAAGACTTCCGCATCGAGAACGGCTTCATCAACCCGCTGCGCAAGCCGGGCCTGGGCGTCGAGATCGACGAGGAGCGCGTCATCGAGGCCAGCAAGACCGCGTCCGACTGGCGCAACCCGGTCTGGCGCCACGCCGACGGCAGCGTCGCTGAATGGTGATGAGCGCAGCTCGTCTGATCGCCCTGGACTGGGGTAGCACGCGGCTGCGCGCCTTCCTGCTCGGGGACGGCGGCCAGGTGCTGGAGACGCGCCAGTCCAACGACGGCGCCGCCACGCTGAGCGGTGCCGAGGCCTATGCCCGCGCGCTGGCCGATCTGGTGGGCGACTGGCGCGCAGACCGCCCCCAGCTCAAGCTGCTCGCCTGCGGCATGGTCGGCAGCCAGTACGGCTGGCGCGAGGCGCCCTATGTGCGCTGCCCGGCAGACGCCGTCGCGCTGGCCAGCCAGACGCTGCTGCTCGATGAGCGCCTGAGCATCATCCCGGGCCTGGTCGACGACGCGGCCCAGCCCGATGTCATGCGCGGCGAGGAGACGCAGATCGTCGGCGCGCTGGCGCTGCACCCCGAGCTGGCGGATGAGTCCTGCCTGGTGCTGCCGGGCACGCATTCCAAGTGGGCGCGGGTCAGCGGCGGCAAGGTCACGGGTTTCGCGACCCACATGACCGGCGAGCTGTTCGCGCTGCTGCGCCAGCACTCGGTGCTGAACCGCCTGATGCCGTCCGACGGCAGCTCGCCCGCGTCGCCCGAGGCCTTCCTGAAGGGCGTGGACGCCGCGCAGCAGGACGGCGGCCTGGCCCACCAGCTGTTCGCCGTGCGCACGCTGGGCCTGTTCAAGCAGCTCAGCGCCGAGCAGCTGCCCGACTACCTCTCCGGCCTGCTGATCGGCCATGAGATCGCCAGCGAGTTGCGTGGCGTTACGCCGGGGCGCATCGCCCTTGTCGGCGACCCGGCCTTGTGCGCGCGTTATGCGCAGGCGCTCGCGCACCTCGGCCAGCCGCAGCCGCTGCTGCTGGACAACACCGCGCCCGCCGGCCTGTGGCGGCTGGCGCTAACCATGAATCTCATCTGACATGCTTGATCAGGCACTGAAACACCTCCCCCTCGTCGCCATCCTGCGTGGCGTCAAGCCCGAGGAGGTCGAGGCGATTGCCGATGCGCTCTACGCCGAGGGCTTTCGCGTCATCGAGGTGCCACTGAACTCGCCCAACGCGCTGGACTCCATCGCCCGCCTGGCCCGCCGCATGCCGGCGGATGCTGTCATCGGCGCCGGCACCGTGCTGAGCGTGCAGGCCGTGGCCGACGTCGAGGCGGCGGGCGGCAAGGTCATCGTCATGCCCCATGCCGACGTGGAAGTGATCCGTGCTGCCAAGGCGCGCGGTCTGTACTGCGTGCCCGGCGCGGCGACGCCGACCGAGGCCTTCGGGGCCGTGCATGCCGGTGCCGATGCGGTCAAGCTGTTCCCGGCCGAACTGGTGACGCCCACCATCGTCAAGGCCATGCGCGCCGTGCTGCCCAAGGAGCTGCGCCTGCTGCCGGTGGGCGGCATCACGCCCGACAACATGACGCCTTACGTGAAGGCCGGCGCCGCCGGCTTCGGCCTGGGCTCGGCGCTGTACAGCCCCGGCCTAAACGCCACCGACGTGGCGCAGCGCGCCCGCGCCTTCGTGCAGGCCTGGCGCGCGCTCTGATTCGATAAAAAACAAGACACACCGGAGACAACGATGAACCGCATCCGCACGCTCAGCGCTGCGCTGCTGCTGGCCGCGCTTGGCCCGCATGTAGCCGCCGAAACCCTCAAGCTCGACGCCCGCTCCGCCGTGCCCGCGCCGCAGACCGGCCACATCAAGATGGGCACGGCGGTTTCGCCCAAGGGCGTGACGCTGGCGGCGAACAACCAGTACCTGCTGCAGGACGGCAAGCCCTGGCTGCCGGTCATGGGCGAGTACCACTTCACCCGCGCCCCGGCCTCGCAATGGGCCGACCAGCTGCGCCTGATGAAGGCCGCCGGCATCGACATCGTCGCCAGCTATGTGTTCTGGAACCACCACCAGGAGCAGCCCGGCGCGTTCAACTGGAAGGGCAACCACGACCTGCGCCGCTTCGTGCAGCAGGCCCAGGCGGCCGGCCTGAAGGTGGTCGTGCGGCTGGGCCCCTGGTGCCACGGTGAGGCGCGCTACGGCGGCATCCCGGACTGGATCGTCGACGCCATGCCCACGCGCAGCAACGACCCCGAATACCTGGGCCATGTCGAGAAGCTCTACGCCGAGATCGGCGCGCAGATCAAGGGCCTGCTGTGGAAGGACGGCGGCCCCGTCGTCGGCGTGCAGCTGGAGAACGAATACAACCTGCGCGGCCCAGGCAAGGGCGAGGAACACATCAGCGCCTTGAAGAAGCTGGCGCTGAAGGCCGGCATGGACGTGCCGATGTACACCGTGACGGGCTGGGACGGCGCCGTCTACCCGTCCGGCGAGGTCATCCCGGTGTTCGGCGGCTACCCGGACGAGCCCTGGGCCGCCAGCGCCAAGGAGCTGGCTCCGAAGGAGACGCACGCCTTCCGCTTCAACACCCGCGTCAGCGGCGACCTGGGCGCGCAGACCAAGTCGCACGGTGTCGGCACGGCCGAGACGGACAAGGACAAGGTGCCCTTCTTCGGCGCCGAGTACGGCCCCGGCCTGCCGGCCATGTACCGCCGCCGCACGCTGGTGTCGCCCGACGACATCGCGGCCATGCTGCCGGTGCAGATCGGCTCCGGCGTGAACCTGCTAGGCTACTACATGTTCCACGGCGGCCGCAACCCGGTGGGCGCGGGCGGCACGGGCCTGGAGGAAAGCACGCTGAGCGGCGGCTACAACGACACGCCGCGCATCAGCTACGACTTCCAGGCGCCGCTGGGCCCGGACGGCCAGCAGCGCCCGGTGCTCGCCAAGCTGCGCCCCTTTCACTACTTCCTGCGTGACTACGGCGCTCAGCTGGCGACGATGACCGTGCGCCAGCCCGAGCGCTCGCCGGCCACGCCGGCCGACCTGCAGACGCCGCGCTGGTCCGTGCGCAGCAACGGCGACAGCGGCTACCTGTTCTTCAACAACCATGTGCGTCAGTACGCGATGCCGGCGCAGACGGCCGTGCGCTTCGAGGTGCAGCTGCCGGGCGGCACGGTGACGCTGCCCAGCCAGCCGGTCGACATCGCCAACGGCGCCTATTTCATCTGGCCGATCAACGCCGACCTGGACGGCGTCAAGCTGCGCCACGCGACAGCCCAGCTGGTCACGCGCGTTGACGCGGGTGCACAAGGCATCGTGCACGTGTTTGCGGCGACGGCCGGCATCCCGTCCGAATTCGCGCTGGCCGATGGCCTGAAGACATTCAAGCCCGACGCCAGCCTCCAGCGCATCGGCACCAACAATGGCCGTGCGGTGAGCGTGCTGCTGCTGACGCCCGAGCAGGTCGAGCAGATGAGCGTGCTGGACATCGCCGGCCAGCGCCGCCTTGTCTTCAGCGAGCAGCAGGCCTGGGTGGCCGACGGCAAGCTGCAGCTGCGCGGCATCGGCCCGCAGCCGCTGCGTGCCGCCGTGTTCCCAGCCCTGGCCAAACCGAACGCGGCCGGCCTGCAGGTCAAGCAGGACGGCCTGCTGCAACGCCTGGAGCTGGCCGGCGAGCCCGCCCAGCCGACGCTGCACATCACCGCCACCCGCAAGGCCGGCAATGCGCCGGCCATCAAGAGGGGCGGCCATGCCAATGCCGCCGTGCAGCCCATCCCCGAGGCCTTCGCCAACGCGGCGACCTGGTCGCTGAAGCTGCCCGAGCAACTCGCGCCCCAGGCCGAGGACGTGCTGCTGGAGCTGGACTTCGTCGGCGACATCGGCCGCGTGTTCTCGGGCACGACCATGCTGGACGACTGGTACTACAACGGTCAGCGTTGGGAGATCGGCCTGCGCCAGTTCGCGCTGAAGCCGGGTGCCGACCTCAAGCTCTCCGTGCTGCCGCTGCGGGCCGATGCGCCCATCTACATCGACGCCGCCCAGCGCCCCGCGTTCGCCGCCGGCCAGACGCAGGTTGCCGAGCTGCGCGGCGCCCGGCTGCTGACGGTGCGGCGCGTGGCCATCGCGCCTTGAAGGTCAGGTATTCCTAATTTGGATAGTTAAGCCCGGACATTCGATTTGTACGGAATGGAACGGCTCCTTAACCTGAGCTTCTGATGAAACTGACCGGCGATCTCGAACTCGTTCTGCCGCAGGGCGCCATGCTTGGCGAGGGCTTGCTGTGGCGGGCCGGCCGCTGGTGGTGGACCGACATCGAGGCGTCCACCTTGTTCGCCTGGCGCCCGGGCGCGCCGGGGCCGAGGTTCTGCCGCCTGCCCGACCGGCTGGGCAGCTTCGCCCACTGCCGCTCGGGCCGCGTGCTGCTGGGTCTGGCCAAGCGGTTGGCCGTGGCCTCGCTGGGCGACGAGCTGGAGCTGAACCAGTTGCAGACGCTGGCCCCGGTCGACGCCGCCGAGCCGCGCACCCGCATCAACGACGGCCGCACCGACCGCAGCGGCAATTTCGTCTTCGGCACCCTGAATGAGGCGAAGGAGAAGCGCGCCATTGCCAGTTTCTATCAATACTCGACGCGCCACGGCCTGCGCCGCCTGGCGCTGCCGGCGGTGGCCATCGCCAACAGCATCTGCTTCAGCGTCGACGGCCGCACGATGTACTTCTGCGACTCGCTTGCCCAACGCATCCAGCAGTGCGACTACGACGCCGAGACCGCCCAGGTCGACAACGTCCGCCTGTTCACGCAGATGGACCGCGCCGACGCTTGGCCCGACGGCTCGGTCATTGACTCAGAAGGTTGCTTGTGGAATGCGCAGTGGGGCGCCGGCCGTGTGGCACGCTACGACCCCGAGGGACAGCTGATGGGCGTGTCGCACGCCCCGGCCGCCCACACGAGCTGTCCCGCCATCGGCGGTGACGGCATGGACCAGTTGATGCTCACCACCGCGCGGACCGAAATGACCCGCGAGGCCCTGACCGCACAGCCGCTGTCGGGCAGCCTGTTCGGGCTGCGCCTGCCGCAGGCGCTGGGCATCGAAGACACATTGTTTGACGACTGACGGAGACGAAGACCATGAAGATCCAACGCCGCGCTCTCACCCTGGCCCTGCTGGCCGCGCCCTTTGCGGTGCAGGCCGCCGACCCGGTCAAGATCGGCTTCCTCGTCAAGCAGGCCGAGGAGCCCTGGTTCCAGGACGAGTGGAAGTACGCCGAGCAGGCCGCCAAGGACAAGGGCTTCACGCTCGTCAAGATCGGCATCCCCAACGGCGAGAAGATGATGGCCGCCATCGACAACCTGGCCGCGCAGAAGGCGGTCGGCTTCGTCATCTGCGCGCCCGACGTGAAGCTGGGCGTGGCCGTGAACCGCGCGGCCAAGCGCCACAAGCTCAAGGTCATGTCCGTGGACGACCAGCTCGTCGACGGCGCCGGCAAGCCCATCGCCGACATCCCGCACATGGGCATCTCAGGCTACGAGATCGGCAAGCAGGTCGGCCAGGCGCTGATCGCCGAGATCAAGGCACGCGGCTGGAAGCTCGACGAAGTCGGCGTGCTGCGCGTGGCCTTCGACCAGCTGCCCACCGCCCGCGACCGCACCATGGGCGCGGCGGACGCACTGAAGGCTGCCGGCGTGCCGGCCGCCAACGTCGTCGACGCGCCGCAGGCCAAGACCGACACCGAGAGCGCCTTCAACGCGGCCAACATCGCCTTCACGAAGAACGCCAAGTTCAAGAAGTGGGTGGCGTTCGGCTTGAACGACGAAGCCGCGCTGGGTGCGGTGCGCGCCGGCGAGGGCCGGGGCATCAAGCAGGACGCGATGCTGGCCGTGGGTATCGGTGGCAGTCAGACCGCTCTCAACGAGTTCACCAAGCCCACGCCGACCGGCTTCTACGGCACGGTGCTGATCAGCCCGAAGCGCCATGGCTACGAGACGGCGGCGATGGTCTTCGACTGGGCCACGCAGGGCAAGGTGCCCCCGCCCGTCACGCTGACCAGCGGCATCCTGATGACGCGCAAGAACCAGGCTGAAATCCGCAAGCAGATGGGGTTGTGATGGAGCCCCTCGTCCAAGGAATACCTTGGCCGGTCCCCCGAGGGGACGGCGATGCTTGCGGCATTGAGCCGCAAGCACATCGCCAGGACGGGCCGGCTTGGGAGCGGCCCGGCGCTCGGCCCGTAAATCTCAAGCGCCGCGAGCACTTCGAATCCGAAATGAAACACTGAAATGGCTGTCCTGCAGTTCGACAACATCAGCAAGGTCTTCCCCGGCGTCAAGGCGCTGAACGGGGTGAGCTTCGAGGCGCATGCCGGCCAGGTCATGGGCCTGCTCGGCGAGAACGGCGCGGGCAAGAGCACGCTGCTGAAGATCCTGGGTGGCCAGTACAAGCCCGACGGCGGCCGCCTGTTGCTGGAGGGCCAGGAGCGCCACTTCACCTCGGCCGGTGACGCCATCGCCGCCGGCATCGCCATCATTCACCAGGAGCTGCAGTACGTGGCCGAGCTGACCGTGGCCGAGAACGTGCTGCTGGGCCGCCTGCCGACGCGCTTCGGCCTGGTCGACCACAAGGCCGCGCGCAAGATGGTGGCCGAGCAACTGGCCAATATCGGCGTGGATCTGGACCCAGCCGCGCGCCTGTCGGATCTGTCCATTGCCCAGCGCCAGATGGTGGAGATCTGCAAGGCCGTCATGCAGGACGCCAAGGTCATCGCCTTCGACGAGCCCACCAGCAGCCTGTCGCACCGCGAGACCGAGATCCTGTTCAAGCTCGTCAAGCGCCTGCGCGCGGAAGGGCGCACGCTGATCTACATCTCGCACCGCCTCGAAGAGCTGTACGAGCTGTGCGACGCCTGCACCATCTTCC
Source organism: Pelomonas parva (assembly GCF_043555835.1). Lineage (NCBI taxonomy): Bacteria > Pseudomonadati > Pseudomonadota > Betaproteobacteria > Burkholderiales > Sphaerotilaceae > Roseateles > Pelomonas parva. The sequence goes on along the minus strand of NZ_JBIGHV010000004.1, from coordinate 344,642 downwards.
GCGACGGCCGCAAGATCGTCACGCACGACGTCATGGCCGAGGTGCCGCGCGAGCGGCTCATCGCCGACATGGTGGGCCGCGAGCTGCAGGACATCTACGACTACCGCAGCCGCCAGCACGGCCCCGTGCGACTGGAGGCGCGCGGCCTGCACAGCGCCCGCCTGCCGCAGCCGCTGAGCTTCGCGATGCGCGGCGGCGAGGTGCTGGGCTTCTTCGGCCTGGTGGGCGCTGGCCGCAGCGAGCTGATGCGCCTGCTCTACGGCGCCGACCCGCGCCGGGGCGGCGAGGTGCTGCTGGACGGCCAGCCCGTGTCCACGGCCGGCCCGTCGGCGGCCATCGCTGCCGGCATCGTGCTGTGCCCCGAGGACCGCAAGGAGCAGGGCATCCTGGCCCACTCGTCAGTGGCCGAGAACATCAACATCAGCTGCCGCCGCCACGGCCTGCTCGGCGGCGTCTTCCTGCGCCACGGCCAGGAGGCTCAGCGTGCCGACGACTTCATCAAGAAGCTGCGCATCAAGACGCCCAACCGCGAGCAGGAGATCCGCCTGCTGTCCGGCGGCAACCAGCAGAAGGTCATCCTGGCGCGCTGGCTGGCCGAGCCGGGCCTGAAGGTGCTGATCCTCGACGAGCCGACGCGCGGCATCGACGTGGGCGCCAAGAACGAGATCTACAAGATCATCCACGACGTGGCCGCTTCGGGCTGCTGCGTCATCGTCATCTCCAGCGAGCTGCCCGAGGTGCTGGGCATCACCGACCGCCTCATCGTCATGCGCGACGGCCGCATCAGCGGCGAGCTGGATCGCGCCAACGCCAGCGAGACCGCTGCCCTTGCTTTGGCCCTGCCTGATGGCGCACCCGCCGCCGCCCTGCACTGATCATGAACACGACCACTCTCACGCCACGCCCCGCCATGAACTCCACCGCCCGTGCCCTGCTCAAGGAGCACAGCATGACGCTGGGCTACCTGCTGCTGTTCGTCGTCCTGTCCGTCAGCGTCGAGAACTTCTTCTCTACGGCCAACATCACCGGCCTGCTGCTGTCGGTGGCGCAGATCGGCATGGTGGCCTGCACCATGATGTTCTGCCTGGCCTCGCGGGACTTCGACCTGAGCGTCGGCTCAACGATCGCCTTCGCCGGCGTGCTGGGCGCCATGGTGCTGGAGAGCACGGGCAGCGTGCCCATCGCCGTCTTGGCCGGCCTGCTGGCTGGCGCACTGATCGGCGCGGGCAACGGCGTGCTGATCGCCTACCTGCGCGTCAACGCGCTGATCGCCACGCTGGCCACCATGCTGATGGTGCGCGGTCTGGCCTTCATCGCCTCCAAGGGCCAGGCGGTCGGCATCGCCGACGAAGGCTTCATCTCCTTCGGCGACACCATCGTGTTCGGCCTGTCGCTGCCGATCTGGACGACGGTGATCTGCTTCGTCATCTTCGGCGTGCTGCTCAACCACACCGTGTTCGGCCGCAACTCGCTGGCCATCGGCGGCAACCCCGAGGCCGCGCGGCTGGCGGGCGTGAAGGTCGAGCGGCTGCGCGTGTGGATCTTCCTGCTGCAGGGCGTGGTGGCTGCGCTGGCCGGCCTGATCCTGTCGGCCCGCATCACCAGCGGCCAGCCCAACGCGGCCACCGGCTTCGAGCTGGACGTCATCTCCGCCTGCGTGCTGGGCGGCGTGTCGCTGGCCGGCGGCAAGGCGCGCATCTTCGGCGTCGTCATCGGCGTGCTCATCATGGGCACGGTCGAGAACGTCATGAACTTGTTGAACGTCGATGCGTTCTATCAGTACCTGGTGCGCGGCTTGATCCTGCTGGCGGCCGTGTTGCTGGACCAGCTCAAGACCCGGGGCGAGCGCCGTGCTTGATCGGCGCACGCTGCTGGCAGCGTCGCTCGCAAGCGCGCTGCCCGCACACGCCGCCACGCCCTTCCTGGCCGGCGGCGACATTTCCGCACTGACCTGGATGGAGCGCGCCGGTGCCGTCTACAGGGACCGCGAAGGCCAACCCGGCGACTGCCTGGCCATCCTGAAGCGCTACGGCCACAACATCGCTCGCATCCGCCTTTACGACAAGACGGGCCCGGGCACCGGCAACGACGGCTGGTACTGGCCCGAGGGCTCGATGGACCTGCCCGACGTGCTGGCCCTGGCCCGCCGCGCCAAGGCGCAGGGCATGCAGATCCAGTTCACGCTGCACTACAGCGACTTCTGGACCAACTCGAAGACGCAGGACCCGCCCACGGCCTGGCGCCGCGAACTGGCGCAACTGCCCGACAACACGGCCCGCTTCAAGCGTCTGGCCACGCTGGTGGAGCAACGCACGCGCGAGGTCATGCAGGCGCTGGTGGACCAGGGCACCGCGCCCGAGTTCGTGTCGCTGGGCAACGAGATCGAGCACGGGATGATGTATCCCTATGGCAGCACCAAGGTCTGGCCCCTGCTGGGCGCGCTGCTGAAGGTGGGCTACGCGGCCGTGAAGGCCGTCAGCCCGGCGTCGCGCGTCGTGCTGCACCTGGACGATGGCGGCAACGAGGCCAAATACGTCGACTGGTTCGACAACGCCCGCGCCCAGGGCGTCAAGTGGGACGTCATCGGCCCGTCCTACTACCCGTTCTGGACCAAGAAGAGCGTCAGCCAGTTGGCCAGCTTCTGCGAGGTCGTGGCCAAGCGCTACGACAGCGACCTCCTCATCATGGAGGCGGGCTTCAACTTCGCGCCCAAGCGCCATGACGGCTGGCCTGGCCAGCTCGAACACAACGGCCCCTACCCGGCCAGCATGAGCACGCCCGAGGGTCAGCGCGACTTCATGGCCGAGCTGCTCGGCGCCATGAAAGCCACGCCACGCGTGCTGGGCGTCCTGTACTGGGACCCGATCATGATCGCCAACCCCAAGGTCGGCTGGGCGCTGCGGGAAGGCACCGGGCAGCCGGGGCCCAACGTGGTCTCCAACACGACGCTGTTCGACTTCGAGGGCAAGGCACTGCCGGTGCTGGACATCTGGAAGCGCTACACGCAATGAGTGCACGTCTGCAGGGCAAGGTCGCGCTGGTCACCGGCTCCAGCCAGGGCATCGGCAAGGCGGTGGCGCGGCTGTTCGTCGCCGAGGGCGCCAAGGTCATCCTCAACGGCCTGACCGACGATGCCGCCAGCGACGCCCTGATGGCCGAGCTGGGCGCGGACAATGCGATCTACATCGCCGCCGACATCGCTGACGAGGCCGCCGTGCAGGCCATGGCCGCGCGCGGTGCCGAGCGTTTTGGCCCCATCAACGTGCTCATCAACAACGCCGGCATGAACGTCTTCGCCGAGCCGTTGGAGATGAGCACCGCGCAGTGGCAGCGCTGCTTCGCGGTGGACCTCGAAGGCGCGCTTCACTGCAGCCGTGCCGTGCTGCCCGGCATGCTGGCGGGCGGTGGCGGCAGCATCGTCAACATCGCCTCGGTGCACGGCCACCGCATCATCCCCAACACCTTTCCCTATCCCGTCGCCAAGCATGCGCTGATCGGCATGAGCAAGGCGCTGGGCATCCAGTACGCGGCGCAGAACGTGCGGGTCAACTCGATCTCGCCCGGCCTGATCCTGTCCGAGCGCATCGTCGAATGGCTGGCCAGCATGCCGCCCGAGGAGCGCCAGCGCCAGGTCGACCTGCTGCCGCCCAAGCGCATCGGTGAGCCCATCGAGGTGGCCTACACCGCGCTGTTCCTGGCCAGCGACGAGGCCCGCTTCATCAACGCGACCGACATCCTCATCGACGGCGGCCGCGCGCAGCTCTACCACGAGTAGGCGGCATCATTCAGGCATGACCGACCCGCGCTCCGACCGCTTCGTCCGCTCCCACCTGAAGACCCGCCAGCTCGTGCTGTTGGTGGAGCTGGGCCGGCACGGCTCCATCCTGCATGCGGCGCAGGGCGCCAACCTGACGCAGCCGGCTGCCTCCAAGCTGCTGGCCGACCTGGAGCACGCGCTGGGCGTGAAGCTGTTCGAGCGCCTGCCGCGTGGCGTGGCGCCCACCTGGTACGGCGAGGTCATGATCCGCCGTGCCGGCGCCGCGCTGGCCGAGTTGGACGCCGGGCATCAGGAGGTCATGGAGCTGCTGTCGGGCCTGTCGGGCCGCGTCACGGTGGGCTCGGTGCTGACGCCGTCTGCCACGTTGCTGCCGGCGGCAATAGTCGCGCTGAAGGCGCGCCAGCCGCGCGTGCACGTGGCCATCACGGTGGACACCAGCAAGCTGATGATCCAGCACCTGCAGAACGGCGAGCTGGACCTCGTCATCGGCCGCGTGCTGGACAGTGCGTCCGCCGCCCAGCTCAGCTTCGAGCCGCTGATCGACGAGCCGCACAGCCTCATCGTGCGCGCCGGCCACCCTCTGGTCGGCCGCAGCGATCTCAGCCTGAAGGAGTTGTCGCGCCAGAGCTGGATACTGCCGCCCACCGGCAGCATCCTGCGCGACCGGCTGACGGCGCTGTTCCTCACCGCCGGGCTGGACCAACCGCAGCAGGCCGTGGAGACGCTGTCCCTGCCCGTCGTGACCAGCCTGCTGATGCAGTCCGACATGGTCGTGGCCCTGCCCGAGGAGCTGGTGAAGCCCTACCTCGACGCCGGGCTGCTGACCGTGCTGCCGCTGGCGCTGGGCCTGCGCATGGACGCGTATGGCATCGTCACGCGGCGCGGGCACCAACTGCCGCCAGGCGCCGAGTTGATGTTGACCTGCCTGCGTGAAGAGGCACAGAAACGTGAGGCCCCTCGCCTGGCTTCGCCGCGCTGAACGCGGGCGAACCCAGTCGGTCTTGCAGACCGCGCTGCGGCAGTGCCGCAGCTCTTCGCCAGGCACATCGCGCCCACTGGGCGCAATGTGTCCGGGCTCAGCCCCCGAGGGGACGGCGATGCTCGCGGGGAAGGCCCCGCTCCCGCATCGCCAGACGTGCCGGCTTGGGAGCGGCCCGGCGCTCGGCCCAATAAACGGTGTCAGCGGCGCTGCCGCGCGAGCCTCAACGCATCATCCAGCGCCGCCATCAGCTTGCCCGCGTTCAGCGGCTTGGTCAGGTAGCGGAAGTAGCCCGCCGCCAGGCTCGCCGCAGCCGCTTCGGGCATGGCGTTGGCGGTCAGGGCGATGACGGGGATGTGGGCCGTGCGCGGGTCCAGCTTCAGCAGGGACTGGGCCTCGCGGCCGTTCAGCGTCGGCATGTTGTTGTCCATCAGGATGACGTCGGGCCGCTCCGCAAAGGCCATCGCCAGCCCGGCACGGCCGTCGCTGGCCAGGATCAGGCGCAAGTCCTGCCGCGCCGCCAGCAAGGCCTCGACGAGCCTGCGGCTGGCCGGGTTGTCCTCCACGTAGAGCACGGTGGCCGGCGCGCTCGCACCGGGCGGCGCCGACAGGCTGGTCAGGTCGCCCCAGTCGGTCTGCACATGCGGCCGCGCGGGCACGTCGCTGGCCTGCAGCTCCACCCAGAACATGCTGCCCTCGCCCGGCACGCTGTCCACGCCGATGCTGCCGCCCATCAGCGCCACCAGGCGCTGCGTGACGACCAGGCCGATGCCCGTGCCCTGCTCGGGGCCTCCCTCCTGGCCTAGGCGGTTGAAGGGCTGGAACAGCGCGGCCACCTGCTCGGGCGCCAGGCCCCGGCCCGTGTCGCGCACCTCGATGCGCACGCGCGCCGGCTCGGGGCTGCTGCACACCACCGTGACCGAGCCGCCGGGCCGGTTGTACTTGACCGCATTGCTGACGAGGTTGAGCAGCACCTGCTTGAGCCGCATGCGGTCGGCCAGTACGCAGTGGCAGGAGCTGGCGTCGAACTGCACCGCAATGCCGCGCTGCGTCGCCGTCGGCTCCATCATCTGCCGGCACTCGGCCATCACCTCGTCCAGCAGCACCGGCTCCAGCGACAGCTCCACGTGGCCGGCCTCGATGCGGGCGAGGTTGAGGATCTCGTTGATCAGCGTCAGCAGATGCCGGCCGGCGCTGACGATGTGGGCGACGAACTCCTGGCGCCGCTCCGGCCGGGCGGTGCCGACATCGGTGCCCAGCAACTGGCCGAAGCCGATGATGGCGTTCAGCGGCGTGCGCAGCTCGTGGCTCATGCTGGACAGGAACTCCGACTTGGCCCGGTTGGCCTTCTCGGCGGCGGCCGTGGCCAGGCGCAAGTCCTCGTTGGACGACTGCAGCTGCGCCGTGCGGTCGCGCACGCGGGCTTCCAGCTCCTCGTTCAGCCGCAACACCTGCTGCGTGCGCCGTTCGATCTCGGCCAGCATGCCGTTGAAAGAATCGGCCAGCGCGCCCACCTCGTCGTCCGTCGCCTTGGGCGCGCGGCGGGAATAGTCCTGCCGCCGCATGACGTCCTGGGCCACGTCGCTGATGGCCAGGATGGGCTGGACGATGGCGCGCTGCAGCCGCAGCGACAGCAGCATCGCCACGCCCAGCGACAGCACCGCCAGCGCGACGGCGATGCCCAGGTAGCTCAGCACACGGTCGACGAGGGCGTACTCGGCGCGCAGGTACACGCTGCCGATCAGCCGCCCGTCCTGGGCGATGGTCTGCACGACGACCAGGTCGCCGCCGCTGCGGCGCACCCCCGGCGCCTCGACGCGCGGCGGCAGCGTGAGGGTGCTGCCCGGCGTGTCGTAGGACGCGAACAGCGTGCCGTCGGTGCCGTAGAGCGCCGCTGCCCTGATCTTGGGCTGCAAGCGCAGCACCGCCAGGTTCTCGCTGGCGACCTTGTGGTCGTCGAACTCCAGCGCCGGCGCCGTGGAGCGGCCCAGCAGCTCGGCCTGCGTCTGCAGTTCGCTCATCCAGCCATGGTGATAGGCGTGCAGGTCGTAGGCCACCATGGCGCCCAGCGCCACGAACAGCGCCACCAGCGACGTCAACATCGTGACGCCGAGCAGCCTGCGCTGAAGAGAGCGCTTGAATGGGCTCATGGCCTGCCTTCGACCCGCCGCGCCACGCCGAGCAGGCGCACGCTGATCTTGAGGCCGCTTTGCGCGGCGTGTGGCAACCAGATGTCAAAGCGCACCTTGTCGTCCACGACGACGAAATTGATCATGCCGGCCGAGCTGGCGGCGTCGAGCTCCGTCACCGTCAGCACCGGCCGACCCTGCACGGCGGCGATGACCTCGCTTGCATGAGCCGACATGGCGCGCGACACGAAGACGACGTGCAGCCCCTGCGGTGCCTCGCCGCGCGCCAGCCGCCGTACCTCCACCGGCCGGCCCGCCACCGACGCCGCTGCGGCCATGCGGCGGAACTCCTCCGCCACGGCGCCGCTGGCCAGCACGCCGATGCGAAAGGGCTCGCCGGCCGCGCCCAGCGCCTGGCCCGGCCAGTCGATGTAGTTGCCGAACTTGCAGACGAAGGCGGCCTTGACCTGGTACTCGGCGTCGCCGTCGCCTGCCTCATCGGTCGCGTGTGCTGCGCCCACGGCCGCCAGCGCTGACAGCATCAGGGTGCGGCGGGTGGCAAGCAGGGCGGCCATCAGAACCAGCGCAAGCGCAGTTGCAGGCCGATGCTGCGGCCCACCTCGGTGCGCGTCTCCGCCGGGCCAAACTCGCCGTGCCCGCTGCCGAGCAGGTTGTGGGCGGTCAGCGCAATCTCGGCGTCAGGGCCCAGCCGCCCGCCCAGGCGCAGGTCCAGCGCCGTGTAGGCCGGCACGGTGGGCGCGCTGAGCGCGCCGACATGGCGCAGCGTGGCGTCGAACTCCGCCTCGTGCGGCAGGTTGAAGGCCGCTCGCAGCCGCCACACCCGGCGCGGCATGGCGCCGTCGGCGGCGGCGACCGAGTCGCCGGTGTCGCGGCTACCGGGCTTCAGCGCCAGGTGGGGGTGCAGCAGCGTCATGCCGGCCTGCAGGCGCATGGTGGGCATGGCCTGCCACATGCCCCAGGCCTCCACCCCGCTGACCCGCCCGCGCATGCCGTTGCCGAAGTAGACCTGCGTGTTGCTGGGCGCCAGCTCCTGGGTGCGCAGATGGTCGTAGCGGCCATGGAAGGCCGTGGCCGCCATGCGCAAGCTGGGCAGCGGCCGGCCCCGGTAGCCCAGTTCCAGCACCGTGGCCGTCTCGGCGCGAAAGCCCGGGCCGCCGTTGAGCAGGAAAGGCGCTTCGGCGGGAATGTAGGCATCGCGGTCCAGCCGCGCTGGCGCCCGCACGGTGCGCGCGGCCGAGGCCCACCAGAGCTGGTCGGCCGATACCTTCCAGGCCAGGCGCACATTGGGCAGGAGCTCGGTGCCCGTGTAGTCGTTGCGTTCGGCGCGGGCGCCCACGGTCAGGCGCAGCGCCTCGGTCAGCGCGATCTCGTCCTGGGCGAACAGGCTGGTCCAGGACTGGTTGAGCCGCGCGGGCAGGAACGCGAACTCCGGCGCGCCGTGCCCCACCTCGTCGCGCGAGCGGCGGTGGTTGGCGCCGATGACGACTGTGTGCCCCGCCGCCGGCCGTAGCGTGTACTGCAGCTCCAGGTCGGCGATCAGCAGGCGCTCGTCGAAGGTGGGCGGCGTGATGCGCGTCGTGCGGTCCAGATAGCCCTGCACGCTCAGTTCACCGCCGCCCACCGGCTTTTCCCAGCGCGCTAGCAGGTGGGCGCCCGACAGCCGGATGGTGTCCAGCGCGAAGTCCACGCCCGTCACGCTGATGCTGCCCGGCAGCGGCTGGCCGTGCCGGCCGCGGTAGGCGTCGCCCTGCAGTGTGAAGCGGTCGTTGCCTTTGCCCCAGTCGGCGCGAAAGCCGCCTTGCAGCAGATGGCCGGCGTCGTCGACGAGGCGGCCGTCGGCGGTCTCGGTGCTGCGCTGTGACGCGTGCTTCAGATAGACGCGCAGGTCGCCGCCGGCCAGCGCCAGGCCGTGGCGCAGCAGCGCGCTGCGCTCGTCGCCGCTGGCCGCCGCCGACACCAGCGTGCCGCGCGTGCCGGTGGCGGGCTTGGTGATGATGTTGATGACGCCGTTGACCGCGTTCACGCCCCACAGCGTGCTGCCCGGGCCGCTGCTGACCTCGATGCGCTCCACGTCCTCCAGCGCCACGTGCTGCGCGTCCCAGAACACGCCGGCAAACAGCGGCGTGTAGACCGAGCGGCCGTCGATGAGCACCAGCAGTTTGTTGGCCGAGTTGCCGTTGAAGCCGCGCGCGCTGATCGCATAGCCACCGCGATAGACCTCGGCCACGTGCAGGTTGGGCGCCAGGCGCAGCACTTCGGGCAGGCGCGTGAAGCCGCTGCGGCGGATGTCGTCGCTGGTGATGACGTAGAGCGAGGCGGCGGCGTCCGCCAGGCGCTGCTCGCGCTTGGCGACGGACGTGATCGTCAGGCCGCCCAGCTCCTCCAGGCTGAGGCTGACGAGCGGGTCCTGCGCCCGCGCGGGTGCCGCCGCCAGCAGCGCCGGCAGCACGGCGGCTGCCATGCGGCAGGGCCAGCTCGGTGACACCCCCATGCGCCCTCCCGGCACAGTCCGTGGTCGCGCCACGATAGCGCAGTGCCACGCAATGTGCCGTTAGATTCCGCACAAAAGTCCATGCGCGGCGACATGGCCGTCCGGCATGTCGTCCTACGCGGCGTCGCGCCGGCAACTCACAGGCTGGTGGGCCGGCCGGCGCCAGAGTGGCGCTGTCACTTTCCAGGAAGAAGCCCATGTCAGCAACGGACTGCCCGCCCCGGCCGGCCGCGGAGTCGTCGAACGCGGCGGAGATCCTGATCTGCGTCATCGGCACGGGCGAGGCGCTGGAGCGCCACCAGGGCGACCTCACGGTGCTGGCCGGCCGCGATGTGAGCCGCATGGTCTGGCGCCTCGATGACGAGTTCGGCGAGCCGCCGCCGGCGGCGGACTGGGCCGATGGCCTCGTCGTGCTGAACTCCGACGTCTGGGCCGCGCCCAGCGGCTGCGCGCGGCTGCAGGCCTTGCTGAAGATGGCCTGGCGCTGCGGCCGCACGGTGGCGCTGTGCGGTGACGCGGTGAATGCCGTGACGGCGCTTGGGTTCGCGGCCGATGTGCCTGCCGAAGCGGAGGGCCTGTTCCTCTGCCCCGACGGCCCTTGCCGCGAGACGCTCGCCGAGTTCCTCGACGCGGTGCACGAACAGCCGCACCGGCATCGCTGACGGCTGCATATCAGCCTTTCTTGCCTGGTGCCGCAGCTGCCCGTGGCGCCAGGCTGCAATCCACCGGCGGCACGTCTTCACCGGGGTCGATGAAGGCCAGCAGCGCGGCCGGCGGGGCCAGTGAGCCCATTGCCAGCGCCGCGATCGCGCGGCCGCCCAGGCGCTTGCCTTCCAGTGCCACGCGCGGGTCGGCCAGCGTGCCCTGCACGCGCAGCGGCGCGCGCAGCGTCAGTGGCGAGAAGTCCTTGGGCTGGGCCACGAGGCGCAGATCCAGGCTCTCGTCCTTCAGGCTGATGCGGCCGTCGATGTCGATGCGGCTGTCGCGGTTGTCCATCAGCGCGGTGCGGGGCCTCAGCACGCCGGCCACGAAGCGGCCGTCCACGCGGGCGCAGTGCAGCGGCAGGCTCTGGTCGCCCCTGATCAGCACGCCCAGGCCTTGCGCGATGTCCAGGCCCATGGCCTCGGTGATCAGGTGGGAGACGCTGCCGTTCTCGATGCGCAGCTTCAGCGGCCCGTCCAGGCTGCCCAGCAGCTCGGCGACGCTGCGGCCGCGGCCCTGCACGTCGAGCTGGGCCTTGAGCCGGCCGGTGATCGGCTGGCCGGCCAGCGACTTCGCGTTGAACGAGATCCAGCGCTCCACGGCCACGCCGTGGATGTCCAGGCTGGCCTGCCACAGCGGCGGCGCCGGGCGGGTGTCCAGCTTGGCCGAGCCGGTGATCTCGCCGCCCGCCACGCCGGCGTTCAGGTAGCTCAGCGTCAACACGCCGCCTTCCAGCACCAGGCTGCCGTTCAGAGGCGCGAGCGGCTCCAGCCGCGTGGTGCCGAGGTCGAACTCGCTCAGCGCCACGGCCACGCGTGCATCCATCGCGTTCAGTGAGGGCAGGTCGAAGGCGCGGTCGGGCAGCACGCGCCCCGGGCGGCTGGGCGGCGTGTCGGTGCCGACGGCCGGCCCCAGGTCCTGCAGGCGCAGCGGGCCGCCGCGCAGCAGGCCGCTGAGCTGCGGGCGCGCGGGCCGCGTGTCGAAGGCGAAGTCGCCGCCCAGCTGGCTCTTGCCGATGCGCGCGCGCACGCCGCCGAGCAGCCACACGCCGGCGGCATGCTGCAGCCGGCCGGCGAGGTCGAAGGGCGGCGTACTGGGCAGCGTGATGCCGAAGGGCCGGCCCATCGCCGCCAGCGAGTTGCCGCGCACCTGCAGCTGGCCATCCAGCGCGCGTGCGTCCAGCAGCGAGGCCGCCGTGCCTGCGAACGACAGCCGCTCGGCGCCCTGGCTGAGCGCCACCTTCAGCTGCACCGGTGGCACGCCGGCCTCGGGCGGCGACAGCAAGGCCATGCCGGCGCTGGCCTCGGCGTTCAGCGCCAGCTGCTGGCCGCGCAGCCGGCCCTTCACATCGGCCTTCCAGCGGCCGTCGGCCTCGGTGCCGAAGCGCGCGTCGGCGAGCAGTTGCAGCGGCACGTCGTCCAGGCGGGCCGTGCCGTTGCGGATGACGAGCTGGTCGATCTGCGGCATTGGCGTGGCCTCCTTCTCGGCGCCGCCGCGCTGCACCGGCCAGGGCGTGCGGCCCTGGGCGTCGCGCTGCCAGTTCAGCTGCAGGCTGTCCGCCTGCACCAGCCGCAGCCGCAGCGGCGCGCCCCGGTGCCAGTCCCAGAGGTCGCCCCAGCGCCAGGCCAGCGTCACGCCGCCTGCGTCGGCGAGGGGCTCGCCGCCGGTGCCGGTCACGCGCAGTTGCGAGGATTCGAGGCGCGGCCTCCAGAGCAGATGCATCTTCGTGCCGGGGTCCACCGTCAGCCCGAAGCCGCTGCGCTCGGCCAGGCGCGGCGCCACGCCTGGCCAGCCTGCCCAGTCCAGCACCAGGACGGCCGCTGCGGTGGCCACGAGTACAGAGCCCACGATGACGGGAACGGTCTTCTTCATGACCCGATGCTGGCAGCCGTTGCCGGCGCTCGCGTGGGACGGCGGCGCCGGCCGCTGTAGGACGCAGCCGGGCGCTCTGGGTGGCTGACCCGTTCTCTGAGTGATTTCCCGACCGCACGGTCGAAATACCGCCGATACCATGGGGGCGTCCTTCATCCCGTGCTGCGCCATGGACTTCACGATTGCCGCCATCCTCGGCCTCGATGGCCTGACCAACGGGGCCATCTACGCGCTGGTCGCGCTGGCCCTGGTGTTGGTCTTCTCGGTCACCCGCATCATCTTCATCCCTCAGGGCGAGTTCGTCGCCTTCGGCGCGCTGACGCTGGCGTCGCTGCAGATGGGCAAGGTGCCGGGCACCGTCTGGCTGCTGTTGCTGATGGCCGTGGCCGCTGCGGTGCTCGACGTGGTGCAGGGGCTGCGTGAGCGGCGCCCGCTGTCGCGCATCGCGCTGTCCCTGGTGCGCACGCTGGCCTTGCCCGCCGCGCTGGCCGCGCTCACGCCGCTGCTGCTGCGCTGGCAGGCGCCGCTGTGGGTGCAGGTGCTGGCCACGCTGGCCATCGTCACGACCATGGGCCCGCTGCTGTACCGGCTGGCCTACCGGGCGCTGTCGGCGGCCAGTGTGCTGACGCTGCTGATCGTCTCCGTCGGCGTGCACTTTGCGCTGACCGGGCTGGGCCTGGTGTTCTTCGGCGCCGAGGGCTACCGCACGCCGGCCTTCTGGGAGGCGCGCTTCGACGTCGGGCCGCTGAGCCTGACGGGCCAGACCCTCATCATCTTCGGCGCGTCCGTCGTGCTGCTGCTGGCGATGTTCTTCTTCTTCGAGCGCACGCTGACGGGCAAGGCGCTGAAGGCCACGTCCGTCAACCGCACCGGCGCGCGGCTGATGGGCATCTCGGGCGACGCGGCCGGGTCCATGAGCTTCACGATGGCGGCCTTCATCGGCGCGCTGTCGGGCCTGCTGATCTCGCCGTCCACGACCATCTATTACGACACCGGCTTCCTGATCGGCCTGAAGGGCTTCGTCGCGGCGGTGTTCGGCGGGCTGGCGAGCTTCCCGATGGCGCTGGCCGGTGCGGTCGGTGTGGGCCTGATCGAGAGCTTCGGCTCGTTCTGGGCCAGCGCGTTCAAGGAGGTCATCGTCTTCACGGTGATCCTGCCGGTGCTGCTGTGGCGGTCGTTCGTCGACCCGCACCACGAGGAGCACTGAGCATGACGCGCACGCACCTGTCGGTGGCCGCCGCGGTCCTGGTCTTCGTCCTGCCCTTCGCCCCGGTGCCGGACTTCTGGATCACGCAGCTCAACTACATCGGCCTGTTCTCCCTCGTCGTGCTGGGCCTGGTGCTGCTGACCGGCGTGGGCGGCCTCACGTCCTTCGGCCAGGCGGCCTTTGCCGGCATCGGCGCCTATGCGACCGCGTACCTGTCGACGACGCTGGGTCTGTCGCCGTGGCTGGGCCTGGGGGCGGGTCTTGCCATCACGCTGGTGCTGGCCCTGGTCATCGGCCTGCTGACGCTGCGCATGTCCGGCCACTACCTGCCGCTGGCCACCATCTGCTGGTGCCTGGCGCTGTACTACCTGGTCGGCAACCTGGAGGCGCTGGGCAAGTACGACGGGCTGCTGGGCCTGCCGGCTGTTCAGCTGGGCGACTTCAGCTTCCAGAGCGAGCGCCGCATCTACCTGTTGATCTGGCTGGCCGCGATGCTGGCGGCGCTGGGCGTCACGCGGCTGCTGGACTCGCGGCCAGGCCGCATCATGCGCGCGCTCAACACCAACCGCGGCGGCGGCGCGACCATGCCCGAGGCGATGGGCGCGTCGACCTTCCGCTACAAGCTGACGATGTTCGTCATCGCGGCGCTGCTGGCGTCCGTCTCGGGCTGGCTGTATGCCCACATGCAGCGGAGCGTGAACCCGTCCCCGTTCGGCATCAAGTTCGGCATTGAATACCTCTTCATGGCCGTGCTGGGCGGCATCGGCACGGTGGGCGGCGCGTTCACCGGCGCAGCGCTGGTCAAGCTGGCGGAGGACCAGCTCAAGGTCTGGCTGCCCGTCGTGTTCGGCGGTTCGGGCAACTACGAAATCATCGTCTTCGGTGTCGTGCTGGTGCTCGTGCTGCGCTTTGCGCCGGATGGGCTGTGGCCGCTGATCGCACGCTGGCTGCCGGCAAAAAGGCAGCGTGTGGTGGACGAAAGCGCGCCGGCTTTGAGTTCGCGCAAGCACCCCGAGCGCGGCGCGCCGCTGCTTGAAGTGCGCGCCATCCGCAAGCAGTTCGGCGGGCTGGTCGCCGTCAACGACATCAGCTTCGCCATCCGCGCCGGCGACATCGTCGGCCTCATCGGTCCCAACGGCGCGGGCAAGAGCACCACCTTCAACCTGGTCTCCGGCGTGCTGCCGCTGACCAGTGGCGAGGTCGAGCTGCTGGGCCAACGCGTCGACGGCCGCAGCAGCCGCGAGATCGCCCGCGCCGGCCTGTCGCGCACCTTCCAGCACGTCAAGCTGGTGCCCGACATGACGGTGCTGGAGAACGTCGCGTTAGGCACGTACCTGCGCACGAAGACCGGCACCGTCCGCGCGATGCTGGGCCTGAACGCGGCCGAGGAAGCGCAAGCCCGCGCCGAGGCGATGCGCCAGCTGCGCCGCATCGGCCTGGAGACCCAGGCCCACGAGCTGGCCGGCAACCTGGCGCTGGGCCCGCAGCGCCTTGTCGAGATCGCCCGCGCGCTGGCCAGCGACCCGTCTCTGCTGCTGCTGGACGAGCCTGCCGCCGGCCTGCGCCACAAGGAGAAGGAGGCGCTGGCCGAGGTGCTGCGGCAGCTGAAAGCCGAGGGCCTCTCGCTGCTGCTGGTGGAGCACGACATGGACTTCGTCATGAAGCTCACCGACCGCATCGTCGTCATGGAGTTCGGCCGCTGGCTGATGGAAGGCACGCCGGCCGAGGTGCAGGCCAGCCCGGCGGTGCGTGCTGCGTATCTGGGAGCGGATGAATGAGCGCGCTCTTGGAAGTGACCGACCTGCACGCCGGCTACGGCCGCGCGGAGGTGCTTCATGGCCTGAGCTTTGCCGCGCAAGAGAAAAGCGTCGTCACCGTCATCGGCCCCAACGGCGCCGGCAAGTCCACGTTGCTCGGCGCGCTGATGGGGCTCATCCCGTCGCGCGGCAGCACGCTGCGCTTTGCCGGCGAGGACATCGCCCGGCTGACGCTCGAAGAACGCGTCATGGCCGGCCTGGCCCTGGTGCCCGAGAAGCGCGAGCTGTTCGGCAGCATGACGGTGGAAGACAACCTGCTGCTCGGCGGGTGGCGCCCCCGCAAGCTCGGCGACAAGCGTTGGCGCGACGGGCTGGAGAGTGTCTACACGCGCTTCCCGCGCCTGAAGGAGCGCCGCGCGCAGCAGGCCGGCACGCTGTCCGGCGGCGAACGCCAGATGCTGGCCCTGGGTCGCGCGCTGATGGGTCAGCCGAAGCTGTTGATGCTCGACGAACCCAGCCTGGGCCTGGCACCGCTGATCGTGCGCGAGATCTTCGCCATCGTCGACGATCTGCGCGCAAGTGGCGTCAGCATCCTGCTCGTCGAACAAAACGCCCGCGCGGCGCTGCGCGTGGCGGACCATGGCCATGTGCTGGAGACGGGGGAGTTCGGGTTGAGCGGGCCGGCGGATCAGTTGGCGGCGGACCCGCGGGTCATAGAGACGTATCTGGGCGCCACGCGGGGCGGATGACTACTGTTGTGCAAATCCACGAAAAATTCGTGGATTTGCACGCCTCGACTATGCTGCAAACATGGTCCCCCGCCACATCCAACCCTTGTTCGAGCGCCTTGCGCAGCAGTACCCGGTCGTCACGCTGGTAGGCCCCCGGCAGAGCGGCAAGACGACGCTGGCGCGTTCGCTCTTCCCCGCCAAGCCCTATCTGACGCTGGAAGACCCCGACCAGCGCGAGTTCGCGCTGGCCGACCCGCGCGGCTTCCTCGCGGCGCTGCCGGGCGGCGCCATCCTCGATGAGATCCAGCGTGCGCCCCAGCTCACCTCCTACCTGCAGGGCGTGGTGGATGCCGACCCGACGCCGGGCCGCTTCATCCTGACGGGCAGCCAGCAGTTCGAGCTGATGCAGGGCGTGACGCAGTCGCTGGCCGGCCGTACCGGCGTGCTGCGCCTGCTGCCCTTCACGGCGGCAGAGGTGGCGCTGGCCGCGCCCGCGCGGCGCAGACTGCCGATGGCGGACTGGTTGCACGCGGGCTTCTACCCCCGCATCCATGACCGCAGGCTGGACCCCAGCACGGCGCTGGGCGACTACTTCGCCACCTACGTGGAGCGCGACCTGCGCCAGTTGACGGCCGTCCACGACCTGCAACGCTTCGAGCGCTTCGTGCGGCTGTGTGCAGGGCGCGTGGGCCAGTTGCTCAACCTCACCAGCCTTGCCAATGATGCCGGCGTGGCCCAGTCCACCGCCCAGGCCTGGGTGGGCCTGCTGCAGACCAGCTATGTCATTCAGTTGGTGCAGCCCTGGTTCGTGAACACCAGCAAGCGGCTCATCAAGTCGCCCAAGCTGTATTTCGTGGATGTGGGCCTGGCGTGTTGGTTGCTCGGCCTGCGCGAACCGGCGCAGGTCGCGCGCGATCCCTTGCGGGGTTCGCTGTTCGAGAATTTCATCATCATGGAAGCGATCAAGGACCGCCTCAACCAAGGCGACGCTTCGCCGGTGCATTTCTACCGTGACGCCACCGGCAACGAGGTGGACCTGCTTCTGCCCACCGGCACGCAGGTGCGGGCGCTGGAGATCAAGTCAGGTGCAACCGTGAACCCCGACTACTTCCAGGGCCTGCGCCGCTTTGCCGCTCAGTACGGCAGCTCGCTGGAGCGTGGCGGCGTGGTCTACGGTGGCGACACCTCCCAGCCGCGCAGCGACTGGCCGGTGTGGAGCTGGCGCGTGCTGATGGACGGGCCGGCCTGAGGCCGATGCGGCGCCGCCCGTCATGGATGCGCAGCGCCCACCGCCGTGCTTGCAGCTCAACCGCCCGGCGCCAGGAACCGGATCGAGTGCAACGGCAGCCGTCGTGCTCACAGGCGCTGTTCGCGCAGATAGCCGTCCGCAGTCAGCAGCGCCGCGTTCGCATCCGCCGAATGGGTGCCCGGGCCGTTCTCCATGCCGCCGAGCAGCCAGCTGCCATCGCTGCGGGATGCAATGGCGCGCAGCTGGTTGTGGCGCGGGCCGGCGGCCAGCGTGATGCGTTGCTGCCATTGGCCGTCTGCCGACAACAGGCCCAGCAGTGGCTTGGCCTCCTCGGAGATGCTGGCGCCCAAGGGGTTCTGCGTGTAGCCGCTACTGCCGGCGACCAGCAGGCGGCCGTCGCTGCGCAGGCTCACGTCGAAGACCACATCGCCCGCATCCACATCCAGCACGCGATAGGCCCACGCCGCCGTCGCGCCGGCTGGCACCAGCGCCAGGAAGCCGTCCCAGCCTTCGGGGGTCTGCAGTGTGCGCACGCGGCCTGCCGCAGCCACCTGTTCGCCCACCCAGCGCAGGGCGTGCAGCTCCGAGCGCTGGCGGGTGTCGATGAGGGCCGTGCCGAGGCGCTGCCCGCTGCCGTTGAACTGGCTCAGCAGCAGGCCGTTGGCGACGGCCGGGTCCAGCGCCTCGCCGAAGTGCTGGCGGTGGCCGTCGAGCAAGTCGGTGAAATCAAGGCTCACCGCCACGGCGATTCGGCCTTGCGCATCGGCATCGAGCGCCACGCGCCATTGCTGGTCCAGGCTCTTGAAGGGATCGAAGCTGCCGGATGTGAGAAAACGCCCGCCGATGAAGACGCCCGGCTCGACCAGGCTGCGCCATTGCTTGGCGAAGCCGCCCGCCGCCGTGTAGGCGAGGCGGTGCAGCACGACAGCGTGTCGCCCCGAGCGGAAGGCCAGCGCCACGTCTTCGCCGATGGCTGCCAGGCGGCCGGCGTCGCGCGTGTAGTGGGGCAGCAGCGACTGGTGGTCGCGTGCCGACAGCGGGTCGCCGATGAAGGCGTCGGTGGCCACAAGCAGGTCGACGAAAGGCTGGTCACGCAGCAGCTGACCGATGGCAGACAGGCGCTGCAGGCGCAGCTCACGGTCGCTGGCCAGCAGCAGGCTGATCTCGCCCGAGGCATGCCGTGCGAAGTCCAGCAGCGACCAGCCGTCGGGCGGCAGGTAGGCCAGCTGCCGGCTGCGTCCGTCGGCCTGCGAGATCAGCAGCTGCCGCTCCGGCTTCGTCGGGATCTCCGGTGAGCGCGCCTTCTCGACCAACGCCACCCAACTGGTCGTGCCAGCGCGCAGCTTGGTCACCGACAGACCCGGCGTGGCGAGTTGCACTGGCGGCGGGTCAATGGCCCCACCGGCACTGCCACCGCCCCCACCGCAGGCCGTCAACAGAGCCAGTGCCGCCGCCAGGCCGCGCCGACTGATCATTCCGGCCAAACGGTTCTTCATCGGTCGCCACTCCCCTGGCCCGCATTGCGCGTGGTTGCCAGGTTAGCGGCGGTCGCCTCGGGTGGCGAAAGTTTGCAAGCGGCGGCGCGCCGCCGTCAGCGGGCGCGCGCCCAGACGAGCAGCAGGTTGTTGGCCGGCATGTCGGCGCGCTCACGCAGGCGCAGGCCGGCGCTGGCGGCCCGCTCGGCCACATCAGCCAGGCGGCGCAGGCCCCAGGCCGGGTTGCGCGCGCGCAGGTCGGCGTCGAAGGCGAGGTTGCTCGGCGCTGTCACCTCGCCGTCGACGAGGTAGGGGCCATACGTGATCAGCAAGCCATGCGGCGCGAGATGCCGCGCGGCGCCATCCATCAGCCCGGCCGTGCAGGCCCAAGGCGCGATGTGGATCATGTTGGCGCAGTAGATGGCGTCGACCTGCGCGGGCACGCCGGGCCAGGTGTCGGCGAGCACGTCCAGCGTGATGGGCGGCCGCACGCGATCCAGACCCTCGCACCACGCGGCAATCGACGGCAGCGCGCCCGCTTCGCAGTCGCTAGGCTGCCACTGCCAGCCCGGCAGACCTGCGCTGAAGAACGCTGCATGCTGGCCCGTGCCGCTGGCGATCTCCAGCATCACGCCCTTGGGCGGCAGCAGGCGCTGCAGCTGGGCCAGGATGGGCGGGCCGTTGCGTTCGGCGGCGGGGCTGTGGCGGCGGGCGTCGGGCATGGTCGGCATTGTGGTCGCGGGCGGAAAGAATGACTTGCGGAGGCCGCCGTTTCGCGGCGCAGCGCTGCTGGGCACAGTGGCGATCAGTCTTCAACGGAGCCCTCCATGACCCTCAAGCTGTACCGCCACGCTCTGTCCGGCCACGCCCACCGCGCCGAGCTCGCGCTGTCCCTGATGGGCCTGCCGCATGAGCTCATCGACGTGGACCTCGCGGCCCGCGCGCACAAGGCGCCCGAGTTCGTCGCCCGCCATCCGTTCGGCCAGTTGCCGCTGCTCGATGACGACGGCCACTTCGTCTGGGACAGCACGGCCATCCTGGTCTATCTGGCGACGAAATACGACGCGACCGGCCGCTGGCTGCCGCAGGACGCTGCCGGCCGCGCGGCGGTGCAGGCCTGGCTGTCGGTGGCGTCGGGGCCGATCGCCTTCGGGCCGGCGGCGGCGCGGCTGGTGACGGTGTTCGGCGCCCGCTTCGATACGGACGAGGTCATCGCCCGCGCCCATGGCTTGTTCAAGGTGATGGAAGGCGAGCTGGCGCGCCGCCCCTTCCTCGTCGGTGACCACGCGACGCTGGCCGACATTGCCGGCTACAGCTACATCGTCAACGCGCCCGAGGGCAATGTGGACCTCGCGCCGTATCCGGCGCTGCGTGCCTGGCTGGCGCGCATCGAGGTGCTGCCGGGCTTCGTGCCTTTCCAGCCCACGGCGGCCGGCCTGCGGGCCGCAAGCGGAGGCTGATCATGGAGCGACCCTTCCATGCCGGCGAGATCGCCGTGCAGGCCCGCCTCGGCGTGGCCGAGCGCATGCAGGAGATCGGCCGCCACGTCGTGCGCGACCACATGCCCGAGCAGCACCAGCGCTTCTACGAGCAGCTACCCATGATGCTGGCCGGCAGCGTCGACCCCGCCGGCCGGCCCTGGGCCACGCTGCTAGTGGGGCAGCCGGGCTTTGTGCAGGCGCCGGATGCCTGGCATCTGACCTTCGCCGCCGAGCCCATCCCGGGCGACCCGGCTGCGGCCGGCATGACCGCGGGCGCGCCGCTGGGCCTGCTGGGCATCGAGTTGCACACGCGGCGGCGCAACCGCGTCAACGGCGAGTTGCTGGCGGCGGGGCCCGAGGGCTTGCGGCTGCGTGTGCAGCAGGCGGTGGGCAACTGCCCGCAATACATCCAGGGCCGCGAGTTCGCCTGGGTGCGCGACGCCGCCGACACGCGGCCGCGCGCCATCGAACCTGTGACGCAGTTGGACGGCGACGCCGCCTGGCTGATCTCCGCCGCCGACACCTTGTTCGTCGCCACGCACGCTGCCGCTGCCGGGGCGGATGTGTCGCACCGCGGCGGTCCCGCCGGATTTGTCGTGCAAGAGGACGACTGCACACTGCTGGTGCCCGACTATTCGGGCAACCGCATGTTCATGACGCTGGGCAACCTGCAGCTCGACGGCCGTGCGGGCCTGCTCTTCATCGACTTCGAACGCGGCGACCTGCTGACTCTGACGGGTCGCGCCGAGGTCGTTTGGGATGGGCCGGCGCTGGCGGCGCTGGAGGGCGCCGAGCGCGCCTGGCGCTTTCATCTCGACGAGGGCTGGTGGCTGCGTGACAGCTTGCCGCTGCGCTGGAAATTTAGGGATTGGGCGCCGCAGAACCGCTAACGCAATGCCGGATTGGCACGCAGCGCAGCCACGGCGAGGTCCACAAAGGCGCGCACCTTCTGCGTCGCGTGCCGGCCCTCGTGATGGACGACGTGCACGGGCAACGGCGGCGTCTCGAAATCTTCTAGCAACGGCAGCAGCTCGCCGCTGGCGAGCGCATCGGCGACCTGGTAGCTGATCAGCCGTGCGATGCCCAGGCCCGCCAGCGCGAAGGAGCGCGCCGCGTCGTTGGTCGTCGTGCGCAGCCTCGGCCGGATGCGCTGCACCAGCGGCCGACCGCCTTCGGCAAAGCGCCATTCGGGATAGGGCGAGACGCCGGTAGGCTGGATCAGCACATGCCCGGACAGCTCTTCCGGCCGCTGCGGCCGGCCGTGCGTGGCGACATAGCCCGGCGAGGCGACCAGCATGCGCCGCACGCGGCCGACGGCGATGGCGCGCAGCGAGGAGTCCGGCAGCTCGCCGATGCGCACGGCGACGTCCAGGCCCTCGTCGACGAGGTTGACGACGCGGTCGACGAAGACGCATTGCGCGTCGACGTCCGGGTAGCGCTGCAGATAGTCCGCCACGATGGGCGTGACATGCAGGTTGCCGAACAGCACCGGCGCGGTGACGCTGAGCAAGCCCTTGAGCTGGCTGCGGCTGCCGCTGGTGGCGTTCTCGGAGTCGCCCACGTCGGCCAGGATGCGCCGGCAGTCCTCGGCGTAGCGCGCGCCGGTTTCCGTCACGCGCACGGCGCGGGTCGTGCGCGTCAGCAGGCGCACACCCAGCCGAGCCTCCAGCTCGGCCACGGCGCGTGTGACGACGGGCGCCGACAGGTCCAGCTTGCGCGCGGCGCTCGCGAAGCCGCCGCTGTCGACGACGGCGACGAAGACCTCCATGGCTTGCAGACGATCCATGCCGGGCATTTTGGGCCCGGCATAGGGGCTTTGGGATCAGGCCAATCGCCCCGCCTGGAAGTCCCGCACCGCCTGCACCAGCTCGGCCTCGGTGTTCATGACGAAGGGGCCGTACTGCGCGATCGGCTCACCCAGCGGCTTGCCGGCGACGAGGATGGCGCGTGTCGGTACATCGCCCGCCTGCAGGCGCACGCCGTCGCTGCCCGCCGTGTTGGCCAGGATGGCCATGCGGCCTTCCGGCTGCAGGCAGCCGCTGTCGAACTTCAACGCGCCCTGGTAGACGAAGACGAAGGCGTTGTGCGTGGGCGGCAGCGTCTGCTCGAAGCGCGCGCCGGGCTCCAGGTGCAGGTCCAGGTACAGCGGCTCGGTGACCTCGCGTTGCACGGCGCCGGTCACGCCATGGCTCTCGCCAGCGATGACGCGCACCTTGACGCCGTCGCGCTCAAACTCCGGCACGTCGGCGCCCTGCACATCGAGATACCAGGGGTCGCGCAGCTTGTCCTTGGCGGGCAGGTTCAGCCACAGCTGGAAGCCGGCCATGCGGCCTTCGCGCTGCTCGGGCAGCTCGCTGTGGATGACGCCTCGGCCGGCGGTCATCCATTGCACACCGCCGTCGCTGACCAGGCCTTCATTGCCCGCTGAGTCGCGGTGGCGGATGCGGCCCTGCAGCATGTAGGTGATGGTCTCGAAGCCGCGATGCGGGTGGTCGGGGAAGCCGGCGACATAGTCATCCGGGTTCTCCGAGCCGAAGTGGTCCAGCATCAGGAAGGGGTCCAGCCGGCGCTGCAGGTTGTTCGTCAGCACGCGGTTGAGCTTGACGCCGGCACCGTCGCTGGTCGGCTGACCGGCGACAAGGCGCTCGACCTCGCGAGGCTGGTTCAACAGGGATGTGGCGACGGTGCTCATGGTGGACCTTTCATGTGTTCCCGGGCCGAGCGCCGGGCCGCTCCCAAGCCGGCCCGTCACGGCGATGTGCGTGTGGCTCAACGCCGCATGCATCGCCGTTCCCTCGGGGGACCGGCCAAGGTATTTCCTTGGACGAGGGGTCGCAGTTCAGGCGGCAAGCAGTTGGTTGATCTGGGCGCGGGCTTGGCTCAGGCCTTGTTCCGCAGCGAAGGCCATGCCTTCAGCGTAGACGAACTCCACGTCGGTCATGCCCAGGAAGGCCAGCACGGTGCGCAGATAGGGCGTCATCTGGTCGCTGGGCTGGTCGCGGTGGATGCCGCCTCGGCTGGTCACGATGTAGACCTTCTTGCCGGTCGCCAGGCCCACGGGGCCCTTCTCGGTGTACTTGAAGGTCACGCCGGCGCGGGCCACCGCGTCGATCCAGTTCTTGAACTGGGCGGTGACGTTGAAGTTGTACATGGGCACGCCGATGACGACCGTGTCGGCGGCCTGCAGCTCGGCAATCAGCGCGTCGTCCAGCGCGACGCGGGCGGCCTGCTCGGGGCTGCGCTTGTCGGCGGGCGTGAAGAGAGCGCCCAGCGCGGCTTCGTCCAGCACGGGGTGTGGCGTCAGCGTCAGGTCGCGTACCGTGACGGTGGCTGCAGGGTTGGCGGCGCGCAGGCCGGCGGTCAGCTCGTTGGCCAGGCGGGTGGAGGTGGAGCCCTCGTTGTCGGTGGCACGGCGGGCGCTGGCGTTGATTTGCAGGATGTTCATTCGGTGCTCCTTGGAGGGCGTGTTGCAATGGAATGAACTCTAGGACTGGCCAATCAATGCCGGAAGGCGTCGATTTGCATAAGATTGTTCTGCCAAAGGATCAATGAGCCGAAAAATGGAATCCGACGCCGACGACCTGCTGCTGTTTGCCCGCGTCATGGAGGCCGGCAGCTTCAGCCGCGCGGCCGAGCGCGTGCACTGGCCCAAGAGCACCGTGTCGCGGCGCATCGCGGCGCTGGAGGCGCGCCTGGGCGAGAAGCTGCTGCTGCGCACGACGCGCAAGCTGTCGCTGACCGACTTTGGCGCCGGCGTGCTGGAGCATGCCCGCGCCGTCGCGGCCGAGGTGGACGGCGCGCTCGCCCTGGCCTTGCACCGCCAGCAAAAGCCCAGCGGCCGGCTGCGCGTCAGCATGCCGGCGGATTTTGCCGAGAAGGTGGCGGGCGGCATGCTGGCCGAGTTCGCGCTGGCCTACCCCGAGGTGCAGTTGGAGCTGGACCTGACGCCCCGGCGCGTGGACATCGTCGGCGAGGGCTTCGACCTCGCCATCCGCATGGGCCAGATGGACGAGGACAGCCAGCTCACCGCGCGCCGGCTGGCGACCACGCACTGGGGCCTCTACGCCTCCTCAGACTATCTGGCGCGCGTCGGCGAGCCGCTGCTGCCGCAGGCGCTGGACAGCATGCACGGGCTGATGCTGCTGACGCGCACCGGCGAACCCGTGCCCTGGTGGCTGCAGCGCGACGGCGCCGAGCCGGTGCAGGCCCGGCCGGCGCAGCGCACGCTGGCCAACTCGCCCAACCTGCTGGCGCAGTTGGCGCTCAGCGGCGTCGGCATCGCCGGCGTGGACCGGCTGCTGGTGCGCCACTCGGTGGAACTGGGCCGACTGCAGCGCCTGCTGCCGGACTGGCAACTGCCCGGCTCGACCTGCTGGGCCGTGTTCCCCGAGCGGCGGCTGATGCCGCTGCGCACGCGGGTGTTCCTGGAGGCGATGTCAGCCCTGCTGGAGAGCTGCCCGGCGCCGGGCGCCTAGGGCCTGCTCCCGTAGTGTTAACAGGCCCTAGTCCTCGAGGTTGTTGAAGGCGAACTCGATGGCGACTTCGCGCGGTGCGGGAATGGGTGCGAAGCGCCATTGCTTGACCGCGTCGACCGCCACCATGCCCAGGCGGTTGTGGCTGGTCTTGATGGTCTCCGCCTTGCTAACCGAACCATCGGGTGCCACCGTGAACTTCACGCGGGCGTAGGCGTCACGGAAGGACTGCCGCTGCATCTGGGCCGGGATGGCCGGGTTGACGCGGGACAGCAGCTTGAGCGGCACCTCGGCCTCTTCCTCCTGCGGCGGCGGCGGTGGCGACGGCTCGGCGGCCCGCGCGGCCACCGTCAGCGGGGCGTCGGGTGCAGGTGTCGGCGTGGCGGCGGCCAGCATCACCGGGGCGCTGTCGGCCTGGAGCTGCGATTCGGACGCGGCAGGCGCGGCGGCGAAGGCCGGTGCGGCGCTTTCGGGCGGTGTGTATGCGGGGCGCTCCGCCGGTGCCGGTGCCGGGGCCGATGCCAGTACCGGCGGCGGCGCCGGGGTCGGGGTTGTCGTCGGCCGGGGTGCCGCCGCGACGGGGGCCGGTCTGCGCGGCGCCGGCGCGGCTGCTGGCGGCGTGGGCGTCGGCGCAGCCGCCGGGGCCTGGCGGTTCGCGCCCTTTTCGCCGTTGAGCTTGATCCAGTGGAACACCGCGTCAGCGGCCTTCTGCGCGCGCTCCAGTCCGTTGTTGGCGCCCGGCGCGGTCGTCTGGGCGAAGGCTGCCGGGCTCAGCAGCAGGGCGGCCGTGATGGCAGTCAGTTCAAGCGTTAGACGGGGGCGCGGACCCAGAGTCATGACAGCTCCACAAAGATGAAAACCGCACAGTGCGTCGAGACAGACGGACACGATTCGGCGGGCGGACTCTATGCAAACGTTGGCGCGATGGAACGCGTCAGTGCGCAATTTGCTGCGCCTTGCGGCAAAGATTCACGCTTGACCCAGCAGGGTGCGGCAGCGCTTTTCGTGCTGGCGGATTTCGGCCAGCGTGACGTCGATGTCATCGCGCTGCTGCTCCAGCTGCTCGCGGTGCCTGGCCAGCATGGCCAGGAAGGCCCGCAACTGCGGCGCAGCGCTGGCCTGGCTGTCGTACATGTCGACGAGCTGCTTGATCTCCTGCAGCGCCAGGCCCAGCCGCTTGCCGCGCAGCGTCAGCTTCAGCCGCGTGCGGTCGCGCGGGCTGTAGACGCGGTTGCGGCCCTTGCGCCCGGGCTCCAGCAGGCCGGCTTCCTCGTAGAAGCGGATGGCCCGCGGCGTGATGTCGAACTCGGCGGCCAGCTCCGTGATCGTGAAGGTGGCTTCGGTCGCAGCGGCGACAGGTTTGCGGGAGGGCATGGCTAAACTGAGTTGACGTTAACGTCAGTCTAAGACCAGCCGAGCAGCACCATGGCGAACGCGCGCGAATCCGAACTCCATTACCCCTTGGGCGAAACCCTGCCCCAGCCTGGCGAAGCGCTGGACCTGGCGCCCGGCGTGCGCTGGGTGCGCATGGGCCTGCCGTTCGCGCTGGACCACATCAACCTGTGGCTGCTGCGCGATCGCATCGACGGCCGCGAGGGCTGGACCATCGTCGACTGCGGCATCAGCAGCGACGACACGCGCGTCAACTGGGAGACCGTCTTCGCCGAGCGCCTGGACGGTCTGCCCGTGCTGCGCGTCATTGCCACGCATTTCCACCCCGACCATCTGGGCCTGGCGCACTGGCTGACCGAGCGCTGGAACTGTCGCCTGTGGATGAGCGCGACCGACTTCAACCTGGCCCGGCTGGCCAGCAGTTCCACCGTGGGCATGGGCGGCTCTGCCGCTGCAGCCTTCTTCGGCAGCCATGGTCTGACGGATGAAGACTCGCTGGCCAAGATCCGCGACCGCGCCGACTACTACCCGAAGATGGTGCCCGTCGTGCCGTCCAGCTACCGCCGGCTGATGGATGGCACCGAGGTCGACATCGGCGGGCGCAGCTGGCGCTGTATCGCCGGCTACGGCCATGCGCCGGAGCACATCAGCCTGTTCTGCGAAGAAGCCAAGCTGCTGATCAGCGGCGACATGGTGTTGCCGCGCATCTCGACCAACGTGTCCGTCGTCGACGTCGAGCCCGAGGCCGACCCGCTGACGCTCTATCTGGACTCACTCACCCGCTACCTGCACCTGCCCGCCGACACGCTGGTGCTGCCCTCGCACGGCAAGCCCTTCACCGGCCTGCACGAGCGTGTCGACCAGCTGCAGGAGCATCACGGCGAACGCCTCGCCGAGGTGGTGGCCGCCTGCCGCGCGGCGCCGACGCATGCGGCAGGTCTGCTCCCCGTGCTGTTCAAGCGCAAGCTGGATCTGCACCAGACCACCTTCGCGATGGGCGAGGCCATCGCCCACCTGCATGCGTTGTGGCTGAGGGGTGAGCTGCGGCGTGAACTGGGCGCCGACGGCATCTACCGTTTCGTGCCCGCGTAAACAAAGAAAAGCCGCCGCAGGTTGCCCAGCGGCGGCGATTCGGCCTCTATTGGTACCTCTCCCGTTGCTCCGCCGGATCAAGCCGGCCTCCGGTACCTGTGGTGACAGCGTTCGACATGAAGTGTTGCTGAACGTGTCTGCGCCAGGATGGCGCGGGGCCGGGAATATTCACCAGCAAACCATTGCAGCGGGGCGAAGCCTCACTGGACCACGATCGATTCCTCGCGCAGCGCGTCGCGCGAGCGCTCGAAGTCGGGCAGCACGGAGCGCACCGTGTCCCAGAACGCCTGGCTGTGGTTCATCTCGCGCAAGTGGGCCAGTTCATGCGCGACGACGTAGTCGATGATGGCCGGTGCGAAGTGCACCAGCCGCCAGTTCAGGCGGATGCTGCCGTCGGCGCTGGCGCTGCCCCAGCGGGTCTGGGCGGCAGACAGGCGCAGCGACTTCATCGTCACGCCCAGCTTGTCGGCGAACTGCCGGCAGCGCGGCAGGAAGTCCTCCCGCGCGCGGGCCTGCAGCCAGGACTGCGCCAGGTCGCGCACCTGCTCGGTGCTGGCGTCGTGGGGCAGCGGCAGGCGCAGTTCTCGCGTCGCGGCATCCCACACGATCTCGCGTTCGGACGGCGCGACGACCAGCGTCAGCGGCTCGCCGAGGTAGGGCAGGCGGCCGCCGTGCATCCAGTCGATGCGGGCGGCCTGCATGCGTTGCTGGCGCTCGCGCTGCTCGACGATCTTGCGCAGTATCCAGTCGCCCTTGTGATGCAGGGCGCGCTCGATCTCGGCAATGGGCACCCAGCGCGGCGCGCTGACGCGCAGGCCCTGCGGCCCGACGACGAAACCGATGGAGCGCCGCCGCGCGCGCCTGAGTTCATAGCCCACGCGGTGCTGGCCCAGCCACAGCTCGCGCCTGGACTTGGCCGCGCCAGGGTCGGCGGCCGCCACGTCGGCCTCGGCCTCGAACAGCGCCAACTGGCTGTCCTGCAGGAGTGGCGAGGCCGGGCGCTTGGGCGGCATGTCGTTCAGCGAGGGGTCGCGGCCGGCGCGGCCGGTGCGGCGGCGACGCCGGCGGGCGGAGGGTTGCTGGCGTAGGCCTCCGGGTCAAGCCGGCGCATCTCGCTTTCGATCCAGTCCTTGACCTCGGCCATCAGCTCCCCGGGCTGACGGCCCGTCGATGGAATCTGCTTGCCGATGGAGATGTCCACCACACCAGGCTTGAGCAGGAAGCTCTTGCGCGGCCAGCAGCGCGCCGCCGTCGCCGCGATGGGCACGACGGGCAGGCCGGCCTCGATGGCCAGGCGGGTGCCGCCGGTCTTGTAGTCGCCCACCTCGCCGCGCGCGATGCGCGTGCCCTCGGGGAACATGATGACCCAGTTGCCCTGGCCGCCCAGGCGCTTGCCCTGGGTCAGCACCTTGTTCCAGGCCTCGGTGCGGCGGCCGCGGTCGATGTGGATCATGTCCATGCGCGCCATCGCCCAGCCGAAGAAGGGCACGTAGAGCAGCTCGCGCTTGAAGACGTAGGCCAGCGGGTGGCTGAACAGCGCCGGGTAGGCAAAGGTCTCCCAGGTGCTCTGGTGCTTGGATAGCAGCACGACGCCGGCCTTGCGGTCGGATTCGGGCGGCAGGTTCTCCATGCCTTGCAGGCGCCAGCGGATGCCGCAAATGAAGCGCGCACCCCAGATGGCAAGCCTGAGCCAGCCGGCGCAGGCCCAGTAGATGGGGTCTCCGCGCAGGAAGATGGACAGGATGACGACGGCCGTCGCCCAGGGGATCACCGTGATGATCAGGAAGAGGACAAAGATCAGCGAGCGGATGGCGCTCAGCAGGTTGGACATCAGTTCAGGTCTCCGGCCTGGGTGTCAGGGGAAAAGGCCTTGCCGCGTAGCTCGGCAACGCGCCGGCGCTCCTCCTGGATGAGGGTGTCGGCAAAGCTCATCAGGTCGTCGTGGACGCGGGCATTGGGCACCTGCACCAGCAGGTTGGCGAGTTCTTCGGTGCCGAGGCTGCCGAACGGGCCGGTCAGCACCAGATGAGGCATGCAGCCGGCGTTCTGCGCCGTCAGCAGGTCGGTCAGCGACGCGCCGACCATGTGCACCTCGGGCAGCTCGACATCGAAGCGCTCACCGATCTGCTGGATCAGCCCGGGCAGCGGCTTGCGGCAGTCGCAGCCTTCCTCGGGCGTGTGCGGGCAGAAGAAGGCGGCGTCCAGGCGCCCGCCCTTTTCGGCCAGCAGCTGGTTCAGCCGCACGTGCACCGCGTTCAGCGACGCCATGTCGAGCAGGCCGCGGCCGATGCCGGCCTGGTTGGTGGCGAGCACCGTGTGCCAGCCCGCATGGTTCAGCCGTGCGACAGCCTCCAGCGCGCCCGGCAGCGGGTCCAGCTCCTCGGGTGCCTTGACGTGATCGTCGCGGTAGCGATTGATGGTGCCGTCGCGGCCGAGGATGACCAGCTTCATGCCGTGGGCGTGGTCGGAGCGCATCTTCAGCGGCGCCCGGCCGCCCGAAGCCGCTGAACGCCCCCTCGGGGGGCAGCGAGCGAAAGCGAGCGTGGGGGTTGACGGTTCATTTCAGCTGGCGAGGCGCGACAGGTCCGCCACGCGGTTCATCGCAGCGTGCAGGCGGCCCAGTAGCGCGAGGCGGTTGGCGCGCAGCAGCGGGTCTTCGGCATTGACCATCACGTCGTCGAAGAAGGCATCGACCGGCGCCTTCAGCGCGGCCAGGGCTTTCAGCGAGCCGGTGTAGTCGTGCTGCTCGAACAGCAGGTCGGCAGCCGGCTGCACGTCGGCAATGGCGGCGGCCAGCGCCTGTTCGGCGGTTTCCTGCAACAGGTCCGGGTTGATGGCCGTGGGCAGCTCGCCCTCGACCTTCTTCAGGATGTTGCCGACGCGCTTGTTGGCGGCCGCCAGCGAGGCGGCTTCGGAGAGCTGAGCGAAGGCGCGCACGGCCTCAAGGCGCTTCGGCACGTCGCCCAGGCGCGTGGGGTTCAGCGCCAGCACGGCGTCGACTTCCTGGGCGCTGTAGCCCTGGTCGCGCAGGCTCACGGCCAGGCGGTCGGCGAAGAAAGTCAGCAACGCCTCGCGCGGGCTGGTGATCAGCTCGCCGAAGCCCGGCACGGCCGCGTCGATCAGCGCAGGCAGCTCCAG
Source organism: Pelomonas parva (assembly GCF_043555835.1). NCBI lineage: Bacteria > Pseudomonadati > Pseudomonadota > Betaproteobacteria > Burkholderiales > Sphaerotilaceae > Roseateles > Pelomonas parva. Next base: position 314,676 of record NZ_JBIGHV010000004.1, on the reverse strand, counting down.
CGGCAGGTTCTTCTCGACGAGGATGCGGATGACGCCCAACGCATGGCGGCGCAGCGCGAACGGGTCCTTGTCGCCGGTGGGCAACTGGCCGATGCCGAACAGGCCCACCAGCGTCTCCAGCTTGTCCGCCAGCGCCACAACCGTGCCGGTGTGGTTGCGCGGCAGCGCGTCACCGGCGAAGCGGGGCTTGTAGTGGTCCTCGATGGCGATGGCCACACCGTCGCGAAGGCCCTCGTGGCGGGCGTAGTAGCCGCCCATGATCCCTTGCAGCTCGGGGAACTCGCCAACCATGTCGGTCAGCAGGTCGCACTTGGCGAGGCTAGACGCCTGCTTGACTTTGCTGTCCAGTACCTTGAACTCGTCGTCGGCCTCGACCGTGTAGGGCAGGGTGGCCATGCTCAGCTGGTTGACGATGGCATGGCCAATCGCGCGCACGCGCTCGGCACGCTCGCCCTGGCTGCCCAGCTTGCCGTGATAGACGACCTTGGCGAGACCCGGCAGGCGGTCTTCGAGCTTCTTCTTGCGGTCCTGGTCGAAGAAGAACTTGGCGTCCGCCAGGCGCGGGCGCACGACGCGCTCGTTGCCTTGCACGACGGCGCTGGCGTCGGCCGGCGCGATGTTGCTCACCACCAGGAAGTGGCGCGTCAGCTTGCCGTGGGCGTCCAGCAGCGGGAAGTACTTCTGGTTGGCCTTCATCGTCAGGATGAGGCACTCTTGCGGCACGGCCAGGAACTCGGCTTCGAACGCGCAGGTCAGCACATTGGGGCGCTCGACGAGGGCGGTCACTTCATCGAGCAGCGCGCCGTCGTCGATCGGCGTCAGGCTCAGCGCATCGGCCGCGCCCTTGAGCTGGCGCGAGATCTCGGCGCGGCGCTCGGCGAAGCTGGCGATGACGGCGCCCTGGTCGCGCAACTGAGCGGCATAGCTGTCGGCGGATTCGATGCTCACCTCAGGCGTGCGCGCCTCGAAGCGGTGGCCTTTGGTCACACGGCCGGAAGTCAGGCCCAGGGCCTGGACCGGCACGACGTCGCTGCCGTGCAGCGCGATGAGGCCATGCGCCGGGCGCACGAACTTCACATCGCTCCAGCCATCGGTCAGCTGGTAGGTCATGACCTTGGGGATGGGCAGCTTGGCCAGCGTTTCGTCCAGCGCCTTCTGCAGGCCTTGCGCGAGCGTGGCGCCGGCGACCATGCTGTCCCAGTACAGCGCCTCGGCCTTGCCGTCGGGCAGGCGCTTGAGCTGCTGCACGACCTCGGGGCTGGCGCCAATGGACGCGAGCTTCTTCAGCAGTGCGGGCGTGGCATGGCCGTCGGCGGTGAGGGCGACGGCGACCGGCATCAGCTTCTGCTGCACCGCCTTGTCGGCGGCCTTTGCGGCGACGTTGGCCACATGCACACCCAGGCGGCGCGGCGACGCGAACGACGTGACGGCGGCATCCGCAGCAGCCAGGCCTTGCGCCTTCAGGCTGTCGGCCAGCACGCCTGCAAAGGACTCACCCAGCTTCTTCAGCGCCTTGGGCGGCAGCTCTTCGACAAACAGTTCAACGAGCAGATTCATCAAGCGGCCGCCTTCTTGCTGTTCTTCAGTTCGATCTGTGCGACGACTTCATCGGCCCAGGCTTTCGGCGCCATCGGGAACCCGAGACGCGCACGGCTTTCGAGATAGCTCGCGGCCACGGCACGGGCCAGGTTGCGGATGCGGCCGATGTAGGCCGCGCGCTCGGTCACGCTGATCGCACCGCGCGCGTCCAGCAGGTTGAAGCTGTGGGCGGCCTTCAGCAGTTGCTCGTAGGCGGGCAGCGCGAGCTTCTCGACCATCAGCTCCTGGCTCTTCTTCTCGTGCGCGGCAAAGGCCGACAGCAGAAAGTCCACATCGCTGTGCTCGAAGTTGTAGGTGCTCTGCTCGACCTCGTTCTGGTGGAACACGTCGCCGTAGGTCAGGCCATCGGTGTAGACCAGGTCGTACACCGACTCCTTGCCCTGCAGGTACATCGCCAGGCGCTCCAGCCCGTAGGTGATCTCGCCGGTGATGGGCTTGCAGTCGATGCCGCCAACCTGCTGGAAGTAGGTGAACTGCGTCACTTCCATGCCGTTGAGCCAGACCTCCCAGCCCAGGCCCCAGCAGCCGAGCGTGGGGTTCTCCCAGTCGTCCTCGACGAAGCGCACGTCGTTCTTCTTCAGGTCGAAGCCCAGCGCCTCCAGCGAGCCCAGGTAGAGCTCCAGGATGTTGGCCGGCGCGGGCTTCAGCACGACCTGGTACTGGTAGTAGTGCTGCAGGCGGTTGGGGTTCTCGCCGTAGCGGCCGTCCTTGGGGCGGCGGCTGGGTTGCACATAGCCGGCCTTCCAGGGCTCGGGGCCGAGGGCGCGCAGGAAGGTGGCGGTGTGGCTGGTGCCGGCACCGACTTCCATGTCGTAGGGCTGGAGGAGTGCGCAGCCTTGTTTGGACCAATAGTCCTGAAGCGTCAGGATGATTTGCTGGAAGGTCAGCATGGAATGGGGGGAGAAGGGGGTGGCCGATTCTATGAGGCGGCCTTCTTGAGTCCCATCAGGGTCAACAGCGCAAGTCCCCACAGCGGCCACAGGCCCAAAGCGTTCAGCCAACGGGCGTAGGGCGTGGTGCCGGTGCGGCCGTCGACAGTGGCTTCCAGCACGCCGCGTTCGAGCGCCGGCATGCGGGCCGTGATGTGGCCCAGGTAGTCGACGACGGCGGTGGCGCCGGTGTTGGTCGAGCGCACGACGGGCCGCTGGAACTCCAGCGCGCGCATCTGCGAGAACTGCAGGTGCTGGTCCTGGACCATGACCGTGCCGAACCAGGCCAGGTTGCTGACGTTGACGAAGACGGTGGCAGCCTCCGGCCCCGAATCCGAAGCAGCGCTCTGCACAAAGTCCTCGCCGAACAGATCCTCGTAGCAGATCAGCGGCCGCAGACGCTGGCCGGCCACGGCCCAGGGGCGCTGGTGCTGGCCGCGGGCCTGGCTGTCCAGCGGGATGTTCATGGCCCGCACGAACCAGCCGAAGCCAGGCGGAATGAACTCGCCGAAGGGCAGCAGGTGGCGCTTGCCGTAGTGGTAGTCCGTGCCCAGGCCGACGACGGAGTTGACGAAGCCTTCGTCCGCGTTGCCCAGGAACGCGCCGAGCAGGGCTGGGCGCTCGGGGTTGGACAGCCGCACGAGCGTGGCCCGGTCCAGTTCGCCCAGCGGCAGCGGCACGACGGATTCCGGCGTGATGACGACCTGACCCTTGGCCGACTCGATGAGCCGGGCCAGCGCCTCCAGGTTGGCGGCGAAGCGGGCGGCGTCGAACTTCTGGTCTTGCGGGATGCTGGGCTGGACAAGGGACACAGCGATGCGGCCGCTCGACGCCGTGAAGTCCTGCGGCAGCAGCAGGCCGGCCAGCGGTAGCAGCAGGGCGGGTGCGGTCCAGGCCCAGGCGCGCTCGCGCAGCAGAACCAGCCCGGCGGCGGCCAGCGCGGCCAGCGCGGTGATGCCGTAGATGCCGATCCACGGCGCCCAGCCCGCCAGCGGCCCGACCGTGTGTGCATAGCCCGAGGCGATCCACGGAAAGCCGCTGAACCACGTCGCCCGGGCCAGCTCGGCCAGCAGCCAGGCCGGCGCCAGCGCCAGCAGCCGCCAGCGGCCGGGATTGATCCAGCGGGCAGTCAGGCCCAACGCCAGCGCGTAGTAGCCGCTCAGGAAAGCCGCCAGCAGCCCGACGGCCAGTGCGGCGAGCGCCCAGGGAATGCCACCGAACTGGTGCATGCTGATGTGCAGCCACCACAGGCCCGAGGCCAGCCAGCTGAAGCCGAACAGCACGCCGCAGAGGGCGGCGACGCGCGGCGTGGCGTGGGCGACCATGCCGAACAGCAGCGCCAGGGCGGCGATCTGGGCCCACCACGCCTCGGTGGGGGCGAAGGAGGCGGTCTGCAGCAGCCCGGCGGCCAGCGCGACCGCAGCGGCAACGCCGAGCCTCACGCTTCGGACTCGCCTTCGGCCACGCGCGTGACCTTGAACCAGCGCACCGCACCGCCGCGGGTCAGCATGACGGCGAAGTTGAGGCCGCCCACCTGCACGGTCTCGCCGCGGCGCGGCACGCGGCCATGCTCATGGGCGACCAGGCCGCCGATGGTGTCGAAGTCGTCGTCCGGCAGCGCCAGGCCAAAGCTGCCGTTGACGGCCGCGATGCTCGCATCGCCTGCCACGCGCTGGCTGCCGTCGGCCAACGTGTACAGGCCCGATTCGCCGTCCTTGTCGTCGAACTCGTCCTCGATCTCGCCGACGATCTCCTCCAGCACGTCCTCGATGGTGATGAGGCCGGCGGTGTTGCCGAACTCGTCGATGACGATGGCCAGGTGGTTGCGGTTGGAGCGGAAGTCGCGCAGCAGCTCGTTCAGGCCCTTGCTCTCCGGCACGAAGACGGTGGGCCGCAGCAGCGCACGCAGGTTCAGCTCCGGCGCGCGCTGCATCTTCAGCAAGTCCTTGGCGAGCAGGATGCCGATGATGTTGTCGCGCGTGCCCTCGTAGACCGGGAAGCGCGAGTGGCCGGTATCGATCACCAGGCCCAGCAGCTCGTCATAGGGCGCGTCGATGTCCAGCAAGTCCATGCGCGGTGCGGCCACCATCGCGTCGCCTGCCGACAGCTCGGCCATGCGCAGCACGCCTTCCAGCATCTGGCGCGACTCGGGCTCGATCAGCTCACGCTGCTCGGCATCGGCCAGCGTTTCCATCAGTTCGGACTTGGAGTCGGGGCCGGGGTGCAGGAACTCCAGCAGGCGCTCCATCAGGCTGCGGGCCTCGGGCGGGTGTTTGGCGGCCCCGCGAACTGGGGGCCGGCCTGAATGCGGTTCGCTCAAGGGGAACTGTCAGGGTATTGCGACAGGGGACAGAATAGCCGATTGGTTTGACAAGCCCTTGCCTTGCAACGCTTCGTCCCGATATCCGCTGCCTTCTTCAGAAAACGGTCCCGCCATGTCCTCCTCCACCAACGGCCTCATCCCCGCCACCATCCTGACCGGCTTCTTGGGCGCCGGCAAAACCACGCTGCTCAAGCGCATCCTGACCGAGGCCCACGGCCAGAAGATCGCCGTCATCGAGAACGAGTTCGGCGAAGAGAACATCGACACCGACATCCTCGTGTCGGACACCGAGGAACAGATCATCCAGATGAACAACGGCTGCGTCTGCTGCACGATCCGCGAGGACTTGCGTACGACGCTGTCCGACCTGGCCGCCAAGCGCCGCAAGGGTGAGCTGAAGTTCGACCGCGTCATCATCGAGACCACCGGCTTGGCCGACCCCGGCCCCGTGGCCCAGACCTTCTTCATGGACGATGAGATCGCCGAGGCCTATCTGCTGGACTCTGTGCTGACGCTGGTGGACGCCAAGCACGCCGACGAGCAGCTCAACAGCCGCCAGGAAGCGCGCATGCAGGTTGGTTTCGCCGACCAGCTCTTCATCAGCAAGAGCGACCTGGTCGAGCCGGCGGCCGTGGAGGCGCTGATCCACCGCATCAAGCACATGAACCCGCGCGCGCCCATCACGGCGGCGCATTTCGGCGAGGTGCCGCTCGCCAAGATCTTCGACCTGCGCGGCTTCAACCTGAACGCCAAGCTGGAGATCGACCCGGACTTCCTGAAGGCGGACACGCATGATCACCACCATGACCACGATCATCACGACCATGAGCATGGCGAGCACTGCGATCACCCGCACCATCATGCCCATGAGGACGATGTGAAGAGCTTCGTCTTCCGTTCGGACAAGCCCTTCAACCCGGCCAAGCTGGAAGACTTCCTCGGCGCCATCGTGCAGGTCTACGGGCCCAAGATGCTCAGATACAAGGGCGTCCTACACATGAAAGGCACGGAGAAGAAGGTCATCTTCCAGGGCGTGCACCAGATGATGGGCTCCGATCTCGGCCCGCGTTGGATGCCGGGCGAGAAAAAACAGAGCAAGATGGTGTTCATCGGCATCGACCTGCCGAAGGATGTGTTGTTGCAAGGTTTGGAAGGCTGCCTGGCGTGATGTTTTTTGGTCCCTGGGGCACTGTTTCCAGGGGGTGCGGACGTTCGAATCCTCATGGCTACAATCCGCCGCGCTCAAAATTGGGCAGCCGGCTTCAAATGCAGTGGGATCAAGGTCTGACACCGCGCCGATGCACACCCAGAGCGAGGAGAAGACAGTGAGCAAGACCCCGGCCCCTAAAACCGCATCCACCAAGGGTGGAAAGAAGTCCGACATTGGCGCGGACGTCGCCATGTTGGAGGTGCCCGCACCGGCGAATCGCTTCGCCGACCGCTTTGCCCCGCCCAGGCCGCCTGCGCGCGGTGCCAACCACGAAGTCGACGCGGCGCCGCGCATCGCCGCCAAGGGCGACCCGAAGCTCGTCAACGCCTGGAAGAGCAAGCCCGGCGCCGAGCTGAGCGACGCCGAAGTCCTGGCCATGCCGGACGCGGAGTACATGAACGCCAAGCAGATCGAGTTCTTCCGCGCCAAGCTGGAAGGCCTGAAGCGCGAGGTGTTGTCCAACGCCGGCGAGACCACCGAGCACCTGCGCGAAGACACGACCATCGTGCCCGACCCGGCCGACCGCGCGACCATCGAGGAAGAGCATGCGCTGGAACTGCGCACGCGCGACCGCGAACGCAAGCTGCTGAAGAAGATCGTGCAGTCGATCACGCGACTGGACAGCGGCGACTACGGCTATTGCGACGAGACTGGCGAGCCCATCGGCCTCGGCCGTTTGATCGCCCGCCCGACGGCGACGCTGTCGCTCGAAGCGCAACAGCGCCGCGAGCTGAAACAGAAAATGTTTGGGGACTGAGCCCTGACCACCACATGACCGAGTCCAAGCCCGCAGACCCCAAGGAAGGCGACAGCTTCTTCCGCAAGGTTGCGCGCTTCGTCGCCAACCCGACGACGGACTGGTCGGAGATCAATTCGCGCCAGGACGACCCCGAGGGCGATCTCGCCAAGGCCGAGTTGCGCGCGATGGTGGAGCGCAAGCGCCGCAACGACTTCGTGCGCAAGCGCGAGCTCGACATGCTGCGCCGCATCCGCCGCGAAGGGCTGACGCCCGAGCAACTCGCCGCGCTGGCCTCGTCGCCGTCCCGCATGGGTGACGACGAGCGCATCAGCGAACCCAATTCCAAGATCGACCTCGGCGTGAAGGCCAAGATCGACGAGATCGAGCAGCAGATGGTGGGCGAGAGCTTTGCGACGACGCAGGCCGTGCCCAAGCAGCAGCCCGGATTCTTCGAGACGAGCACGCGGCCCGTGGCGTTCGCGTCCACGTCATCGGCGCCGCCGCCGGTCATGGACTCGTCGGGCGGGCGGGTCAGCGAGTTCTCCAGCCCGCAGGAGGTGCAGCGCCTGTCCGCGCCGCCGCCGCCTGCGGCCGTGACGATGGGTGCGGCCATCCCGCCACTGTCCGCTTCGCCGCCCAGCCGCCTGCCCGACCTGCCGCCGCTGGACATGCCGCTGTCCTTCACGCTGGCCGAGTCCTCGGCGCCGCTGGAGGTGCAGGAGCTGGTGCACGACCCCGAACTGGACGAGGCGGTCATCGCCTTCGCCAATGCCGACTACGACAACAGCGAACGCGCGCTGACCGAGCTGGTGCGCCCCGGCGGCAGCCGCAACCTGCATGGCGAAACCTGGCTGGTGCTGTTCGACCACTACCGTGCCACCGGCGCCCAGGGCAAGTTCGAGGTACTGGCGGTGGAGTACGCACAGCAGTTCGGCCTGTCGGCGCCGCAGTGGTTCTCCATGCCCAGGCTGGTGGCCGAGACGGCCCGCCAGGCCAACCGCTCGCCCATGGCCAAGGCGGGGCAGGTGAGCTGGACGGCACCGTCCACGCTGCGCGCCGAGGACGTGACGACCTTGCACAAGCGCAGCGAGACGCTGCCCATGCCCTGGGTGTTCGACTGGGGCGCCGTCGACGAGATCGAGATCGAGGCCGCCATCCAGCTGCGCCAGTTGCTGCGCACCTGGGCCCAACAGCAGGTCGACCAGCGCTGGATGGGTGGCGACCGCTTCCTGACCCAGCTCAAGGAGCTGGCCCCCGTCGGCGAGCGCGACACCGACCCGGCGCTGTGGATGTTGCGCCTGGAAGCGCTGCGCCTGGCCAACCGGCCCGACCAGTTCGACGAGGCCGCCATCGACTACTGCGTGACCTACGAGGTGTCGCCGCCGTCCTGGGAACGCGCCAAGTGCCGCGTGCGCATCGGCAGCGAAGGCGGCTCGACGAACAGCCCGGCCACCACCTCGATGCCCAGCGAGGCGCAGTCGACCTTCCTGGACACCGGCCTGCTGACGGAGCCGCACGTGGCCCAGCTGGAAATGATGGGCCAGCTCAGCGGCGACATCTCCGACAACCTGCGGGTGATGTCCGGCGAAGTCGGCGACGCCAGCCTCATCAACATCTCCTGCACCAAGCTGATCCGGCTGGACTTCATGGCCGCCGGCGACCTGCTGAACTGGGTGCTGCAGCGCCGCAGCGAGAACCGCACGGTCGTCTTCAACGATTCGCATCGCCTTGTCGCGCTGTTCTTCGGTGCCATGGGCATCAACGAGCATGCGAAGGTGAAGGTTCGCATCAACTGAACCTTGTGGGCTGGACCTTGGCCCCCAACTGGAGGCCCTATGTCTTCTGATTCCTCCTCCGCCGTTTATCACGGCACCACCATCATCTCGGTGCGCCGCCAGACGGCCACCGGCTGGCAGGTCGCCATCGGCGGCGACGGCCAGGTGACGCTGGGCAACACCATCGTCAAGTCCAGCGCGCGCAAGGTGCGCAAGCTCTACCGCGACCAGGTGCTGGCCGGCTTTGCCGGCGCCACCGCCGATGCGTTCACGCTGTTCGAGCGCTTCGAGGCCAAGCTGGAGAAGCACCAGGGCCACCTCGTGCGCGCCGCCGTCGAGCTGACTCGGGACTGGCGCACCGACCGCGTGCTGCGCCGGCTGGAGGCCATGCTGGCCGTGGCCGACCGCACGGCCTCACTCATCATCACCGGCAATGGCGACGTGCTGGAGCCCGAGCAGGGCATCGTCGCCATCGGTTCCGGCGGCGCCTTTGCCCAGGCCGCCGCCAAGGCGCTGCTGGCCAATACCGAGCTGAGCGCGGCGGACATCGTCAAGAAGTCGCTGGAGATTGCCGGCGAGATCTGCATCTACACCAACCAGAGCCACACGCTGGAGGTTCTGGAATGAGCTCGATGACCCCTCAAGAGATCGTTTCCGAGCTGGACCGTCACATCGTCGGCCAGCAGGCCGCCAAGCGTGCCGTCGCCATCGCCATGCGCAACCGCTGGCGCCGCCAGCAGGTCGACGAGAAGCTGCGCGGCGAGATCACGCCCAAGAACATCCTGATGATCGGCCCCACCGGCGTCGGCAAGACCGAGATTGCACGGCGCCTGGCCAGGCTGGCCGGTGCGCCCTTCATCAAGGTCGAGGCGACCAAGTTCACCGAGGTGGGCTATGTCGGCAAAGATGTCGACTCCATCATCCGCGACCTCATCGAAGTGGCCGTCAAGCAGGAGCGCGAAGTGGCCATGCGCCGCTGCCAGACGCGCGCCGAGGACGCCGCCGAGGACCGCATCCTCGACGTGCTGCTGCCCGGCATGGACGCCGACAACGCCACGCGCCAGACCATGCGCAAGCGCCTGCGCGAGGGGCAGCTCGACGACAAGGACATCGAGCTGGACCTGCTTGCGCCTAAGCCCAGCGTGGAGCTGCTGACGCCCTTCGGCAACCAGCCGGGCATGGAGGACATGGCCGAGCAGTTGAAGGGCATGTTCAGCCAGTTCGGCGGCGCGCAGAAGAAGCCCCGCAAGCTCAAGATCGCCGATGCGCTGAAGCTGCTGGTCGACGAGGAGGCGGCCAAGCTCGTCAACGAGGAAGAGATCCGCGCGGCCGCGCTGGCCAATGCGCAGGAGATGGGCATCGTCTTCATCGACGAGATCGACAAGGTGGCATCGCGCAACGAACACGGCGGCGCGGAGGTGTCGCGCCAGGGTGTGCAGCGCGACCTCCTGCCGCTCGTCGAAGGCACGACGGTGACGACGAAGTACGGCCTCGTGAAGACCGACCACATCCTCTTCATCGCCAGCGGCGCCTTCCACCTTGCCAAGCCCAGCGACCTGATCCCCGAGCTGCAGGGCCGGCTGCCGATCCGCGTCGAGCTGGACTCGCTGTCGGTGGCCGATTTCGAGGCCATCCTGACGAGCACGCATGCCAGCCTCGTCAAGCAGTACCAGGCCTTGCTGGCCACCGAGGGCGTCACGCTGGACCTGCAGCCCGAGGCTGTGCGCCGCCTGGCCGAGATCGCCTTCGAGGTCAACGAGCGCACCGAGAACATCGGCGCGCGCCGCCTGGCCACGGTGATGGAGCGGCTGCTGGACGAGATCAGCTTCGACGCGCCCAACCGCTCCGGTCAGACGCTGGTGCTGGACGGCGCGGCGGTGGACGCGAAGCTGGCGGCGCTGGCGGCGAACGAGGATCTGAGCCGGTTCATTCTCTGAGGCTCAATGCGGCAGCGAGGCGGCGCTGCCCGTCCATCGAAGCAGCTGCATGAGGTTGGGCGCCTGCGTCTTGCCCAGCAGGTTGCGCACATGGCTGCGCACGGTGCTCACGCACAGACCGAGGTGGCGCGACGTCGCCTCCACCGCCTCGCCGTCGGCCAGCAGCAGCAGCACCTGGCGCTCGGCCTGGCTGAGGCGGCACTGGCGTGTCAGCGCCTCGATGCGCGCGGCTTGCGTCAGCGCCGGTTGATCCAGGTGCACGGCCAGCAGCACGCTGCTCGTGGGCCAGTCCGCTGCCAGCGCGATGGCCGGCGCCAGCGGTGCGGCGTGCAGCCAGCCTGTGGCCAGGCTCGGCGTGAACCACAGCGCGATGCGGGAGGACGAGCCCGCTGCCGCCAGGGCCAGCAGTTCGCCCAGGCGCATTGCGTCTAGCTGGCCGATGCTCATCAGGTGACTTGCGCGTGACTGCCCCAGGCCTTCGGTCAACAGCTGATTGGCGTTGGCGTTGGCGAACAGCAGGCGCCGGTCGGGCCGCAGCACGAGCAGCGGCTGCGGCAGGGCCGCCAGCACGAGGTGCGGCTGGGCCTGCAGGCCCGATGGACGGTCGGATGAATTGGCGGCAATGGCGTGGAACATGGAACCCCCTGAGCCCTGGCGGCGCGATGGCGCCGTCTCTGGTCCACAAGTTTGGTGAGCGCGGGGTGCCGCTGCCATTGCCGAGAAGTACATCGCCCGGGCTCATGAGGCTTAGGCCAAAAGGACAGACCTTTGGTCTGATCCGCGGGCGGGGACAGCGCCGATACCATTGCCGGCAGGGGAGACCGCCCATGAGAATTCTGTTGATCGACGACCACGCCCTGTTCCGCGAAGGCGTGGCGATGCTGCTCAAGCCGCTCGTGGACGGGCTTCAGACCTGGGAGGCGGGCAGTTGCGAGGAGGCCTTCGAGGTGCTGGCGCAACGCGGCAGTGTCGACCTCGTGCTCATCGACCTGGGGCTGCCGGGCTTGTCGGGCCTGGAGGGGCTGAAACGTCTGCGCGCCGACCATCCGGATGCGCCGGTCGTCGTCATGTCCTCGGCGGACGACAAGGACACCGTGCTCGCCGTGCTGGACGCCGGTGCGATGGGCTTCATTCCCAAGAGCTCGACCTCGCAGGTCATGCTCGGCGCGCTGCGGCTCATCCTGGCCAAGGGCATCTACCTGCCGCCGTCGGTCTTTCTCGCTGCGCGCGCGGCGCCTGCGGCCAGCCCCGCACCGGCGCCGGCAACTGCAGTGGTGGCAGCATCGGGCCGGCAGCCGGCAGATCTCGGCATGACCCCGCGCCAAGCCGACGTGCTGCACCTGCTGCTGCAGGGCAAGCCGGCCAAGCTCATCGGGCGCCAGCTCAACCTGTCACTGAGCACCGTCAAGGCGCATACCTCGGCCGTGCTGCGCGCGCTGAACGTGACCACGCGCACCCAGGCCGTGCTGGCGGCCAGCCGCATGGGGCTGCGCTTCGAAGAGCCCGTGGCGGCTCAGGGCTCCAGCGACTCCAGCATGGCGTCCAGCAAGCGCTGAAGCCCGATGGGCTTGTGCAGCAGACGCGCCTGTTGCGCGGCGGCGCGGGGCTGCAGGCTGGCATCGGTGTTGGCCGTGACCATCAGCGCGGGAATAGCGTCGTCGTAGTGCTGGCGCAGGCGTGAAATGACCTCGAAGCCGTCCCGCCCGCCGCCGAGCTGGTAGTCGGTGACGATGAGGTCGGGCACGCGCAGATGCTGCTGCAGCTCGGCCAGCGCCTCGTCGCAGGACGCGGCGGCGACGACATGGCAGCGGCAGGCGCGCAGCGCGTCCACCAGGGCCTGGGCGTTCATGGCTTCGTCGTCGACGACGACGATGAAGCGGCCCGCCAACGCTTGCTGACTGGCCGCCAGTCGCGGCGAGGTGCGCGGCGAAGCTGCCGTTGCTGCCGAAAGCGGCAGCTTCAGGCGAAACACTGTGCCATGCCCGACGCGGCTGTCGACGCTCAGGCCATACCCCAGGATCTGTGCGCAGCGCTGCACGATGGACAGGCCCAGGCCCAGGCCCTTCTCCTGCCCCGTGCCCGGCGCCTCAATGCGGAAGAACTCCTCGAAGATGGCCTCGCGGTGGCGTGGCTCGATGCCGGGTCCGCTGTCCCACACCTGCAGTTCGACCTCGCGGCCACGCCGCCGGCAGCCCACCAGCACGCCGCCCTCGCGCGTGTAGCGGATGGCATTGGCGACGAGATTGCCAACGATGCGCTCCAGCAGCACCGCATCACCTCTGACCACGACATTGCAGCCCCTCACGCTCAGCCGCAGCCCCTTCTCGGCAGCCTGCGGCGCCCAGGTCTGCTCCAGGCGATGCAGCAGCCAGCCGAGGTCGACGTCCTCCAGATGCGCCTGCACCGCGCCGGCGTCGAGCTTGGAGATGTCCAGCAGGTTGCCGAACAGGTTCTCCATCGTCGCGACCGAGGTCTGGATCTTGTCGGCCAGCACGATGTGTTCGGCGCTGTCGAGGCGGCTTTGCAGCACGCCGAGCAGCAGGCTGATCGAGTGCATGGGCTGGCGCAGGTCGTGGCTGGCGGCAGCGAGAAAGCGGGTCTTGGCGGCGTTGGCGCGGTCGGCTTCGTCCTTGAGCTTGGAGAGTTCTTCGGCACGAGCGGCCAGCACGTCGCGGGCGTCGGAGAGCTGGGCGGTGCGCTCGGCGACTTTGGCTTCGAGGCTGGCGTAGAGGTCGCGTAGTTGGGAGGCCATTTGATTGAAATCGTGGGCGAGTTCTTCGATCTCATCATGGCGATCAACCTTGAGCGCAGTATCCAGGTCGCCGCTGGCGATGCGCGCTGTGGCGCGGCGCAGGGCGACGATTGGCGCTGCCATGCGGCGGGCGAAGGTGACGCCGATCGCAAGGGCGGCAACGATGCCAATGACCATCAGCAGTAGCGTGCGAGTCAACGTCGCCCAGGCTGGCTTCAGCGCTTCACTGCGCGCCTGCTCCATGAAGACCATCCAACCCGTACCGGGTACCGTCGCGGCCGTCGTGATGACGGGCCGGCCCTCGATGTCATGTGTCGCAAGACCGCGGACCATAACGTTGGCGGACGCGGCAGCTGCACGGGCCTGGCGGACGGCTTCGGAGCGTGATAGGTCCATGCGACTGAGCGCGTGAGTGGCCCGCGGGTGGGCGATGAGCAACCCCTGTGCATCGACGACATAGGCCAGCCCAGCCTCGCCGGTGCGCAACCGGGTCACAACATCGCCCAGGAGCCGCAAGTCGACTGTGGCCACGATGGCGTCTCGGCCATCGGAAATGGACATGCGTAGTGTCGGAAGATAGCCGTCCTGGAAATAGGTCCGGCCGCGGCGCACGCCGTCATTGAGGCCCACCAGGGCGAGCGCAGGTTCTTCGATGAGCTGCTGAGAACCCACCTGGTCCGGTGCATGCTTGGAAGTCGCAAGCTGCTCCCGTCCGTCACGGGTCACCACCTGCAAGTCGGTGATTGCCGGAACGATCTGCATGAGTCGATAGAACTCCTCGCGCCTCTGGGCGATGCCAAATCCGGGTTGCCCCCAGGGCATCTTGGCGACGTCGCGCAGACCGGTGTCGACGATATCAAGGTAGGCCGCGATCTCGCGCGCTGCGCCTTCAGCCAGGGCTTGCTGCCGCTCTTCGATGCTTAGCAGCGCTTCTTGATAGCCGATGTACATCTCGGAGGCGCCAGAGAGCAGCAGCAGGCTGAGCGTTAGACCCGACAGCCTGAGGGCGTAGTGGTGCGACAGGGGGCGATAGGTCTTCGAGCGCCATGGTGCCCACAGTCCTGGTTGACGGCTCATCGCAACACCACATCGGCGCGCCTGATCACATGGGCGCTAGGAGGCGGAAAGCCGCCTGCGGGGGCTGGCCGCACCACGAGCACGGTGCGCTGCGGGCGCAGTACGGGAATGTCGCCGGCGCGTTCGCCGTCGAGGATGCGCAGGACCAGTTCGGCTATGGCAGGCCACGCAAAGGACATGTCGAGCGCATAGGACAGCGGTGCACCGGAGGCCATGTCGGCCGTGTTGGCCAGGATGACAGGCTTGCCCCATTCACGCAGGCGACCGACGATCAGGTTCGTGTTCAAGCCGGCAAGTCCAGTGCGCGGCAGGCACCAGGCATCGAAGAGCCTGGACTGCGGTTCGGCGAACAATGCCTCGGCGTCGGCGGTGTTCTCGGCGAACAGCACGCTCACCTCGAGGCCTAAGCGCGCAGCCACCGGGGAAAGGGTCTTCTCGGTGTCGAAGTAGTCGCCCCAAGGGCGGTCGATCAGCACGGCGATGCGCTTTGCGACGGGGTATGCGTCGTGCAGGATCTCCAGGCGTTTGACATCCAGGGTATCGGCAACCCAAATGCCAGTGATCGCCTCTCCGCGCGTCTCCATCGAGCTGATGATCCCGTAGCGAACCGGGTGCAGGAAGCTGCCGAACACGATGGGCGTATTCCGGAGATGTTCCTTGGCCAGCTTGGCAGTTGCCGAAGAGGGCGCGACGACGACCTCGGGACGCAGACTCACCATCCGCTTGGCCGCAGACAAGCCGGTTCCAGCGTTGCTAAGGCCGGAATCAGTGAATTCGACGCGGAGCCGGCGGCGGCTGGCGGCGGGCAGGCGCTCGACTGCCGCCATGAAGCGCTGGAAGCTCAAATCGGTCTTCGGCGAATCGATGCCCAGAAAGACGATGAGAGCAGGGCGTGAGGGGGGGCTGCTGTCGGATGTCAGCAACGCCGCGCCCACAACCGATAGGACCAATACCAAAGCACGGGCCAAGTGGCTGTTGTGCGACCTCGATCGTGCTGGATATTCTTCTTGCGCCCCCATCAAACCACCCCCGTCGGTGGCAACCAGTTTAGGAGGAGAGTACGCATGGAACGTATCAAGCACCACTTTTGTTGGATCAAAGCTGTGGCTGTCGACGCCGCGGGCTTCGGTACCGCATCCGCCCGCTCGGTGGCATTGCCCGATGGTGTGGCTGCAGCGCCGTTCACCGCGACAGGTACGTTCAAGGTCCTTTCAACCGAAGAACTGCCGGCCATCTCGTCGCAGGATTTGCCTGGTGTCGGCACGCAGCCAATGACGGCGACCGGCACCTTCCGGGCGCTGGTCGGTGATTCGCTGCAGCAGTTGTCGGCAAAGGATCTGGATGGGATGGTTGTTCCGATGACAGCCACCGCCGTGTTCAGAGCGCTGAGCGACGCGGCGTGGCCGCCGCTAGAGACGTTTGAGCTGGAGCTTGCCACTGCCACGCTGCCCGTGCGCGCGCTGACGGGCCAGATGGTTAGTCCGGTGACCCTGCAGAGCTCCGACGACGCTGAGCCAGACACCGCCACCACGCAGATCAAGATCCTGTTGGGCGAATCCCTGCCGCCGCTCGTGTTTGGAGGCGCGACCTTCATGGGGGGCTGGCAGTTCGAGGCCGATCCTGCCTCATCCGATGGCAAGAGAGTAGCCTTGCGTTTTATGCCTATCGTCGGTTCGCGGGCGGACGCGCTGGCGTGGCGCGCGACCGATCCAGGCAAGGCCTGGGCCAAGGACGCACTGGCGATCTCGTTGTTGAGCTTTGCCGCCATTGGCGAAATCTGAGGGGTCGGCATGAAGCTCAAACCGTTTCCTGCTGAGGACTGGACGCCCGTGTTTCGTGAGTACATCGGCAAGGAACTCAAGTACCTCCCGCCGGACTGGCTGGACAAGAAGCTCATTGAGATCCTGCCGCCCGACGAGTCCACGCTCAAGGCCCAGTGCGCCAAGGTGATTGCCGCCAAGGGCGAAAGGCAGATGCGCTTGCACGGCATCCTGGGTCAGGTCGAAGGCCTTCACCTGGGGCTCATGGCCTTGGTTCGCGCGCGTCGGCCAGTGGCGCTGGACACGCCGATCACCTTTCGCCTGTTGAACGCGGCCAATGACGAGTTGCTGCCCGTGCTCTTCTACTTCAAGACAGAGTTCAATGCGGCCCGACCCTCGGCCTACATCAAGGACCTCAATCCGATGTTTGCCAGGCCGGACCCAAACTACCCCGGGCACCCGACCTATCCGAGCGGGCATGCCGCACAGTCACGCCTGTTCGCGCTGGTCTTGGGCGCCATGTTCTCCAAACTCGGCGCGGACTTGATCACACTCGCAAACGACGTCGCGTACAACCGCGAAGTTGCCGGCGTGCACTTCGAGGCTGACTCCGAGGCTGGACAGGATTTGGCGGCCAAGGTCTTCAAGCTGTTGATGAGCAACCCCAAGTTCGCCTGCATGGTGTCGCTCGCCCAGGCGGAGTGGCCAGAGAACAAGGACCTGCGCTGATTACCCGAAGCGGCGCTCAGCGCTGCGGTCATCCACGCCCCGAAGGCCAGCCGCATTTCGGGGTTCTCGCTTCAGACTGCTGCTTCACGAGGGGGCTTGTGCAGCCCCCCACCCAACCCTGCCTCAGACAGCAGCGACGTCCCCTGTTCAGGCGCCGCCTACGCCTGAAACACCACGCCGCCATCCGCGCTAAAGCTGAATGACGTGAACTGATGCGCCACGCTGTTGTCCGAGTAGTTCGCGCCGCATAAGCAGAACTCGATCTGCAGGCTGCTCAGATTCACCGTGCTGTCGATGCCCCAAACACGAGCCGCCCTGCCCATCGGCCTCGACTTCCAACACCAGCCGCCCGCTGGCCCGGTTGGCGAAGCTGCCCAGCATGTGCGGCGTGCCGGGCGAGTTGACGGGAATCGAAGACGGCGCGGTGATGGCGCTGCCCACCAGGATGCCGCTGCCATGCGGCCCGGCGCGTCAGGACCGCGCCGAGTTGATCGCCAGCAACCCATCAAAAATCAAACCCTCGACCAGCTCATGCGGCGCATCCAGCGCCGGTGCCACCTTCCACCCCGCGCCACCCGTCATCAGCAGCAGCGGCGCGCGGCCCTCGCGTTGGGTCAGCAGCCGGTACATGCGCTCGATGGCCCCGGTAATGGCAAAGGTGCCTCCGGTCGTCAGTGCGTCACTGGTGTTGGTCGGGAAGTCGCGCACCTCGCCGGTCGGCACGCGCAGGCCGGCGGTGCCGCCCTCCAGTGCGCGCAGCATGATGCCGTGGCCCGGCAGGATGAGGCCGCCCAGGAAGCGGCCGTCGCTGGAGAGCGCGTCCACCGTCACCGCAGTGCCCACCATGACGGTCAGCACCGGGCCGGCGAAGCCGCGCTTAAGCGCATGCGCGCGGGCGCCGATGACGGCCACCCAGCGGTCTGCGCCCAGTCGCGTCGGGTGGTCGTAGCCATTCTTCACGCCGGCCGCCTCGGCGCTGGGCACGACCCAGCGCGGCGTCAGGTCCCAGTGCTCCATCTGCTCCTCGACGCGGCGGCGCACGGCATCGCCGGCGACGTTGCTGCCGAGGATGCGCGCCGGCGGGGCCAGGCCTTGCCAGTCGCCATCGGCCAGGCGGTCGATGTTTTCGAGGAAGACGGCGCCGTGCTGCAGGGGCGTGCTGCCGGGCTCGGCGCCTTCCGGATAGACGGCCCACTTGAGCCGCGTGTTGCCAATGTCGATGGCCAGAAAGCTCATGGAGGGCTGTGCCGTGAACGATGGCGCGAGCCTACCAGCAGGTTTTGGCGTCGCACTGCGGGTTTCTGCTTCAATCAAACGCTGCCCGTTGCCCAACCTCATCTGCCAGGAAGCCCGCCATGCTGCGCCGTCTACGCATTCAAGCCCGCCTGTGGCTCGCCTTCGGCCTCATCCTGACCATGACGGCCCTGCTGGTGGCCGTCGGCGGCTTCGGGCTGAACGTGTCGCAGAAGGCCATCCAGGGCATCACGCAAAAGCTCATCCCGGTCACCAACCTCGCGGTGGCCGCGCGCACGCAGTTGCTGGTCAGCAAGACGGCCACGTCGACGATGGCAGCGACCATCTTCAACAAGGACGGCATGGCCCGCGCCCGCAAGGAGTGGGACGACGCCCAGGTCGCCATGGACAAGACGCTGGACCGCTTTGGCGCCGTCATCGCCGAGCAGCAGAGCAAGGACAACCTCGCCAAATTCCGTGCGCTGATGGCGGACTACCGCAAGTCCGTCAGGCCGGCGCTCGACAAGCTGCTGGCCGATGGCTATGCCGATGCCCAGTCCGCCTTCGAGGACATCAAGGCGGCTGATGCAGCCTATGACCCGGCGCTGGCCATGTTGAACAACATCGAAGCGGACCTGGCGAGCCGCGGCAACGACGTATTCAAGCAGGTCGACGGCATGGTCAGCGGCATCTTCGTGGCTCTGCTGGTGACGTTTGCCGTCTGCACCGTCATCGGTGCGGTGCTGGCCGTTGGCATCTCTCGCTCCATCATTGGCCCGCTGCTGGCAGCGAAGCGCTTTGCCGAACGCATGGCCGACGGCGACCTGTCGCGCGCCCCGCAGGTGCGCGGCACGGACGAGTCCGCCGAGATGATGCAGGCGCTGGCGGCGATGCAGAAGTCGCTGTCCGAGATCGTCGGCCAGGTGCGCGAGTCGGCCGAGAGCATCCAGGTCGCGTCCAGCGAGGTGGCCAGCGGCAACATGGACTTGTCGCATCGCACCGAGCAGACGGCCTCCAACCTGCAGCAGGCCTCCAGCTCGATGACGCAGCTGACCGGCACCGTTGGCCAGAGCGCCGACTCGGCCATGACCGCCAAGCAACTCGCCGGCGCCGCCGCCGAGACGGCCGGCCGGGGCGGCGAGGTGGTGTCGCGCGTGGTCAGCACCATGGGCGAGATCAATGCGGCCAGCCGCAAGATCGCCGACATCATCGGCACCATCGACGGCATCGCTTTCCAGACCAACATCCTCGCGCTGAACGCGGCCGTCGAGGCGGCACGGGCCGGGGAACAGGGCCGCGGCTTCGCCGTGGTGGCTGGCGAGGTGCGCCTGCTGGCTCAACGCTCGGCAGAGGCAGCGCGGGAGATCAAGGGCCTGATCGGCGCCAGCGTCGAGCGCGTCGAGGCCGGCACCCAGCTCGTCAACGATGCCGGCACGACGATGACCGACATCGTCGGCTCGGTGCAGCGCGTGACCGACATCATTGGCGAGATCAGCGCCGCCGCCATCGAGCAGAGCCAAGGCATCGCCCAGGTCAACGGCACCGTGACGGAGCTGGACCAGATGACGCAGCAGAACGCCGCGCTGGTGGAAGAGTCCGCCGCAGCGGCTCAGTCGCTGAAGGAGCAGGCGGTGCGGCTGGCGGGGCTGGTCAGTTCATTCAAGCTGAACTGACGAGCCGTTCGATATCCGCAGCCGCTGCGTGTGCGGCCACCTCGCCAATCACCAGCAACGCCGGGCTCTTCAGCCCCTCACGTGCAATGCAGTCCGGCAGGCCGGCCAGCGTCGTCACGGCATGGCGCTGCTGGGCCGTGTGGGCGGCGCTGACGATGGCTGCGGGCAGGTCGGGCTTGAGGCCGGCGGCCAGCAGCTTGGCCGTGATGTCGGGCGCGCGGGCCACGCCCATGTAGATGACCAGCGTCAGGCCGGTGCGGGCCAGCGCGGCCCAGTCCGGTTCGGCGCGGCCTTCGCCGGGATGGCCGGTGACGAGGATCACACCGGGGCTGGCGCGGCGGTCCGTCACCGGGATGCCCACAGCCGCCGGGCCGGCGATGCCGCTGGTCAGACCTGACACCACCTCGACCTCCAGGCCGGCCTCGCGCAGCGCGTCGACTTCCTCGCCGCCACGGCCGAAGACGAAGGGGTCGCCGCCCTTGAGCCGCACGACGCGGTGGCCGGCACGGGCCTCCTTGATCATCAGCGCGTGGATGAAGTGCTGGTCGGTGCTGATGCAGCCGCCGCGCTTGCCGACGCGCAGCAGCCGGCCCTTGACGAGGGCCAGCACGCGCGGGTCGATGAGGTCGTCGGCGAGCACGACATCGGCGCCTTCGATGCGCTTGAGCGCACGGACGGTCAGCAGCTCCGGGTCGCCCGGGCCGGCGCCGACAAGAGAGACCGTGTAGTTCATGCGGGGATCTCCTCGGGTGTGGTGGCCACCAGCCTGCGCAGCGTCGGCAGGCAGGAGCCGCATTGCGTGCCGCACTTCTTCTCGCCCTGCAGCTGAGCCAGGCGCTCGGCCGGCGTGCCGCTGCAGCGGGTCAGCGTGAAGCGGATGACGTCCTCGCGCACGTCGAAGCAGTTGCAGACCTGCGGGCTTGCGGGCGTGGTGTTGGTGGGCGGGGCGCCGGGGGACAGCAGCCAGCGGCCTACCGTGCAGGCGGCCGTGCGCTCGCGCCAGAGGTCGACGAGCCAGGCGCCTTCATCGTGCTTGCCCACGCGCAGCAGCGCCTGCACCGGGGCGGCCTGCAAGTCATCGCCGTCGAGCTTGAGCAGGCGCAGCCGGCCGCGCCGGGCGTCGGCGTAGCGCAGCACGGCCGGGCTGTTCAGCCCCAGCAGCGCGGCGATCTCGTCGACCAGCTCGGGTGTGGGCGCCTCGGCGCAGGCGGCTTCGAAGGCCCAGCCGACCTGGGCACCCTTGCCCGGTTCGGGCAGGCAGTGCGCATAGCCGAAGCGCGGCATCAGCGCGCGCAGTTGCTCGCGCAGGCGCTGGCCGTCCTCGGGCGCCACCCAGGCGCAGGCGCTGAGGCGCCAGGACAGGTGGGCCGGCTCGATGGCGACGGCGCTGAACTTCAGCTCGGGCTGCTTGGAGTCGGGGCAGAAGGCGCCCTGCGTCACCGCGTTGACGCCCAGCTGTGCACCGATGAATTCGTCGCCCCAGTGCATGGCAATGTCGGCACCGGCCGGGGCCACGTTGGCGTCCAGCTTGAGCGGCAGCACGACCTGACCCCGGCTGGATTGCACCAGCACGAGCGCGCCCTCGGCCAACTGGTGGCTGGCGGCGTCACCGGGGTTGATGCGCACCAGCGGCCGGCCCTCGTGCGCGAACAGGCGCGGCACGCTGCCGGTGCGGCTCATGCCGTGCCATTGGTCGCGCATGCGGCCGGTGGTCAGCGCAAACGGGCGCTCAGGGCTGGCCGCCTCGGCCGTGGCCTGATAGGGCCGCGTGATGAAGCGGGCGCGGCCGTCGGTGGTGGCGAAGCGGCCGTCGGTGTAAAGGCGCGCCGTGGGCCCGCTGACATAGGGCCACTGCTGCGGGCCGTCGGTCTCCAGCCTGGCCCAGGACAGGCCGGTGATGTCGAGGTCGCGCCCGCGCGTGGCGTCGCGGTGTTCCAGCCACAGGTCTTCGGCGGTCGCGGCAGCGATGCGCGGCGCGCGGCCCAGGCCGGCGTCGATGAGCGCGGCAATGTCGCGCACGATCTGCCAGTCGGCGCGCGACTCGGCCGCCGCCGGCACGGCCGCGCGCACGCGGCTGATGCGGCGTTCGCTGTTGGTGACGGTGCCTTCCTTCTCGCCCCAGGTGGCGGCCGGCAGCAGGTAGTCGGCGTAGCGGGCCGTGGCCGTGTGGGCAAAGGCCTCCTGCAGGATGACCAGCTCGCAGCGCGCCAGCGCCTGGCGCACGGTGGCCTGGTCGGGCATGGACTGGGCGGGGTTCGTGCAGGCGATCCACAGCGCCTTGATCTCGCCACGCGCAGCGGCCTCGAACATCTCCACCGCCGTGTGGCCGCGTTTGCCGGGCAGGCCACTGTTCTGATCCAGGCCCCAGAGCGCCTCGATCTCGGCCCAGTCCTCGGCCTTGCCCGGGTCGCGGTGGCCGGGCAGCAGCGTGGCCATGCCGCCGCTCTCGCGGCCGCCCATGGCGTTGGGTTGGCCGGTCAGCGAGAAGGGGCCGGCGCCGGGCTTGCCGATCTGGCCGCTGGCCAGGTGCAGGTTGATGAGGGCGGTGTTCTTGGCCGTGCCGCTGCTGCTCTGGTTCAGGCCCTGGCAGTACAGGCTGAGCGACGACGGCGAGGTGGCGAACCACTCGGCGGCCTGCCAGATGTCGGCCGCCGTCACGCCGCAGACCTCGGCTGCGCGTGCGGGCGGCCAGTCGGCCACTAGCGCCTTCAGCGTGTCGAAGCCTTCGGTGGACTGGGCGATGAAGTCATCGGCCGTCCAGCCGCGCGCGATGATGGCGTGCAGCAGGCCGTGGCACAGCGCCACGTCGGTGCCGGGGCGGATCTGCAGGTGCAGGTCGGCCAGCTCGGCGGTCTCGGTGCGGCGCGGGTCGATGACGATCAGCTTGTGGCTGGGCTTGGCCGCGCGTGCCACTTCGAGGCGGCGGAACAGGATGGGGTGGGCCCAGGCCGGATTGGCACCGCTGACGAGGATGCAGTCGGCCAGCTCGATGTCCTCGTAGCTGCAGGGCGGCGCGTCGGCGCCCAGCGACTGCTTGTAGCCCACCACGGCCGAGCTCATGCACAGCCGCGAGTTGGAGTCGATGTGCGGCGTGCCGATGACGGCGCGGGCCAGCTTGTTGAAGGCGTGGTAGTCCTCGGTCAGCAACTGGCCGGAGATGTAGACGCCAATCGACTCGGGGCCGTGCTCGGCGCGGATGGCCAGCAGTTTTTCGGCGATCTCGCGGTTGGCTTCGCGCCAGCTGATGACCTCGGGTTGCGCACCGCGCTCGGCACGGCGCTGTGGCTGGCGCAGGCGCTGGTGCTGGATGACGACCGGCGTGGCCGTCAGGTGCAGGTTGGTGCCCTTGGTGCACAGGCGGCCGAAGTTGGCCGGGTGGTCGGGGTCGCCGCGCACGCCGGTGATCTGCTGGCCGTCATGCTCGATGACGACGCCGCAGCCGACACCGCAATAAGGGCAAGTCGATTTGGTCTCGTTCATGTTCTTGTGCGTGTGCTCAGCTCAGCTCTGCACCAGTTGGCGGGCAAACTGGCCGGTGACCGTCTCCATGACGGTCAGCAGGTTCTCGCTGGCGATGAAGACGTCCTTGGCGGCCTGCGGGCCCTGGCTCTGGCCGCCCAGCGCCGCCTGCAGGAAGACCCACTGGCTCTGCGCCAGCTCCAGGTTGGCGCGGATGGCCGGCGTCGCTTCGGGCGCGTCCGCCAGCTCGCGCATGGCGGTGACGAAATCGGCGCGCGCCTTCTCGCTCTCGCGGCGCACGAGGTCGGGCCGTGCGCCGTGCTGGTCGGCCAGGAAGAACAGCGCCAGGCGCTGCGACAGCATGCGCTGCCGGCCCGACAGGTTGACCAGCCGCGCCGATGCGGCGGTGGAGCGCTCCTGCAACTGGCCCGTGGCCACATGGGCGAGGCTGAGCATCTCGCCCGAGGCCTTGATCAGCTCGTCGACCCGGTCCGGGCGGGGTGGGCTCTTCAGCAACGCGCGGTACTCGCCGAAGCGGTGCTGCATCGCGCGGTAGCTGCCGGCGATCTCGGGCGTGGGCGCATAGCTCAACAGCTCGCCCAGCTGGCGCTCGAAGCGGGCCTCGCTGGCCTGCTGCACGGCGCGGGCGCGCTGGGCCAGCTCGGGGCGCAGCTGGCCCAGCCAGGCCTTGCCCATGCGCTGGCTCAGCATGCGCTGCGCGCCCGCCTTGTCGATGGCATCGCCCAGCCGCGCGATGCGGGCGTGGGCGCAGGGCAGGGCGCCGATCAGGGTCAGGCCCAGGAGGGCGGAGCGCCGGTTCATGGACATGTCGGGTTCAGGCAGCGACTTCGTTGGCATAGGCCTCGCCGAACATCAGGCGGTCGCGGATGCCGCTGATGTCGCGGCGCTCGCGCACCAGCTTGAAGTACCAACTGCCGTCCAGCGTGTCGCCGTACAGGCAGGCGCCGACGAGCTTGTCGTTCTGGATCACCAGCTTCTTGTAGACGCCCGTGAAGGGGTCGCTGAGCACGATCTCCTCGGTGCCCGCGCCGCCGGCGAAGTTGCCGGCCGAGAACAGGTCGATGCCGGTGACCTTGAGCTTGGTGCTGACCTGCGAGCCCAGGTAGCGGCCGATGCCGAACTGGGCCAGGTGCGTCGCGCAGACCTTGCCCTGTTCGAACAGCGGCGCCACCAGGCCGTAGGCGATGCCGCGGTGCGCGGCGCATTCGCCCACCGAGTAGACGCGTGGGTCGGTGACCGTCTGCATCGTGTCGGTGACGACGATGCCGCGATGGCAGTGCAGGCCGGCCTTCTCGGCCAGCGTGGTGTTGGGGCGCACGCCGGCCGCCATGACGACGAGGTCGGCCGGCACTTCGAACAGCTGGCCATGCTCGTTCTTCAGCTGCACGGCGCGCACGCGGCCCGCCTCGCCCGGCAGCAGCGCCTGCGTCTGCGCCGCCAGCGCGAACTGCAGGCCGCGCTCGACGAGGGACTTACGCAGCAGGCCGCCGGCCATGCCGTCCAGTTGCCGCTCCATCAACGTGCCGCTGAGGTGTACGACGGTGACCTGCATGCCGCGCAGCATCAGCCCGTTGGCGGCCTCCAGCCCCAGCAGGCCGCCGCCGATGACGACGGCATGCTTGTACTTGGTGGCCGCGTCGATCATCGCGTGGGTGTCGGCGATGTCGCGGTAGGCGATGACGCCGTCCAGGTCCTTGCCCGGCACCGGCAGCACGAAGGGGTTGGAGCCGGTGGCGATCAGCAGGCGGTCGTAGTCGGCCTCGATGACGTTGCCCTGGCCGTCGTCGGCGACGACGCGGCGGCGCTGACGGTCGATCGCGGTGACCGTCTTGCCCAGATGCAGCGTGATGCCGTTGTCGGCATACCAGCTCAGCGGATTCAGGATGATCTCGTCGACCGTCTGCTCGCCGGCCAGCACCGGCGACAGCAGGATGCGGTTGTAGTTGGGGTGGGGCTCGGCGCCGAAGACGGTGATGTCGTAGAGGTCCGGCGCAATCTTCAGCAGCTCTTCCAGTGTGCGCACGCCGGCCATGCCGTTGCCCACCATCACGAGCTTCAACTTCTTCATCACCACACCCCTCTACAGCAAAGCTGGTCTGCCCTTTGCTTTGCAAGCGATGTGCCAGCGAAGAAGCTGGCCTCCAGACCGGCCGCAGCGTGAAAAACGCCCAGCGGCGCCCCACGCCGAAGCGCTTGCTATCCCGGCGGGGGTGCACTCACCCAAAAAAACGCACCATCTGCGGGCAACGCTGCGCAGATGGTCCACTCACGCGCATGCGCTTCGAACTCGACACCGGCCTCTCCAGCCTGCAGGGCAAACGCCCGCGCAATGAAGACTTCGCGGGCGTGCAGGCGCCTGCCGCGCACGAGGCGGAGCGTGGCTGGGTGGCTGCGCTGGCCGACGGCGTCAGCGGCGGAGGTGAAGGACTGATGGCGGCGCAGACCTCGGTCATGAGCCTGCTGCGCGACTTCCACGCCGTGCCCGCCGACTGGGACACCAGCGTCGCGCTGGACCGGCTGCTGGGCCACCAGAACGCCTGGCTGGCCTCGCACAACCGCCGCCCTGGCCCGGACGGCCAGCCGCGCGAGGCGCTGACGACGCTGACGGCACTGGCACTGCGCGGCCGCCGCTACGCGCTGGCCCACATTGGCGACAGCCGCGCCTGGCTGCTGCGCGACGGCCAGTGCCTGCAGCTGACGCAGGACCACCGCATGGAGCGCCGCGACTTCGCCGGCCTGACGCGTGCGCTGGGCCTGGACGATGCGCTGCGCCTGGACCACAGCGCCGGCGAGCTGAAGGTGGGCGACCGCCTGCTGCTGACCAGCGACGGCGTGCACGGCAGCTTGCGCAGCCGCCAGATCGCCGACCTGCTGCGCGCCACGCCCGGCGCGCAGGCCGCCGCCGACGCGCTCACCGCCGCCGCCCTGGCCGCCGGCAGCCACGACAACGTGACGGCCCTGGTGCTGGATGTGAAGGACCTGGCCGACCCCGGCCTGGCCGACCTCGCCGCGCTGGGTCGCACGCTGCCCAGCCCCGGCCCGCTGGGCGTGGGCGCGGTGCTGGACGGCTACCAGGTCACGGCCGTCGTCGCCGACAACGGCGTGCACCGCCTGCTGCAGGCGCGTGAACAGGCGACGGGCCGGCTGGTCGCGCTGAAGATGCTGCGCCCCGGCCGCGCCGACGACCCGGAGGAGCGCGCCATGCTGGCGCACGAGATCTGGCTGGGCCTGCGCCTGGCCGAGGCGCCGCGGCACCGGCGTCGCGGCGGTGAAAGCGGCTTCGTGCGCGTGCATCCACCCGCCGACGGCGCGACGCATTTCTACGCGGTGTTCGACTGGCACGGCGGCCAGACGCTGGAGCAACTGCTGGCCAAGGGCCCGCTGGACGTGGCGCAGGCCGTGGCGCTGGCGGCGTCCGTGGCGCGGTCGCTGAGCTTGTTGCATGCGGCCAGCGTCATTCACCGTGACATCAAGCCGGCCAACCTGCATCTGGGCGACGACGGCCAGTGGCGCGTGCTGGACCTCGGCGCCGCGCTGAGCCCGCGGGTGTCAGCCGCCGCGCGTGAGCTGCATGCGGGCACGCCCAGCTACATCAACCCCGAGCAGTGGCAGGACCCGGCCGTGCCGCCCGATGCCGGCTCCGACCTGTTCGCGCTGGGAGTGACGCTCTACCAGGCGCTCACCGGCCGGCTGCCCTATGGCGAGATCGAGCCCTACCAGCTCGGCCGCTACAAGCGCGAGCCGGTGAGCGTGAGCCGCCTGCAGCCCAGCGTGCCGATGCCGCTCGACCGCCTCGTCATGCGCGCCGTCGCGCGGGACGCCAAGACGCGCTTCGAGACGGCGGACGAGTTGCTGCTGGCGCTGGAACGGCTGGCCGCGCGGGACCACGTCGGGCCGGCGCGGGCGGCCCGCGCGGCCGGCGACCCGGCGTTGCCCTGGCAGATCGCGCTGGCGGTCTCCGTGCTTTTCAACCTGCTGCTGGTGGCCTGGTTGCTGTTCCTGCCCCGCTGAGCCTGGCGCGAGCACGGGGCGCTGATGCGCCCCGGGATCATGCGCCGGTTCAGGCGCGCTGGTAGCTCACCGGGTCCTGGTCTTCCGGCGTCTTGGCGGCACGGGCGCGGCCACCCTTTTCGGCCCAGGTGCGGGTCCAGCGGATCTGCACGACGCGCAGCATCACCAGCATCACCAGCGACAGCACGGCAAAGATCACGAAGCCCCACAGGTAGGTGCCGGTGTGCTGCAGGCTCTGGCCCATCGCATTGGGCAGGAAGCCGCCGCCTAAAGCGCCGATCTCGCCGATCATGGAGCCGGCCACGGCCGTCGTCACCGGCCAGCGCAGCGGCACCAGCTGGAACAGCGCGCCATTGCCGGCGCCGAAGGCGGCGAAGCACAGCATGAAGAGCAGCGTGGTCAGCACCAGCGACTCGCCCGCCAGGCCGCAGGCCAGCAGCGAGCCGGCCACCAGCACCAGCACGCCGGTCAGCGTGTTGACGCCGCCGATGCGGTCGGACAGCGCGCCGCCGGCAATGCGCACGGCCGAGCCCATCAGCGTGGCCAGCATGGTCAGCTGGCCGGCCTCGATCTTGGTGACCTTGAACTGGTCGTAGTAGTAGGTGGGCAGGAAGCTCGCCAGGCCGATGAAGCCGCCGAAGCTGACGATGTAGATCAGGCTGAAGACCCAGCCGTCCTTCTCGAACAGGCAGCTCACATGCTCGCGCAGGCTCTGGTGCTCGCGGTCCGGCGGCTCCTTGGCGGCGACCCACATCACGGCCATGGGCAGCAGCATGGTCAGCGCGGCCAGGCCGTAGACCGCCTGCCAGCCGAACTTGGCGGCCAGCGGCGGCGCGAACAGCACGGCCAGCACGGTGCCCGAGTTGCCGGCGCCGGCAATGCCCATGGCCAGGCCCTTGTACTTGGGTGGGTACCAGCCCGAGCCCAGGCTCAGCGCCACGCCGAAGCTGGCGCCGGCAATGCCCAGCAGCACGCCCATGGCCAGCACCGAGTCGTAGCTGTCGACGAAGAAGAAGCCGAAGCCCAGCGCCGCGATGATCAGACTCATCTCGACCATGGCCGCGTTCTTGCGGCCGATGTACTGCGCCAGCACGCCCAGCGGGAAGCGCATCAGCGCGCCGGCCAGGATGGGCACCGAGATCATGAAGCCCTTCTGCGCCGGCGTCAGCGAGAACGTTTCGCTGATGAAGGGCGCCATGGCGCCGTTCAGCACCCAGATGGCGAAGCAGAAGTCGAAATACAGGAAGGCCGCCAGCAAGGTGGGCCAGTGGCCGGCGCGTTTGAAGTTCTGGAATGCGGACATCGTGGGCTCAATCATGCGGCTGCGCGTGCCCACGCCGACCCGCCGGTCGCGTGCCAGGGAGGCAAGGACGTCGCAGCGGGAGGGTGCACGCACCATTGCGCGCACCGTCGCCGATACCTGCAAACCCCATGCCTGCTCAACGGCGAGTTGGCTGGCCTGCTTCTTGCGCCGTTTTGGGGCGTGATTCCTGAAGCCATGTCCGACACCACTGCCGCCCCACCCGTTCCCCTGCTGATCTGCAGCCCGCAACAGCCCCCGCAGGCGACCGCCCTGCAGGCCCAGGGCTGGGCCGTGCGCACCGTTTCGGAGCTTGCTCCGCCCACTGATGGGTCGGCGTTGGGGCTGCTCTGGTGCCCGGATTGCACCGAATTGGCGCGTCTCCTGCACGCTGACAGGGCCTTCGGCCTGCCGGTGGTGCTGCTGTCGCCGCCGCTGGAGGCGGGCGAACGCCAGGCGTTGCTGGCCCTGGGCGTGCTGCAGTGGCTGCCGGTCGACGTGGACGCCGCCACGCTGGCGCAGGCGCTGCTGTGGGCGCGCGACCTGGCTGCCCACCTGCAGGCCCGCGACAGCGCCGCGCAGGCCAAGCTCGACGAGCGCAAATGGACCGAGCGCGCCAAGGGCTTGCTGATGCAGGCGCGCGGCATCGACGAGGCCGCCGCCTTCGCGCTGCTGCGCAACACGGCCATGCAGACCCAGTCCAAGCTGCCCGAGGTGGCGCGCAGCGTTGTGCACACCAGCGAGCTGGCCGAGGCGCTGGAGCGCGCCGGCGCGCAGCGCATGCTGAGCCAGCGCCTCGTCAAGCTGCAGGCCCTGCGCCAGTGGCCGCGGCTGGCGCCGCCGGAGCGCCGCGAATGCCAGGCGCTGCTGGACGGCTCGCGCGAGCGCGTGGCGGCCAACCTGGCGCGACTCGCCGAGCTGCTGCGCACCGACCTGGCCGACGAGCTGAGCGCCGTCGCCAGCGCCTGGGCGCAGCTCGACGCCGCGCTGACGACCCGCCAGCCCGATCTGGCCCGCAGCGACCGCGCCGCCCAGCGCCTGCTGGACAGCAGCGAGACCTTGGTGGCCCGGCTGTCCGAGCGCGCTGGCCAGCGGCCGGTGGGCCTGCTGGCGCAGGTCACGCGGCTGCGCCTGCTGAGCCAGCGCCTGGCCAAGGAGGGCCTGCTGGCCCAGGTCGTGCCCGGGCATGACGCCAGCGGCCTGGCGGCGGGCCTGGACGAGTTCATCAAGGCCTATGACGGCGTGCGCGCAGCGCCCCTGGCCGGCCCGGCGCTGCAGCCGGCCTTCGCGGAGGTGGACGAAGCCTGGCTGGTGCTGCTGCGCGGCCTGCGTGTGGAGCAGGGCGACGCGGTGCAGCGCATGCACCAGGGCAGCGAGCGGCTGCTGCAGGCGCTGGAGGCGTTGACGCGGGCGTTGCAGGGGTCGTTGCAGTTGATCCTGGGCTGACGCTCCCGTATTTCCGCCCCGACACAATCTGCCGATCCGCCCGATACATGCGGGCGATGCAATGCCTCCATCCGCCACATCGAAGGAGACGCAATGCACCACGACCACAACGACGACCACGACCTGGGCCTCGCCCATGACCTGACCCGCCTGCAGCAGCAGGCCTTGCAGCGCCGCACCGCGCTGCGCTGGCTGATGGGCGCGGGCGCCATGTCGCTGGGCGGCGCCGGCGCGATGGCGCTGGCGGGCTGTGGCGGGGGCGGCGATGCCGGCACGAGCAGCACCTCGTCCTCGGGCTCGTCCGGCAGCAGCACCTCCACCGGCGGCACCACCACAACCACCACGGCCGGCTGCTCCGTCATCCCCGCCGAGACCGAAGGCCCCTACCCGGGCGACGGCTCCAACAGCGCCAATGGCAGCGTCGCCAACGTGCTGGCGCTGTCGGGCGTCGTGCGCAGCGACATCCGTTCCAGCATCGCCGGCGCCAGCGGCATCGCCACCGGCGTGCCGCTTCAGGTCATCATCGAGCTCGTGAACACCAACGCCGCCTGCGCCGACCTGTCCGGCTATGCCATCTACCTGTGGCATTGCGACGCGCTGGGCCGCTACTCCATGTACTCCAGCGGCGTGACCGGCGAGAACTACCTGCGCGGCGTGCAGGCCACCGGCACGGACGGTACGGCGACGTTTCAGACCATCTACCCCGGCTGCTACGCCGGCCGCGTGCCGCACATGCACTTCGAGATCTACCGCAGCACCACGACCGCGACGAACTGGAACAACAAGCTGCGCACCTCGCAGCTGTGCTTCCCGTCGGAGGTCAACACCGCCGTCTACGCGACCAGCGGCTATGGGCAAAGTGCTGCCAACAACAACGCTATCAGCCTCAGCAGCGACGGCATCTTCAGCGACGGCTCCAGCACCCAGCTGTGCACGGTGACCGGCTCCGTCGCCGCCGGCTATGTGGCCACCTTGAGGGTAGGTATTTCGGCGTGAATGGACATTGCCTGGTCGTCGACGACGACGCCGAGATCCGCACCAGCCTGACGGCCTATCTGCAGGGCTTCGGCTGGCAGGTCAGCGCGGCGGCGGACGGCCGGGCGATGCGCCAGCTCATGGCGCTGGCAAGACCTGACGTCATCGTGCTGGACCTGATGCTGCCCGGTGAGGACGGCCTGGCGCTGCTGCGCTGGCTGGGCACGCAGGCCGACGCGCCGCCGGTGCTGATGCTGACCGCGCGCGGCGACACGATGAGCCGCGTCGTCGGCCTGGAGCTGGGCGCCGACGACTACCTGGCCAAGCCCTTCGAGCCACGCGAGCTGGTGGCGCGGCTGCAGGCGCTGCGGCGGCGCTCGCACAAGGGCGGCGCGCTGCAGGACGACACGCGGCTGCTGCGCTTCGGCCGCTGGCGCTTCGACCGCCTGGCGCGCCAGCTCGTCAATGCCGACGACGTGGGCATCGCGCTGTCCAGCGCCGAGTTCCGCCTGCTCGCCGCCTTCGTGCAGCGCCCGGGCCGCGTGCTCAACCGTGACCAACTCATCGAGCTGACCCGCGCGCCCGGCGTGGAGGTCAATGACCGCAGCATCGACCTGGCCGTGTCGCGCCTGCGCGCCAAGCTGGGCGACACGGCGCGCGAGCCCTCGCTGATCCGCACCGTGCGCGGCGAGGGCTATCTGTTCGACGCGGAGGTGAGCCCATGCTGAAGCGGCTGAAGCGCTGGGATGGCCTGGGCCTGCGGCTCTTCCTGCTTATGTGGGCCGCGCTCGCACTCAGCCACCTGGCCGCGTGGAGTCTTGTGTCGCAGACGCTGCCAGGCCCGGACGGCGCCGACCGGCCGAACCCACCGCCGCTGCATGCGGACGCGGGCCGCCCGATGCCACCGCCGCACTTCGACGACGCCGGCCCGCCGCCTCGCCGTGCGCCCACTTCCCGCGTGCCGACCTTCCCGTCCCTGCCACCCGACCTGCCCTGGTCCGCCAGCGTCATCGACTACGGCGTGCGCCTGTTCGTCATTGCGCTGGCGGCCTGGTGGGGTTCGCGCTGGCTGGCGGGGCCGGTGCGCCGGCTGGTCAGCGCCGCGCAGCAGCTCACGCCCGCGCTGGCCCAGGGCCGGCCCGCGCCCGCGCTGAGCGAGGGCGAGGGCACGCGCGAGGTGCGCGATGCGGCGGCCGTGTTCAACCGCATGGCGGCCGAGCTGAGCGGCCAGTTCGAGGAGCGCGGCCTGATGATCGCGGCCATCTCGCACGACCTGCGCACGCCGCTGACGCGCATGCGGCTGCGGCTGGAGACGGGCGAGGTGGAGGCGCGGGTGCGCGAGCGCTGCATCGACGACCTGCGCGAGATGAACCGGCTGGTGGAGAGCGTCATCGAGGTCTTCCGGCCGGCGGAGGTGGCCGAGCCGCAGCGGGTGGACTTGTCGGCGCTGGCGCAATCGGCGGTGGACGACCTGGCCGAGACGGGCGCGGCCGTCAGCTTCCAAGGTCCGCCGGCCGTGGTGCGTGCCGACCCGGTCGCGCTGCGCCGTGTCGTCGACAACCTGGCGGGCAATGCCTTGCGCTATGCGGGCGCTGCGCGTGTGCGCGTGGAGTTGTCGGCGGGCGTCACGCGGCTGATCGTGGAGGACGACGGCCCCGGCATTCCTGAGGCGGAGCTGGAGCGGGTGCGGCAGCCGTTCCGGCGCGTCGAGGGCTCACGCAACCGCGAGACCGGCGGCACGGGGCTGGGGCTGTACATCGCTCAGCAGTTGGTGCGGCGGCAGGGGGCGGTGCTGGCGTTGAGCAACCGGGTGGAGGGCGGGCTCAGGGCCGAGGTGGTGTTCTAGCGGCGCAGCAACCAACCCCCCCCGGGCACTCAAGCGCATGATCCAGGCATGAGCAAAGCCCAGCACCTGCGCGGCAGCAGCCGCCTCGCGACCGAAGCCATCACCGGCGTGACCAACCTCGTCGAGGCCATGCATGCCGAAATCACACGCCTGCCACTGACGGCAAAACGCGAGCGCACCACCGGCATCACCGGCCTCGTCTACCGCAGCGTGCGCGGCGTGACCCGGCTCGTCGGCGGTGGCCTGGACCTGGCGCTCGGCGCGCTGACGCCCTTGCTCGGCCAGGCCGCACCCGAGCGCGCCAACGCCACGCTGGCCGCGCTCAATGGCGTGCTCGGCGACTA
This sequence comes from Pelomonas parva, assembly GCF_043555835.1. NCBI lineage: Bacteria > Pseudomonadati > Pseudomonadota > Betaproteobacteria > Burkholderiales > Sphaerotilaceae > Roseateles > Pelomonas parva. The sequence continues at coordinate 281,538 of NZ_JBIGHV010000004.1, read as the reverse complement.
CCTCGAAGCCACCGCCAACCCCCTCGCCACCCCGATGAGCCTGCACCCGCTTGTCGACGGTGCCACCGGCCCCGCGCTCATCCTGCTGCACGGCCTCTGCATGAACGAGGCGCAGTGGCGGCGCGACGGCGCGGACTTCCCCGCCTCACTCGCCGCACTCGGCTACCAGCCGCTGGGCCTGCGCTACAACACCGGCCGCGCCATCTGGCGAAACGGCGCGGAGCTGGCCGACCTGCTGACTCGCGTACCCGGCTCGCTGACGCTGCTGGGCCACAGCATGGGCGGCCTCGTCGCCCGCAGCGCCATCGCGCAAGCGCAGGCGCAACGCAAACGCTGGCCCCAACGACTGCAACGCCTCATCACGCTGGGCACGCCCCACCTTGGCGCGCCGCTGGAGCGCGGCGGCCAGCAGGTGCAGCAGCTGCTGGGCGTCAGCGCCTACTCGCGCCCGCTGGCGGCGCTGGCCGCGCGGCGCAGCGCCGGCATCCGCGACCTTCGCTTCGGCACGCTGCTAGAAGCCGATGAAGGCTCGACCAGCCGCATCCCGCTACCCGTTGGCGTGGCCTGTTATGCCGTGGCTGCAACGACGGCCAAGAAGCCCAGCGGCCCGCCGGCCCGCTGGCTGGGCGACGGCCTCGTGCCCGTGGCCAGCGCGCTGGGCCAGCACCGCGAGGCCGCGCGCCGGCTGGCTTTCACCGACACCGCACTCTTCACCGGCCTGGGTCATCTGGGCCTGCAGACCGACGCCGCCGTGCTGGCGCAACTGCAGGACTGGTTGCAACAGCCCTGAGCTTCACGCGCATGTCGCGCGCGCTGCCTAAGCTGGCGGGCAACGCTCACCCGCCATGCCGCCATGCCGCTCGCTCCTCTGAAGCCACCGCCGCGCCCGCGGCCGGCCGCTCTGCTTGACCTGACACCCGACTGGCTGGGCTGGGTGGCCGACAACCGGCTCTGGGGCTGTTCGCCCCAGTCCATGCTCGACACCATGGTGGCCGCCGGCCTGGACGCCACGCTGAGCGAGGCGGCCATCGCGCAGATCGAACAGGACCCGGTCTTCCTGACCGCGCAGCGCCACCAGCAGATGCTGCGCAAGCTGGAATCCGTGTGTGCCAACCAGCAGAAGCTCTGGGCGAGCGACCCGGGTTACGGCGTCATCGAGAAGCGCCGCGGCGTGTCGCGTGACGAGTTCGTCGAGCGCTATGTGCGCGGCAGCCGGCCGGTCGTGCTGCAGGACGTGGCCGAGGACTGGCCTGCCATGCGCCGCTGGTCGCCCGCCGACCTGCGCGAGCGCTTCGGCCACCTGGAGGTCGACGTGCAGGTGGGCCGCAACACCGACGCCCTGTTCGAGCAGAACAAGGCCCAGCTGCGCCAGCGCATGCGCGTGGCCGAGTTCGTCGACCTCGTCATGAGCGGCGGCGCGACGAATGACCATTACCTGACCGCCAACGACGAGATGATGCGCAAGCCGGAGTTCCTGCCGCTGCTGCAGGACATCGGCCGCATGCCGCCCCTGTGCGACCCGGCGCTGCTGCACACGGCGGCGTCGTTCTGGTTCGGCCCGGCCGGCACGCGCACGCCGCTGCATCACGACACGCTGATGCTCTTCCACGCCCAGGTCGTCGGCCGCAAGCGCTGGCGCTTCGTGTCGCCGCTGCAGACGCCGCTGCTTTACAACCGCATGGGCGTCTACAGCCCCATCGACCTGGATGCGCCCGACTATCAGCGCTACCCGCTGCTGCGCGAGGCCCAGGTGCTGGAGGTCGTGCTGGAACCCGGCGACACCCTGTTCCTGCCGCTGGGCTGGTGGCACCAGGTCAGTTCGCTGGAGCTGAGCATGTCGTTCTCGTACACCAACCTCGATGTGGCGAACGAGTTCAGCTATGTGAACCCGACGATTGGGAACTGGTAGCCAGCAGCTGCGACGCCGCCAGGAAGACCGGATCTCGCTCCACCTCGGCAATGGCCGAGCGCGCGGTGATGGGGTCGATGCCACGCTGGAGCATCGCGGCAACCTGGCTGCCGAGGTCGGCGCCGCGCAGCCGGTTTTCGGCGATCCAGCGCAGCCAGTCGTCGTCCAGCAGCGGCCGGGTGCGGCGGTGCAGGCGCGCGGGGTCAATGTCGAAGAGATCGTGCAACAGCACGGCGTCAAGCTCGCGACTGGCCTTCAGGTGATTGACGACGACATGGTCCGAGCCCGGATGTCGGGTAACGCGGCAGCCGGGCAGGGCAGCGAAGCGGTCGGCGTGGAAGAGGTCGAGATTGACCTCGCCCTGCTCCGGCGCGTCGGGCCGCTCGCCGTAGTGCAGGCGCAGCTCCAGCGGCGTGCCGGCGCGGCGTGCGAGTTCGACCAGGTCGGTGTCGGCCACACCCTGGGCCGCCAGACGCTCCATGACAGACAGCCAGCGCGTGTCGCCCCGCTCACGCGAGATGGCCGGCTCCATCGTCGACAGCGCGCCGATGGCGACAATGCGCGCCGCCCCCAGCGCCAGCCCGTAGCGGATCGCGCCATAGCCGCCCATGGACTGCCCCAGCGTCATCACCCGTGTGGGCGACAGTGCGTGCACCTGGCCGGCCACCTCGTCCAGCGTGCTTGCCAGAGTCGCGCCCAGCCCGGCTACGCCCTGCAGATACCAGGACATGCTTGGGTCGCGCAGATGGATGCGGTGGAAGGGCCGGCCGAGGAGGAACTCGAGCTTGCGCAAGCGGCCGACGAAGTCGAAGGCCGCGGGTTCCTTCCACAACGCGAAGCCGAAGGTGATGACCAGCGGCGCAGGCTCGCCAGCGTCTTCGACGAGGATGTGGGATTGTTGGTTGTCCATCGGGGCGCGGAGCATAGCGAGCCGTGATGACGGCCGCGACCACCGGCCGCCGAGCATGCCCTTGGTTGAGCCTCCTAGGTGTTGGCAGCAAGCCCTCGCCACTGTCAACATGCGCGCGGTCAACCCGCAAGGAATCCCCCGTGAGCCGCTTCCAACGCACCGTTCCTGCCTTTGCACTCCTCGCGGCGGCCACGCTGGCGCAGGCCCAGGTGCCCAGCACCGCCACTGCGGAGCTGACGGCGTTCCGGCTGCAGCTGGTGGACCTGACGCCCGACGACGGCCTGGTGCCCTCGCTGACGATTTCGCTGGGCGGCCATGTGCTGGCGGGCCTGCAGACCAATGCGAAATGGTTGAACGCCGACGGCTACATCGACCAGCGCCTCGCGCTGGACACCTTCCCCGCCGCGCCGCCGCTGGGCGATGCCAGCGTGGCGCTCAGCCTGGGCCTGTTCGAAGGCAGCGCGCGCCGCAGTGCCGACGGCCTTTACACCGCCGTCACCGGCCAGGACGGCATGGTGACCGAGAGCTATGCCTGGTGGGAAACCTACAAGACCATCGCGCCGCTGCCCGAAAGCAACTGGCCGTGGACGGGCAGCTTCTCGCTGGGCGCCGGCACGGCGGTGACGCTGACGGCCGACTACCGCGTGTTCGCCAGCGTCGCGGCCGCCGGCGGCAGCGTGGTCACGTCCCAGGCCTCGCTTTACGGCCTCGTTGGCACTGCGGGCATGGACCAGATCGTGCGCGACCATGGCTACGCCTCCGTCGCCGGGCCCGGCGATCAGACCGCCCTGGGCACGCTGACGCTGACTCTGTCCAACGCCTCGGCCGCGGCCGTGCCCGTCTACTTCGGCGCGGGCGTCTCGGCCTACACCCAACCCGTGCCCGAGCCCGGCACGCTGGCGATGCTGCTGGCCGGCGGCCTGATGGTCGGCTGGCGCGCGCGACGGGCCGGGTGACGTGTCGCCGGCTTGACGCCTGCTGAGGTCGCTGCCGTCACAGAATCGCCGTCCAACGACGGAGACGACGATGACCGAAAGCCACTACCGCATCTGCCCCCTGTGCGAGGCCTGCTGCGGGCTGGAGGTGAAGACCGAAGGCACGCATGTCATCACGATCCGCGGCGCCGCCAACGATGTGTTCAGCCACGGCTATCTGTGCCCCAAGGGCGTGTCGCTGAAGGACTTGCACGAAGACCCCGACCGCCTTCGCACGCCGCTGATCAAGCGCGACGGCGTCTTCGTCAAGGCGAGCTGGGATGAGGCCTTTGCCGAGATCGAGCGGCGCCTGCTGCCCATTCACCGCGACCACGGGCCGGACTCGGTCGCGCTGACCATCGGCAACCCCGCCGCGCACAAGGTCAGCCTGCTGGCCTACACGCCCCGTCTTGTCCGGGCGTTAGGCACACGCAATGCCTTCAGCGCCTCGACGCTGGACCAGATGCCCAAGCAGCTCAGCGCCGGTCTGATGTTCGGCCACTGGCTCTCCATCCCGCTGCCCGACATTGAGCGCTGCGACTACCTGCTCATCCTGGGCGGCAACCCGATGGTCAGCAACGGCAGCCTGTGGACGGTGCCCGACTACCGCGGCAAGGCCAAGGCCATGCGGGCACGCGGCGGGCGCATCGTCGTGGTGGACCCGCGCCGCAGCGAGACGGCCGCCGCCGCCGACGAGCATCTGCCCATCCGCCCCGGCGGCGACGCGCTGCTGCTGCTGGGCATCGCGCACACGCTGTTCGAAGAGGGTCTTGTCAAGCTGGGCCGGTTGGAGGAACACGTCAACGGTCTCGAAGAAGCCCGCGCCGCCGTGTTGCCCTTCCCGCCCGAGATCACCGCCGCCGGCTGCGGCATCCCGGCGGACGTGCAGCGCCGCATCGCCCGCGAGCTGGCCGCTGCACCGCGCGCCGCCGTCTACGGCCGCATCGGCACCTGCACGACGCGCTTCGGCACGGTGAATTCCTGGCTGGTGGACCTCATCAACGTGCTGACCGGCAACCTGGACCGCGAGGGCGGCGCAATGTTCGCGAAGGCTGCAGCCTTCGCGTCCAACACGCAGGGCAAGCCTGGCAGTGGCAAAGGCGTGACGACCGGCCGGCGCAGGAGCCGCGTGTCCGGCGCGCCCGAGGTCTTCGGCGAGCTGCCCATCACGGTGATGGCCGAGGAAATGCAGACTGCCGGCGAGGGCCAGATCAAGGCGCTGATCACTATCGCCAGCAACCCGGTGCTGTCGGCGCCGAACGGGCCACGCATAGCCCAGGCGCTGGACGGGCTGGACTTCATGCTCAGCCTGGACATCTACGTCAACGAGACGACCCGCCATGCCGACGTCATCCTGCCGGGCCTGTCGCCGCTGGAGGACTTGCACTTCGACGTCGCCTTCCCGCAGTTGAGCCACCGCAACCACGCGCGCTTCTCGGGCCCGGTGTTCGACGCCGAAGCCGGCACGCCGCAGGAGTGGCAGACCATCCTGCGGCTGTGCGCGCTGCTGGAAGGCCGCGGCCTCGGTGTGGATGTGGCGCAGCTCGACGACGAGGCCATTGAGTCCGATGTACGTCGCTTTGCCGGCGACAACACGCCCGCCATCCTGAGCGCGCTGGAACCCTGGCGCGGCCCCGAGCGGCTCATCGACCTGCAGCTGCGCATCGGTCCCTACGGCGACCAGTTCGGCCGCAAGCCCGACGGGCTCAACCTCGCCAAGGTCAAGGCCGCGAGCACCGTCGACGGCGGCGGCATCGACCTCGGTGCGCTGACGCCGCGCATCCCCGAAGTGCTGCGCACGCCTAGCGGCAAGATCGAGCTGGCGCCGCCGTCCATCCTGGCGGACCTGGCCTCGGTGAAGGCCGAGCCCGCGCCGGCGTTCAGCCTCATCGGCCGCCGCGACACCCGCTCGGGCAACAGCTGGATGCACAACCTGCCCGTGCTCGCCAAGGGGCCGGAGCGCTGCACGTTGCTCGTCAACCCCGGCGACGCCGACCGGCTGGGCCTGGCCGAGTTCGCCAAGGTCAAGAGCGCCGTGGGCGAGCTGATCGCACGCGTCGAGCGCAGCGCCGACATGAGCCCCGGCGTGGTCAGCTTGCCGCATGGCTGGGGGCATGACCTGGACGGTGTGCTGCTGGGTGTGGCGCGCGAGCGGCCGGGGGTCAACATGAACGCGCTGCTGGACGACGCCGCGCGCGACCCGCTCAGCGGCAATGCGGTGCTGAGCGGCGTGGCCGTGGAGGTTGCGCCCGCCTGAGTGGGCGCATGTCAGCTATTCAGTCCGCGTTCGCGGCAGCCGCAGCCTGGGCATGACCCACCGTTTGGTGGCGGCATGCCGCCTGGGTTGGGTTTGGTTGCCCTTGCGGGACGGACCCCCGGCAATGCAGCGATGAGGCAGCCCGCCCGGCAAAAGCAACCAAAACCTAACGAAGCCCAGCACCGCCACCAAACGGCGGGTCGCGACCCGCCCTACCGCTGTGCTGGCACCGCGGCCAACTGGCTCAGGCTGGCATTGCGATACGGCGCACACAGCTGCTCCACATACGCCTGGTGCTGCGGCAGCCCGGCCACGGTGCGTGTGACCTTGAGGTGGATGTCGCTGAGGAAGGTGCTCAGCTCCTGCCGGCCCATCAGGTCGGCCACCGGGTGGTAGCGCTCGGGCGTGATGCCCTGGCCCATCATGACCTGTATCCACGAGTTCTCGGCAAACAGCTCGTCGTTGGGGCGGAAGACGCGGCCGGTCTCGCGGAACAGCGCGATGCGGTGCTGCAGCGAGGCGGGCAGGTCCATCTCGCGCACATGCTTCCAGAGCGCGGAGTCGGTGCGCTCGTTGACGGTGTAGTGCAGCACGATGAAGTCGCGGATGTGCTCCAGCTCGTGCTTGGATTGCCGGTTGAATTCGTCGACATCGGCCTGCTGGATGCCGCCGGACGGGAACAGCTGCATCAGCCGGATGGCGGCGCGCTGGATGAGGTGGATGCTGGTGGACTCCAGCGGTTCGACGAAGCCGCTGGCCAGGCCGACGGCGATGCAGTTGCGCTCCCAGACCTTGTCGCGCTGGCCGGGCAGGAACTTGATGACGCGCGGCTGGATCAGCAGCTCGCCTTCGACGTTCTTCTTCAGCACCTCGGGCGCGTCGGCGTCGCTCAATTCCTTGCTGCTGTAGACCAGGCCGTTGCCGACGCGGTTCTGCAGCGGGATGCGCCATTGCCAGCCGAAGGGGTGGCAGATGGAGCGGGTGTAGGGCCATGCCTCGCGCACGGAGGCCGTCTGCACGGCCACGGCGCGGTCGCAGGGCAGCCAGTAGGACCAGTCCTCATAGCCCACGCCTAGCGCTTCGCCCAGCAGCAGGGAGCGGAAGCCCGTGCAGTCGATGAAGAGGTCGCCATCGATGCGGTTGCCGTCCTGCATCTGCACGGCGGTGATGTCGCCGTCGCGACCCATCGGGCCATCCATCAGTACGGCGGCGATCTTGCCCTCGATGCGCTGCACGCCGTGGCGCTCGCTCATCGCGCGCAGGTACTTGGCATAGCGGCCGGCGTCCATGTGATAGGCGTAGTTCAGCCCGCCGCGCGGCACATGGGCGAAGCGGTCGGCCATCGCCGCCAGCGTCTCGGGGTTGTAGTCGGTATAGGGACGGGAGAGGCCTTCGGCGACGCCCTTGAGCCAGAAGTGCTGGAAGCCGGCGCTCCAGTGGTCGTTGCCCGTCGAGCCGAAGGAGTGGAAGTAGTTCTCGCCGATGTTCTTCCAGCCCTCGAAATTGATGCCGAGCTTGAAGGTGGCGTTGGTGGCGGCCATGAACTCGGCCTCGTTGATGCCGAGCAGGTTGTGATACGTCAGCAGCGCGGGGATGGTGGCCTCGCCCACGCCAACGGTGCCGATTTCCTCGGACTCGATGAGCTTGATGTCCAGCCGCTTGCCGAGCAGCTTGCTCATCAGCGCGGCCATCATCCAGCCGGCGGTGCCGCCGCCGGCGATGACGACGCGGTTGAAGGGCTTGGTGGTGGTGTTCATCTTTTGAGATTGCTCAGGAGTTGCGCGCGCGCCTGGCGCGAGGTGGTTTCGTCGGGCAGTTCCAGCAGGCCGCGAGCGGCCTCCGGGATGTGGGCCCAGGTGCTGTCGTCCGCGTCGAAGACGAAATGCTGGAAGTGGTGCTGCCAGATGCGCCGTTCCTTCTCGGGCAGGTTGCGCATGGTCATCAGGGCCAGGTGCAGCGCATTCAGCGGCGAGTCGACGTGGTCCGGCGTCTGGCGCCACCAGGCGTTGATGAGGAGGTTGACGGGCTCCAGCCCCTCGATGTGGTGGAACCACATGCTGGGGATGAAGATGGCGTCGCCAGGCGCCAGCTCGGCCACTTCGCCGGCCTCCAGCGCGCGGGTGAAACGCGGGAAGCGTTCAAGGTCCGGCTTCTCGAAGTCGACGAGGCTGATGGGCTGGCCTGCCGGCGTCGGCTCCAGCGGGCCCATGTAGAGGTTGTGGAGCTGTTCGGGCGGGAAGACCGTGAAGCGGCGCCGGCCGGCGGCGACGACGGCGAGGTTGTCGGGCAGGTCGTAGTGGGCGGCGATGCGGGTGCGGTTGCCCAGCCACAGGCTGACCAGCGCGTCGCGTGCGCCGAGGCCCATGACGTTGGCGTCCAGGAAGCCGGGCAGCACCGCGTCCACCGTGGTCGAGCCGACGTACAGCGCCGGCGGCTCGGGCGTCTGCGCGATGCCGAGCAGGCCGGCCAGCACCTGGTCCAGCGTGGCGGCGTGGCGGCTGAAGTTGAAGTCCCGCAGCGTCTCGTCGGTGTAGAACACGCGACCGCGGGCCTCGGGCGCCAGCTGGAACAGGCCGATGCGCATGCCGCGGTAGAAGCCCATCAGATAGCGGGCCAGGGCCTCGTCCGACTGGCGCGCCGCCTGCACGACGGGCCAGTGCGCGAACGCGCCGCGCACGATGTAGGGCCGGTCGCCGGTCAGCAGCTCGTCGGGGAGCTTGTCGGGATCGAAAGGCCCGGTCCAGTCGGGTACTGCGCGCATGGGTCGGTTCAGCGTCGGTTCGCCCGTTCGAGCAGGACGGGCAGTTGCGCCAGCGAAGCGATCTGCATGTAGATGGGCATCAGATGCCCTTCGCGCGCCAGCGCTTCGAGTGCAGCGCCGGGCAGGGCGGCCAGGCGCTCCTCGTGGATGGTGTACAGGCCCGACAGCCGCGCCTGCTCGCCGCCGGGCGTCTCGATGTCGATGACGAAGGGCTCCAGCAACTGGTGGCGCGTCAGCGCCTCGATAAAGACGGGCAGGTGCCGTGCCTGGGCGTGCAGGTGTTCCATCAGCTGCACGGTGCGGTCGAGATAGTCGCTAAAAGCCCCGTGCGGCAGGAAGATGGCGGTGCCGACCTCGCCCTCCTCGGGGCGCACGATGCGCGGGCTGTCCATGTCGATGTGCAGCTGCAGGCCGTCGTCGGGGGCGCGGCCGATCAGGAAGGGATCGCGTTGCATCGCCATGGGCAGCGCGTTGCAGTCCCAGCCGGTGTCGGTCAGGAACAGGTTCTGGCCTTCCTCCAGGCCGAACAAGGCCACGGGCTGGAAGCCTGCATCGCCCTCCACCAACTGGAAGACGATGGGGAAGTGCGCCTGCAGCTGGCGGAACTCGCCCGGCAGGGCCAGGGCCGACTGGCGCGCATCGCCCAAGGCGGCCGAGCGCTCGGTGCGCACGCGCAGATGGCGGTGGGTGACGTTGTCGAGCAGGGTGGGACGGGTCATGTCTCTGTTTGGTTCTTGATGTGATTGATCAGGCTGCGGTGGCCGGGCAGGCCAGAGAGGAGGCGGCGTGCCTGGCGGGCAGCCTCGTCGAAGCAGGCCTGGGCTGCCTGAAGTTTGGCGGCGGAGACGCCTTCAGCGTCAGGGCGAAAACCCATGCCGTAGAGCACGTACTGGTAGCTGGCCGACGGAAAGACCTCGTCGATGCGGCCGAAGTCGTGGCGGGCCGGCGCGCGCAGCTTCCACATCGGCAGCAGTTCGCGCAGGCGCTCGGGCCAGGTGGCCGGGTCGCGGTGGGCGCGCCAGTAGTCGCTGTCGTCGCGCTGGCTCAATGCGTAATGCAGCTTCAGGAAGTCGATGACGCGGGCCCAGCGGTAGCTGAAGTCGTCGTTGAAGCGGCGGGCGACGGCGTCCATGCTGACGCGCGTCATCGGCAGCTCGTCGCACAGGCGCTGGGCGGACAGCTCGACCAGCGCCAGCGCCGAAGCCTCCAGCGGCTCGATGAAGCCCGAGGACAGGCCGATGGCGACGCAGTTGCGCACCCAGAACTGCTCGCGGTAGCCGGGGTCGAAGCGGATGGCGCGCGGCGCGGGGCGCTCGGCGGGTGCGCCGGTCGCATCGAGATAGGCCTGCAGCGCCGCATGCGCCTCGTCGTCGCTGGCGTGGGCCCGCGAGTAGACGCAGCCGACGCCGCGCCGCGTGGGCAGGCCGATGTCCCAGATCCAGCCCTTGGCCCAGGCCGTGGCGACGGTGACCGACGCCACGGGCGCGTCGGGCTGCGCGTAGGGCACCTGCACGGGCATGGCGGCGTCGTTGAAGAGCACGTCGCGCTCGCTCTTCAGCGGCACGCCGAAGTGCTGGCCGATGAGGCGGGAGGTGAGGCCGGAACAGTCGATGAAGAGGTCGGCGGAGATGGGGCCATGCTCGCGGGTCTGCAGCGCGGCAATGTCGCCGTTCTCGTGTGACAGCACGGCGTCGACATGGTCGATGACGTGGTGCACGCCGAGCCTGGCAATCGCGTGCTCGCGCAGCAGCTGGCCGAACAGGCCGGCGTCGAAGTGATAGGCGTAGTTGGCGACAGCCGCGAACCCGGGCGTCTGCACCTGCTTGGGCGCCAGGCCGGCCTCGCAGACCTGCACGGAGGGGCTGACGACGTCGGCAAACGGCCTCGCGCCTTGCGTGGCCAGCCAGGGCTGCACCAGGTCCACGTCCCCGTAGCCGACGGGCAGCATGAAGGGGTGGTAGTAGCGGTCGCCTTCGCTGCCCTGCGCGCCGCGTGCCCAGCCGTCGAAGCGCGAGCCCTGCTTGAACGAGACCTGGCAGCGGCGGATGAATTCGGGCTCGGACAGGCCGATGCGGCGCAGCGTGTCGCGCATGGACGGCCAGGTGCCTTCGCCGACACCGATGGTGGGCACGTCGCTGGATTCGATCAGCGTGATCTTCAGGCGGTCGCCGTGCTCGGCGGCCAGCAGGCCGGCCACCAGCCAGCCGGCCGAGCCGCCGCCTAACACCACGACCTCACGCAGTCTGTCGTTCACAGGGAGCCTCAAACAAAAATGGCCGCTCGCGCGGCCTCGCCCATCGGCGAACAAGGGCGGCACCCCAGAACCAAGTGCCGCCGAACCAGACTGAAGCTTAGAACTTGTAGCGCGCGCCGATCATGATGCGACGGCCCAGCTGGGTGACGGCACCCACCTGGTTCTCGTTGCGCATGTGGGTGCGGGTGTACTCGTCCGTCAGGTTGATGGCCTCGAACTGCAGGCGCAGGTGCTGGTTGACGTTGTAGCCCACGCTCCAGTCCAGCTGGCCGAAGGGCTCCACGTACAGAGGCTGGGCACCTTCCACGCCGTCGTAGTTGGCCGCCAGGAACTTGCCGCGCCAGTTGTAGGCCAGGCGCGTCGTCCATGTCTCGTTCTCGAAGAAGCCGACCAGGTTGCCCGAGTCGCCCATGCCCACCAGCACGTCGGTCTGCCCGCCGCGCTTGTTGTTGTCGTAGGCCAGGTTGGACTTCACCTTCGTGAAGTTGGCCGACACGCCGAAGCCGCTGTTGCCGAAGATGTGCTGCGCGTTCAGCTCGATGCCGTTGATCTTGCTGGTGCGGTCGTTGTTGACGAAGGAGCCCACATTGAACATCAGCAGCGGGTCGGTGGGCTGTGCGGTGATGGTGCCGATGGACCCGCCTGCAGCGCCCGGGCTGACGCCAGGGGCCGTCGGGAAGTTCGCGAAGATGTACCTGCGGATGCAATCGGAATCGGCGCCGCAGCCGCCGGCGGTCTGCGCCTGGTTGTACATCGCGTTGCCGATCGGCGTGTTCAGGCCGAACAGGTTCTTGCGCTCGACGACCGCCTGGTTGTAGTCCTTGAGGGACTTGCGGAAGTAGCTCGCCGCGATGTAGCTGCTCTTGGCGTAGTAGTGCTCGGCGGAGAAGTCGATGTTGCTGGACTTCAGCGGCCTCAGGTCGGGGTTGCCCACCGAGGCCACACCTCCGTCGATACGCGCCAGCGGGTCGATCCGCTGCCCACCCTGGATGGCGTTCCAGCCCGGGCGGCCGATGGTCTGGCCGTAGCTGACGCGCAGCTTGGTGTCGTTGGTCACATCGGCGCTGAGGTCGATGGACGGCAGCACGTAGTCGTATTTGCCCTGGCGCGACGCCGAGCGTGTGCCGCTGAACGAGATGGGGATTTCGTTGTTGGCCACCCAGGCCACCGACACCGGGATCTTCTCTGTGGACGGCGAGCCCACCTTGGTGCGCTCGTAGCGGACGCCGACGGCCGCTTCCATGGGCATGCCCCACTCCCAGGCCAGGTTGTACTGGCCGAACGCGGCCTGCGACTTCTCCGTCGTGCGGTAGTCGTCCTGCCAGTCGAACGAGGCCTTCAGCAGCGTGTCAGAGCCCAGGGCCTTGATGGCCGCAGCGCGCAGGTCCTCGAAGTTGAAGGTGTAGAACTGGTTGAACAGGCGCGGGTCGTTCGAGCCGGGGATGCGGCTGAAGTACTTGCTGATCGAGTCGGTCTTCCAGATGTCGTCGGGCATGGCGGCCGGGCCGCCGGCGGCGCCGCCGCCCCAGGTGTCGCGCTGCACGTTGGCAAAGGCCGAGCGGTTCTTCACCTCGGTCAGCGTCAGGCCGAAGTCCAGGCTGCTGTCGTCATCGATGCGCCAGTTGCCCTTGGCCTGCACCTGGCTGACCTGGTTCTTCTGATAGCTGTTGCCGAACACCGAGCCCTGCAGTTCCTGCTTGGTCGGGTCGAGACCGCCGACCATCGACAGCACCGGGAACTTGTTGCTGAAGTCGACAAAGGTGTCGCCGCGGACCAGGGACGCTGTGCCCAGCGTCACGCTGGTGCCCAGCGGGTCGTTGGCACCGGACGTGGCGGTGGCGCGGTGGGCGTCGAACTCGAAGTTCAGCGCGTCGGTGGCCTTCCACTTCAGGTTCAGGCCGAGTTGCTGGTTCTTGTTCTTGGTGCTGATCCGCGAGGCGCCCATGGCCAGGTCGGAGTTGGTCATGTGCTCGCCGTAGATGACGGGCGAGGAGGGCGAGCCGGTCTGGAATTCACCGAACTGGCCACCGAAGTTGAACCAGGCGGAGATGTCGTTGCGGCGCTGGCGGAACTTCTGCTCCGACATGACGAAGTCCAGCGTGCCGACCAGGTCCTTCATCGGCTTGAACTGCATGACAAGCTGGCCGTTCAAGCGCTCGCGGTGCACGCCGGTGAACGAGTAGTTCAGGTTCTGCGGCACGCTGTAGATGGAGTCGACGGCCGGGCGGTTCTTGATCTCGCCCGCCTGGGCTGCGGGCGGCAGGCCGCCCCAGACGGCGTTCGGGCCGCTCCAGTCGTTGTCCTGGATGCCGTTGAAGGTCTTCCAGCCGCTGCTGACGTTGGCCTGCGAATAGCCGGAGTCGCGCACCTGGTAGGTGCCCATCAGCGCGATGCCGAACATGCCGTCGTTGCTTTGCGTGCTGTAGATGCCGCTCAGTTCAGGCGTTACTTTCTTGCCCTGCTGTTCGCCAGGCAGGCGGCGGGCGGACTGGTCGGCCACCATCTTCACGCCGATGCTGGCAATCGTTTCCTTGATGTCGAAGGGGCGTTGGGTGCGGACATTGACGGTCGCACCCATGCCGCCGGTCGGGCTGCTGGCGCGACTGGTCTTGTAGACCTCCAGCGCGGCGACGCCGTCGGAGGCGAGGTTGGAGAAGTCGAACGAGCGCGAGCTGGGCGCGCTGCCGTCCAGGCTGGCGCCGGGCATCTGGCGACCGTTGAGCAGCACCAGGTTGAAGTCAGGGCCCATGCCGCGCACGGTGATGCGGGTGCCTTCGCCGTTCGCGCGGTCGATGGACACGCCGCTGATGCGGCTCAGCGATTCAGCCAGGTTGGTGTCGGGGAACTTGCCGATGTCTTCGGCCACGATGCCGTCCACCAGGCCCGAAGACGAGCGCTTCAGGTTGACCGAGGTTTCCAGCGAGCGGCGGATGCCGGTCACGACGACCGTTTCCAGCTGCGTCGTGCTGGCCAGCGCCTGCGGCACGGACGTGCTGGCGGTGGGGCCTGCATTGGGGTTGCCGGGGGCGCCTTGGGCCAGCACCGCAGCGCTGGCGAACAGCAAGCCGCTGGCGGCAGCCAGGTTGGTGAGGCGAAGGGCGGGGCGGGGTGTTCTCATGCTTTTGTCTCCAGAGTTGTGGTCTTGTCGAGTGGGCTCGATGACGAACTGAAAGCGCTTTCAAGCGTAGTTGATTGCAAGCGCTTTCAACCTAGGCAACACCCTTGGTCTGCGGCTTGGCGGCAACGCCAGGCGGGAAGAGCCGGGGGTGTGGTTTCGGTACCTGATCGCCCTGCAGAGCTGATCCCTGCTGGGATCGGCGCTGCCCGTGGCGCTGGGTACGGGTACTTCCGGGTTGAAAAGCGGCAGCTCGCTGAAACGAATGAAAGCGCTTTCAGACAATCATGCGGCAGGGCCCTGAGATCGGCCACATGGTTTTCCCGGGAGGAACAACAGTCGCTCTGCGAGAGCCGTGAATTGGTCTTTGGGCCGAGCGCCGGGCCTATCCCAAGCCGGCCCACTGGCGATGTGCGCGCGGCTTGATGCCGCAAGCATCGCCGTCCCCTCGGGCCTGTGCCTGCCGAAGGGCTGCGCCACTGGCGCAGCGCGGTCTGCAAGACCGCTCAGGCTTGCCCGCGTTCAGCGCGGCAAGACTGGGCGAGGGGCTACATCTCTAGCGCGCCATGCGGCGCGTGCTCTCGCGCACGACCAGCTCCGGCCCGGGCAGCGCGGCCTTGGGCTTGGTGCCGCGCAGCAGGTCCAGCATGGCCTTGGCGGCCTCGATGCCGATCTCGTAGACGGACTGGCGCACGGTGGTCAGCGGCGGCATGGCGTAGCGCGCCATGATGAGGTCGTCGAATCCGACGAGCGAGACGTCGTCGGGCACGCGCAGGTTGCGCCGATGCAGGCCCAGGCAGGCGCCGATGGCCATCTGGTCGTTGGAGGTGAACAGCGCCGTGAAGTGCGCGTCGCGCTCCAGCAGCCGGCTGACCGCCAGCATGCCACCGGCCTCGGTGTAGTCGCTCTGCACGATGAGAGCCTGGTCGACCGCGATGCCGGCGGCGGCCAGCGCGTCGAAGTAGCCGTTCTGGCGTTCGATGGCGTCATCGTGCAGCAGATCGCCGGCGACGAAGGCGATGCGCCGGTGACCTTGCTCGATCAAATGTTGTGTGGCCAGCCGCGCGCCCAGGCGGTTGTCGAAGCTGAAGCTGAAGAGGCGCGGCCCGGCCAGTTGCCGGCCGACGACGACCATGGGCAGGCTGTCGGACACCCGGCTCAGCTCGGCGTCGGACAGCCGGCCCGCCAGCACGATGACGCCGTCGACGCGGCGCGACAGCAGCGTCTCGATGGCCTTGCGCTCGTCGTCCTCGTTCCAGTTGCCGGACACGAACAGCGGCACGTAGCCGGCCTGCTCCAGCTCGCGCTCGATGCCCAGCAGCGCCTCGCCGTAGAAGGGGCTGGAGATGATCTGCGTGACGACGCCGATGGACAGCGTGCGCCCGCCTGCCAGGCCGCGCGCGACCGGATTGGGGCGGAAGCCCAGTTCCAGGATGGCCGCCTGCACGGCGTCCTTCTTGACCTGGCTGACGGCGGCCGTGCCGTTCAGGATGCGCGACACCGTGCTGGGCGACACGCCCGCCAGCTCCGCCACTTGCTCCAGCGTGACGACGCCGTCCGGGCGGCTTGAAGGCGCTTTCTTGTCGGGAGTCGGCTTGTCGTGGTTCATCGGCGAGGATGCAAGTGTAGGCGCGGGGTCGTTGCGGACCGAAGGCAGGCGATGGCTTGGGGGGGCTGAAACTGAAAGCGCTTTCAATCATCAGTGATGATGGTCTGCCGCCGCCTAGTATTCACCCTTGTTCGGGTGCCCTGCAAGAGCCTCCTCCCAGGAAGCCGCAGGCCCGGATGCCGCCGGTTCGTGTCGGTGGCAACAAGCCTTCGTCTGAAGTGGCCCTAGGGTTTGTGCTGCTGGGTGCGATCGAGGCTCGATGCACAATCTTGAAAGCGCTTTCAAAACCATGTCTGCATCCAACTCCTTCACCCGCCGCCATCTGCTGGCCACCGCTTGCGGCGGTGCGCTGCAGGCCGCCGGCCCGGCCTTCGCTTCGGGCGGGCAGTCGTTGACCGTCGCCGCCTTCCCGCTCGTCGACGTCATCGCCAAGGACTTGCTGAAGGGCTGGAGCCAGCGCAACCCCGAGGTGCGCGCCCAGGTCATCAGCCGCCAGTACGACGACCATCACACGGCGATGACGACAGCGTTATCCACGTCCGGCCACCTGCCGGACGTCATCGCGCTGGAGACCAGCTACCTCGGCCGCTTCTCGCTGGGCACCGGCCTGGAGGACTTGTCCGCGCCGGCCTTCGGCGCCGAGCGCTTCAGGGACCGCTTCGTGCCGTTCGCCATCGAGACGGCGCGCAACCGCGAGGGCCGCATCGTCGCGATGCCCAGCGACATTGGCCCCGGCTCGCTGTTCTACCGCGCCGACCTGCTGGCCCAGGCCGGCTTGAAGGAGGCCGACCTGACGGCCTCCTGGGATGCCTACGTCGCGGCCGGCGCACAGATCAAGGCCAGGACCGGCGCCTACCTGATTGGCGACGTGCGCCTGCTGAAGGACATCATCGTGCGCGGCGGCACGCCGCCGGGTGAGGGCCAGTTCTTCGACAACCAGCAGCGCCCGCAGATCACCTCCGCCCGCTTCGTGCGCGCCTTCGAGCTTGCGCGCAAGGTGCGCAAGCAGGGACTGGATGCGCGGGTGGAGGTCTGGCAGAACGACTGGGCCGAGATGCTCAAGCGCGGCCGCCTGGCCACCGAGATGTCCGGCGCCTGGATGGCCGGCCAGATGGCCAACTGGGTCGCGCCCGGCACGGCCGGCAAGTGGCGAGTGGCGCAACTGCCCGAGAACACCTACTGCTCCTACGGCGGCACTTACTACGCCATCCCGCGCCGCTCGGCGCCCGAGCGCAAGCAGCTCGCCTGGCAGCTCATCCAGGAGTTGACGCTGGACCGCCAGCGCCAGTTCGACGCCTTCAAGTCGCAGGACGCCTTCCCGGCGCTGCTGGCCGCACAGGAGGGCGACTTCTTCGAGCAGCCGCTGCCCTTCCTCGGCGGCCAGAAGGCGCGTCTGCTGTGGCGCGACGCCGCAAGGCGCATCCCCGTCGTCAAGATGCACAAGCAGCACAAGTTCGCCGACGAGGTCATCAACGCCGAGCTGGACAACGTGCTGGAGTACGGCAAGCCCATCCCCAAGGCCCTGGAAGACGCCCAGGCCCTTCTCGTCCACCGAGCGAACCGCTGATGAGTTTCCGCATCCCCTCCCGCTGGGCGCCCTACTTCCTGGTCAGCCCCTTCCTCATCCTGTTCGCCGTCTTCGGCCTGTTCCCGTTGGTGTTCTCCGCCTGGCTGGCCTTCCAGTCCTGGGAGCCGACGAGTGGCATCGAGGCGATGAAGTTCGTCGGCTTCGACAACTTCGCCTTTGCGCTGACCGACGGCTGGTTCTGGAAGTCGCTGCGCAACACGCTGTGGCTGGCCATCGCCACTGGCGTGCCGCAGCACCTCGTCGCCATTCCGCTGGCGGTCTTCCTGCATCGCTCCTTCGGGCGCTGGCGCGGTGTGTTCTCGGGCGCCTACTTCCTACCCTACATCACGTCGACCGTCGCCATCGCGATGCTGTTCGGCTCGCTGTTCTCGACCGATTACGGCTTGGTCAACCAGGCGTTGCACGCGATGTTCGGCACCGAGAACATCAACTGGATGCGCTCGCCCGAGGCCATCAAGCCGGCGGTCGCCATCATCGTGTTCTGGCGCTACGTCGGCTTCAACCTCGTGCTGTATCTCGCCGCGCTGCAGACCATCCCGAACGACCTCTACCAGGCCGCCAAGCTCGACGGCGCCGGCCCCTGGCAGCAGTTCCTGCGCATCACGCTGCCCGGCATCAAGCCCATGATCCTGTTCGGCGTGACGCTGTCCATCATCGGCGGGCTGCAGCTGTTCGAGGAGCCCTTCATCCTGACCAACGGCAAGGGCGGCGCCGACCAGGCCGCGATGACGGTGGCCATGTACCTCTACCGCCTGGCCTTCGACTTCAGCGACTTCGGTGGCGCCAGCGCGCTGGCCTGGATCATGTTCGCGATCATTGCGTTGCTGACCTGGCTGACGAACAAGGCGTTCGCCGACAAGCAGGTGCAGGCATGAAGCAAACACCGAAGTTCCTGGCCTACGCCATCGTCGGCATCGGCGCGCTGTTCATGCTGGCGCCGTTCTATTTCATGTTCGTGTTCGCCACGCAGTCGCGCACCGACATCTTCAACGTACCGCCGCCGCTGTTCTTCAGCGACGAACTGCTCAACAACCTCAAGGTGCTGACGACCCGCCTGCCGTTCTGGAAGAACGTCGGCTGGAGCCTCTACGTGGGCCTGATGTCCACGGCGCTGACGCTGCTGTTCTGTTCCATGGCCGGCTATGCCTTCGCGATGCTGGAGTTCCGCTTCAAGAAGGCGCTGTTCGCCCTCGTCATGGCGACCATGATGGTGCCCAGCTTCATGAACATGATCCCCAGCTTCATGGTCATGGACGCGTTGGGGTGGATCGACACGCACCGCGCGCTCTACCTGCCCGGTGCGGCCAGCGCCTTCGGCATCTTCCTGATGCGCCAGTTCGCGGCCAGCACCGTGCCCAAGGAGTTGCTGAGCGCCGCGCGTATCGACGGCGCCAGCGAGCTGGGCATCTACTGGCGCATCGCGCTGCCGCTGATGAAGCCGGCGCTGGGCACGCTGGGGCTGATCACCTTCATCAGTTCATGGAACAACTTCATGAACCCGTTGATCGTCATGCGCACGGCCGAGAACTACACGCTGCCGCTGGCCCTGCGCAGCCTGTTCAGCACCACGTCCACCGAATGGGGTGCGCTGATGGCGGGCTCGGCCATCGCAACGCTGCCGCTGATCGTCCTGTTCGTCATCTCGTCGCGCCAACTGATCGCGGGCCTGACCGCCGGCGCCGTCAAATAAAAAGAACCCTCATGTCACAAGTCTCCCTGCATCGTCAATTTCCGCCCAACTTCGTCTGGGGCGTGGCCACCAGCAGCTTCCAGATCGAGGGCGCGGCCTTTGAGGACGGCAAGGGTGAGTCCATCTGGGACCGCTTCTGCAAGCAGCCGAGCGCGATCGCCGACGCGAGCAACGGCGAGATTGCCTGCGACCACTTCCACCGCCTCGACGAAGACCTCGACCTCATCGCCTCGCTGGGCGTCAACGCCTACCGCTTCTCCATCGCCTGGCCGCGCGTGCAGGCGCTGGGCCACGGCGAGTTCAACCCCAAGGGCCTGGACTTCTACGAGCGCCTCGTCGACGGCCTGAAGGCGCGCGGCATCGCGGCCTGGGCGACGCTGAACCACTGGGACCTGCCACAAGGCCTGCAGGACCGTGGCGGCTGGAACGACCGCGACACCGTGCACCGCTTCGTCGACTACGCCCGCCATGTGCAGGCGCGCATCGGCGACCGCATCGACGGCCTCACCACGCACAACGAGCCCTGGGTCGTCGCCACGCTGGGCCACGACCAGGGCAATTTCGCGCCCGGCATCAAGAGCAGGAAGATCGCCGCGCAGGTGTCGCACCACCTGCTGCTGTCCCACGGCCTGGCGCTGCAGGCGCTGCGCGCCGACGGCGCCAAGAGTCAACTGGGCATCGTCCTCAACCTGTCGTCCTGCGTGCCCGCCACGGCCATGCCGGCCGACATCGCCGCCGCCGACCTGGCCGACTCGCGCGGCCGCCGCTGGTATGCCGACCCGCTGTTCAAGGGCGCCTACCCGGCCGACGTACTGGCCGAGCTGGGTGCCGACGCGCCGGTCGTCGAGGCCGGCGACATGGCCGCGATCGCCCAGCCCATGGACTACCTCGGCGTCAACTACTACACCCGCAGCGTCGTCTCGGCCAGCGGCGAGGACTGGAACGCCAAGGGTCGCGGCCTGCCGGTGTCCGACATGGACTGGGAGATCTACCCGCAAGGCCTGACCGACCTGCTCGTGCTGCTGCACCGCGACTACGCTGGCCTGCCGCCCGTCTACATCACCGAGAACGGCGGCGCCTTCAAGGACGACGCCGTCGTCAACGGCCGCGTGCAGGACGACGACCGCACCGACTACCTGCGCACGCACATCGCGGCCGTCGCCAGCGCGATGGCGCAGGGCGTGCCCATGGCCGGCTACATGGTCTGGAGCCTGATGGACAACTTCGAATGGGCCAGCGGCTACCTGAAGCGCTTCGGCATCGTCCATGTCGACTACGCCACCCAGGCCCGCACGCCCAAGGCCAGCGCCGACTGGTACCGCGACTTCCTGCGCGACTGGCGCGGCTGATCTCACAACGACAACCCCGGAGACAAAACCATGCAAGTCCTGACACCTGCTCCCCGCCCCTGGCGCCACTTCCTGCCCGCCGTCGCGTTTGCGCTGGCCGCCTGCGGCGGCGGCGGCGGCTCGGCGACGGCTGCCACCCCCGCGCCGTCCAACAAATGGAGCCTGGTCTGGAGCGACGAGTTCAACGCCGCCGCCGGCACCGTGCCCGACGCCAAGACCTGGAACTACGACCTCGGCAACGCCGAGAACAACGGCTGGGGCAACCGCGAGTTCCAGTACTACACGAACCAGGCGCGCAACGCCCAGCACGACGGCGCCGGCATGCTGGTCATCACCGCCGAGAAGGCCACCAACCCCGGCCCCTGCTGGAACGGCAAGCCCTGCGAGTACACCTCGGCGCGCATCCACAGCAACAACAAGGTCAGCTTCACCTACGGCAAGGTCGAGGCGCGCATGAAGCTGCCGACCGGCAAGGGCATCTGGCCGGCGTTCTGGACGCTGGGCACCGACATCGCCACCAACCCGTGGCCCAAGTCGGGCGAGATCGACATCATGGAGTTCGTGCCGCAGACGCCCAACTCGACCTACGGCACGCTGCACGGCCCAGGCTACTCGGGCGCGCAAGGCATCGGCAAGTCGATCGACCTCGGCGCCCCGGTGATCGACGACTTCCACACCTACACCATCATCAAGCGGCCCAACGAGATCGTCTGGTACGTCGATGGCCGCCAGTACCACCGCCTGACGCCGGCCGACCTGCCGGCCGGCGGCACCTGGGTGTTCGAGAAGCCCTTCTTCGTCATCCTGAACCTGGCGGTGGGCGGCGACTGGCCCGGCGCGCCGGACGCGACCACGCCAGCGACATCGCAGATGAAGGTCGACTGGGTGCGCATCTACAAGGAAGACTGAGCCAGGAGCACTAGCCATGCAACGCCTGCTTTCGACGCTGGCCCTGGCGGCCGGCCTGCTCGGCTTGGCACCCGCCCACGCCGCCGAAGTGAAGCTCCCCTTCGGCAGCTTCGTCGCCCCCGACGGCGTGACGGTGGTGAACCGCGAGGAAAGGCCCGACAAGGCCGGCAAGCCGGCGGGCATGGCGGTCTACTCGCGCACCGACGACCCCAAGGCCGTCTTCATCCTCGTCTGGAGCCATGCCGAGCCCGACCCGGCCAAGCCCTACGACGCGCTGGACGGCGCGGTCAAGTTCGGCAACCCCTTCGACAAGAGCCTGACCCGCGACGCCGCCAAGCCGGTTCTGGTGGGCGGCGTGGACGGCGCTCGCTACGAGGGCGCTTTGCCCAACGGCCTGCGGTCGATCAGCTACGTGGTGGTCAACGGCGGCCATCGCCTCATCGTGCTGTTGAAGGCGCCGCCGGGCAACCCGTACAAGGCGCTGACCGACCAGTTCGCCAAGAGCGTGGAGGGCTTTGCCTGGGCGCTGCCGGCGCAGGCCGCAGCGTCGGCAGCGCAGTGACGCGTTTGGCGTTTCGCTCGACCACCTGAGCATTTGCCGGCAGTGGCGGGGGCAGG
The DNA here is from genome assembly GCF_043555835.1 of Pelomonas parva. Taxonomy (NCBI): domain Bacteria; kingdom Pseudomonadati; phylum Pseudomonadota; class Betaproteobacteria; order Burkholderiales; family Sphaerotilaceae; genus Roseateles; species Pelomonas parva. The sequence continues at coordinate 259,595 of NZ_JBIGHV010000004.1, read as the reverse complement.
GGAGAGGGCGGCAGCGCCGGGGCCATACTCCGCGCCGCAGGCGCGCAGTGGCGGCTGCGCTCCCGCCAACTACGCCGGCGTCACGCCGCCCCTGTCCATGCAACTGATCCGTCATGCCGTCCTGGCCGGCCTGGCCTTGTGCGCGGCGTTCAGCGCCTGCGCTGCCGATGCCGTCGCCAACGTCGAGAACTCGGTCGTCAAGATCTTCACCACCTCGCGCGGGCCTGACCTGCTGCGCCCCTGGGGCAAGAGCGCGCCGCGCGAGTCCACCGGCAGCGGCGTCGTCATCGACGGCAAGCGCATCCTCACCAACGCCCATGTCGTGGCCTACGCCAGCCAGGTGCAGGTGCAGGGCAACCAGTCCGGCGAGAAGATCGGCGCGCGCGTCGAGTTCATCGCGCCCGGCATCGACCTGGCCGTGCTGAAGCTGGAGGACGAGTCCTTCTTCGACAGCCGCCCGCCCGTCAAGCGCGCCGCCAAGCTGCCCGCCGTCAAGGATGGCGTGATGGCCTACGGCTACCCCACCGGCGGCACCAGCCTGTCCATCACCAAGGGCATCGTCTCGCGCATCGAGTTCGTCAGCTACAGCTTCCCCACGCAGGGCCTGCGCATCCAGATCGACGCCGCCATCAACCCCGGCAACAGCGGTGGCCCGGCGCTCAGTGGTGACGAGATGATGGGCCTGGCCTTTGCCCGCCTGGGGGCCGGCGACAACATCGGCTACATCATCCCCAACGAAGAGATCGACCTCTTCCTCGCCGACATCGCCGACGGCCGCTACGACGGCAAGCCCGGCCTGTTCGAGGGCGCGCAGGTGCTGCAGAACCCGGCCTTGCGCGCCTATGCCAAGGTGCCCAAGGGTGTGGCGGGCCTGCTCGTCGTGACGCCACAGCCCACGCCGGGCACGCCCCTGAAGCCCATGGACGTGCTGACCCACATCGGCGACGTACAGATCGACGACGAAGGCATGGTGCGCATCGGCGACAACCTGCGCGTGCGCTCCGGCTACCTCGTGCAGCAACTCGCTCGCAATGGCAGCGTGCCCGTGCAGGTGCTGCGCGACGGCAAGCAACTGGCCCTCAAGCTGCCCGTCGTGGTGCAGCCCGACCTGCTCATCCCCGGCTCGCTCAACGGCGAGTTTCCGCCGTACTTCCTCTATGGCCCCCTGGTGTTCACGACACCCACGGCCGACCGCCTGACAGCCTTGGGCGTCAGCATGCCTGCGGCGATGGCCCAGGCCCGCATGGGCAGCCCCTTGCTCACACGGCTGCGCGACCGCCCGGACTTTGCCGGCCAGCAACTGGTGATGGTTTCGTCACCGCTGCAGTCGCACAAGCTCGCGCGGGGCTACGGCAGCCCCATCCTGCGCGTGCTGGCGTCCGTCAACGGCACGCCGGTGAAGAACCTGGCCCACCTGGTGGAGCTGCTGCGCGACGCCAGCGGCGAGTTCGTCGCCTTCCGCTTCGTGGGCGAGGGCCAGGAGCTGCTGGTGCTGCCGCGTGCCGAGGTGGCCGACGCGACCGAGGCCATCATGAACGACAACGGCATCCGCGCCCAGGGCTCGGCCGAGCTGCTCAAGGTCTGGAGCAATCGATGAGCCGCCGCCGCTACCTCGGTCTGTCGACTGCATGGCTGATGGCCGCCGTGCTGCCCGGTTGCGCCCTCACGCCGGCTGCGCCCGATGCCGCCGCGCTTCTGCAGCGCGCCGACCTGGCGCTTGGCAGCGCCAACGTCAAGACGCTGAGCTTCCAGGCGAGCGGCACGGGCGGCGTCTTCGGCCAGGCCCGCGAGCCCGGCGGCGCCTGGCCGTGGATGAACTACACGCAGTTCGCCCGTTCCTTCGACTACGCCAACAACGCGATGCGCGAGGCCTACGCCCGCAGCCGCGCCGACATGCCGGCCGGCCAGACCGCGTCCGTGCAACGCGTCACCGGCTTCGCGCGGGAACGCTGGTCCTGGGGCGTGGCCGGCACCAGCTTCGCCGCCGTGCCGGCCTTGTGGGAGCAGCGCCTGCACGACCTGTGGACCTCGCCGCACGGCGTCGTCATCGCCGCCCGCCAGCACGGCGCCGTGGCCGGCCGCAGCAGCGAGGGCGGCAGCACCTTCGACACGCTGACCTACGCCGTCCCCGGCCTGCTCACCGCCACGGCCTGGCTGGACGCCGCCGGTCGCGTCGTGCGCGTCGACTCCAAACTGCCCAACCCGGTGCTGGGCGACACCGACGTCGTCACCCGCTACGGCGACTACCGGCCCAGCGGCACCGCCCAGTTCCCGATGCGCATCCAGCAAAGCCAGGGCGGCCATCCGGTGTTCGACCTGACGGTCAGTGAGGTGCAGGTCAACCCGCCGCTGGACATCGCCGTGCCCGACAACGTCAAGGCCCACGCCGAGCGCGTCGTCACCGAGAAGCTGGCCGATGGCGTCTGGTTCCTCGGCGGCGGCTCGCACAACAGCGTGCTGGTGGAGATGAGCAACCACGTCGTGCTGGTGGAGGCGCCGCTGCACGACGCCCGCTCCGCCGTCGTGCTGGCCGAGGTGCGCCGGCTCGTGCCAGGCAAGCCGCTGAAGACGGTCATCAACACCCACCACCACTTCGACCATGCCGGCGGCCTGCGCGCCGTCATCGCCGAGGGCGCGACGCTGGTCACCAGCCAGCTCACCAAGCCTTACTACGAGCGCGTGCTGGCCCAGGCCAATACCGTGGCGCCCGATGCACTCGCCAGGTCAGGCCGAAAGCCGGAGATCCTCGGCGTGGACGGGCAGCTCGCGCTGGTCGACGGCGAGCGTCGTATCGAGATGCACGCCATCGTCGGCAGCCAGCATTCGCAGGGCTTCCTGATGGTCTACGTGCCACACGCGCGCCTGCTCATCGAGGCCGACGCCTACAACCCCGCGCCGCCCGGCAGCCCGCCGCCGGCCCGGCCCAGCGACAGCAACGTCAACCTGGTCGAGAACATCGAGCGACTGCAACTGCCGGTCGAGCGCATCGCGCCGCTGCACGGCCGCGTCGTGCCTTACGGCGATCTGCTGACGGTCATCGGGCGGCGCTGAGGCGCGCCGAACCTGCCAGCTTCAGGCGTGGCCTACCACGTAGGCGTGGATGGCCATGCGCACCTCCAGCGGCAGCGCCAGGAACTGCACGCCCAGGCGCGTCTGCGTGCCGGTGAACGACGCGAACACGACGCGCACCTTGGCCTGCACCGCGAGGTGGCGCTGCGGGTCTTTCGGGTTCGGGATCGCGACGGCCGTTTGGACAATGGAGCCGACCGGCATGTGCACGCTGCTCACCACGCCCATGCCGCCCTCGGACACGTCCCAGACCCAGCCGGACGCGACCTTGCCCGAGGCGCCGATCAGGCGGATCGGCCAGTGCGCGCGGGCACGGCGGTGTTGGCGCTCGTCGACGCCGCTGGGACGGGGGAGCGGGCCCTGCGACGGGCCGCCCGGCCCGGCAACGCCGTCGGGGTCAGCAGAGGGTGCGGGGCTGGGCGACATGTCGGGGGTTCTTGATGGCGGCAGTATGCGCGATGAGCTACCCGGCCGACTGCGGAACTAGTGCGCGCAATCTCCGCGACAGGGAAATCCATTGCGCCCGAAACTGCGTGGCTCTCCAAGCCCTCGAACCGGAGCGCCCCGTGCCAACCGCCTTCCTGAAGAACCCCGACAGCAACACGCTGACCAGCCTCTACCGGGCGCTCGACGGCTCGCAGGCTATGGTCGAGTTCGACATGACCGGCCACATCCAGCATGCCAACGACTTGTTCCTGTCGACCATGGGTTACGCGCTCGACGAGGTGGTCGGGCAGCATCACCGGATGTTCTGCGACCCGGCCTATATCCGCAGCGCCGAGTACGCCGCCTTCTGGACCCATCTGGGCAGCGGCAAGACCCACGCCGGCGAATTCGCGCGGCTGGCCAAGCACGATCGGGAGGTCTGGCTGCAGGCCTCCTATGTGCCGATCTTCGACGCCGAAGGCAAGCCGGTGCGCGTCGTCAAGTTCGCCACCGACATCACGCAGAACAAGCTGCGCAGTGCCGACTTCGAGGGCCGCATCCAGGCCATCAACCGCGTGCAGGCCGTCATCGAGTTCGACCTGACGGGTCGCGTGCTGAGCGTCAACAACAACTTCCTCGCTACCTTCGGCTACACGCTGGACGAGGTGGTGGGCCAGCACCACCGCATGTTCTGCGACCAGGACTACACCCGCTCGCAGGACTACATCACCTTCTGGGAGCGTCTGGGCCGTGGCGAGTTCGACGCGGGCGAGTACCGGCGCATCGCCAAGAACGGCAGCGAGGTGTGGATACAGGCCTCCTACAACCCCATCCTGGATGCCGCAGGCCGGCCGGTGAAGATCGTCAAGTTCGCCACTGACATCACGCCCACCCGCCGCGCCACGCAGGAGGCGCAGGGCAAGCTGGAGGCCATCGGCCGCTCGCAAGGCGTCATCGAGTTCGACATGGAGGGCAACGTCGTCACCGCCAACGCGAACTTCCTGCGTGTGGTCGGCTACACGCAGGCCGAGGTGCAGGGCCGCCACCACAGCATGTTCTGCGACGAGGCGTTCACCAGGTCGCGCGAGTACCGCGACTTCTGGGCCGACCTGAACGAGGGTCAGTTCAAGTCGGGCCGTTTCCAGCGGCGCGGCAAGCGCGACGTCGAGGTGTGGATACAGGCCACCTACAACCCCATCCTCGGCCTCGACGGCAAGCCCTACAAGGTGGTGAAGTTCGCGATGGAGGTCACCACCCAGGTCACCCGCGAGCAGGCCATTGCCGGCAACGTCGGCGCGATCTCGGGCGTCATGGACGGCCTGGCCGGCTCCATCAACAGCATCGCCGAGGGCACGCAGCGGTCCACGCAGCTGGCCGGCCAGACCCAGCGCGAGGCCGACGACGGCAGCAAGCTGCTCAAGCGCTCGCGCGAGTCCATCATCGCCATCCAGGAGTCTTCCAAGGACATCACCGAGATCATCGACACGATCAGCGGTATCGCCGGCCAGACGCACCTGCTCGCCTTCAACGCGGCCATCGAGGCGGCGCGGGCCGGCGAGCACGGTGCCGGGTTCTCGGTGGTGGCCGAGGAGGTGCGCAAGCTGGCCGAGAAGTCGGCCCTTGCCACGCGCGAAATCTCCAAGCTGATCACCGAGACCGTCAACCGCGTGGACGAGGGCGGCCGGCTGTCGCAACAGGTGGAGGAGGCGTTCACGCGCATCCAGCGCTGCGTGGACGACACGACACGCTCCATCGAGCAGATCAGCTCGGCGACCAAGGAGCAGGCGTCCGCCACGCAGAACGTCACCGGCCTGCTGCTGGACCTGCAGATCAGCTCGCAGAACGGCTGAGGCCGGTATGGCTGACGCAGCGAACCCGGCCGGTGGCGAGGACGGCGTGATCGCCACCATGCGCGCGCTCGGCCGCCACGTCGGCATCGATCGCCGCTACATCGTCCAGGCGATCGCCGTGCCGCCGGACATGGCTGCCTTGCCCCGGCGCGCGGGCGGTGCCGTGGGCGTCATCTCGTTCGGCGCGCAGCTGGTGCCCGTGGTGGATCTGAAGCGCTGGCAGCAGCCCGATGCCGCCAGCGACGCGGACGACGCCGAGCCGGCGGCGCGCGACGCCCGCATCGTCATCCTCTCGCAGGGCGGGCAGGTGCTCGGCCTGCTCGTTGATGCCTTGATCGGCCTGCGCCGCTGCCCGGCGAACGCCGTCAGCCAGCTCTTTCACGACGACGCGCCCGACGAGTTGTTCGTGCAGGCCGCGTTGCTCGACGAAGGCGAGCCGCCGCTCGTGCTGCTGGACCCGCAACGGCTGGCCACGCTGACCCGTACCTGGTGCGCGGCGGCAGGCCTGGACGTCGGCCAGGCCGATGACGGCGATGCGCCTGCCGAGGACCCGGCGAGTTCAGCGGTCCCGCGAATCAGTCTTGGCGCCTTCCGTGTCGGCGACGCGCTGATCGGCATTCCGCCGGATCACATCGCCGAGCTGCTGAGCGTGCCGGCGCTGCGCCCCGCGCCGCTGCCCCGGCCGGCGACCCGCGGCCTGTGCGATTGGCGCGGCCATGTGGTGCCGGTGATCGACCTCACCGAAGCCCTGCGTGCGACGCCGGACCGCCAGCCTGCCGCCTGGATGTGCGTGGTGCGGCACGGCGAGCGCCGGCTCGGCCTGCTGGTGCACGAGATCCTCGGCCTGATCCACGTCGCCGCGCCGGCGCCGGCGGCGGGGGCGGACGACGAGCTCGGCCGCGACCGTGCCGGCTTCGTGGCCGCCGAGCTGGCGGTCGAGCAAGGCATCGTCCAGGCGCTGGACCCCGAGCGGCTGATGGCGGAGTTTTCGGAATCGGCACTCAGCGTGCGCCGTGTGGCGAGCGCGGCAGCGGCGGCAGCAGCGGTGCAGGCGCGCAGCCGCAAGCCCTACATGGTGTTCGAGGCCGCAGGGTTGATTGCCTGCGAGGTGGACGGCCTGCAGGAAGTGCTGCCCATGCCCGAGACCGTGCGCGAGCGGCTGGCGGCCGGCCTGCCGGCGCGGCTGACCTGGCGCGGCCATGCCGTGCCCGTGCGGGACGTCTTTGCGCGGCCGGGCCAGCCGCATGGCGACGGGCGTGCGCAACAGCTGCTGGTGCTGGCCGATGGCGAGCGCCGCCTGGCGATTCCCATCGTCTCGATGCAGGCCATGATCCCCGCCCATGCCGGCAGCCTGTGCCACGTCGGCATCGGTGGCCGCAGCATGGCGGTGGTGTCCACGCAGACCTCCGAGCAGGCGGCCAGCTACGCAGTGGTCGATCTGCGCGCGCACCTGGCGGCGACGGGGGGCTGAGTCGGCTGGGGTCACATCGCCAGCGATATCATCCGCAGCATGATGCGAGTGGTGCTGGATACCGATGTGCTGGTGGCCGCCCTGCGCAGTCCGCAGGGCGGCTCGGCCGAAGTGCTGCGCCTGGCGCGTGCCGGCCGCCTGCAATTGGTGCTCAGCGTCGCGCTGGCGCTCGAATACGAATCTGTGGCCACCCGGCCGGAGCAGTTGGGAGCGATCGGCGCCACACGGCGGCAGGTCTTGGCGGCGCTGGACGATATCGCTGCGATGGCCGACGTGGCCCACGGCCACTTCAGGTGGCGGCCGCAGGTCAGGGACCCTGCCGATGAAATGGTGCTGGAGGCGGCCATCAATGGCCGCGCCGGCGTGTTGATGTCTTTCAACCAGCGTGATTTCGGCGACGCGCCGGCGCGCTTTGGCGTGCTGCTGTGCACGCCGGCCGACTACTTGAGGAGCCTGCCAACATGACCACGCTCACCACCTACGCCCTGCGCCTGCCCAAGTCCGTCAAGGCAGAGGCCGAAGCCTTGAGCAAGGCCGACGGCACCAGCCTGAACCAGTTCGTCGCCATCGCTGTGGCCGAGAGGATCGCGGTGCTCAAGACGGCAGCCTTCTTCGACGAGCGCCGGCAGCGGGCCACGGGCACGGCCTTGGAGGCCTTGCTCTCGCGCAATGGCGGCGAGCCCCCCCGCGAAGGCGACGAGTTGCCCGAAGGCTGGGTGCCGCTGGCGCCGCGCGCTGCGGCCACCGGCAAGGCAGCCAAGCCCGTCAAGCCCGCCAATAGGGCAGCGGCGGCCAGCCGAACGCCGAAGAAGAAGGCCTGAGCGGCGCGAGTCATGGACCATAGCCCGCCGCAGCACCGCTGACATCAACGGCTCCTTGACGCAGGCAAGGCTCGTTGGCGGCCCCCGATTTGCGCGAATTGCGGATCGGTGCTGAGTGAGTAGGATGGCCCGGCCCCCAACCGACCAAGGCGCTGATGAACGAGCCCAGGTTCCGACTCACGCGCTATTTCTCGCTGGTGTCGCTGCTGGTCGTGGCCGCCATCGGCGCCCTGCTGAGCTGGCAGGTGCAGCAGCGCGCCGAAGCCGAGCTGCTGCACATGGCCGAGCGGCGCAACGAGGCCATGGCGGCGGTGTTCGTGAATGCGCTCTGGCAGGAGTTCGCGCCGCAGGTGCGCTTGCGCGAGCGCTCGCCCGAGGTGCTGCGGGCTCATGCAGCGCAGGCCGGCTGGCAGGCGAAGTCCGCCGCGCTGATGGCGGGCAGCCAGATCATCAAGGTCAAGGTGTTCGACCTGCAGGGCATGACGGTGTTCTCGTCCGACCCCCAGCAGATCGGTGAAGACAAGCGCAGCAATCCGGGCTTCCTGGCCGCCAGCAGCGGCAAGCCGGCCAGCACGCTGACGCATCGCGACCGCTTTGATGCCTTCGAGGGCACGCGCAGCGACATCGACGTGATCGGCAGCTATGTGCCGGTGCGCGAGAACGGCGTCATCGTCGGTGTGCTGGAAACCTACCAGGACGTGACCGGCTTCGTGCAGCGCCTGCGGGCCACGGCGCGCAGCCTGCTTTGGGGCCTGGGGGCGGCCATGGCGCTGCTCTATGGCCTGCAATTGCTGTTCGTGCGGCGGGCGCAGCACGTCCTGGACGCGCAGGGCCGGCAGCTGCGCGATGCCAACGACGAGCTGGAGGGCCGGGTCGCGGCACGCACCGCCGAACTGGAGCAGGCACGGGCGAGGCTGGACCACCTGGCCCACCACGACCCGCTCACCGGCCTGCCCAACCGCCTGCTGTGCAGCGACCACCTGCGCCGCGCCTGCGCCACGGCCGAGCGCCAGCAGCGGCAGTTGGCGCTGCTCTACATCGACCTGGACCGCTTCAAGGAGATCAACGACGCCCAGGGCCATGCGGTCGGCGACGAAGTGCTGAAGGAGGTGTCCCGGCGCCTGTCCGCGCTGCTGCGACGTGCGGAGCTGCTGGCGCGTATCGGCGGCGACGAGTTCGTCTGCGTGCTCGACTGCCAGGATGCCGCCCGCGAAGCGCCACAGCTGGCGCATCGCCTCATCGAGGCGCTCTTCCTGCCGGTGCTGCTGGCGGGGCAGGAGTTCCAGGTGTCGGCGTCCATCGGCATCAGCCTCTACCCGGGCGACGGCCAGGGCGGCGACGCCTTGTTCCATGCTGCGGACGCGGCCATGTACGCCGCCAAGGCCGAGGGGCGCAACCGCTACCAGTTCTATCGGCCCGAGCTCACGGCGGCCGCGCTCGACCGCTCGCGCATGGTGCGCCTGCTGCGCCGCGCCTTGGCCGAGGGCGAGCTGAGCCTGGCCTACCAGATGAAGCTGAGCTGCAGCGACGCGCGCACGCCGGCAGGCGCCGAGGCGCTGCTGCGCTGGCACAGTGCCGAGCTGGGCGCGGTGCCGCCCGGGCGCTTCATCAGCGTGGCCGAGGAGAGCGGGCTAATCGTCGAGCTGGGGGCCTGGGTGCTGGAGCAGGCCTGCCAGCAACTCGTGCGCTGGGACAGCGAGGGGCTGCCGGTGCCGCATGTCAGCGTCAACGTGTCGGTGCGCCAGTTGGAGCGCGGCGATTTCGTCGACCATGTGCGCGCCGTGCTGCAGCGCAGCGGCCTGGCGCCCGGGCGGCTGGAGCTGGAGATCACCGAGAGCGTGATCATGAAGACCGACAACGCGCTGGAGGCCCTGGCCGCGCTGGACTGCCTGGGCGTGCGCCTGTCGGTGGACGACTTTGGCACCGGCTACTCGTCGCTGGCCTACCTGAAGCAGATGCCCATCGAGACCTTGAAGATAGACCGCAGCTTTGTCAGCGGCATCGGTGAGCAGCAGGGCGACGAGGCCATCATCCGCACCGTCATCGCCCTGGCCCGCAGCCTGGGTCTGTCCACCGTGGCCGAGGGCGTGGAGACCCAGGCGCAGCTCGATTTCCTGCGCCGTGAAGGCTGTGAGCAGGTGCAGGGCTTCCTGCTGAGCCGGCCGCTGGCCGAGGCGCCGTTCGGCGAGCTTTGGCGAGTCAGCCTGGCCGTCTCAACACCGCCAGGCCCTTGATAGGCCGCGACTTGACGGCAGCGTCAAACGCGAGGATCTTGGCGTGGAAAGCAATGCCGTCGATCGCACCGAGGATGTCGGCGTAGCGGCGCGCGGCCCTGGATGCCAGCGCGGCGACCGGCGCCGGCAGGCTCAGCCGGGCCGGAAGGCGATCTCGACGTCGACCGTGCGTGGCTGCGGCAACGGTGCGAACTGCCACTGCAGGACGGCGTCGACGGCCGGCCTGGCCAGGCGGCGGGGCGCGTCTGCCAAAGCGTCGGCCTTGCTCACGGTGCCGTTGGGCTCCACCGTGAACCGCACCGTCACATTGCGCGGCCGGCCCACCAGCGTGGCTTGCGCAGAGGCTGTCAGCACCGGTTCCACGAAGCGCTGGAGTTGCAGCGCGACTTCTTCAGGCTCCTCCGTGTCGGGTTCCGCCACGGACTCCGGGGGGGCTATGGTCGCGGCCGCTGCGGCAGGCGCGCTCACGGGCGATGTGCCGAAACTGGCTGCCGGCTGCGCTGGCGCCGGCGGCGTCGTTGCGTCAGCCGTGGGCAGCGTTTGGGTGCTTGCCGACGCGTGAGCGGTTTCCGCAACGGCCGGCTCGGCCGGCGCGGCTTCGGCATGGCGCATCGGGCTGGCCGCGCGCTGCGGGCCAGGTGCGGCGGGCTTGCGCGGCTTGTCGGCCGGCTCGGCCACCGGCCTGGCCTTCACCGCATGGAACTTGATGAAGTTGAGCACCTTGTCCGCGTCGCGCCTGGCGCGCTCGGCATCGGTCATGGCGGGCGCCTGCGCCGCACTCAACAAGGGAATCGTCAGGCTCAGCGCCGCCAGCAAACGCGGCAGCGGGGCGAAATCGTGCATGAGGGGAGGCAGTGGGGGCGGGGGGCATGCGACACGCAAGACCCATTCCAGCAGACCGCCGTGACGGCTCACGCGTCGACCCGCTCCCCCACCGCATGAAGAAGAGGCCCGGTGCTGCAAGACCCCGGGAGCCTTCAAGGCGCCGCCCCGCCGCGTACCGCTCAGAAGCTGTGGCGGATGCCGGCCACGAACTCGGTCATGTTGCGCTCGTTCGCATCGGTCAGGCCCACCGGAATGGTGCCGGCCGCGCGGCCGACATAGCCCACGCCGTCGTTCTTGAAGCGCGTGACCGAGCTGTACAGCGCGGTGCGCTTGGACAGGTCGTACTGGTAGCCCACGCCGAAGGCCTGCGTCTTGCCGTCCAACTGCGCGCCGTCGTTCTTGCTCTCGACATACTGGCCCTTGAACACATGCTGGCCGGTGCGGTAGCTAGCGCCCAGCCAATAGCCCTGGCCGTCGCGGTCGGCGGCGCTGCGGTCGTCGACCTGCATGGCGCCTCCATTGAAGCGCAAGCTGTTCCAGTCATAGGCCGCCGCAGCGGACACGGTGCGGACGTGCTGACGAATGGCGTCGGCCTTGTCGTCCACCAGGGACACCATCGCGTCCAGGCCATGGCCGGTGTAGCGGCCGTGGATGTCGGCGACGCGGTTGTCGGCGGTGCTGCCGGCCACTTCGCCCATGCCCCACAGCGCGCCGGCGCTGAAGCCGCCGTAGCTGGTGCTTTCCAGCTTCACCGAGTTGTTCACGCGCGCCGGCCCGCCGTTGGCGGCGGCCGAGCTGTTGCCGCCGCGCACCGGTTCATAGCCGCCGAAGCCGCCGATGACGGCCGTGCTGGCGCCGGTGCCGACATTGGAGAACTGGCTGAACTCGTGGGTCAGCGTGTAGACGCTGCCGTACTGGCGGCCCAGCGAAACTTTGCCGTAAGGCGTGCCGAGGCCCACGAAGGCCTGCCGGCCCCAGAAGGCGTTCTGGCCATGGGTGCCGTCGTCGGCGTTGATGCCCGACTCCAGCGTGAAGAAGGCCTTCAGCCCGCCGCCGAGGTCTTCGCTGCCGCGCACGCCGAAGCGCGAGCCGGACAGGCCGCCGGACTGCACACGCGTCTGGCGCGCGGCGCCGTCGAGCACCTGCACATTGGCATCGAGGATGCCGTACAGCGACACCTGCGTGGTGGGGGACTGGGCGAAGGCGGAGGCGCTGGCGGCCAGTGCCAGTGCGGACAGGGCAAGGGTCTTGGACTGCATGGTTCGTCTTTCGATCGGTTGTCGGGCCGCCGGTTGGCGGCCTCTCACAGGCCGGCACATCGGGCAGTGCAGCGCGATCAAAAGACGGGGGCGCCGGAACGGACTGTTCAGGTTTTGTCGCCAATCGCAGGTCGGGCCTGCGTTACGGTGTCTGACCCGTGACGCCGCCAAACCTGCGCTGGTGGGGGCCTCACAAGCGGCCGCCAGGTCGCCTGCCCAACGGCCTGCGCGCCGTCAGCTACGGGCCGGTGAACGGCAGCTATCGCCTGGGTGCGCTGGGCCGGCGACGTTTGCCATCGTGGCGCGGCTTTCGCTGACAAGCAGCAGAGCGCCTGTCGGGGGGCGCCGAGATGGCCAGGGCGTGAAACTCGGCTGCTCATCACACGGTTGCCTTGCCGAACCTTGAACTCCATCCTCACACCCCCGCTGATCGGCGTTTCCGCCCGCATCTACCACCCAGACCTGCCGGTGCTTGACTTGGGCGGCGTGTGGACCAAGACGCTCCACTACCTCGAGCAGTCGGTTGCGCTGTGGTTGATGACGCAGGATGCGGTGCCGGTGATGGTGCCTGCCATGGCCACCGGCAGCCTGCAGCCGCGCACCATCAACTTGCACGCCTATGCGGCGGCGCTGGACGGGCTGGTGCTGCAAGGCGGCGCCGACGTCGCTCCGCAGACCTATGGCGAGGAGCCGCTGCGCCCTGAGTGGGCAGGCGACGCGGTGCGCGACGCCTACGAGATTGCGCTGATCCGCGCCTTCGTCGCGGCGGGCAAACCGGTGTTCGGCATCTGTCGCGGCCTGCAGATCCTGAACGTCGCGTTTGGCGGCACGCTCTATCAGGATCTGGCCACGCAGCACGGGCACTCGGTGATCCATTTCGCCGACGGTGTGTACGAACACAACTACCACTGCGTCGACATCCAGCCGGGCGGCTGGCTCGCCGATGTCTACCCTGGCCAGCAGCGCACCTGGGTCAACAGCATCCACCACCAGGCGATACGCCGGCTCGCGCCGGGTTTCCGGATCGAGGCCTTCAGCCCGGACGACCAGACCATCGAGGCCATCAGCTGCCATGAGGGCAGCTACATTGCGGCCGTGCAGTGGCACCCGGAATTCACCGCCGAGCGCGGTGACAGCCCTTTTGACGACCAGCCGCTGCTCAGGGACTTTCTCCAGGCCTGCGCCACCGCGAAGGCATCGCGCGGAGAGTGAATGAGCGAGCGGTTTTTTGCCGCTTGCCTGACGCGCCAACCATGAGAGCGACAACATGCAGTTTTCCGTGTCTGACCCGTTGACCGTGGGCCTGGAACTTGAGCTTCAGGTCGTCGACCCCATCACCGGCCAGCTGTCTCCTTCCGGCCAGACGCTGTGGGAGCAACTCGACACCACGCCCCAGGGCAAGCAATACGCGCTGGAGGCCACGCAGTCCACCATTGAGCTGAACTCCAGCGTGCACCGCGATGCCGAGTCGCTGCGCGAGGAGGTGCATGCGCGCGTGGCACAACTCCAGGACGTGGCCTGGGCGCAGGGCCTGGCCGTGCGCGGCGGCGGCACACACGTGGCCCAGTTCTGGAACGAGCGTGTGCTGAGCCCGACCCCACGTGCGCAGGTGCTCGACCAGCGCTTCGGCTTCTTGCCCAAGCGCTTCTCCACCTACGGCATGCATGTGCACGTGGGCATGCCCGATGGCGAGACCGCGCTGCGGGTGGCCAATGTGCTGCAGGCCCACACCCCGCTGCTGATCGCGCTGGCGGCCGCCTCGCCCTTCCTCCAGCACGGCGACTCCGGCTTCGCTTCCTGCCGGGCACTGGAGCCACTCGTCTACCCTCATGGCGGGCCGATGCCCTACCTGCTCGACTGGGCGCACTTCGAATCATTGGCGGAGGAGTTCTACGCCACCGGCATCGCCGAGTCGCTGAAGGACATCTATTGGGACGTGCGCCCCAAGCCTGAGTTCGGCACCGTTGAGGTGCGCGTGTTCGACACGCCGCTGACGGTTGACAAGGCCGTCAACCTGGCCGCCTGGACGCGCGCGCTCGCCGGCTTGGCGCTGCACGGCCAACTGCACCTGCCCCAACCGCGGCGTTACGTCACCGAGGGCAAGGTCAGCCGCTTCCTGGCCTGCCGCGACGGGCTGAAGGCGCGCGTGTTCGACCCCGTGAGAGGGCAATGGCTGATCGCGCGCGACTGGGCGCGGATGCTGTCGACCCAGATCGCCGCGCAGCAGCCCACGCCGATGGACCAAGCCGCGTTGCAAACGCTGGCCGGCAGCCTCGACGCGGAGGAAGACCACGCCCGCATGCGCGCGCTGTGGTGCCGGCTCTCTGGCGGCGGCCTGCCCGAGGGGTCGGCTCCGAGCGGCGAGACGCTGGCGGCGTACTCGGCCGCACTGTGCGGGGATTTGCTCGGGGCTCGATGACGGCTTGGGGGTGGCGGCACCTGCCGAAACGCTGACGCATCGCGACCGCTTCAGCTGCGGGTCTCGACCCGCTCCCCCGCCGCGTCGAACCACATCGTCTTGGCCGCATCGAAGCCAAAGCTCACCTTGGCGCCGTCTTCCACGACCGGCTGCCCCGGCAGCACGGCCGACACCGTGATGCCCGCGCAGTTCATCCACACCACATGCTGGTTGCCTAACGGCTCGACGAGCTGGATCTCGGCTGCGAATGGCTGGCCAGCTTCCAGGCGCACGTTCTCGGGCCGCACGGCCAGCGTCAGGACCTCGCCCTGCTTGCGCGACGACAGCGCAGCGGGCAGCGGCAGGCTGATGCCGGGCGCGACGAACAGGCCGCCTTCGCCCACCTGGCCTTCGATGCGGTTGATGGCGGGCGAACCGACAAAGCCCGCCACCAGCAGGTTCTTCGGCTTCTCGTAGACCTCGGCCGGCGTGCCGATCTGCTGGATGACGCCCTGGTGCATGACGACGATGCGCGTGGCCAGCGTCATCGCCTCGACCTGGTCGTGCGTCACGTAGATCATCGTGTTGCCCAGGCGGCTGTGCAGCAGCTTCAGCTCGCGGCGCAGGTCGGTGCGCAGCTTGGCGTCGAGGTTGGAGAGCGGCTCGTCCAGCAGCAGCACCTTGGCCTCGCGCACCACCGCGCGGCCGATGGCGACGCGCTGGCGCTGGCCGCCGGAGAGCTGGCCGGGACGGCGCTCCAGCAAGGGGCCCAGCTGCAGCATGTCGGCGGCGGCGGCCACGCGCTTCTCCAGTTCGGCCTTGGGCGTCTTGGCCATCTTCAGCGGGAAGGCGAGGTTCTCCTTCACCGTCATCGTCGGGTACAGCGCATAGCTCTGGAACACCATGCCCACGCCGCGCTGGCTGGGCTCGGCGTTCGTCATGTCCTGCTCGCCGATGTGGATGCTGCCGCCGCTGACCGGGTTGAGCCCGGCGATGGTGTGCAGCAGCGTCGACTTGCCGCAGCCCGACGGGCCCAGCAGCACGAGGAACTCGCCGCTGTTGACGTCGAGGTCGAGGCCCTTGATGACGTCGTGGCTGCCGAAGCGGATGCTGAGGTCCTGGATGTGAACGCGGGTCAAGGCTGTCTCCTGTCGGTGTTTTGAAGAATCCTGGCGATGGTCTGCTGCGCCGTCTGGACGGGGATGTCGCGGTTCCAGAAGTCGCTGACGGCACGTTCGAGCGCCGTCAGTTGTTCGGGCGCCAGCAGCATCTCGGTGTTGCCCACCAGCCGGCCGGCGTCGCGCAACGCTGCCGCGCCGATCTGCGCACAGGCGTCGAGCGTGCGGGTGTCGAGGTCGGTGCGCACCGGCACCGAGCCCTTGCGGGCGCTGAAGGCCAACTGCGTGGTCGCCGCCGTCGCCACCCGCGCGAGCAGGCGTTGCGCGGGCAGGGCGCTGCCGTCCTTGTCCTTCGGAAAGACAAGCACGTCGCCGTCGACGATGTAGGGCGACCTCGGGCTCAGGCCTGGCGTGCAGCCGTAGTCGCGGCCCGGTTGCTGGCCGGCTTGGGCGAACTCGCCCTTGGCCCAGTCGCCCATGAAGCCCAGCCCGGCGCGGCCGCTGATGAGCAGGGCGGTCGTGTCGCTCCAGCTGCGGCCGGGTGAGCCGGGGTCGACATAACGGCGCAACTTCTTGTAGCTCGTCAGCACCTGGCGCAGCGCCTCGCCCTGCAGCGCAGCGGCATCGCGGTCGCGGAACACGGCCAGGTACAGGTCGCGCCCGCCCTGATTCGCCAGCACCGCGGAGAAAAGGTTCATGTCCTGCCAGGGCTGGCCGCCGTGGGCCAGCGGGGTCAGCCCGGCGGCCTGCAGCTTGTCGAGCGCGACGAACAGCTCGCCCATGCTGCGCGGCTCCTGCTTCACGCCGGCCTTGCGCAGCGCGGCCTTCGAACTCCACAGCCAGGCCGGCATGTGCACGCTCAGCGGCGCGGCGTAGATGTGGCCGTCCACGCGCACGGCGTCCAGCAACACGGCGGGCAGCGTCTCGGCCCAGCGGCCTTGTGCGGCGATGTCGTCCAGCGCGTTCAGCCGGCCCTGGCGGGCGAGCTGCTGGAAGGGCTGCGAGGCATTGAACTGCGCGGCCATCGGCGGGTTGCCGGCCTGGATGCGCGCCAGCACGACGGCGCGCGCCTGCTCGGACGCCACCACCGCCAGATCGCGCCACTGGCCGCCGGCGGCGCGGTAGGCGTCGGCCAGCGCATGCATGGCCGCCGTCTCGCCGGGGGACGTCCACCAATGCACGACATCCACCTGCGGCCCGGCTCGGGCAACGGCGGGCAGCAAGGCCATAACGAGGGCGCAGGCGCGGAGCATGGCCGCATCATTACCGACTATTAAGAAACTTAATATCGTATTAACCATAAGGCTTGCCGCCGCTACAGTCACGGGCCATGAACCTGCTGCTCGCCGAAGACGACGCCCTGCTGGCCGACGCGCTGCAGCAGCAGTTGCTTAACGCCGGCTTCAAGGTCGAGTGGGCCGAGAACGGCGCCGTGGCCGAGTACCTGCTGAAGAAGCAGGACTTCGACATCGCCATCCTCGACCTGGGCCTGCCGATGGTCGACGGCCTCACCGTGCTCAAGCGCGTCCGCGAGGCCGGCCGCACGCTGCCCATCCTCGTGCTGACGGCGCTGGACGCGCTGGAGCACCGCGTCGCCGGCCTGCAGGCCGGCGCGGACGACTACCTGACCAAGCCCTTCGACTTCCCGGAGCTGGAGGCCCGCCTGCACGCGTTGCTGCGCCGCGGCCGGCCCAGCAACGCGGCCCAGCAACTGCGCGGCCTGACGCTGGACCGCGCCGCCCGCCGCGCCAGCATCGCCGGCGAGCCGGTGGACCTGAGCCCGCGCGAGTGGACGCTGCTGGACCTGCTGCTGACCGAGCGCGACCGCGTCGTCACCAAGGCGCAGATCGCCGAGGCCTGGGGCAGCGAGGACAGCTCCGGCGGCGGCTCGCTGGAGGTCTACATCCACCGCCTGCGCAAGAAGCTCGAAGGCTCCGGCCTGGCCGTGCGCACGGTGCGCGGCCTGGGCTATCTGCTCGAAGCCACGTCGTCGCCGTGAGCAAACCGGCCGGCCGCTCGCTGCACCGGCAACTGCTGCTGTGGCTGCTGCTGCCGCAGATCGTGTTGTGGGGCGTCGCCGCTTTCGGCGCCTACCGCGTGGCCAGCCGGCATGCCGACGAGCTGGTGGACGCCAGCCTGCTGCAGGCCGCCCGCGCGCTGGCGCGGCAGATCCGGCCCACGGCCAGCGGCCTGTTCGTGGACCTGCCGCGCTCGGCGCAGGACATCCTGGCCGCCGACCCGGAGGACCGCGTCATGTACATGGTCAGCTCGCCACCGGGTCAGCTGCTGCTGGGCGATGCGCGCATGCCGGCGCCGCCCGGCTCGCCGACCCTGAACGAGCCGGTGTTCTTCGATGCCACCGTGCCCGAGCCCATGCGCGTCGTGTCGCTGGACCTGCAGCTCGCCGCCGCCGGTGCGCCCGACTCGGCGCTGCGCGTGCAGATCGCCCGCTCCAGCGCGCCGCGCGACCTGTTGGCGCGTCGCATGCTGCTGGACACGGCGCTGCCCCTGTCCCTGCTGATCGCGCTGATGAGCATGGGCGTGTGGGCCGGTATCCGCAAAGGCCTGAAGCCGCTGGCCGAGCTGCAGCAGCAGATGGAGGGCCGGCGCGCCGACGCGCTGGACCCGGTACAACTGCAGGCCGCGCCGCCCGAGGTGCGCGCACTGGCCGGCGCGGTCAACGAGCTGCTGGGCCAGGTGCAGCAAAGCCTGGCCACGCAGCGCCGCTTCATCAGCGACGCGGCCCACCAGCTGCGCACGCCGCTGGCCGGGCTGAAGAGCCAGGCCGAACTGGCGCTGGAGGCAACGTCTGACCCCGCGTTGCGCCAGCGTCTGGAGCGTGTGCGCGAGAGCGCCGTGCGCAGCGCCCGCCTGGTGTCGCAACTGCTGACGCTGGCCCGCGCCGAGCCCGAGGCCGTGGCGGCCCAAGGCTGGGCGGCGGTGGACTGCGGCCGGCTGGTGCGCGAGGTCGCCGCCGACTGGGTGCCGCGCGCGCTGGCCGCTGGCTGCGACCTGGGGGCCGAGGTGATCCACGAAGGATTGAGCGTGCAGGGCGTGGAGGTATTGCTGCGCGAGGCGCTCATCAACCTCATCGACAACGCCGTGCGCTATGCCGGCTCTGGCGCCACCCTCACCGTGAAGCTGCGCCGCGCGGGCGACGACGTGTGGCTGGACGTGGAGGACAACGGCCCCGGCCTGGCGCCCGAGCTGCGTGAGCGCGCCTTCGAGCGCTTCGTTAGGGGATCGGCGCACGGTGAGGGCTGTGGCCTGGGCCTGGCTATCGTGAGGGAGATCGCCGAGCGGCATGGGGGCAGCGCGGAACTGCTGCCGGCGGCGCCGCAGGGGTGCATTGCGAGGTTGACGTTGCCGGCGGCGTGAGGAGCGACTGCATCAGGCTGGCTAGCGACAGTCAGCCTAGGACG
Organism: Pelomonas parva; assembly: GCF_043555835.1. Classification (NCBI taxonomy): domain Bacteria; kingdom Pseudomonadati; phylum Pseudomonadota; class Betaproteobacteria; order Burkholderiales; family Sphaerotilaceae; genus Roseateles; species Pelomonas parva. Next base: position 240,702 of record NZ_JBIGHV010000004.1, on the reverse strand, counting down.
GCCAGTTTCGGCGGGCCTCCGCAACCTGCTAGTCGTCGCTGCGCGGCCCCCTTGTGGCGTAGGTGTCGCGTGGCTGAAGGCTGTTTGGCATAATCGGACTTAACGAACTTGCCAAACGAAAGGATCAGATGATCGTCCTGAGAGCTCCCCAAGACCAAGTCCTGGGCGCGTTGCAAGTAGTCAGGGGCATCGTGGAGAGACGGCATAGGCTGCCTATCCTCGAAAACGTGTTGAGTCGGCCAAGCCGGGCGCTCTCCGTTTACGACGAATTTTTGTGCTTGGCCAGCGAGCCGCCGCAGTTGCTGCGCCTGCCGCCTCCGCCGCCCTCGGCCGTTGGCATGGTCTCGCTACCGATCAAGTTGAAGCTCGGCCGCGTCCGCGAGCTGAGAGGTTTCTTCGGCGCGACCAAGGTCAATGCGCGCAACGCCCCCTGAAGCAGTCGATCCATCAGCCATGAAGACCGTCTCCACCACACAAACTTCCGCCCGAAGCTCGGCACGCGTCACCCGTGCCCCCCAGCGCCCATCGCCCTATGTCTCCTCAGCGCAGACCCGCTCCCTCCTTGCCGGCAGCCTCGCTGCCAGGACGGAACGGCTGCAGGCCGACGACATCGTGACCACGGAGCAAGCTGCCGAGCTAGCAAGCACCACCCGAGTGACCATCAACGCTTGGATCGCGAAGGGTCGAGCCATTGGGCTCACCCAAACCCGCCGGGGCTTTCGGTTGCCGAAATGGCAGTTCGAGCCCGGGCTTTGGGACGCGATCCCCGAACTCGCCAAGGCCCTGGGCACCAGCGAAGGCTGGGCCATGCTGTCGTTCCTGGAGACGCCGCTGGGCGGTCTCAGCGGCAGGACCCCTCGCCAGGCAATCGAACAAGGCGACACGTCACGGGTGCTGGAGCTTGCATCGGCGGAGGGTACTTGATCGATCCGCATGAAGCTCGCCGACCTCGAATTCGCTCCCAGTTTTGATCTCCCGGCCCCTGCCGTCCTCTATCGCATCCAGCGCGCCCGTGCACGACGCGGCTCCCTGCGCGTCGGACGTGTGCTGTTGCCGCCGGCGCACCTGCTGAGCGGCCGCTTCGACGTGTCCGGCCTTCCGGTCGGCTACTTCGCCGAGGCTCCTGAGACCGCGGTGTATGAGTCGCTCTGCCGGCGCGAGGCCACGGCCGTCTCTATGCAGACTGCTGCGATGCGCACATTGCTTTGCGTCCAGACGTCTCGGTCCTTGCCGCTGCTTGACTTGCGCATGCATGCAAGCAGTTGGCCAGTGCTGCAGTCGCTACGGCTCAGCCACACGCAGGAACTGGCCGCTGAGGCCCATGCACAAGGATTTGCCGGATTCGTCTACTGCTCAGCCCAACAACACAACATGCACTGTTACGCGATCTTCGGCGACACGCTGACAAGCCTGCGCGCAGTCTGGGCAGAGCGGCTTACAGAGCGCGGCACAGGGAATTTGCACGCAGTCCTGGCCGGTGCCATCAGGGGGTCGCAGGTGCCGCTGGTGCCATGAGAAGCCTGTTGTCCAGCAGACGGACAGGCAACACGCCGACCGGCCGCTCGCTCATCAGCCGGCCGGCCCACCTGTTGCCCGCGACCGCTGCGCCAGCAGCCGCTTCCTCACCGCAAAGATGTTGTTGCGCAACGCGTAAAGCTCTTCGGCATACGACAGCGGCACCGCAATGCGGTGGGTGACACGGTCCAGCTCATCCAGCTCGTCGAGCAACGCGTCGTGCTCATCGATGCCGGCCTCCAGCTTGGCCTCCACCTCGCGCAGCCGCGCATACCAGCGGAACACGCGCGAGCGCACGCGGAAGGTGTAGAGCGGCGGCACCACGCGCGACAGCGGCAGCATCAGCACCAGCAGGCCGCCGACCACCAGCCACATGCGTTCCAGCAGATTGCCGGCCCAGAAGGGCAGGTAGCGGGCCCAGGCCGGCGGCGTGCCGTTGATGGCGCGGTCGCCCTCGGCGCTGACCGGCAGCTCGCTGGTGCGGGTGTTGGGGAAGTCGCGCGCGCCGTTGAACCAGCCGGCCTCGCCGTGCAGGCGCAGCGCGGCCTGGGCGAACAGCTGGCGCAGCGCAGGGTGCGTCTGCTCGCGCGCCAACAGCGCGGTGGTGGTGGCGAGCAGCGGCACGTCGTGCGGCGGCACGTCGGCCGCCAGGTCCACCACGCCGCGCGGCAGGCTCACGGTGGACAGGAAGGGCAGGTGACGCGAGTAGGCCTCGTTCTGCTCGAAGGCCATCAGCGCAATGGCCGGGTCGCGCAGCAGCGCGCGGACGACGCCGGCCTGCGGCGCCGAGATCAGCACCGCAGCGTCCAGCTGGCCCTGGCGCAGCGCCTCACCCGCAGCGTCGGGCGCCAGGTTGGACAGTTGCAGGTCGCTCGGCTTCAGCTGGTTCAGCGCCAGCAGCTTCTCGACGATCTGCGGCACACCGCTGCCGTCCTGATCCACATTGACGCGCAGGCCGCGCAGCTGGTCCAGGCGCTGCAGCTCGCCGCCGGGTTGGCGGCGCGCGACGCCGAGATCGCGGCGGTAGAAGATCCAGATCGGCTCGTAGAACAGGCTGCCCAGCGAGACGATGCCGGCCTCGGTGTCGGCCACCGGATCGGCCATGCCGCCGCGCACGAACCCCACATCGGCGGTGCCCGCGCGCAGATGGGCCAGGTCGTCCAGCGCGCCTTCGGTGGCGATCAGCGCCACCTGGATGCGCTCGCGCGCCAGCGCCTTCGCATAGCCCTCGCCGAAGCCGGCGTAGGCGCTGCCGGCCGGGCCGGTGGCCAGCCGCACCTGGCGCGGCGGCTGCGGGTCCAGCCACCAATAGGCCGCCACCAGCAGGCCGCCGCCGAGCAGCAGCAGCGGCCCCATCGACACCGTCAAGTCGCGCAGCGTCTGCAGCAGCAGGCGCAGGCTGCGGGTGGCCTGCCATTGCTGAATCGGCGTCATGGCTTGCCGTCCTGAGCGGGCAAGTGCTGGGCCTGCGTGTTGCAGAGTCGCTTGCGTTCCTGAGCACCCGCACGAGCGGTGGCCCCATGGGTGAGGAGGGTCGTGATGCCGGAACGTCGCACGGGCTGGGCCTTTGCCGATGGAGGAGCGGCGGATCGTAGGGGAGGCCCGTTGGCCGGACTGTTACGTCCGTTTCCGCAGTGCTGCCGACTGCTCGCCCAGTGACCCTGAGCGGGCCCGGCAGGAAGCCGCACGCGACAATCGCATCTCTTCCCAGAGACCGCGACAGCCATGACCACCCGCACCGTCCACGGCGCCTGCCCCCACGACTGCCCTGACACCTGCGCCATGCAGGTGACCGTCGAGAACGAGCGTGTCATCAAGGTGCAAGGCCGCGCCGACCATCCCAACACCCACGGCGCGCTGTGCACCAAGGTCTCGCGCTACCCCGAGCGGACGTACCACCCCGAGCGCGTGCTCCACCCGCTCAAGCGCGTCAGCAGGAAGACCGAGGCGCCGCGCTTCGTGCAGGTGAGCTGGGCCGAAGCCATCGCCGACATCGCCGCGCGGCTGAAGGCTGTTCCAGACCCGCAGACCATCCAGCCCTACAGCTACGCCGGCACGATGGGCCTGATCCAGGGCGAGGCCATGGCGGGGCGCCTCTGGAACGCGTTGGGCGCCGCGCGGCTGGACCGCACCATCTGCGCCTCCGCAGGCGGCGCGGGCCTGGCCGCCACCTTTGGCCACAAGCTGGGCATGCACACGCGTCATTTCGCGGGCGCGAAGCTCATAGTCATCTGGGGCAGCAACTCCATCGCGTCCAACCTGCATTTCTGGACCTACGCCAACCAGGCCAAGCGCGAGGGCGCCAAGCTCATCTGCATCGACCCGCGCAAGACCGAGACGGCAGACAAGTGCCACCAGCACATCGCCGTACTGCCAGGGACTGACGGCGCGCTGGCGCTGGGGCTGATGCATGAGCTGATTGCCAACGACTGGCTGGATCGCGACTACATCGAGCACTACGTGGACGGCTGGGACGAACTGCGCGCCAAGGCCCTGGCCTGGCCGCCCGAGCGCGTGGCCGAGACCTGCGGCATCAGCGCCGACGAGGTGCGCGCCCTGGCGCATGACTACGCAACGACCAAGCCCGCAGCCATTCGCATGAACTACGGCCTTCAGCGCGTGCGCGGCGGCGGCAATGCGGTGCGCCTGATCGCGCTGCTGCCTTGCCTGACCGGCGCCTGGCGCCATCAGAGCGGCGGCGTGCTGCTGTCGGCTTCGGGCTGGAACGCGCCCTTCAAGAATCCGAATCTCGAACGCCCCGACTTGCTGGCCGGACGTCAGCCGCGCATGGTCAACATGAGCACCATCGGCGATGCGCTGCTGCAGGCTGACGCGCCGATAGCGGCGCTGATCGTCTACAACAGCAACCCCGTCGCCGTGGCGCCCGAGTCGCCCAAGGTGGTGAAGGGCTTCCAGCGCGAGGACTTGCTCACCGTCGTGCTCGAGCACTTCATGACCGATACGGCCGACCTGGCCGACTACGTGTTGCCCGCCACCACCCAGCTGGAGCATCTGGACGTGCACACGTCCTACGGCCACACCGACGTGCTGATGAACCAGCCGGCCGTCGCGGCGCTGGGCGAGGCCAAGCCCAACACGCAGATCTTCCGCGAGCTGGCCGCAGCCATGGGCCTGACCGACCCGTGCTTCAGCGACAGCGACGAGGCGTTGGTGGCGCAGGCCTTCACGCCCGACGTCGACATGTGCTTGCTGCGCCAGCAGGGCTGGCTGCCGCTGCCCATCGCCGAAGCGCCGTTTGCCGAAGGCGGCTTCCGCACGCCCAACGGCCGCGCCCAGGCCGCGGGCGCCGACTACGTGCCCAACTACGAGAGCGCGCAGAGCTCGCCCGAGCTGGCCGCCCGCTACCCGCTGGCCATGATCTCGCCGCCGGCGCGCAACTTCCTGAACAGCAGCTTTGTCAACGTGAAGAGCCTGCGCGACATCGAGGGCGAGCCGCTCATAGAGATGCACGCCGACGACGCCGCCTTGCGTGGCCTGGCCGATGGCGCGATGGTGTCGGCTTTCAACGACCGCGGCCGCTACGTTGCCCGTCTCAAGGTCAGCAAGCGCGCGCGGCCCGGCGTCGTCAATGGCCTGGGCGTGTGGTGGCGCAAGCTGGGCGCGCAGGGCACCAACGTCAACGAGGTGACCCACCAGCGCCTCACGGACATGGGCGAGGCGCCGGCCTTCTACGACTGCCTCGTCGAAGTGGAAGCGGCTTGATCCGTCGCCTGCTGCTGTCGGCATCGCTGCTGGCCCTGGGCGGCTGCAGCGCCCTCGGCCACTGGAGCCAGGCGGCTGGCGGCCACCTCGGCATCACGCGTGCTGCCAAGCCGGTGGACGACTGGCTGGCCGATCCTGCCACGCCGGCCGACCTCGCCCAGCGCCTGCGCCTGTCGCAGCAGATGCGCGACTTCGCCAGCAGCCGCCTCGCCTTGCCCGAGAACAACAGCTACCGTCGCTACGCCGACCTTGGCCGCCCGGCGGCGGTCTGGAACGTCATCGCCGCGCCCGAGTTCGGCATGTCGCTCAAGACCTGGTGCTATCCCATCATGGGCTGCGCCGGCTACCAGGGCTGGTTCGACCTCAAGCGCGCCCAGGCCCAGGCCGACGCGCTGAAGGCCGAGGGCTGGGAGGCGCAGGTGCAGGCCATCCCCGCGTACTCCACGCTGGGCTGGAGCCGCCTGCTGGGCGGCGACCCGCTGCTCAACACCTTCATCCGCTACGCCGAGGGCGAGCTGGCCGCGATGATCTTCCACGAGCTGGCCCACCAGCGCGTCTACGCCAGCGACGACACCGGCTTCAACGAGGCCTATGCCAGCGCGGTCGAACTGATCGGCGCCCGCCAATGGCTGGCCAACAAGCGCGACGCATTGGCCGCCTTCGAGGCCGGCCGGGCGCGGCGCGCGGCCTTCCTCAAGCTGGCCCGCGAAGGGCGCGAGCGGCTGCTGGCGGTCTACGCAGGTCCGCCCGACGCTCGCAGCGCCGGCAAGGCCGCTGTCTTGGCCGAGCTGCGCGAACGCGCCCCGCGCGAGGCGCCCGGCTACGACGCCTGGTTCCAGCGCGCCAACAACGCCAACTTCGCCATCCTGGCCGCGTATGACGAACTCGTGCCCGCGTTCATGCGCCTGTTCGAGCGCGAGGGGCGAGACTGGGTGAGATTCCACGCTGCGGTGGAGCGGCTGGCGCCGCTGCCCAGAGAAGAACGCCGCGCCCGATTGAAAGGCCTTGAATGAAGTTGACCCTGCGACGAGTCAAACCCGCTGACGCTGCGGCAATCGCCGAGCAGTTTGCCGACCCCGACGTCTTTGGCGGCACGCTGCAACTGCCCTTCGCCAGCGAGGAAATCTGGGCCCAGCGCATCGCCGGCATGAACCCACCGGCGGCCGGTTCCAACGAGCTGGTGCTGGCGGCGGTGATCGACGACAAGCCCGTGGGCCTTGCCGGCCTGCACACGGTCGGCCCCTCGGTGCGCCGCCGTCATGCGATGGGGCTGGGCATCACGGTTGCGAAGGCTTCGCAAGGGCAGGGCGTTGGCCAGGCGCTGATGGCCGCGCTGATCGACTACGCCGACAACTGGGCGCAGGTGCTGCGCATCGAGCTGACGGTCTATCACGACAACGCGCGGGCGATCCGGCTGTACGAGCGGCATGGCTTTGAGCTTGAAGGGCGGCTCAAGGCGTATGGGTTGCGCAATGGCGTGTACGAGGATGTGCTGTCGATGGCGAGGCTGCATCCCAAGCCGCCGCGCATCCCGGCGGGCTAGCCGGCCCGCCGTCGTCGTCTGCGCCACATCGGCTGCCAGATGAGGGCCGCAGTGCCGATGGACAAAAGCGTCCAGAGACCGGTAAATGCGTAGTTCGGCAGTTGCGGTTGGCTGGCTGGCGTGCGGCAATGGGTGGGCGTGTACCTGCTGCATAGCAATACGACCGGCTTGCCTAGCGGCGGAAGTTCATCGGCGACGAAGGGCTGCGTGGTGAGCGTGAACGGCGCGCCGCCGGCCACAGGCTGAAACGTCGGGCTGTACCTCGGTCGGCTGGTTCGGCGCTCGAGGGGACCAGCGTCAACCATGATGGCCTCGACCTGCTGCACGTCACCGCGCAGGAAGTCGGCATCGTTCTGCCAGATCCCCAAGTTCATGCCGGCTGCGACCAGCAGAAAGGGCAGCGGAAACGCCGCCTCGACCCAGGGGGGGCGGCTTCGGGTCGCCATGCCGGGTCAGTGCACCTTGGCGCGCAGGCCGGCATCGCGCTTGAGCAGTTCACCGAACACGGCCTCGGCATTGCCGAGGCGGTAGATGTCGGCGTGGCGGTGCGCTTTCAGGGGCGTGGTGAACATGGTTTCAATGACTCACCGGATGGAGGTCGGGCCTGCATCATGCTTCAGCGTCTGGCCGCCTCGCCACCCAAAGAGCCCGGCCACCGCCCCGGCCAGGCCCGCCACAACGGCGGTGACGCTGACGGCGCTCGTCAACCAGCCTTGCTGGCGGCGACTCAGGCGCGGCTTGCGGCGGGGGTGGTGCACAAGCTCGTGCATCAACGCGATCTCGTGCTGGCGCTCCTCAATGAGGTGGGCCAGGTCGCCGCCGTGCGCGAAGCGGCGAGCCAGCTGACGCACCGCGTCCAGCTCGCGCTGCCGCACGCGCAGGCCCGGCGCCTTCAAGGTGCTGCCCAGCGCGCGGGCGCGCAGGAACAAGGCCTTGGCGGCGAGGCGGTCGGCCTGGCAGCCCCAGCCGGCGTCCAGGCAGCTGGCGAGGTTGAAGGTGGCGTCCGCATGGCCCTGGGCCGCCGCAGCGGTGTAGAGCGCCACGCCGCGCGCCGCATCGGGCGCACCGCCCCAGCCGGCGACGAGCATGCGGCCGAGGTTGAACTTGGCCGTCAGGCTGCCTTCGCTGGACGCGCGCTCCAGGCGCTGGCGGGCCTGCTCGGGGTCGCGCGGCAGGCCCAGGCCTTCGAGCTGGCAGAAGGCGAACATCGCCAGGCCCTCGGCATTGCCCGCGTCCGCCGCGACGCGGAACCAGTAGACCGCCTGCTCATGGTCGGGCTCGGCCGCGCGCAGATGCGCCAGACCCTCTTCGAGCGGGTCGAGGCTGTGCGGGTCGGGGTCGACGGGTCGCAAGGTTCCTCCCTGGGCGGCTGGCGGGCTTTTCATTTGCCCGGCTTTTGAGGCGCTGAAGTATCCGTGCAATCAGGGCGGCAGGGTGTTACGCAAGGCTTCTCGCTTAGAGTGCAGCGCACCACATAGAGGAGAGCCGCCGTGGCCGAGATCCGCATTCACCGAGACCACGACCTGGGCCTGAAGAAGGCGCGTGAAATTGCCTGGCAATGGGCCGAGCAGGTCGAGCAGAAGTTCGACATGGCATGCACCGTACACGAGGGCGATGACGAGGACACCGTCGAGTTCACGCGCTCGGGCGTGAAGGGTGAGCTGACCGTCAAGGCCGATGGCTTCGAGCTGGTCGCGCAGCTGGGCTTCCTGCTCGGCGCGTTCAAGTCGACCATCGAGGGCGAGATCCAGAAGGAGCTGGACGTGCTGCTCAGCGCCGGCAAGAAGAAGGCGCCGGCCAAAAAGAAACCGGCTTGAAGCCGGCTCTTTCTGGGCGCCGTGGCGCGTTACTTCAACGATTCGATCAAGTCGATGTACTGCTGCATCGCGTCATCGCTGCCGGTGCCCTTCAGCTCGTTCCACGCGTCCCACTTGGCGCGGCCGACCATGTCGGTGAAGCCGGGGCGCTTGCCGTCGACGTCGCCGCTGCTGCCCTGCTTGTAGAGGGCGTAGAGCTTGAGCAGCGTCGAGTTGTCGGGCCGCTCGGGCAGGTTCTTGGAGTCGGCGACGGCGGCTTCGAATTGGTCCTTCAGGCTCACGGGGGTTCTCCAGGCTGATTGGGGGCGTCGATTCTGATGACAATCGAACGACGGGGCGGCCGAGTTTAGGCCCGCCAAAAACGACAACAGAGGAGACGCCGTGGGCCAGACCAGCGAACGCATGTCGAAGGTGGATACCGCCTGGCTGCGCATGGATACCGAGGCCAACCTGATGATGATCGTCGGGGTCTGGTCCATCCGGCCCGGCATCACGCTGGACTGCCTGCGCGAGCGCGTGGCCGAGCGGCTGCTGCAGTACCCGCGCTTTCGGCAGAAGGTGGTGGAGGACGGCCTGATCGGCGCGCAGTGGGTGCTGGACAAGGACTTCGACATCGCCCGCCACGTCGTTGCCGAGCTGCCGCTGCCGCTGCGCGGCCAGAGCAACGACGCGGTGCTGCGCGAGCGCGTCGCCGAGCTGTGCTCGCAGCCGCTGGACCCGGCTCACCCGTTGTGGCAGTTCCAGCTCATCGAGGACATGGGCGACGGCACCAGCGCGCTGATCGCCCGCATCCATCACTGCATCGCCGATGGCATCGCGCTGATCGCCGTGATGCTGTCCATCACCGACGGCGGCAAGGCGCCGCCCCGGCGGGCGCCGAAGGAAGAGCCGCCCGGCGAGGCCGACTGGCTGCTCGATGCCTTCCTGCGGCCGATGTCCAACATGACCGTCAAGGCCATCGGCATGACCGGCAAGGGCGTCGCCAAGGGCATCGACGTGGCGATGAGCGGTGCAACGCCGATGGACTCGTCGCTGGAGATGGCCCGCATGGGCTACCAGGCCGTGTCCGACGTGGCCGCGTTTGCGCTGATGCCCGACGATTCGCCGACGCGCCTGAAGGGCAAGCCCGGCGCGAAGAAGACGGTGGCCTGGGACGACAGCCTGGCGCTGGACGAGGTGAAGGCCGTGGGCAAGGCGCTGGGCGCGTCCATCAACGACGTGCTGCTGGCCTGCGCTGCAGGCGCCATCGGCAAGTACCTTGCCGACAAGGGCGAGGACCCGGCGGGCAAGGAGATCCGCGCGATGGTGCCGGTCAACCTGCGACCGCTGGAGCATGCCTGGCAACTGGGCAACCGCTTCGGCCTGGTGCCGCTGGTGCTGCCGATCGGCATCGCCAACCCGGTGGAGCGGCTGTTCGCCGTGCGGGCGCGCATGAGCGAGCTGAAGGGCAGCTTCCAGCCGGTGATGGCCTTCGGGCTGTTGTCGGTCGCGGGCCTGCTGATCAAGCCGGTGCAGCACGCGATGCTGAACCTGTTCGCCAAGAAGGCGACGGCCGTGATGACCAACGTGCCCGGCCCGGCCGAGGCGCTGAAGTTCTGCGGCTCGACGGTGGAGAAGGTGATGTTCTGGGTGCCGCAGTCGGGCGACATCGGCATGGGCCTGTCCATCCTGACCTATGCCGGCCGCGTGCAGTTCGGCCTCATCACCGACCAGGGCCTGTGCCCCGACCCCGAGGCCATCATCGCGAACTTCGCACCGGAGTTCGAGAAGCTGCTGATGCTGTCGCTGATGATGCCGTGGGGGCTGGACCCGTCCTGACGCTCACTTCGGTTTGGCAGCTGCGGTTGGCTCGACCTTCTTTGCTTTGACCTTCTTGCCCGCGCTGGTCGGGTGGGCCATCGCCACGGTGGCCGGGTCCGCTTTCGCGAGGTAGGCCGCGTACTGCGCTTCGTCGCAGGGCTTGGCGTCGTTGTAGTAGCGGTTGTCGCCCTTGATGCGTTCGCCGGCAAAGGCGGGCGCCGGGCTGCCGGGTGCGGCATGGGCGATGTAGCTGGCGTAGCTCTGGGCGCAACCGTCGCGCAACGTGGCCTGGGCGTAGTCGGCAGGCGTGTTGGCGGCAGAAGCGGGGAGGGCGGTAACCAGTGCGGCAAGGGCTGCTGCGAGGGTTCTCATGGCGTACCTCCTGAGTGCCGGGTAGGCACGGTCAAGATTACGCCGCTGCGGCCCCAAACGCAAAGGCGCTCCGAAGAGCGCCTTGTGCTGCCTGAGCGTTAGCCCGGATCAGAGCTTGGCGGGCTCGGCCTTCTTCTTCAGCGTCGGGCGGCCGGCGGCGGTGGGGTAGGCGGACATCACCTTGGCGGGGTCGGCCTTGTTGTCCAGGTAGGCGGCGTACTGCTTCGACGTGCAGGGCAGCACCTTGCCGGGGCGGGCTTCGCCCTTGTACTTGCCGTTCGAGTAGACGAACTGGTATTCGTTGGCGGCGACCGGCGTGGCGATGCTGCTGGTGTCGCTGTAGCTCATGGCGCACTCGGCGCGCAGCTCGGACTGCTCGGGTGTCTGCTTGTTGGCGGCCTGGACAGAGAAGGCTGCAACGGCGGCGAGGGCGGGGATCAGGAACTTCATGGCGCTTGTCTCGTTGAGTGGGTGTTTGATGGAACGAAGCTTACGTTGCCACGCGCCAGCGCGCACCCCCGGAGGCGCGGGTGGGTGGTTCGTGACATCCGTCACGACTCACTCTTCCAGCTCTTCGCGCGCCAGCTCCACGTCGAGCTGCTCCATCGCATCCAGCGCCTCGCACGCGGCCGCGTCGGCGTAGAGCTTCTCGGCCTCGGTCATTCGCTTGTCGCCCTCCAGCATGACCAGGCCGTTGGCGCGTTCGATCATCGCGATGGCGCTGGTCGGGTTGAGCTTCAAGGCCTGCTCGAACATCTTCAGCCCGGTGGCCGTGTCGGCGCCCTGCGTGCGGCCGAGCAGCTTGCCGACCTTGTCGATGACCTCGGCATGGAAGGCGCCCAGCGCGATGTGCGCGTCGGCATGCTTGGGTGCCAGCTCGATGGTTTTCTCCAGCGCGCCCTTGACCTTGGTGCCCAGGCCTTGCGCCAGCGCCTTGGCGATGCTGATGCCCTGGCCGTAGCGGCCCAGGGCGTAGGCCTGCCAGTACCAGGCGTTCGGGTTCTTGGGTTCGGCGGCCTGCTGCGCCTCCGCGCGCTCGGCGATCTCCAGGAACATCTCCAGCTTGGCCTTCTCCTTCTTCTCCAGGTAGTTGGCGTAGATGCCCTGGGCCTTGTTGGCGACGGTGATGCCGGCGCCGCCGGCGGCCAGGCCGGCGTCGTACGCGGCCTGGAACTCACCGGCGTGGAAGTGGATCCAGGCCTGCTGAACAGCCGCGTCTTTCGGGAAGGGCTCGGCGTCGCCGGCATGCAGCCGGCCCCACTGCTTCTTCAGCGTCGCGGGCGTATAGACGAAGGCGGCGTTGTCGTAGGGAAAGGCGGTCCACTTGGCCATCACGTTGTCTCCTTCAGGGCTGTTGTTGATAGTTGCCGGCGAGGTTGAAAAGATGATCCCGGGAGGCCGGCTCCAGGTAGGGCAGCAAGAGGCTCAGTGCATGGAACGCCCCGCGCAGCAGCGCCGCGCCGGCGCGGTCGGGCTCCAGCGCGCGGCGCGGGTCGCGCACGTATTCGTAGCTCAGCCAGTAGCTGACGACGACCACCATCGCGCTGGCGGTCGGCGTGGCGTCGCGCAGCTCCATCTTCAGCGCGCCGCCCAGATGCAGGCCCGACAGCACGTTGCGCATGGCCTGCTCCTTGGCGGCGAGCAGCGTCTGGAAGTGGGTCTCCAGCCGTCGGTTCTTGAACAGCAGGTCGTTCAGGTCGCGGTAGAGGAAGCGGTACTTCCAGATCAGCTCGAACAGCATGTGGAAGAACAGCCAGGCGTCCTCCACGTTGCGCACGTTGTCGGCCGCGCCGAGCAACTCGTTCAGCTCGGCTTCGTAGCGGCCAAAGAGGGCGTTGATCAGCTCGTCCTTGGCCGGGTAGTGGTAGTACAGATTGCCCGGGCTGATCTTCAGTTCGGCCGAGATCAGCGTCGTCGACACATTGGGCTCGCCAAAGCGGTTGAACAGATCCAGCGTGACCTCGAGGATGCGCTCGGCGGTGCGGCGGGGTTTCTTGGGCGTGGGCATCGCGGGGGATTCTGGCAGTGATCGGCACCGGAATAGGGCCGACTTTTAGAATGGCAGGCTATGCCGAATCCGAGTTCCCCGCCCGCCATCTCCTTCGAGAACGTCAAGAAAACTTACCGGGGAGGGCAGCTGAAGGCGCTGGACGGGGTCAGCTTCGACATTCAGCCCGGCGAGTTCTTCGGCCTGCTGGGCCCCAACGGCGCAGGCAAGACGACGCTGATCAGCGTGCTGGCCGGCCTGACCAAGGCCACCGAAGGTCGCGTGCGCGTCATGGGGCATGACGTTGTCGACGACTACGCCGCCGCCCGCAAGGCGCTGGGCGTGGTGCCGCAGGAGCTGGTGTTCGACCCCTTCTTCAGCGTGCGCGAGACGCTTCGCATCCAGAGCGGCTATTTCGGCGTGCACGGCAACGACGACTGGATAGACGAGCTGCTGCACAACCTGGGTCTGACCGACAAGGCCAACGCCAACATGCGCCAGCTCTCGGGCGGCATGAAGCGCCGCGTGCTGGTGGCCCAGGCGCTGGTGCACCGCCCGCCGGTCATCGTGCTGGACGAGCCGACCGCCGGTGTCGACGTGGAGCTGCGCCAGACGCTGTGGCAGTTCATCGCCCGCCTCAACAAGGAAGGCCACACGGTGCTGCTGACGACGCATTACCTCGAGGAAGCCGAGGCCTTGTGCCAGCGCATCGCCATGCTGAAGGCCGGCCGCATCGTCGCGCTGGACCGCACCTCGCAGCTGCTGGCCGGCACGGCGTCGACGATGCTGCGCTTCAAGACCGACGCGGCGCTGCCGCCGGACATCGCGGCGCGGGCGCGGGTGACCGGCCGCATCGTGCAGGTGACAGCGCATGACGCTGCAGAGGTGGAGTCCACGTTGGCAGAGCTGAGAAAGGTCGGGGTGCCGGTCGAAGACTTAGAGATCGGCCGCGCCGACCTCGAAGACGTGTTCCTGGAAATCATGCAGGGAGAGCACGCATGAATGGCGCCTCGACCCTGTTCAAGAAGGAAGTGCTGCGTTTCTGGAAGGTCGCTTTCCAGACCGTGTGCGCGCCAGTGCTGACGGCGGTCATGTACCTGCTGGTCTTCGGCCACACGTTGGAAGACCACGTGAAGGTCTATGACAGCGTCGGCTATACACAGTTCCTCATCCCCGGCCTGGTCATGATGAGCGTGCTGCAGAACGCATTCGCCAACAGCTCGTCCAGCCTCATCCAGAGCAAGATCACCGGCAACCTCGTCTTCCTGCTGCTGACGCCGCTGTCGCCGCTGGCCTGGTTCGTGGCCTATGTCGGGGCGGCCGCCGTGCGCGGGCTGGCGGTGGGCGCGGGCGTGCTGCTGGTGACGATCTGGTTCGCGCCCCCGGGCATGGACAACTTCCTGTGGGTGCTGGTGTTCACTGTGCTGGGCGCCGGCCTGATGGGCACGCTGGGCCTGATCGCCGGCCTGTGGGCCGAGAAATTCGACCAATTGGCCGCCTTCCAGAACTTCATCATCATGCCGATGACGTTTCTCTCCGGCGTCTTCTACTCGGTGCATTCGCTGCCGGGCTTCTGGCAAGGCATCAGCCACCTGAACCCGTTCTTCTACATGATCGACGGCTTCCGGCGCGGCTTCTTCGGTGTCAGCGACGTGTCGCCGTGGCTCAGCCTGGGCGTGGTCGGCATCAGCTTCGCCGTGACGGCGGGCGTCGCTTTGTCGCTGCTGAAGAGCGGCTACAAGATACGTTCCTAAAATGCCGGGTTTCCCAGAAGGACCACTCATGGCCGACCCGACCCCGCAAGAAGTGCGCGACTTCATCGCCGCAGGCCTGCCCTGCGCGCATCTCGAAGTCGAGGGCGACGGCCGCCATTTCTTCGCGACCATCGTGTCAGACGAGTTTGCCGGCCTCACCCGCATCAAGCGCCACCAGCGCGTCTACGCGGCCTTGGGCGAGCGCATGAAGGAGCAGATTCACGCGCTGTCGATGAAGACCTTGAGCCCCGAAGAATGGAGTGCCAAATGAGCGGCTTGACCCTGGCGCTCTCCAAGGGCCGCATCTTCGAAGAGACGCTGCCGCTGTTGCGCGCCGCCGGCATCGAGGTGCTGGAAGACCCCGAGACCTCGCGCAAGCTCATCCTGCCGACCAACCGCGATGGCGTGCGCATCGTCATGGTGCGCGCCAGTGACGTGCCGACCTATGTGCAGTACGGCGGCGCCGACCTCGGCGTGGCCGGCCGCGATGTGCTGCACGAGCAGGCACTGGCGCAGGGCGGCTCCCACGGCCTGTACCAGCCGCTGGACCTGAAGATCGCCCGCTGCCGCATGAGCGTCGCCACGCGCGCGGACTTCGACTACGCCGCCGCCGTCAAGCAGGGCTCGCGCATCCGTGTCGCCACCAAGTACACCGAGATCGCCCGCCAGCACTTTGCCGACAAGGGCGTGCACGTGGATCTCATCAAGCTCTACGGCTCCATGGAGTTGGCGCCGCTGACCGGCCTGGCCGAGGCCATCGTCGACCTCGTCTCCACCGGCGGCACGCTGCGCGCGAACAAGCTGGTGGAGGTGGAGCACATCATGGACATCTCGTCCCGCCTCGTCGTCAACCAGGCCGCGCTGAAGTTGAAGCGCGACACGCTGCGGCCGCTGATCGACGCCTTCGCGGCGGCTATTGCATGAAACTCGTCCGCCAACTGTCCACGGCTGATGCCGGCTTCGACGCCGAGTTCGAGCGCCTGCGCTTCTGGTCGGCTGCAGACGATGCCGCCATCGAGGCCCGCGTGGCCGAGATCCTGGCCGATGTACAGCAGCGCGGCGACGCCGCCGTGCTGGACTACACCGCCCGCTTCGACCGCGTGAAGGCCGACAGCGTCGGCGCGCTGGAGATCACCCAGGCCGACCTGCAGGCCGCGCTGGCCGCCATCCCGTCGGCGCAGCGCGATGCGTTGGAAGCCGCCGCCAAGCGGGTGCGCACCTACCACGAGCGCCAGCTGCAAGCCTGCGGCCTGAGCTGGAGCTACCGCGACGACGACGGCAACCTGCTGGGCCAGAAGGTCACGCCGCTGGACCGCGTCGGCATCTACGTGCCGGGCGGCAAGGCGGCCTACCCGAGCAGCGTGCTGATGAACGCCATTCCCGCCCACGTCGCGGGTGTCGGCGAAATCATCATGGTCGTGCCCACGCCCGACGGCGTGCGCAACCCGCTGGTGCTGGCCGCCGCCGCCGTGGCGGGGGTGCACCGCGTCTTCACCATCGGCGGCGCTCAGGCCGTGGCCGCGCTGGCCTATGGCACGGCCACCATCCCGCGCGTCGACAAGATCACCGGCCCGGGCAATGCCTACGTCGCGTCGGCCAAGAAGCATGTCTTCGGTCAGGTCGGCATCGACATGATCGCCGGCCCGAGCGAGATCCTCGTCATCGCCGACGGCACCACGCCGCCGGACTGGGTGGCCATGGACCTGTTCAGCCAGGCCGAGCACGACGAGCTGGCGCAGAGCATCCTGCTCAGCCCGGACGCCGCCTTCCTGGACGCCGTCAGCGCCAGCATGGACCGCCTGGTCCAGGAGATGCCGCGCGAAGCGGTCATCCGCGCGTCGCTGGCCGGCCGCGGCGCGTTGATCCTGACGCGCTCCA
Source organism: Pelomonas parva (assembly GCF_043555835.1). NCBI lineage: Bacteria > Pseudomonadati > Pseudomonadota > Betaproteobacteria > Burkholderiales > Sphaerotilaceae > Roseateles > Pelomonas parva. Next base: position 224,313 of record NZ_JBIGHV010000004.1, on the reverse strand, counting down.
TGGAAGAGGCCTGCGAGATCAGCAACCGCATTGCTCCTGAACACCTGGAGATCAGCGCCGCCGACCCGCAGCGCTGGGAGCCGCTGTTGCGCCATGCCGGCGCGATCTTCATGGGCGCCTACACCAGCGAAAGCCTCGGTGACTACTGCGCCGGCCCCAACCACGTGCTGCCCACCGCCGGCACGGCGCGCTTCTCGTCGCCGCTGGGCGTCTACGACTTCCAGAAGCGCAGCAGCCTCATCGAGGTCAGCGCCGAGGGCGCCCAGGCACTGGGCCGCATCGCGTCGACGCTGGCCCATGGCGAGGGCCTGCAGGCCCATGCGCGGGCGGCCGAACTGCGCCTGCGGTAGTCAGGCTTGTAAAGACACGAAGTTCGTGCAACACGAACTTCGTGTAATCTCCGGGCCATGAAGAACGTCACCGTTTCCATGGACGACGCCGTCGCCGAATGGGCCCGGCTCGAAGCCGCGCGACGTAACACCAGCGTGTCCCGGATGGTCGGCGAGATGCTGGCCGAGAAGATGCGCCACGACGATGCCTACGAGCGGGCGATGCGTGAAGCGCTCGAGTGGCGCAGCTGGGGATCGTCGACCGGGCCTTATCTGACCCGCGACGAGATGTACGACCGAAGCCAGCCGCGCGGCTGAGGTCGGGTGCCATGCTGACCGTCTTCGTCGACACCAATGTGTTGCTGTACGCGTTCGATGACCGCGATCTGGCCAAGCAGCAACGGGCGCGCGAGTGGCTGGAGCGGTGTTGGTTGCGTCGCTGTGGCCGCGTCAGCACCCAGGTGCTCAACGAGTTCTATGCCAATGCCCGCAAGCGCTTTGCGACGGCCATCTCGGCCGGTGACGCGCGTGCGGAAGTCCGCCGCTACCAGCTCTGGCGGCCCTGGCAGATCGACCAGCCGACGGTCGAGACGGCCTGGGCAGCCGAAAGCCGCTACCAGTTGAGCTACTGGGACGCGCTGATGGTCGCCGCCGCCCAGCATCAGGGTTGTGAGCTGCTGCTGACAGAAGACCTGCAACACGACCAGCGCATCGACAAGCTGCGCATCGTCAATCCTTTCCTCGCCGGCCCTGAACTGCTGGACCAGCCCCATGACGCCGCTTGAACAAGCCCTCGCCCAGATCCGCGCCGACGTGCGCGCCGCCCACGCCTATGTCGTGCAACCCAGCGCTGGCGTCATCAAGCTGGACGCGATGGAGAACCCCTACCGCCTGCCGGCCGAGCTGCAGCGGGCGCTGGGCGAGCGCCTGGGCGCGCTGGCACTGAACCGCTACCCGGCCGAGCGCACCGCCGAGCTGGCCCGCGCACTGGCCCGCCACGCCGGCGTGGGTGACGACGTAGGCGTCACGCTCGGCAATGGTTCCGACGAGTTGATCGGCCTGCTGACCATCGCCGTCGCCAAGCCAGGCGCCACCGTGCTGGCCCCGGTGCCCGGCTTCGTCATGTACGAGGCGCTGGCCCGCCAGCAGCGGCTCAACTTCATCGGCGTGCCACTGCGCGCCGACGACTTCGAGCTGGACGAGCCCGCGATGTTGGCTGCCATTGCCGAGCACCAGCCCGCGCTGATCTACCTGGCCTACCCCAACAACCCCACCGCCACGCTGTGGGGCGCCGCCGTCATCGAGCGCATCGCCAAGGCCGCGCCGGGTCTGGTCGTCATGGACGAGGCCTACCAGCCCTTCGCCAGCGCCGACAGCCTCGCGCTGATGGCCCGCCAGCCCAATGTGCTGGTCATGCGCACGATGAGCAAGTTCGGCCTGGCCGGCGTGCGCATCGGCTACCTGCTGGGCGCGCGTGAGCTGGTGGACCAGATCGAGAAGCTGCGCCCGCCCTACAACATCAGCGTGCTGAACGCCGAAGCGGCCTTCTTCGCGCTGGAACACGCCGAGGTCTACGCCGCCCAGGCGGCCGAGCTGCGCCAGCAGCGCGAGCGCCTGTTCGCCGCGCTGCAGGCCATGCCCGGCATCACGCCCTGGCCCAGTCAGGGCAATATGATCCTCGCGAGGGTGCAGGACGCGGCCGCCACCTTTGCGGCACTGAAGGCACGCGGCGTGTTGATCAAGAACGTCTCGGCGCTGCACCCGCTGCTCGCGAACTGTGTGCGCCTCACCGTCGGCACGCCCGACGAAAACACCTCGCTGCTCCAAGCGCTCGAAGCATGTCTGAACTAGCCCCCCGCATTGCCGAAGTCACCCGCAACACCCGCGAGACGCGCATCACGGTGCGCATCAACCTCGACGGCACGGGCCAGTCCAAGCTGCAGACCGGCATCGGCTTCTTCGACCACATGCTCGACCAGATCGCCCGCCACGGCCTGATCGACCTGGACATCCACTGCGAGGGCGACCTGCATATCGACGGCCACCACACGGTGGAAGACGTCGGCATCACGCTCGGCCTGGCCGTCGCCAAGGCCGTGGGCGACAAGGCCGGCCTGACGCGCTACGGCCACAGCTACGTGCCGCTGGACGAGGCGCTGTCGCGCGTCGTCATCGACCTGTCCGGCCGCCCGGGCCTGCACATGGACGTCAAGTTCACGGCCGGCAGCATCGGCGCCTTCGACACGCAGCTGACCTTCGAGTTCTTCCAGGGCTTCGTCAACCACGCGCTGGCCACGGTGCACATCGACAACCTGAAGGGCCACAACGCCCACCACCAGGCCGAGACCATGTTCAAGGCTTTCGGCCGTGCGCTGCGCATGGCGGCGGCGCAGGACCCGCGTTCGGCGGGCGTGATTCCCTCCACCAAAGGCAGCCTCTGATGACCAGAACCGTTGCCGTGGTGGACTACGGCATGGGCAACCTGCGCTCCGTGTCGCAGGCCGTCATCCACGCCGCCGAGGGCCAGGGCTTTGACGTGGCCATCACCTGCGACCCCGATGTGGTGCGCGCCGCCGATCGTGTCGTGCTGCCTGGCCAGGGCGCCATGCGCGACTGCATGCGCGAGCTGGCCGACTCCGGCGTCAAGGAAGCCGTGCTCGAAGCCGCCGCCACCAAGCCGCTGCTGGGTGTCTGCGTCGGCATGCAGATGCTGCTGGACCACAGCGAGGAGCAGGACACGCCGGGCCTGGGCCTCATCCCCGGCCGCGTGCAGCGCTTCCGGCTGGAAGGCCGGCTGCAGGAAGACGGCAGCCGCTTCAAGGTGCCGCAGATGGGCTGGAACCGCGTGCACCAGGCACGGGCGCATCCAGTGTGGGATGGCATTCCCGACCAGAGCTGGTTCTACTTCGTGCACAGCTTCTACGCGACGACGGCGTTGCAGGAACACAGCGCCGGCGAGACCGACTACGGCGCTCGCTTTACCTGCGCAGTGGCGCGGGATAACATTTTTGCGACCCAATTCCACCCCGAGAAAAGTGCCGCGCTGGGCCTCGCCCTGTACCGCAACTTCCTTCATTGGAAACCTTGACCGTCTCGCTTCGGTCCGCACTTTCTCAACCACCTCCCCACGCTGCCCCCGGCCATGCTGCTGATCCCCGCCATCGACCTGAAAGACGGTCGCTGTGTCCGCCTCAAACAAGGCGACATGAACGACTCCACCACTTTCGGCGAAGACCCCGCCGCCATGGCGCGGCGCTGGCTTGATGCCGGCGCGCGGCGTCTGCACCTGGTGGACCTGAATGGCGCCTTCGCGGGCAAGCCGGTCAACGAGCCGGCCATCAAGGCCATCATCAAGGAGGTGGGCGACGAGATCCCCATCCAGCTCGGCGGCGGCATCCGTGACCTCGACACCATCGAGCGCTACCTGGACGACGGCCTCAGCTACGTCATCATCGGCACGGCCGCGGTCAAGAACCCCGGCTTCCTGCGCGACGCCTGCACGGCCTTCGGCGGCCACATCATCGTCGGCCTGGACGCCAAGGACGGCAAGGTCGCCACCGACGGCTGGAGCAAGCTGACCGGCCACGAAGTCGTCGACCTGGCGCTGAAGTTCCAGGACTACGGCGTCGAAGGCGTCATCTACACCGACATCGGCCGCGACGGCATGCTGACGGGCATCAACATCGAGGCCACCGTCAAGCTGGCCCAGGCGCTGACCATCCCGGTCATCGCCTCGGGCGGCCTGTCCGACATCGCCGACATCGAACGCCTGTGCGCCGTGTTCGGCGACGGCGTCGAGGGTGTCATCTGCGGCCGCTCCATCTACACCGGTGACCTCGACTTCGCCGCCGGCCAGGCGCGCGCCGACGCGTTGATGGCCGCAGCAGGCTGATCAGCCCCTGCGGCGGCGCAGGGCCAGCAGGCCCAGACCGGCGGCCATCAGCGCGTAGGTTTGCGGCTCCGGCACGGCGGTGACGAAGGTGCGGATCTCGCCGCCGCCGAATGTGCTGGAGTGGATGTTGAAGTAGGCGTTGCCCGACGTCAGGTTCGCGATCAGCCGGGCTTCCGCTGCCGCGGCGGTGCCGCCGCTGGCGCTCACGAAGGTGGCGCTGTACATGCCGGCGTCCAGCAGGTTGATGACCTTCTCGTAGGAGCCGGCCTTCACGCCCAGCGGGAAGTCGGGCAGGCGGTTGATGCTGGCCTGCGCCAGCGCCACGCCGGCGGTGCCGGTGTTGGCGACAAGCGTGCAGCAGTGGATGTGGGCGTTGCTGGTGTTGCCCGACAGGCCCGCCCAGGTCGCCTTGATGAACAGAGTGTGCCCGTCTTCGTCGTATTCGAGCATGAGCGTGCCCGAGCCGGTGGCGTTCGGCGCTTCGGGCGCGAAGGTGCCCGTGAAGACGGTCGTGTGGGCTGACGCGACAGTCGCGCCCAGGGTAAGGCTGGCGGCGAGCAGGGTGGAGGAAAGCAGTCGCATCGTCGTCTCCGTGGGGTGGGTTGTGCAGGCGCGATTGGGCGTTGCCTGGCCCGCGCTGCGAAGCCCCTAGCTATCGAAGGAATAATCCGGCTTCGCTTTCCGTCCCGCTCTCATGCTCGCCAAACGAATCATTCCCTGCCTCGACGTCACTGCCGGCCGCGTGGTCAAGGGCGTCAACTTCGTCGGCCTGCGTGACGCGGGCGACCCCGTCGATATCGCCGCCCGCTACAACGAGCAGGGCGCCGACGAGCTGACCTTCCTCGACATCACCGCCACCAGCGACGGCCGCGACCTGATCCTGCACATCATCGAAGCGGTCGCGTCCAAGGTCTTCATCCCGCTGACGGTGGGCGGCGGCGTGCGCGCCGTGGCCGATGTGCGGCGGCTGCTGAATGCCGGGGCTGACAAGGTGAGCTTCAACTCGGCCGCCGTGGCCGACCCCGAGCTGATCCGCGCCGCCAGCGACAAGTACGGCGCCCAGTGCATCGTCGTCGCGATTGACGCCAAGCGCCGCGCCGATGGCTCCGGTTGGGATGTCTACACCCATGGCGGCCGCAAGAACGTGGGCCTGGATGCGGTCGAGTGGGCGAAGCAGATGGCCGAGTTCGGTGCCGGCGAGATCCTGCTGACCAGCATGGACCGCGACGGCACCAAGAGCGGCTTCGACCTGGCCCTGACCCGCGCTGTGAGCGACGCGGTGCCGGTGCCCGTCATCGCCTCCGGCGGTGTCGGCTCGCTGGACCACCTGGCGGACGGCATCACCCTTGGCGGCGCCGACGCGGTGCTGGCCGCGAGCATCTTCCACTTCGGCGAGCACACCGTCGGCGAGGCCAAGGCGCTGATGGCGGCGCGCGGCATCCCGGTGCGGCAGTGAGCAAGGATCGGCGGGAACCATCGCGCGGACCTCGCGTTGGCGCCCCGGCGGCGCGAACCGCTTCCGGGGAGATCCGCATCATCGGCGGCCAGTGGAAGCGCTCGAAGCTGCCAGTGCCGGACCTGCCCGGCCTGCGCCCCACGTCGGACCGCGTCCGTGAAACCCTCTTCAACTGGCTCGGTCAGACGCTGAACGGCTGGCGCGTGCTGGACGCTTTCGCCGGCACCGGGGCGCTGGGCTTCGAGGCCGCGTCGCGCGGAGCGGAGGCCGTCGTGATGCTGGAGCGTGAGTCCGCGTTGGTGGACGGGCTGCGCGCGAGCCAGAAGCGCCTGCAGGCCACGGCCATCACCATCCACCGCGCCAACGCGCTGAACTGGATGACGGCCTGCGCGGACCGTTTCGACCTGATCTTTCTCGACCCGCCGTTTGCCGACGACTTGTTCGACCGCGCACTGGCGGCTGCCGTACCGCTGCTCGCCGAGGGCGGTGTGATCTACGTCGAGTCTCCTCACGAGATCGCCCCGCCAGACGGATTCACCGCCTGGCGTCAGGGCCGGGCAGGCGCGGTTCACTACCAACTTCTGCGCCGCGACGACAATTCGCCCTCATGACCACGCGCACCATCATCACGGCCATCTACCCGGGCACCTTCGACCCGATCACCCTCGGCCACGAAGACCTGATGCGCCGCGCGGCCGGCATGTTCGAGCGGCTGGTGGTGGCGGTGGCCGTGGGCCATCACAAGAAGACGCTGTTCCCGCTGGACGAGCGGCTGGCCATGGTGCAGGAGGCGGCGGCCCCGCTGGGCAATGTCGAGGTCTGCGCCTTCGACGGCCTGCTGCGCGACTTCGTGCGCAGCCATGCGGGCCGCGTCGTCGTGCGCGGGCTGCGCACGGGCGGCGACTTCGAGTACGAGTTCCAGATGGCCGGCATGAACCGCAAGCTCATGCCCGAGGTCGAGACCATCTTCCTGACGCCCGGCGAGCATCACCAGTACACGTCCAGCACCTTCGTGCGCGAGATCGCGACGCTGGGCGGCGAGGTGGCGGAGTTCGTGTCGCCCGGCGTGCTGGCGCGCTTGAACGATAAGTTCAAGGAGGCTTGACGATGGCTTTGATGATCACTGATGAGTGCATCAACTGCGACGTCTGCGAACCCGCCTGCCCGAACAACGCGATCTCCATGGGCGAGGAGTTCTACAAGATCGAGCCGTCCAAGTGCACCGAGTGCGTCGGCCACTTCGACGAGCCGCAGTGCGTGACGCTCTGCCCCGTCGCCTGCATCCCCGTCAACCCGGCTCACATCGAGAGCCGTGACACGCTGCTGCAGAAGTACCAGCGCCTAACCGCCGCCTGAGCGCGGCGGCACATCACGGTGCGCCCAGCGTCGCCCGCAGGATCTGCGCCAGCCGTGCGGCGGCCAGCGTCAGCTGCCGGCGCTTGATCGTGGCCATGCGGGCCTCATAGTCCGGCGGCAGCTTGACGGTCCAGATCTCGCCCTGGCGGGGGCCGAACGCGAGGTCGTGCAGCGCCGGCCGGGCCTGGTCCAGCGTTTCGCTGGACCAGCGCGCCGGCCAGCCGGCCATGTCGCCGGGCGTGACCGGCACCTGCCGTGCGGCCCGCAGCCAGGCGGCGTCGATACCGGCCGGCGTCAGCGAGGCGGGCACGCCGTCCCAGATCCCATGCAGGTTGGGCATGCGCCAGCCGGCCGCCACGGCCTGCAGGCCGGCGGCGCCGGTAGGCGGGCGGGCCGGAATGACGATCTGGTTGCTGCCGCGAGTGAACGTGGCAGGGTCCAGGCCGGTCTTGTCGGGATCGACCGGCTGCCCTTGCGCGTCCAGGTAGACCGAGCCGATGTGCATCGGCTGGTGCATGTCGCCCACCAGATGGGCGATCACCAGCAGCGCGTCGCGCGGCGACTCGAAGCCGAACGGCGCCGGTGCTGGCTGGCCCCGTAGCACGGCGATGGCCGCCGCAGCGGCGCCGACGATGTCGTCCGGCCGCGCGCCGGTGCTGCCGGGCAGGTAGCGGCTGCGCTGGTAGGCGAGGTTGGCGTAGTGGTAGCCGCGGTGGCAGTCCTCGGCGCCGGGCGCGGGTTGGCACTGGCGGTGGTTGCGCTGCACGAAGGCGCGCAGTTGGGCGATGCCGGCGTCGGTCTCGAACGGCGCGCATTCGGCATAGCGGCCTCGCGTCGTGTAGTCGAAGCCGCGGGCCGGGTCGATGCCGCGCGCGCAGTCCAGCCACACGCTGGCCTGGGCGAGCGTGACCCCGTCGCCCAGCAACCGGGCCACGTGCTGCGCGGCGGGCGTGCCCTGCAGCAGCTGTTCAGTCAGCGTGCCCACGGTCTGGTGGCCGGCGCCGCTCCAGGCGTGCGCGGTGGTGGCAAAGGCCAGCAGCAGGGGGGCGGCAAGTCGGCGGACCATGGGCAATTCCCTCTTCATGTGATCAAGCCCGCGAGTCTGCCCGGTTGGAAGTGCAGGTCGATGAAGTCTGCCAACCCGTCGAACACCGCCTCCAGCGGCCGGCCCGTCTGGCCGAACAGCGCCTGCAGCACGGCGGGTTGTTCGAACAGGCCGTGGGCGTAGACGCCCAGCACACGTCCGGCCTGCCAGCCGATGGCGTCGCCCGCTGCGTTGCGCAGCGCCACCTGTGGCGGCGGCAGGCCGGGGTGGGGCTGGGTGCGGCCATGGCGAATCTCATAACCCTCAGTCTGCATGCTGGCCAGCGCGGCCCAGGGTCCATCCGTCGCACCGAAGTGCAAAGCTGTGTTGCTCAGCAGCTTCTCGGTCTCGAAGGCGGTGACCAGGGGCAGCAGGCCCAGGCCCGGCGCATTGCCGTCCACGCCGTGCGTGTCGATCAGTGCCTCGCCCAGCATCTGCAGGCCGCCGCAGATGCCCAGCACGCGGCCGCGGTGGGCGTTGATGGCCAGGTCCAGCTTCTGCGCGCGCAGCCAGGCCAGGTCGGCGGCGGTGGACTTGGAGCCGGGCAGGATGATCCAGTCCGCGCCGGCCAGGTCGCGTGGCTCGCGCGCCCAGGAGAGGCGCACCCCGGGCAGCTGGCGCAGCGGCTGGAATTCGTCCAGGTTGGACAGGCGCGGGTAGGCGATGACGGCGATGTGCAGGCCCTCGCCGGTGGCGGCGCTGTCAAACACACCGTCCTCTTCAGGCAGCCCATGGCCGCGCCACATGGGCAGCGTGGCGATGGTGGGCACGCCGGTCAGCGCCTGCAATTGCTCGGGGCCGGGCGCCAGCAGGCCGGCGTCGCCACGAAAGCGGTTCAGCACGAAGCCATGGACCTGGGCACGCACATCGGCCGGCATCAGCTGATGCGTGCCGTAGAGGTGGGCAAAGGCGCCGCCGCGGTCGATGTCGGTGACGAGCAGGCAGGCGGCCTGCGAATCGCGCGCGGTGCCTAGATTCACGTAGTCGCTGGGCGCCAGGTTGATCTCGGCCGGGGAGCCGGCGCCCTCGATGACGACGACGTCGTTCTCGCGCAGCAGCTCCAGCAGCGCCGCGCGGGCGCGCGGCTTCAGCAGCGCGCTGCGCTCGCGCCAGGGCATGCGCGACAAGGCCGCGTCCACCTCGCCCAGCACGACCACCTGGCTCTGCGTGTCGGCCTCGGGCTTGAGCAGCACCGGGTTCATGCGCACCTCGGGCACGCGGCGCGCGGCCAGGGCCTGGAAGTACTGGGCACTGCCGATCTCGCCCATCGCTCCGTTCAGACCTGGCACCACACGCGCGTTGTTGCTCATGTTCTGCGCCTTGAACGGCGCGACCTTGAGCCCCTGCCGCGCATACCAGCGGCACAGCGCGGTGGCCAGCCAGCTCTTGCCGGCGCCGCTGGTGGTGCCGAGCACCATGACCGCTTTCCCTCTGCTCATGAGTCCTCTCCCTCGATCTCCAGCACGGCCAGCTGCAGTGCCTGTTGTGCGGCCGGTGGCTGGGCTGACAGCCGCACCCAGCCGGGCAGGCCGAACGAGGTCGCGTCGCGCAGCCGGATGCCGCGCTCACGCAGCCGCGGCAGCATGTCGGCCTGCGGCGGCCGGGCCAGCCAGAAGTTCGTACCGCTGTCGCGCTGCTGCCAGCCCAGGCCGGCCAGCAGCGCGCGCTGGGCGGCGGTCAAGACCCGCAACTGCGCGCGTGCGTCGTCCAGCCAGGCTTGTGTGTCTTCGTCCAGCCAGTGCATCAGCAGCGCCGCGCCCTCGGCCGACAGCACCCAGCTGGGCGCCAGCGACAGTGCATGCGCCCAGACGGCGTCGGCGGCGGGCGCCACGCAGTAGCCGGCGCGGATGCCGGTCAGGCCCAGCGCCTTGTTGGGGCTGATCAGCTGCCAGGCGCCGGCGGGCAGCGGGGGCGCCTCGCCCTGCAACCGCAGCGGCTCGTAGGCGCGGTCGACGATGAGCAGCGCATCCACGCCGGGCCAGGTCGCGACGCTCTCGCCGGTCGGGTTGCAGGGCTCGCAGATCCACACCAGCGCGGGTGCGGCAGGGCGGATGTCGGCGGGCCGGGCATAGGGCTTCACGGCCAGTCCCAGTGCCTGCGCAGCCAGCGCGTAGTCGCCAAAGCCGGGTTGCGGCACCCACACCTCGCGGCGGCCGGTGAGCAGGGCGGCCAAGGTCAGGCGACGGATGCCCTCGGCGCCGCCGGCGGTCGGCAGCACCAGTTCGCCATCACCAAGCCGTCGGCGCAGCGCGCGGTAGTTCGGATCGGGGTAGCTGCGCCGGTCGGCGGCCCGCACGGCGCGCAGCAGCGCGGGTGGCGGCCCCAGCGGGCTGGCGTTCGTCGAGAAGTCGAAGTCCGCCGGCGGCCCGTCGTCGGGGCCGCCGTGTTCGGCCAGCAGTGGGGTGTGGGTCATGACCTCAGCGTCCAGGCCAGCAGCGCGATCAGCGCGGCGCCGGCCACGACAGCGTGCCACGCCACGGTGCGTGCCGCGTGCAGGTCGTCGGACGAGACCTGCCGGCCATCGGCATGCAGCGTGTAGACGCCCGGCTTGCCCAGACGCACGCCCAGCCGCAGCGCCATCGCGGCCATCGGCCAGCCGCTGTTGGGCGACGGCGTGCGGCGGGCTTCGCGCAGCAGCCGCAGCGAGGGCCGCGCAATGAGCAAGGCCGTCAGCCGCGCCGGCAGCCACGACAGCAGATCGTCCGCGCGCGCGGCCCATTTGCCGCTCCATTCGCGTTCGTCCCGGTAGCCCCACATCGCATCCGCCGTGTTCGCAAAGCGGTAGAGCGCCGCACCCGACAGGCCGGCGATGGCGAACCAGAACAGCGGCGCGATGACCGAGTCGTTCAGGTTCTCGGCCAGTGTCTCGATGGCGGCCTCGCGGACCTCGGTGTCGGTCAGCGCCGACGTGTCGCGGCTGACGAGGCGGGACAGCCGCGCGCGGCCTGCGCCCAGCGATTCGGCCAGCGCCGCCTCGACGGCCATGGCCTCCTCGACGGCCATGGCCTCCTCGGCCAGCATGCGCCACGCCAGCAGCGGCTTCAGCAGCAGGCCGATCAGCACGGCCGCGCCCGCCAGCCGCAGCGGCGACAGCCAGGGCTGCAGCGAGAGCAACACCTGGCCCTCCAGCCACAGCGCGATGAACACCACGGCGGCGGCGGCGACCGTCCAGGCCAGCGCGCCCGCCACGAACGCCAGCGGCGCCGGCAGACGGGTGAGCCTGAACCAGCCCAGGTAGCGGCCCATGCCGACGACCGGGTGCATCCACGCCGGCGGCTCGCCGAAGGCGCGGTCGACCAGCAGCGCCACCAGCAGGGCCAGTGGCAGCATCAGCGCCATCAATCCTCGATACCGCGCTGGGCGGGAACGCCGGCCTTGTAGTGGTGCTTGACCAGCGTCATCTCCGTCACCGTGTCCGCCAGCTCGACCAGTTCGGCCGGCGCGCCGCGCCCGGTCAGCACCACGTGCACATGCGCCGGCCGCTCGCGCAGGCACTGCAGCACCGCGTCCAGCGGCACCCAGCCATAGCGCAGCGGATACATGATCTCGTCCAGCACGACGAGGAAATGCTCGCCCGCGCGGATCGTGGCCTCGGCGCGCGCCCAGCCGTCGCGGGCCAGCTGGGCTGAATGCTCCAGGTCCTTGCTCTTCCACGAGAAGCCGTCGCCCAGGCCGACGATGGGCACGCCCAGCTGCTCGAAGATGCGGTGCTCGCCGAAGCGGGCGCTGGGCACCTTCATGAACTGGTAGATCAGCACCGGCTTGCCGCGCCCGTGCGCGCGCAGCGCCAGGCCGAAGGCGGCCGTGCTCTTGCCCTTGCCGTCGCCCGTGTGCACCAGCACGAGGCCGCGGCGCTCGGCGGGCTGCTCCAGGCGCTTGTGGTCCAGCGGCGGGGTTTCTATGTCCATGGGTCAGCTCTTGAAGAATGCGGCAACAGCCTCGGGGTTGGACGGGAAGTAGTGGTGCACATAGCTCGCGCGCAGCGAGCCCTGCTGGTACAGCGCCTCGGCGGTCTTGCCGCCGTTGGGGTTGCTGGCCTTGGCGATGGGGGGCAGCGGCGTCTCCAGCGTCGAGTAGTGGTAGCTGTGGCCGCGCAGCGGGCCCTCGGGCCAGGCGATGGCCTGCAGGCCCAGTGCGGCCAGGTGTTGCTGCACATGCGCCCGGCCCGGCAGCAGGCCGGCCATGCGGTGGGTGTCGCCGGCGGCGTCGGTCAGCTCGTCCAGCAGCGCCAGCATGCCGCCGCACTCGGCCAGCAGCGGCTTGCCGGCGGCGACATGCCGTGCCAGCGCGCCAGCCAGCGTCGGGTGTGCGGCCAGGCGCTCGGTGCGCAGCTCGGGGTAGCCGCCGGGCAGCCAGACGGCATCGCAGGCGGGCAGTGGCTCGTGCGCCAGCGGCGAGAAGAAGTGCAGCTCGGCACCCAGCGCGCGCAGTGTGTCGAGGTTGGCTGGGTAGATGAAGCCGAAGGCCGCGTCGCGGGCGATGGCGATCCGCCGGCCAGCGAGCAGCGGCCGCGGGGCCGTCTCGATGGCGTCCTCGATGGGCAGCGGCTTGAAGGCGAAGCCCGGCCGCCGCGCCGCGTCCCAGGCGTCGGCCCAGGCGTCCAGCTGCGCGTCCAGCCCCGGCTGCTCCAGCGCCTGCACGAGGCCCAGGTGGCGCTCGGGCAGGATGAGCCGGGGCTCGCGCGGCAGTGCGGCGAGCAGTGGCAGGTCGTCGGGCAGGCCCTCGGCCGCCATGCGGCCGTGCGCCTCGCTGCCGACGCGGTTGGCCACGACGCCGCAGTGCTGCAGCCCGGGCCGGAAGTTGGCCAGCCCGGTGGCCAGCGCCGCAAAGGTCTGGGCCATGGCCGACGCGTCGATGACGCACATGACCGGCAGCCCGAAGGCGGCGGCGAGGTCGGCGCTGCTGGGCTTGCCGTCGAACAGGCCCATGACACCCTCGACGAGGATGAGATCGGCCTCGCGGGCCGCGGCGGCCAGCAGCGCCTGGCAATGCGCGAAGCCGCCCATGAACAAGTCCAGCTGGTAGACCGGTGCGCCGCTGGCGCGCTCCAGGATGCTGGGGTCGAGGAAGTCGGGGCCGGTCTTGAACACGCGCACGCGCTGGCCGCGCCGGACCTGGCTGCGTGCAATGGCCGCGGTGACGCAGGTCTTGCCGGAGCCCGAGGCGGGCGCACTGATGAAGAGGGCGGGGCAGTAAGTCATAAAGGCAGGGCGACCCAGCGCCCTTCGATCTGTGCAATGTGCAGGCTGGGGCCGAAGACACGGCGCAGCGCGTCGTGCGTGGCTGCGTCGGCCGGCGCGCCGGTGTGGACGATGCGGCCATCGGCCATCAGCACGAGGTGGTCGGCCTGCAGCGCCAGGTGCAGTTCATGCAGCACGCTGACGACGCTGTGGCCGGCCGCCACGCGGGCGCGCACCAGCGCCATCCAGTCGGCCTGGTGCGGCGGGTCCAGGTGGGCCAGCGGCTCGTCCATCAGCGTCAGCGGCGCGGCTACGGCCAGCACGCGGGCCAGCAGCACGCGTTGCCGCTCGCCGCCCGACAGCGAGCCCAGGCGCCGCTCGCGCCAGGCCCAGCTCTGCGTGGACTGCATGGCGGCGTGCACGGCGGCCTGGTCGGCGGCGGTGGGCGGCGCCAGCCAGGGGCGGTGCGGCAGGCGGCCGAGCATGACCACGTCCAGTGCCGTTAGGTCGTCGGCGCCGGTTTCCTGCTGGCCCATCCAGGCGAGATGGCGGGCACGCTCGCGGGACGGCCATTCAGCCAGCGGCTTGCCCGCCAGTTGAACGGACCCGTCGCAGCGCTGCAGGCCGGCGACGGCGCGCAGCAGCGTGGACTTGCCGGCGCCGTTGGGGCCAACGATGGCGGTCCAGCGGGCTTGCGGGATCGTCAGCTCGATGTCGCTGATGAGATCGCGGCCGTCGATGCGGACGCGCTGGATCTGGGCTTGCAGCGCGCTCATCGCCTGGGTGCTCCGCGGCGATGCATCAGCACCAGCAGGTAGACGCCGCCGAGCAGTGCGGTGACGAGACCGACCGGCAGCTCCTGCGGCCGGATCAGCCCACGCGCCAGCACGTCCGCCGCCAGCAGCAGCGCGCCGCCGGCCGCAGCCGACATCATGATCAAACGGCCGTGCAGCATCGGGCACAGCGCGCGCACGAGGTGGGGCGCGACCAGGCCGACAAAGGCGACGATGCCGGTCTGCGCGACTGCAGCACCCGTGGCCAGCGCGAACGCCCCGATCAGCAGCAGTCGCATCAGTCCCATGCGCATGCCCAGCGACGCGGCGGTGGCCTCGCCCAGCGTCAGCGCATCCAGCGCCGGGCTGGCCAGCAGGCCGATGAGCAGAGCCACGCCGCCGCAGGCCGCCATCACCCAGACGCTGCTCCAGCCCAACAGGCCGGTGTTGCCGAGCAGGAAGGCCTGCATGGCGCGCAGGATGTCCGGCGCCCAGAGCGTGGCCAGGCCGGTCAGCGCGTTCAGCACCACGCCGACGACGACGCCGGCCAGCAGCAGGCGCAGCGTCTGCTCCACGCCACGCGCGAGGATCAGCGTCAGCCCCACGCCCACCAGCGTGCCGACGAAGGCGATGCCGGTCAGGCCGATGTGGGCCAGCAGCGAGGAGGTCTGCGGCGAGATGCCGGTCAGCGCCAGCGCGACGGCCACGGCCAGGCCGGCGCCCGACGCACTGCCCAGCAAATAGGGGTCGGCCAGCGGGTTGCGGAACAGGCCTTGCGCCATCGCGCCGGCCATGCCCAGCAGCGCGCCCGCCAGCCAGGCGCCTAACGACCTGGGCAGGCGGATCTCCCACAGGATGACGCTCATGCTGCCGTCCTGCAGGTCGGCCCAGCCGGTGCTGCCGGTCAGCACGCCGGCCAGCACGCCGGCAGCGCCCGCGGCGAGCAGCAGCACCAGCAGCAGCGCGGGGCGCAGGTTTGTCACGAAGACGCCTTCTCGCGCAGGCAGCGCGCCATGATCTGCGCGGCCTCGGCCATGCGCGGGCCGGGGCGGGAGAGGATGTCGCCTTCCTCGGCCTTGAAGACGCAGACGCGGCCGCGCTGGATGGCGGCTATGCGGTCCCAGCCCGGGCGTTGCGCCAAGCCTTCCGAGCCGCGCTGGCCGATCATGATGAGCGCCGGGTTGGCCTTGACGACGAACTCGGGGTTGATCTTGGGAAAGGGGCCCAGCTCGGGCGGGATGATGTTGCCGGCGCCCAGGCGGGTCAGCGTCTCGCCCATGAAGGACACGGTGCCTGCCGCCCACAGGCCGCTGGCGACCTCGTAGTACACGCGCACGCCGCGCGCTTGAGCCGGCACGCTGCTGGCCGCCGCCGCCACGCCGGCCTCGATGTGGCGCCAGACGCGCTGCGCATCCGGCACACCCAGCACCTGGCCGATGGTGGTCAGCACGCGCTGCACGTCGCGGTAGGAGCGCGGCTCCAGCGCGACGACCTTCATGCCTAGTGCCCGCAGCCGCTCGGCCACGCGCGAGGACACGGCCACCAGCACCACGTCGGGCTTCAGTGCCGCGATCAGCTCGACATTGGTGTCTTCCAGCCCGCCCAGCCTGGGCAAGGCGTTCACTTGTGCGGGGTAATTGGAGTAGCGGTCCACGCCGACGAGTCGGCTGCAGGCGCCCAGTTCGCAGACCGTCTCGGTCAGCGAAGGTAGCAAGCTGACGATGCGCTGCGGCGCGGCCGTGATGACCGTCGTGTGGCCGAGGTCGTCCTTGATCTCGACGGCGGCTGCGGGCAGCGCGACGGCAAGCAACAGCAGGGTTAGGAATCTAAGCATCGGCAGCCTCCTCAACAGCGTGTGTCCAGGCCTGTCCGGCCACCATCAATGTCAGCTGGCCGCAGCGCCGCGCCACGTCCTGGTTCAGCCGGCCCAGTTCGTCGACATAGTCGCGTACCTCGCGGCCCAGCGGCGACACGCCCCAGCCCACCTCGTTGGAGACGAAGACGACCGGCGAGGCCAGCTGCGGCAGCAGGCCCAGCAGCGTCTGCCGCTCGACGGCCCAGCCGTTGCGATCGGGCGCACCGCTCATCGGCATCAGCCAGTTGGTGAGCCACAGCGTCAGGCAGTCGACGACGAGCAGCGTGCCCGCGTCGTCTGCTTGCTGCAGCGCTGCGCTCAAGGCCAGCGGGGCTTCAATCGTGTCAAAGCCCGCCGGCCGCGTGGCCTGGTGGTGGGCGATGCGCGCAAGCATCTCGCCATCCAGCGCCAACGCGGTGGCGACGACGGTGACCCGCCCACCCCCGGCCTGCCAGCGCAAGGCCAGCCGCTCGGCCTGCCGCGACTTGCCGCTGCGCTGGCCGCCGACGATGAGGTGGTGCGCGGTCATCACGGCGTCAAAGCTGCGGCGACCAGCGCAACGAGACCAGCGCCGTGCGCGGCGCGGACGCGTAGCCGTAGGCCGTCGTGTGCGCGCGGTCGAAGGCGTTGTCCAGGTTCAGCTGCAGGCGCAGGTCGCGGCCCAGCTTGTACTGCGCGTTGACGTTGACGAGGCCGTAGCCGCCCAGGCGACGCGTGTTGGCGGCGTTGTCGAAGCGGTGGCCCGAGGCTTGCACGCTGGCGCCCAGCAGCCAGTCGCCCAGTTGGGTGTCCGCGCCGAGGGTGGCCAGCCGCTTGGCGCGGCGGGCCAGCAGCAGGCCGGTGCTGGCGTCCGTGGGCTTTTGCAAGTCCAGCGTGGCGCGCAGGGTCACGTTGGCCAGCTTGGTGCTGCCGGCCAGGCTCAGGCCCTGCAGGCGGGCCTGCGACACGTTCTCGTAGCAGCCGAAGCTGCTCTGGCAGCTGCCGGCCGCGCCGAAGATGATGAGGTCGCGGATGCGGTTGCGGTAGGCGGTGGCGGTGAACTCGCTGTCGCCCGCGCCGTACTTCAGGCCGAACTCGAAGTTGCGGCCGCGCTCGGCATCCAGCGCCTCGACGCCCGGCTTGGCGAGGTCGGGGCCGTAGACGGTGCCCTGCTGGTAGAGCGTGGGTGCGCGGAAGGCGGTGCCCACGGAGCCGACGATGCGCAGGCCGGTGGCCACTTCGTAGCCGGCCAGCAGCGTGCCGGTGTCGACGCTGCCGAACTGGCTGTCGTCGTCATGGCGGGCATGGGCCTGCAGGCTGAAGGCGCCGGCGTTGAGCAGGTAGCCCGCGCCGACGGCGTTGCGGCTGCGCTTGCCGACCCCGGACGTGACCAGGCCGCTGTTCTCCAGCCTGTCCTCGATGCGCTCGCCCTGGAAGTTGATCTGCTGGCCCTTGGCGAGCAGGTAGGAGCCGGTCAGCGCCAGCGTGCGGATCTTGGTGTCGGTCAGGTAGACCGAAGGCGTGGTCTGGTAGCGGTCGCGCGACTCACCGTAGCTCAGCTGCGTCTGCAGCGCCGGCGCCCACTGCGCCGTCCAGGCCAGGCGGGTGGCGTTGGCGTCCTGCAGCGTGTGGTCGTCGACGAGCGGCCGGGACCTGGAGGCGTCGTATTGGCCGTTGGCGTAGTTCTTGACGAACAAGACCTCGGCGCGATGGCCCTGGGCCAACTGGGCGCCGACGCGCGCGGTGGCCTGGTACTTGCGCCAGCCGTCGCGGTCGGGCACGTAGCTGAAGGCGCTGTCGGGCGTCGTGGCGTTGAAGCCGTCGCTCTCCTCGCCGGCCAGCGTGAAGGCGAAGTCGACGATGCCGGCGCTGCCGAACAGGCCGCCGTCGGCCTTGTAGGTGCCCAGGTTGCCATAGGCTACGCCCAGATCGGCGCTGACCTTGCCGCCGCCCTTGCGCGTGAAGATCTGCACGACACCGCCGACGGCGTCCGAGCCGTAGATGGCGCTGGCCGGGCCCTTCAGCACCTCGACGCGTTCGACCTGCGAGATGGGGATGCCTTGCCAGCTGGCGCCGCCGGAGGCCTGCGAGTCCATGCGCACGCCGTCGACGAGCACCAGCGTGTGGCGCGTCTCGGCACCGCGCAGGTAGATGGATGTGGTGGACGCGGCGCCGCCGTTGCGGACCATCTCGGCGCAGCCGTTGTTGCGCAGCAGGTCGGCCACGCTGGCGGCGGCCTGGCGCTCGATGTCGGCGCGGGTGATGACGGTCAGGTCGGCCAGCACCTCGGACAGTTTCTGCGGCGAGCGCGTGGCGGTGGTGACGACGGTGTCGAGCTTGTTCTGGGCATGGGCGGACGCGGCCAGGGCCAGCACGGACAAGGCGAGCAGCGGCCGACGGGCCGCGAGGAAAACTTGGGACATGGAAGAGGAACGCAAACGATCAACCAGCCGTGCTGACCCCCGCAGCAAGGCTGAAAACGGCTTCCGCTCATTGAGCGACAAGCCCCGTTGTTGGCCGGTATCCGGGCTGATGGAGCGCCGTTCAACACCTTCCCAGTGCTTGCGCACCAGTGGTTTGCTGGTTGAACAGTGAGGCTGGGCCTCGTCCACTTACCGTTGCGGGGACAGCTCAGGTTAGGTTCGTCACGTCGTGACCCACCCTCCTGATTCCCGTTGAACTGCACCCGCCGTGAAGGCGGGCGCGAGCACCAACGGCGCGGATTCTATCGGCCGGCGCCGTTGGTCTTGGTGGCGTTGGTGGCCGGCTTCTTCGGCTTGACCGTCTTGGGCGGCTGCAGGTGCACGACCTGCGGTCCGCTGGCGGGCTGGGGCAGCGGCGGCAGCGTCTGCAGGCCCACATGCTGGCTGCGCTGGCGGCGCGCCTCGGCCTCGCTGGCGCGGCGGGCGTTGGCCAGCGCCGCCGCCTGCTTGGCTTCGGCCAGGTGCCGGTTGCGCGCGGCGCGGCTGTCGGCGTCGCTGGGCTGGTCGTAGTCGACGCTGTTGGCGGTGGCCGCGCCCGTGGGGCAGGGCGAGTCACGCAGTTCGCGGCCGTCCGGCCCGCAGCGATAAACCTGCGCTCGGCGTACCTGGGTCTGCGACAGCGCCGGCAGGGCGATGCTCAGGGCCAGGGCGACGAGCAGGGGTTTCATGGCACCGGAGTTTCTACCGGGGGCAGGGGTTTTGGGGGCTTGGGCCGCGGTGGCTTGGCGTGAATTTTCGCGAGCGCCTTGTCCATCTCGCCGCGCAGCATCAGCTCCACGGCGCCGTAGCTCTTCTCGATGCAGTCCTCCACCGCTTGGCGCTCCGCCAGCGGTGGCTTGCGCAGCACATAGCCAGCCACTTCATCCTTGTGCCCCGGGTGGCCGATGCCCAGCCGCAGCCGCCAGAAGTCGCCGCTGCCCAGCTGGGCGCGCATGTCCTTCAAGCCGTTGTGGCCGCCGTCGCCGCCGCCCTTCTTGAACTTCATCTCGCCAGGGGCCAAGTCCAGCTCGTCGTGGATGGCCAGGATCTCTTCCGGCGCGATCTTGAAGAAGCGCGCCAGCGCCGCGACCGACTTGCCGGAAAGGTTCATGTAGGTCATGGGCTGCAGCAGCCAGATCGGGCCGCTGGCGCCCGGCGCGTTGTTCGCGCGCGCCACGAGGCCGTGATAGGCCTTGTCCGGCGCCAGGCTCACCTTGAGCCCGCGTGCCAGGCCGTCGACCCACCAGAAGCCGGCGTTGTGGCGGGTGTCTTCGTATTCGGCGCCCGGGTTGCCCAGGCCGACAAGCAAGCGAATCATGGACGTGGATTATCGAGGGGCCAGAAAGCAGAAAAGGGCCCTCTCGGGCCCTTTCCATTCGGCAGGTCTGCCGGGAAGAAATTACTTCTTCTTCTTCTTCTTGCCGTCGTCGGCGGCCGGAGCGGCGGCCACGACGATTTCTTCAGCGACCGGGGCGACCGGCGTCGCGACAACCGGGTTCGGCTTGCCGTGCGTGACGACCTTGACGCCGGCGGGCAGCTTGATGTCGTTGACGTGCAGCGAGTGACCTTGGGTCAGGCCGGACAGGTCCACCTCGATGAACTCGGGCAGTTGCTGGGCCAGGCAGGCGATTTCCAGCTCGGTGATGACGTGGTTGACCGTGCACTTGTCGGTCTTGACCGCGACGGACGTCTCTTCACCGACGAAGTGCAGCGGCACCTT
Source organism: Pelomonas parva (assembly GCF_043555835.1). Taxonomy (NCBI): domain Bacteria; kingdom Pseudomonadati; phylum Pseudomonadota; class Betaproteobacteria; order Burkholderiales; family Sphaerotilaceae; genus Roseateles; species Pelomonas parva. The sequence goes on along the minus strand of NZ_JBIGHV010000004.1, from coordinate 204,227 downwards.
CTTGGTGATCTTGGTCGTGGCGTCCACGCGCTGGAAGTCGCAGTGCAGCACTTGCGGCTTGTACGGGTGCACCTGGAAGTCACGCAGCAAGACCTGGGTCACGGCGCCGTTCAGCTCCATGTCCAGCAGGGAGCTGTGGAAGGCTTCCTTCTTGAGGGCGTGATAGAGCGCGTTGTGATCGAGTTCGATCAGTGCGGGCTCACCGGCGCCGTAAACGATACCCGGCACCTTGCCGGCCACACGCAGGCGGCGGCTCGCTCCGGTCCCCTGCAACTTGCGCTCGAAGGCAACAAACTTCATGGTTTTCTCCAAAAAAGAGAAACGGCACCCGCGACCAGGTACCGTTGAAAAGCCGTCTTGCGACGGCGGCGGAATCTCCGCTCAGAAGTTGTTGTTCTGCTCGGAGAAAAGGGAGGGCCACGCTTGCGGGAGGGACCCTACTCGGACGGATCAGAAATTGTTGTTCTGCTCCGAGAAAAGACTTGTGACCGACTCGCCATCGGAAATACGGCGGATGGTTTCGGCAAACAGGAAGGCCACCGACAACTGGCGGATGTTCTTGCAGGCCTTGGCGGCGTCGGTCAGCGGAATGGTGTTGGTGATGACGACTTCGTCGAGCTGCGAGTTGGCGATGCGCTCGATGGCCGGGCCCGACAGGATGGGGTGGGTGCAGTAGGCGAACACGCTCTTGGCGCCGCGCGCCTTCAGCACCTCGGCCGCCTTCACCAGCGTGCCGGCGGTGTCGATCATGTCGTCCATGATCACGCAGTTGCGGCCGTCGATGTCGCCGATGACGTGCATGACTTCGGAGACGTTGGCGGCCGGCCGGCGCTTGTCGATGATGGCCAGGTCGCAGCCCAGCTGCTTGGCCAGCGCGCGGGCGCGCACGACGCCGCCGACGTCCGGGCTGACAACGACGAGGTTGTTGTAGTTGCGGCTCTTCAGGTCCGACAGCAGAACCGGCGAGGCGTAAATGTTGTCGACCGGGATGTCGAAGAAGCCCTGGATCTGGTCGGCGTGCAGGTCCATCGTCAGCACGCGCTCGACGCCCACGGTCTCCAGGCAGTTGGCGACGACCTTGGCCGAGATGGGCACGCGGGTGGAACGCGGGCGGCGGTCCTGGCGGGCGTAGCCGTAGTAGGGGATGACGGCGGTGATGCGGCGGGCGCTGGAGCGCTTGAGCGCGTCCGCCATGATCAGCAGCTCCATCAGGTTCTCGTTCGTCGGCGCGCAGGTGGGCTGGATGACGAACACGTCGCGGGCGCGGACGTTCTGCTGGATCTCGACGGTCACCTCGCCGTCCGAGAAACGACCGACCACCGCCTTGCCGAGTTCGAGGCCGAGGTGGGTGGCAATCTCTTGGGAGAGGACCGGGTTCGCGTTGCCGGTGAAGAGAACCGTGTTGAGCAGCACTGTGCTTCCTTGAGTCAGTGGCCCGCTGAAGAAAGAGCCGGTTCAGCGAAATACAGAAGAAATTTGGCAGGGGAGGAAGGACTCGAACCCTCGCATGTCGGAATCAAAATCCGATGCCTTGACCAACTTGGCGACTCCCCTACACAGGACACAGCAGAGCTGCTGCACCCTATAACTTGCTTCAGTCGGCCCAGCCCGCGAGCGGGTGTTGAGCCAAGCTGCGGCAGATTCGACCGATCCACGCTGCAGGCTGAGCCTGCAGCAATGTCGCCAGGGACTGGTCGTCATTGCCTTCTTTTTCTTTTCCAACTCCGGCGAGCACTGAGAAAACCGCAGCGCCTGAGCCCGTCATCCGGGCGTTGCCGAATTGCTTCGACATCAGCGCAAGGGCCTCTCGGACGTCACTGCTGATCGCTTCTGCTGCGGGCTGGAGGTCGTTTCGACCAAAGCCTTCGCATAAGTTTTCTGCAGTTCCAGCCAGGGCGGGAAAGCCCGCGACTATAGCCAGGTTTTCGCTCCTTGCCAAGAGATCGCTTGAAAAGATGTCTTTGGTCGCCAGTCCGGCCGGGCCCTTGACGACGGCGAAGCGCTGCTCGGGCAGCGTTAGCGGATGCAGGATTTCGCCGATGCCCTCGACGAAGGCCGGGCCGCCGCCGAGGAAGAAGGGCACGTCGGCGCCCAGCTTCAGTCCCAGGGCCAGCAGCCGGTCCAGCGGCAGTCGCAGGTCCCAGAGCCGGTTCAGCGCGAGCAGCGTGGTGGCGGCGTCGGAAGAGCCTCCGCCCATGCCGGCGCCGGCGGGCAAGCGCTTTTCCAGGTGGATGTCGGCGCCCAGCGTGCAGCCGGTCTCCAGCCGCAGCAGCCGCGCGGCGCGCAGGCAGAGGTCATCGGCAGGAAGGTCACCGCCGAGTACGTCGTGGCGGGCCAGCCGGCCGTCGGCGCGCAGTTCGACATGCAGCGTGTCCGCCCAGTCGATGAGCACGAACACCGACTGCAGCAGGTGATAGCCATCGGCGCGTTTGCCGACGACGTGCAGGAAGAGATTCAGCTTGGCCGGCGCGGCCAGGTCATGGAGTGCCTTCATCGCCCCCATCCAATCTGGCGCGCAGCGTGACGACCGGGTCGGCCAGGCGCGTGGCGACGAGGGCGGGCAGCTTGGGCTCGATGCGCCAGCCCAGTTGCTCGAAGCCGTTGGCCGTCTTCTGGTGCGGCGCCGCCGGCCAGGGGCGGGCGTTGAGCCAGTCGAACAGCGCGGCGACGGGCACGGTCTCGCCCAGCATCTCGCGGGTCAGCGCGTCGAGGTCGTCGAAGCGCCGCTCGCCATCGGGCGTCTGCAGCGATACGAGGCCCGGCTGCCAGCTGGCGCGGGCGACCAGCGTGCCCAGCGGCGAGGTCAGGTCCAGCCGGCCGGCCTGCGCGTCGCCGATCAGCTCGAAGCTGGCCGCGCCGCCGCTGCCGCGGTTGTGCACGGTGCCAGCCACGGTCACGCTGAGGCGACCGCTGAGGCGGGCTTCGGTGCTCGCCGCAGGCGGCGCCTGCGGCACCTGCGCGCAACCGGCCAGGGCCAGTGCGAGGATGACGGCGGCGGCCCTCAAAGCTTCACCTTCAGGCGGTCCAGCGTCTCGCGCAGCGCCTCGTTGCCGGGCTCGCGCTGCAGGCCTTCGGTGAACACGCGTCGCGCCTCGTCCTGGGCGCCGCTGACCCACAACACCTCGCCGAGGTGGGCGGCGATCTCGGCGTCGGGCCGGCCGGTGTGCGCCTCGCGCAGCAGCCGTGCGGCTTCGGGCAGGTTGCCCAGGCGGAACTCCACCCAGCCCAGGCTGTCGACGATGAAGGCCTCGCCCGGCGCCAGCTGCAGGGCGCGCTCGATGAGCTGCTTGGCTTCTGGCAGGCGCACATTGCGATCGGCCATGGAATAGCCCAGCGCGTTGTAGGCGTGGTGGTGCGTCGGCTTCATTTCAATGACCCGGCGCAGCAGGCCTTCCATCTCGTCGAAGCGGCCCAGCTTCTCGCTCATCATGGCCTGCTCGTAGATCAGGTCGGTGTCGTCCTTGAAGCGCTCGGTGGCGGTCTTCAGGACGGCGAAGGCGCCGGCGTAGTCGCGGTGCTCGCGCAGCAGTTGGGCCTCGGCGAGCAGCGCGGCGCGGGCCTCGGTGTCGTCCGCGTTGGCGGCCGGCTGCAGCAGCTTGCGGCCCTCGGCTAGCTTGCCTTGGCGGGCCAGCAGGCTGGCGCGGCGAAAGCGCACGTCCAGCCCGGTGCCGTCCACCTTCAGCAGCGCGGCCTCGGCGGCCTTCAGGTCGCCGCGCTGCTCGGCCACCTGGGCCAGCAGCAGCCAGGCGCTCTGGCGGCCGTCGACACGGGCCTTGATGTCGGTGTCGCTGCCGGCGGCCGGCGTGTCCAGGCGCTTCAGCGCTTCGCGCAGCGCGGCCTCGGCGGCAGGCAGATGCTTGAGGTCCAGTTCCAGCGCGCCCAGTGCCAGCCAGGGCGCGGGGTTGTCCGGCGTGGCTTCGGTGAGCAGGCGGAACTCGCGCGCCGCCTCCGCCGGGCGCTGGCCCTTGACCAGGGCGCGGGCATAGGCCTGGCGCAGTGCGTGCTGGTCGGGCTTGAGCTTGAGGCGCTCGGTGACGAGGCCCTCGGCTTGCGGCTCAGCAGGCAGCAGGTCGACGGCCAGCTGCATCGCGTCGTCGCCGTCGGGCTGGGCGCGGGCCAATTCACGGGTCAGCGCGAGGGCACGGGCGTTCTCGCCGGCATTGATGGCCAGCCGCGCCTCGGTGAACAGGGCCGCAGGCTTGAGGTCGCCGGTCTGCGCCTGCAGCACGGGGGCCAGCGCAGCGAGCACGGCCTTGGGGTCGGGCGAGCGCTGGAACAGGCGCGGCAGCGAGGCCAGCAGCCCCGGGCGCTGCTCGGCGGGCGACAGGCGCAGCAGAGCGCGCAGCGGCTGCGGTACCTCGGCGGGCTTGTTCAGCAGGCCCAGCAGCTGCACGATGGTCTGGTGGGCTTCGCTGGACGTGGGCACCGTGTCGGCCCAGGCGCGCGCAGCCAGCAGTGCCTGGTCACCGGCGCGGGCCTGCAGCGCGATGTTGACGACGCGCTTGAACAGCTCCGCGTCGCCGGTGCGGCGCGCGGCATCCAGCAGCACCTGGAAGGCCACGCCGGCCTGGCCGTTGTTCAGCTCCAGTTCGCCGATCAGCAGTTGGTAGAAGAGAGGCGCGTCCATGGCCGAGTTGGTCGGCGGCTTGGACGGGGCCTGCTGGGCATGGGCGGCATGCAGGCCCAGCAGCAGGGCAGTGGCACAGGCGATGCGGCGTAGCGTGAACGGCATTCAGACTCCGAGAACAGGCGCTGATTATGATTTCGCCCTCATGCCCGAGTTGCCCGAAGTCGAAGTCACGCGCCGCAGCTTTGCAGGCGCCATCCACGGAGCCCGGGTGACCGGTCTGCGCCTGGGAAAACCCCTGCGCTGGCCCATCGGCGTTGACCCCGAAACGCTGCTCGGCACCCTGGTCGGCAGCGTGCAAAGAAGGGGTAAATATTTGTGGCTGCCGCTGGAGAACAGCGGCGGGCTGCTGATGCACCTGGGCATGTCGGGTTCACTGGCCTTCCTCGACACGACGCCGGCCGCCGGGGCACATGACCACTTCGACCTGCACACCGACCGTGGCCTGCTGCGGCTGACCGACCCGCGCCGCTTTGGGGCCGTTGTCTGGGGCGCGGCGCTGGACGCCGAGCCGGTGGCCACGCTGCTGGGCAGCCTGGGCCTGGAGCCCTTCGACGAGCGCTTCGACGGCCTGCACCTGCACGCGGCTTTGAGCGGCCGGCGCGTCGCCATCAAGCAGGCGCTGCTTGCGGGCGACATCGTCGTTGGCGCCGGCAACATCTACGCCTGTGAGGCGCTGTTCATGGCCGGCATCGATCCGCGCCTGCCCGCCGGCAAACTGAGCCGGCCGCGTGCGGACAAGCTGGCGCTGGCCGTGCGCACGGTGCTGGGCCAGGCGCTGGAGGCCGGCGGCACGACGCTGCGCGACTTCCGCGATGCGCACGGCGTGGCCGGCAGCTTCCAGATGCAGGCCCAGGTCTACGGCCGCGAAGGCGAGTCCTGCCGGAGTTGCGGCACGGCCATCCGGCGCATCGTGCAGGGCGCGCGTTCCACTTTTTTCTGCCCGTCATGCCAGAAGCGCTGATCCAGGATTTCGGCAAGACCGTCGTCGCCTGGCAGCGCCGCCATGGTCGCCACACGCTGCCCTGGCAGAACACGCGCGACCCGTATCGCGTCTGGCTGTCCGAGGTCATGCTGCAGCAGACGCAGGTGACGACGGTGCTGGGCTACTACGAGCGCTTTCTCACGCGCTGGCCCAAGGTCACCGACCTCGCTGCGGCGACGCTGGACGAAGTGTTGGCGCAATGGGCCGGCCTGGGCTACTACAGCCGCGCGCGCAACCTGCATGGCTGCGCCAAGGCGGTGGCCGAGCTGCATGGCGGCGCGTTCCCCGGCACGGCGGCGGGCCTGCAGACGCTGCCCGGCATCGGCCGCTCCACCGCAGCTGCCATCGCCGCGTTCTGCTTCGGCGAGCGGGTGGCCATCCTGGACGGCAATGTGAAGCGGGTGCTGGGTCGCGTGCTCGCCTTTGATGGTGACCTCGCCAGCAGCGCCGCCGAGAAGCGCTTGTGGGACCTCGCCACCGAACTGCTGCCCGAACAGGACGTGGACCGCTACACGCAAGGCCTGATGGACCTCGGCGCGACGGTCTGTGGCGCACGCTCACCCGACTGCCTGATCTGCCCCGTGCAGCCCATGTGCCGTGGCCAGCAGCAAGGCGACCCGACGCGCTACCCCGTCAAGACGCGCAAGCTCAAGCGCGGCCGGCGCGAGAACTGGTGGCTGTGGGTGGAGAAGCAGGGCCAGGTCTTGCTGCACCAGCGCCCGGCCACGGGCGTGTGGGCGGGGCTGTGGACGCTGCCGATGTTCGACGACGAGGCGAGTGCCCGCGCGGCCCTGCCCGGCGGCGAGCTGGCGACGCTGCCGCGCATCCAGCACGCGCTGACCCACTTCGACTGGGTGCTGCACACGCTGCGGGCCGATGCGCCCGAGGGTGCGCTGCCAGGCGGCACCTGGGTGGCGCGGGAGAAACTAGCGAGCTATGCGTTGCCCGCGCCCCTGAAGAAGCTGATCGAGGAAAGTTGAATGAGACCCGACATCAAGAGCGGCATCGAATACGCGTTGATCACGCTGTTGGCGGCCGGGCTCTGCCTGTGGCTGCTGATCAGTGGCGCGAACGAGGAGGACCCGCCGGTGGCCCGACTCGCGCTGACGGGGCTGGGCCTGATAGTGACCGGCGCGATGCACTGTGTCTTCATGATGCAGCTGGTGCGCCGCACGGGCCGGTCGTTTGCGCCGTGGTTCGTGGCCATCGTCATCTTCATGCCGGTAGGGACTGCCGTGCTGCTGGCCTTGCTGCTGGGCGAATCCGAGGCGTCGGAGAGCTGACCGCAGCGGCTTCTAGAACAGGGCCGCAAGGCGCCGCACGGCGGCCTCTGAGTGGGCGCGGTCGGGCCGCAGGTCGGCGTTGCCGAAGTCGTGCTCGCCCATCGCCGCGATGAGCAGGCCGTCGCGGCGCGGCAGCGCAACGACGTTCTGTCCGCGATAGATCACCGCATAGTCCACCTCGGGTTGCGGGATGAGCCGTGCCGTCTGGCCGCGCACGGGCGTCAGGCTCGCGTCGGCCATCAGCGTGCGCGCGCCATCGCCGGTGCAGTTGACGACCAGGCGCTCGGGCAGGCGGGCCAGGTCACGCGGCTGGCGGAATTCGCGCTGCACCAGCTCGCCACCGTCACGTGCGAAGTCGTCCAGCAACAGGCGCTGGTAGGCCGGGATGTTGAAGACCAACTGCGTGAAGCGTCGCGCATGGGCCGCATGGAAGGGGTGCTCGCCAGCGGCCAGGGCCTTGCCGTGCGGTCGCAGGTCGGCGTGCAGGTGCGGATAGTCGGGCTCGCCGACGTGGCCGGGCACTGGCGCATCGAAACCGTCGTCGGCCAGCAGGTAGCCGTCATGCCATTCCACCGGCCCCGAGGGCAGCCCCAGATAGCTCTGGTGCACCTTGAACGATGCGCGGGCCATGGCCACCCAATCGGCCTGCCAGGCGGGGCTGGCGTGCTCGCTGGTGACGATGCGCGAGTCCGGCGTCCACAGACCCGTGGCAGCCGAGGAGTGGACGTGCGGCGGCCTGTCCTTGGCATACAGCCGCACCTTGAAGCCGGCCTGCTGGGCCGTGCGCGCCGTCGTCAGGCCGATGGCGCCGCAGCCGACGACGGCGATGCGCTCGCCGGGTCGCGCCTGGGCGTGGATGATCGCCAGCGCGCGCTGCGCCGAGCCCCAGCTCAGCGACCAACCGCTGCCGCCGTGGCCGTAGTGATGGACGATGTGCTTGCTGAACAGCCGCTCGGCCTCGATGCGCGGCCCTTGGGCACGGAACGGGCGGATGCCGACGGCGATGTCGATGATGCGGTCGACGCTGATGCGCATCGCGGCGGGCGCGCGTGGCAGGGCGAAGTCGAGCGCGCGCGCAGGCAGGGTGAGGGCCGCGCCTGCGGCGGCTAGCAGATGACGGCGCTGCATGCTCAGGGTGCTTTGCGCGCCAGCGACTTGCGGATCAGCGCCGCGTCGCGCAGCCGATGCGCCGAGCCGTCGGCGTCCAGCAGCACGACGGTGATCGGGCGTTTGCCGTTGAGGATGCGCATGGCCAGGCAGCGGCCGGCTTCCTCGGTGTAGCCGGTCTTGGAGACGCGGATGTTCCAGCCCTTGGCGCCAACGAGCCGGTTGGTGTTGCGGATCTCGCGTTGGCGCCCGTCCACCGGCACCTTGGCCTTTTTCAGGCTGGTGATGCGCTCGATCTCGCGGTAGCGCGCGGCGGCGGCGGTGATGGCGGCCATCTCGGTCGCCGTCGACGTGTTGGCCGGCGACAGGCCGGTCGGCTCGGCGATGGACGTGCGGTTCAGGCCCAGCTTGCGCAGCTTGGCGTTCACGGCCTTCACGAAGCCGGCCTCGCCGCCGGGGAAGGTGCGGGCCAGCGCGGCTGCGGCGCGGTTCTCGGACTCCATCAGCGCCATCTCCAGCGCCGCCTGGCGCGTCATCCGCGTGCCGACGCGAACGCGCGAGCGGCTGTGCTTGAGCGTGTCGACGTCGTCGCTGGTGATGCGCAGCTTCTCGGCCGGGTCCAGCTTGGCGTCGAGCACGACCATGGCCGTCAACAGCTTGGTCAGCGAGGCGATGGGCACGATGGCGTCGGCATTGCGCGACATCAGCACCTCGCCGGTCGCGTCGTCCACGACGACGACATGCTTGGCATTGACCGGCAGGCGCAACTCCTGCGCTGGCTTTACCTCTGCGGCCACGGTCTTTGCAGGCGCGGGCGGCTCCGGTATGTCGCGGCCCCGGGCCTGCACGACAAAGCTGGTCGCCGCGATCAACAGCGCCGGCAGCGCCAGCTTCCAGCCGGTGGCCTGCGGCTTCGGGGCCAGCAGGCGCTCGATGCGGCGCAGCAGGTCGCCGCCGCGCGCGGCCAGTGCCACGGCTGGCAGCGGGCGGGGCTGAAGCTCGCTGAGCGCATGCAGCGCCCGGGCCAGGCGGCGCGGGTCGTCGAGCAGATCGGCCGAGATCTCGTCGGCCACCAACTCGCGCTCGGCGCGCATGCGGGCCGACAGCCACCAGACGACGGGATGGAAGAACAGCAGCGCCTCGACCGCGCTCTGCAGCAGGTTGGCCAGATAGTCCCAGCGCCGCACGTGGGCAAGCTCGTGGGCAAGCAGCGCTTCGAGCAGGTCGACGGGCAGGCGGCTGAGCAGCGCGGCCGGCAGCAGCACGCAGGGCTTGAGCGTGCCCAGCGTGATCGGCCCGGGCAGGTCGGGCAGTAGCCGCAGGCTGACGACGCGCTTCAGGCCGAGGCGGCGGGCAAGCACATCGAGCCGCACCTGCCATTGCTCGGGTGCCGGCATGCTGCGGCTGCGCGCGCGCGCCACCCAGGCCAGGCCCAGCGCCAGGCGGCCCAGCATCAGCGCCGCGCCCAGTCCCCAGGCGGTCACCAGGGCCGGCATCTGCTCGACAAGCGTCGCCTCGCCGGCGAACTCGACTTCGGTCGGCGCCAGGTCCAGGCACTGCGCCAGCGGCAGCACCAGGCACAGCAGCATGGCGATCGCGCAGACGGCATAGCGCCAGCGCGCCGACGCGCTGCGCAGCAGGCCCAGCAGCAGTGCTGCCCCGGCGCCGATGACGGCGCCCTGCCAGACGAAGTTCACGAGGGCCCAGCCCCAGGCATTCATGGCGAGCGTTAGGCTCATGCGTCATCTCCGGTCTTGGTCAGCAGCCGGCGGATCTCCGCGCGCTCCTTGGCGCTGACATGGTTCTTCAGGGCCGCCAGCACCAGCGCCTTGCCCGAGCCGGCAAAGGCCTTGGCAATGAAGTCCCGCACGAGCGACTGCTGCAGCTTCTCCTGCGCGTGCACCGGCGCGTAGCGCTGCGGGCGCTGGCTCTCGTCGCGGCTCAGCAGCCCCTTGCCGTGCATGACCTGCAGCTGGCGCAGCACGGTGGCGTAAGTGGCCTCGGGGCGGTCGGGCTGCAAGGCCTCGTGCACGGTCTTGGCGTCGGCCGGGCCGAGGCGCCACAGGACCTGCAGCAGGTCCAGCTCGGCAGCGGTGGGCCGTGCGGCGGCGGTGGTTTTGGTGCTCATGCTTTTCAGCATAGATGTTCTAGAACGCATTGTCTAGAACTGGAGTTCTGAATTCCGGGGTTCGGTTCATGGCCTGTGCCGCCGAAACCGTGGCCAGGCTTGGCACCAGAAATTCACGCAAGCCTGTCGGGCGGCTGTCGGGCAGCCCGTCCTCGGTCGCAGAATCGGGGGGTACAAGAAGCCGGGCGGTTCTACCAGCACCGGCGCCGACCGAGACAACCGACCTCATGAGTCCACCGCGCCCTTCGCCGCCTGCTGATCCGGTGGCGCACTCACCGACGATGGCCAGCCGTCGGCATTGCCTGGGCCTCGGGCTCGCGGGGCTGGTGGGCGCCGCCCAGGGCCAGGCGGCACCGGCGGGCCGGGGGCCGGTGTTGCGCTATCCGGCGCCCCAGTCGCCGCTGGACAAACGCTCGCTGGATTTGGTCAACCTGCTGGACGCGGCGCTGCGCCGGACCGAGGCCAGCCATGGCCCCGTGCGGCTGGAGCCCTCCGACGAGGTGCTGACCGAGCTGCGTCAGTTCGTGGAGCTGAATGCTGACCGCGGCTTGCTGCATGTGACCTGGGCCACGCCGTCCACCCAGCGCAAGACACGCGCCAAGCCCGTGCTTTTCGACGCCCGTCGCGGCCTGCTGGGCATGCGCGTGTCGCTGGTCGACGAGCGGCGGCTGCCGGACCTGGCCAAGGTGACCGACCTGGCCGCGTTGCGGCGCTTCACCGTCGGCCAGGGTCTGGGCTGGCCGGACGTCGATGTCTACCGGGCCAGCGGCCTGCAGGTGTTCACCGTGTCCGGCTACGAGAACCTGTTTCGCATGCTGCTGGCCGGCCGCTTCGACCTGTTCCCGCGTGGCGTGGGCGAGGTGTTCGATGAGTTCGAGGCACGGCACGCGCAGATGCAAAAGCTGGCCGTTGAGCCAAGCCTGCTGCTGGTCTATCCCTACCCGTACTACTTCTACTTCGCGCCCAGCCAGGCGGCGCTGGCGGCGCGGGTCGAGAAGGGCTTGAGGGCGATGCAGGCGGATGGCAGTTTCGATGCACACCTGTGGCGCCATCACGGCGCGTCGGTGGCGCGCGCCAAGTTCGCCAAGCCGCGCGTGGTGCGCCTGAGTAACCCGAACCTGGACCCGGCTGCGGCGAGTGACTTCGAGGCCAACCTGGCCTACTGGATGAAGCTTCCGTTGGCATATCGGTGAGCCCCTCGTCCAGTCTTGCGCCGCTGAACGCGGGCAAGCCTGGACGGTCCCCCAAGGGGACGGCGATGTTTGCGGCATCGAGCCGCAAGCACATCGCCAGCCGGGCCGGCTTGGGAGCGGCCCAGCGCTCGGCCCGAACACCCAGCTTCAGTGTCAGCGCGCGTCGAGTTCGCGATGCCGCTTGAGCACATGGCCGTGATGGCCGAACTGCCGCGCCAGCATCTCGACCAGATAGACCGAGCGATGCTGGCCGCCTGTGCAGCCGATGGCCACGGTCAGGTAGCTGCGCTGGTCCGCCGCGAAGTTGGGCAGCCAGCGCGACAGGAAGCCGGCGATCTGGCCCATCATCATGCCGACCTCGGGCTGGGCCGCGAGATAGGCCGCGACCGGGGCGTCGCGCCCCGTGAGCGGCCGCAGCTCGCGGTCGTAGTAGGGGTTGGGCAGCACGCGCACGTCGAAGACGAAATCCGCGTCGCTGGGCACGCCGTGCTTGAAGGCAAAGCTCTCGAACACCAGCGTCAGCTTGTTGCTGGCATTGGGGCCGACGAGGTCGCCGAGCCAGGCGCGCAGCTGCGCCGGGCGCAGCTGGCTGGTGTCGATGACGGTGGACTCCGCCTTCAGGCCGACCAGCAGTTCCCGCTCCAGCTGTATGGCATCGAGCAACAGGCGGTGGCTGTCCGAATTGGCCCCGCCCGGCTGCACGGCGCCGGTGGTGCGCCCGTCGCGCAGCGGGTGCGGGCGGCGTGTCTCGGAGAAGCGCCGCATCAGCGCGTCGTCGCTGGCGTCCAGGAAGATGGAGCGCACCGGCACGCCCATGGCGCGCAGTTCCTTCAGCAGAGGCAGCATGAGCGGCAGCGAGCCGGCCGAGCGCACGTCCACGGCAATGGCGACGCGGCGCTCGCCGCGCTGTTCTTCCAGCTTCAGGAAGTCCATCAGCAGCTCGGCGGGCAGGTTGTCGACGCAGAAATAGCCTGCGTCCTCCAGCACGTGCATGGCCACCGACTTGCCGCCGCCGGACATGCCGGTCAGCAACACGACGTCGCCCTGCAGGTCGGTCTCGGGGGTGTTGTCGCTCATGGCCTGGCCTTCCTCGGCTTGGTCGCCTGGGTTGTCACCGTGGAGGCGGCCAGCATCTCCTCGGCGTGGGCGAGGCTGGTGGACGACAGCCGCTCACCACCCAACATGCGCGCGATCTCCGCGACGCGCGCCTCGCCGGCCACCGGCGTGACGCGGCTGGCCGTGGCGCCCTGCTGCAGGCTCTTGGCGACGACGAGATGACGGTCAGCGCAGGCAGCCACCTGCGGCAGGTGGGTGACGGCCAGCACCTGGCGGTCGCGCCCCAGCTGCTTCATGAGCCGGCCCACGGTCTCGGCCACGGCGCCGCCGATGCCGACGTCGATCTCGTCGAAGATCAGCGTGCCCGGCGCATCGCTGCTGGCGGCCTGGCTGGCCGTCACGGAGATGGCCAGCGCGATGCGCGACAGCTCGCCGCCCGAGGCCACCTTGGCCAGTGGCCGCGGCGTGCTGCCGGCATGGCCGGCGACGAGGAATTCAGCGGCCTCCAGGCCGTAGCTCTGCGGCCCGTCGGTCGGCTGCAGCGCGATGTCGAACAGCCCGCCGGCCATGCCGAGCTGCTGCATCGCGGCCGTGACGGCGGCGGCCAGCCGGGGCGCCGCATCCTGCCGCGTGCGGGTGGCGGCGCGGGCCTGGGCGTCGAAGGCCTGGCGGGCGGCGGTGAGAGATGCTTCGAGCAGCGCCGGGTCGCTGGCGGCGTCCAGTGCGGCGAGCTCGGCGCGCCATTGCGCCAGCAGCGCCGGCAGCTCCTGCGGCTGGCGGCGGTAGCGGCGCGCCAGCGACATCCAGGCCGAGACGCGCTCGTCCAGCTCCGCCAGGCGGGCGGGGTCGAGGTCTGCCTTGTGCAGATAGCCGGCCAGCGTGTGGCTGGCATCGGCCAGCTGGGCCTGCACGTCGCGCAGCGCCTGCACGGCGGGCAACAGGCGAGGGTCGTGGTCGAGCACGCGCTCCAGCTGGTCCAGCGCGCCGCCGGCCAGCGACTGGGCGCTGGGCTCGGCGTCGTCCAGCGCATCCAGCGCCGAGCGCGCCGCGTCGATCAGCGACTGGCCATGCGACAGCCGCGCATGCTCGGCGTTCAGCTCGTCCCACTCGCCTTCGGCGGGCGCCAGGCCGTCCAGCTCGCCGATCTGCCAGGCCAGGCGCTCGCGTTCCCGCAGTGCGTCTGCCTGCCGACCCTGGGCCGCCTGCAGCGCCTCCAGCGCCTGCTTCCAGGTGGCGTAGGCGCGGGCCAGCGGCGCGGTGTCCAGGCCGGCGAAGCCGTCCAGCAGCTCGCGCACGGCGGCTGGGCGGGTCAGGCCCTGCCAGGCATGCTGGCCGTGGATGTCGAGCAGGTGGTCGGCCAGCTCGCGCAGCTGCGTGGCGGTGGCCGCGCCGCCGTTGATCCACGCGCGGCTCTTGCCGGCGGCGTCGATGACGCGCCTCAGCAGCAGCGCGTCGTCGGCGGCGTCGAAGCCCGCCTCGTCCAACCAGGCGCGCAGATGCGCGGGCGTATCGAACTCGGCGGTGATCTCGGCCTTGGCCGCGCCCTCGCGCACGACGCCGGCGTCGGCCCGGCCGCCTAGGGCCAACTGCAACGCGTCGATGAGGATGGACTTACCCGCGCCGGTCTCGCCGGTCAGCACGGCGAAGCCGGGCTCGAAGTCGAGTTCGAGCGTGGGCACGATGACGAAGTCTTTGAGGGACAGATGGCGAAGCATCAGAGATACCAACGAAGTTTGCGACGCAGCGTCGCGTAGTAGCTCCAGCCCTCGGGATGCAGGAAGCGGACTTGATGCTGGCTGCGCCGCACGGTGATGCGGTCGCCGTGCAGCAGGCTGGCCAGGCTCTGCATGTCGAAGTTCACCGACGCGTCGCGGCCGGCGACGATCTCCAGGCTGACCTCGCCCAGGTCCGGCAGCACGATGGGCCGGTTGGACAGCGTGTGCGGCGCGATCGGCACCAGCAGCCAGCCGGCGATGCTGGGGTGCATGAGCGGCCCGCCGGCCGACAGCGCATAGGCCGTGGAGCCGGTGGGCGAGGCGACGATGAGGCCATCGGCGCGCATGTTGGCGACGAACTGCTCGCCCACCGAGACCTTCAACTCCACCATGCCCGCCGTGCCGCCGCGGCTGACGACCACGTCATTGAGTGCCAGGCCCGAGAAGATGGACTCGCCGTCACGCAGCACGGCGCCTTCCAGCATCGCGCGCGATTCCACCTCGTAGTCGCCGGCCAGCACGGGCGCCAGCGACTCGCGCCAGCGTTCGATGGGGATGTCGGTGATGAAGCCCAGGCGCCCCTGGTTGATGCCCAGCAGCGGCACGCCGTAACGCGCCATCTCACGGGCAAAGCCCAACATCGTGCCGTCGCCGCCGACGACGACGGCCAGGTCGCAGGCCTTGCCGAGTTCGTCGTGGGAGAGGGCGTCATAGCCCGTCATGCCGGTGTTGAGCGCGGTCTCCGCTTCCAGCGAAACGTCGATGCCGTGGATGCACAAAAATTGGGCAATTTCCTCCAGCACCGGCCTGATGCCCGGCGCTTGATGCTTGCCCACGATGGCGACATGTCTGAAGCGCTCGGCCATGCGGCAAATTACACCACAGGGGTATCGCCTCTCCATGAAGGAAAGGGCGTGTCCATAGAATGCAGAGATGCTCGACGAGCGCTCCAAATCCCTGCTGAAAACCCTGGTCGAACGCTATATCGCGGACGGTCAGCCCGTGGGTTCGCGCACGCTGTCCAAGGCTTCCGGCCTGGAGCTGAGCCCGGCCACCATCCGCAACGTGATGGCCGACCTGGAGGAGCTGGGCCTCATCGCCAGCCCGCACACCAGCGCCGGCCGGGTGCCGACGCCGCGCGGCTACCGCCTGTTCGTCGACACGATGCTGACGGCCCAGCCCGGCCTCATCGGCGTGGAGACGACGCGGCTGCAGCCCGACCAGCCGCAGCGCGTCATCGCCAGCGCGGCGCAGATGCTGTCCAACCTGTCGAGCTTTGTCGGCGTCGTCACGTCGCCCAAGAAGCCCAGCGTCTTCCACCACATCGAGTTCCTGCGCCTGGGCGAGCGGCGCGTGCTGGTCATCCTCGTCTCGCCCGACGGTGACGTGCAGAACCGGGTCATCTTCACCGCGCAAGACCTGACCCAGGGCGAACTCGCCGAGGCCAGCAACCGCCTGAACAACGGCTATGCCGGGTTGACGCTGGAGGGTGTGCGTGAACGCCTGCGCAGCGAAGTCGACGAACTGCGTGGCGAGATTGCCCAGCTGATGAGTGCGGCCGTCAAGGTGGGCACCGAGGCCATGGAGCAGCCGGACGAGCAAGTCGTCGTCTCCGGCGAGCGCAACCTGCTGACCGTGCAGGACTTCAGCCATGACATGGGGAGCCTGCGCCGCCTGTTCGACCTGTTCGAGCAGAAGACCCAGCTGATGCGCCTGCTCGACACCTCCAGCCGCGCCGAGGGCGTGCGCATCTACATCGGCGGCGAGAGCCAGGTCGTGCCCTACGAGGAGTTGTCCATCGTGTCTGCGCCCTACGAGGTGGACGGCCAGGTTGTGGGCACGCTGGGCGTCATCGGCCCCACGCGCATGGCCTACGACCGCATGATCCAGATCGTCGACATCACATCGCGGATGGTGGGGCAGGCGCTCAGCCAGCGGTGACTAGAATCCGGCCCTTCTTCCAGACTGGAAGTTGTTGTTCAGTGGGCCGTTAGCTCAGTTGGTTAGAGCAGAGGACTCATAGCGAAAGTTGTGCACCGGGCCGCGAAAGCGCCCGAGTGAATGGCGTCAAATTCGGCGAACCCTGACGGCCGTAAGGCACAAGGCAACGCCGAGCCAAGCTCCGCGAGGAGAAGGTGTAGAGACTAGACGGCGCCCGCCTACCGGCCTCACGGCCCATGGCGAAGGCATAGTCCAGGGAGTCCAGAAATGGGCACAAACCGGAATCCTTTGGTCGCAGGTTCAAGTCCTGCACGGCCTACCACTTGACAACAGCCTGGAAGCGCGCCGAGGTGCAGCCATGAGCGAACTCATTCCCGGCGGCGCCGATGCCGGGCCGGGCTACACCGGCATCCACGGCGACATCGTCGTGCTGCTGGAGGCGGCCCGCCATGCTGCGGCGCGCAGCGTCAATGCGCTGATGACGGCCAGTTACTGGGAGATCGGGCGGCGCATCGTCGAGTTCGAGCAGGGCGGGCGGGGGCGAGCCACTTACGGCGAAGACCTGATCAAGCGCCTGGGCGCCGACCTGACCCGGCAGTTCGGGCGCGGCTTTGGTTGGCGCAACCTGGCTCAGATGCGCAGCTTCTATTTGGCATGGCCTGCCGACCAGATTTTGCAGACGGTGTCTGCAAAATCTTCTGGCCGGCAGATTCTCCAGACGATGTCTGGAGAATCACCTGACCTGCCTGCACTGTCCCAGGCCTTCCCGCTGCCATGGTCGGCCTATGTACGCCTGCTCTCGGTCAAATCCGACGCAGCGCTCGCCTTCTATGAAACCGAAGCCTTGCGCTGTGGCTGGAGCGTGCGACAGCTTGACCGCCAGGTCAGCAGCCAGTTCTACGAGCGCCTTGCCTTGTCGCGCAACAAGGCCGCCATGCTGCAAAAGGCCGAAGCAGCCGAGATCAGCGATGCCGTCACGCCCGAACAAGCGCTGAAGGACCCCTTCGTCCTGGAGTTCCTCAACCTCAAGGACGAGTACTCCGAGTCTGACCTGGAAGCTGCGTTGATCCAGCACTTGGCCGACTTCCTGCTGGAACTGGGCGACGACTTCGCCTACGTGGGCCGGCAGCGCCGCCTGCGCATCGACGACAACTGGTTTCGCGTCGATCTGCTGTTCTTCCACCGCCGGCTCAAGTGCCTCGTGGTCATCGACCTGAAGGTGGGCAGGTTCAGCTATGCCGACGCCGGCCAGATGCACCTTTACCTGAACTACGCCCGCGAGCATTGGATGAAGCCCGGCGAGAACCCGCCGGTTGGCCTGATCCTGTGCGCCGAGAAGGGCGCGGCCGAGGCGCGTTACGCGCTGGAAGGCCTGCCCAACACGGTGCTGGCGGCGGAGTATCAAACCGTGCTGCCCGATGAGAAGCTGCTGGCGGACGAGTTGGACAGGACGAGGCGGGAGCTGGATGCGCGGCGTGTCGGCGGGGGTGATGTGGAGGCTGGGCAATGATCAAGGCAATCGCGAGATCCTGGCGTGGCAGCGTTGCCGCACTTCTGCTGAGCTGTGCCGCCGCCACGTCACATGCCGGCGCCGTCACCGACTGCCCGCTGCGCACCGCGCCCTACTCGGTCGACAGCCCGCTCATTGACGTGCTGCTGTCCCCGCAGGCGACCGCGGCGCTGCACAAGACCTGGCCCCAGGCGCGGTCCTTGCCGGCGATGTTCACCCGCACGGCCATGCCCAGCTTCGCGACGATCATCACGCTGCGCTCGCTGGCGGGCAGGCCCGGCTTTCCGGCACTGGACGCGCTCGATGCCGAACTGCGCGACGTCCCCGTGTCGGACGCCGACCAGGCCGCGCGCTGTGCCCGCTACGACAACGACGTGCCGCAGGCCGCCGTTGAGGCGGGGTCGCCGAAGCTGCTGGTGTTCGAGAAGGTCAACGGCTTCCTGCATGGCCCCGCCATCCAGGCGGCGCGCGACGCGTTGAAGGCCATCGCCGCCAGGCGCGGCTGGTCGCTGACGTTCACGGACAAGGGCGGGGCGATGACGCCGGCCTTCCTGCGCCAGTTCGACGCCGTGATCTGGAACAACGTCAGCGGCGATGTGCTGACCCTGTCGCAGCGAGCGGCCTTGCGCGCCCATGTGGAGGAGGGCGGCGGCTTTGTCGGCTTCCATGGCTCGGGTGGCGACCCGGAGGTGTTCTGGGACTGGTATGTCGACACGCTGATCGGCGCGCGGTTCAAGGGGCATCCGATGAACCCGCAGTTCCAGCAGGCGCAGGTCGTCGTGGAAGACACGGCCAGCCCCATCACCGCCGGTCTCGGGAGCGGCTGGGCGATGAGCGACGAGTGGTACTCCTTCAAGAACAACCCGCGCACCGGCGGCGCGCATGTCCTGGCGACGCTCGACGAGAAGAGCTATGCGCCGGGCGACCTGGCCATGGGCGACCACCCGATCGCCTGGACGCGCTGCATCGGTCGCGGGCGGTCGTTCTATTCGGCGATCGGCCACCGGCCCGAGGCCTACGCCGACGCGCGCCACCTGCGGCTGCTGGAGCAGGCGACCGAATGGGCTGCGGGCAAGGGCGGCACAAGCTGCCCGGCCGGGCGCTAGCGCATGGTTTCGATCACCGTCGACCCCGCGAAGGTCCACGAGTTCCGCGACGAGCAGAGCTTCCACGACTGGCTCGCCGCGCACCACGACCAGGCCGACGAGGTCTGGATCAAGGTCCACAAGGTCGGCTCGGGCCTGGCATCGATCACGCCCAAGCAGGCCGTCGATGTGGTGCTGTGCTGGGGCTGGATTGACGCCGTGCGCAAGGGGCTGGACGAGACCAGCTTTCTGCAGCGCTACACGCCGCGCCGCAGCCGCAGCGTGTGGAGCCAGATCAATGTGGCCAATGTGCAGCGGCTGATCGATTCGGGCCGCATGACGCCCCACGGCCTGCGCGAGGTCGACGCGGCGAAGGCCGATGGCCGCTGGGACCGCGCCTACGGCAGCGGCCGCAACCTGAAGATCCCGGACGACTTGCAGGCCGCCATTGACGCCGAGCCCGCGGCCCGCGCCATGCTCGGCAAGCTCAGCGAGCAGAACCGCTTCGCGCTGGCGTTCCGCGTGCACAGCCTGAAGACCGAGGCCGGCCGCCAGCGCCGGATCGCGGCCTTCGTCGACATGCTCAAGCGCGGCGAGACGATCTACCCGCAGAGCGGGCGTTAGCTTGGTGGCCGTCGTCGGTGTGATCTCGCATACTTGTCGCATCCCCGTTCAACGGCTGTCGCCGCCATGAATGCCACCCCAACAACCGGCGCCTGTCAGGCGGGCGCGCCCGCGCGATGAAGGTCCGCACGCTGCTCACGCTGTCTGCGGTCCTGGGGGCTGCCGTCACCTTGGCGCTGGCCTTCATGCTCTGGCGCGGTGCCTCTTCCTCCGAGGATGCCGAGGCCGGCCAGCAACGGGCGCTGGCGGCGGCGCGGGAAATGTCGTCGCTATTGAGCCTGACGCAGGCCTACGCGCGCTCACGCAGCGAGCAGGATGCGGGCAACTGGCGTGATCGGCAGCGTGACCTGAAGGCGCTGTTGCAGCAGGCCGCTGTGGGCGACCCGGCGCAGCGGGCACAGTGGCTGGCCACGCTGGACCGGCTGCACACAGGCCTCGGCCAACTGGCGGCCGACAGCCCGGAGCCGCCGGTGAAGGCCTTGCTGACCGAGACCCGCAGCCTGGCCGAAGCCATCTTCCAGGCGGCCCGTGAAAAGCGCCTGGCGAGCAACGACGCGGCGCGGCGCTTCCGGCAGACCACGGTCGTGGCCGTCGCGGTGCTGGCCTGCCTGCTCATCGCCCAGGGCATGCTGGTGGTGGCCAAGCTGCTGCGCCCGCTGCGGCGGCTGGAAGGCATGACCGACGCCATTGCGCGCGGCGACCTGCGGCCTTCCGCCGTCGAGGGCGGCGACGACGAGATCGGCCAACTGGCCCGGCGCTTCAACATGATGGCCGACGCGCTGGCGGCGCGCGATGTCTCGCTGCGCCAGCAGATCGAGCAGCGGGAGGCCTCGGAGCAGCGCGTGCGCAGCATCCTGACGAACGCGCCGGACGCCTTCGTCGCCACCGACGGGGCCGGCCGCATCACGGAGTGGAACGTGCAGGCCGAGCGCACGTTCGGTTGGACGCGCGACGAAGCGATGGCGCTGACGATGTCGTCGCTGATCCGGTCCGACAGCACGCGGGTGTCCGTCGTGCAGTCGTTCGCCAGCCGTCTGGAGGCGACGGCGGTGCACAAGGACGGCCGGCTCATCCCGATGGAGTTGTCGGTCGCGTCGGTGCCCGAGGGCGACGGCTTCGCGACCATCGCCTTCCTGCAGGACATCTCCGCGCGCCGGGGCCAGGAGGCCGCGCTGAAGGAGAGCCGGGCGGCCCTGGCCATCACCGGCCGGCTGGCCGGCGTGGGCGGCTGGCGGCTGGACCTCGCCAGCTCGGTCATCCACTGGACCGAGACGGTGCGGGAGATCCACGAGGTTGCCGACGACCACGCGCCCACACTGCTCAGCGCGCTGGACTTCATCGAGCGTGAGGCGCAGCCCAGCCTCATCGCCTGCCTGGAGGAGGGTGTGCGCACGGGCCAGCGCTGGCATGTCGAGGTACCGCTGCGCTCGGCCCTCGGCCGGCGCCGCTGGGTGCGCATCGTCGGCGACACCGAATACGAGGCCGATGGCACGCCGGCCCGCGTCGTCGGCGCGATGCAGGACATCACCGAGCGCAAGAACCTCGAACTGCGGCTGCAGGCGCAGGAGTCGTTCATCCGCAGCATCACTGACCACCTGCCCATCCGCATCGGCTACCTGGACCGCGGCGGGCGCTACCGCTTCGTCAACGAGGCCCACTGCCGCCGATATGGGCTCGGCCGCGACGAGATCCTGGGCCGCACGCGGGAGGAGCTCACCGGCCATTCGCAGACGGTGTCCTACCTCACGGCGGCGCTGGCGGGCCAGGCCCAGCGCTTCGAGTCCGAGGAGGTCATCAATGGCCAGCTGCGCCACATCGAAAGCCAGCTGATGCCGGACGTCGATGAGCTGGGCGAGGTGCGCGGCCTGTTCACGACGGGTGTCGACATCACCGAGCGCAAGGTCGCCGAGCGGGCGCTGCGCGAGCTGACCGACATCTTCGACAACACGCCGGACTTCGTCGTGCAGACCGATGCCAAGGGCCGGGTCAGCTACATGAACCCGGCCGTGCGCGCGGCCTTGGGCTTCGATGCCGATGAGGATGTGAGCGGCCGTGCCTTCCAGGACTACTACACGCCCGCGAGCAGCCGGCGCCTGCTGGACGAGGCCACGCCCTATGCCCGCGCGCATGGCGTGTGGCTGGGCGAGAGCGAGGCGCTGGTGGAGGGCGGGCGGATGGTGCCGGTCAGCCACATGGTCATCGCCCACATGGACGAAGGCGGCCGGGTGTCGCGCTATTCCTCGGTGATGCGGGACATCTCGCAGGAGGTGCGCTCGCGCGACCTCATCCACCGGCAGACCCTGACGCTCAGCTCGGTCGCCGAGGCTATCCCCGCCGTCGTCTCCGCCGTCGGCCCGGACGAGACCTATCGCTTCGTCAACTCCGCCTTCGAGCGCTGGCGTGCCCGGCCGCGTGAAGAGATCCTCGGGCGGCACATCCGGGACGTTCTCGGCGAGGCGGAATACGCGGCCAGCGAGGCCGCCATCCGCCGCGTGCTGCGGGGCGAGACCGTCACCTTCGAGCGCGATTCGACCGCCGGCAACAGCTTGCGCAACCAGCAGGTGACCTATGTGCCGCTGCTGCTGCCCGATGGCGGCATCGACGGCTTCGTCGGCGTCGCGCAGGACGTCACGGCGCAGAAGCAGGAGGAGCTGCGGCTGTTGCAGCTCAGCGAGCGTGATGCGCTGACCGAAGTGCTGAACCGGCAAGGCCTGCAGACCTACCTGGCGCAGCGCCACGACAAGCATGACGAGGGCCTGGCCCTGCTCTACGTCGACCTGGACCGCTTCAAGCCGGTCAACGACACCTACGGTCACCCCATGGGCGACGCGCTGCTGAAGGCCTTTGCCGAGCGGCTGAAGTCGCTGGTGCGGCCCACCGACGTGGTCGCCCGCCTGGGGGGCGACGAGTTCGCCATCGTGCTGCCTGGCATCCGGTCCGCCGGCAATGCGCAGGCCGTCGCAGACAAGGTCGTCGCCGCAGCCGCCGCGCCGTTCCGCATCGGCCAGCTGGAGCTGCAGATCGGCGCCAGCGTGGGCGTGGCGCTGGCCGCAGGCGACGGCTGGGACGGGCTGGTCCACCGCGCCGATGCCGCCGTCTATCGCGCCAAGGCGCGGGGTCGCGGGCAGTGGGCCTGACCCCAAGAGATGATGCTGCCCGCCCGCCGCACAACCAGGAAGACCGACATGACCGATACCCCCTCCGCCGACCTGCAGCATGTCGTCGACGCGCTGCGTGCAGCCCGCCAGCGCTGGCGCGAGCAGCACCGGCGCGGCGACGGGCGCGAGCTGCCGTCGCGCGAGCTGTTGGCCTGCATGATCCAGAGCCTGTCTGGCGCGCTGTTCCCGATGCGCCTGGGGCCACCGACGCTGCAGCCCGAGGGCGAGGACTTCTACGTCGGCCACACGCTGGGCGCCGCGCTGGCCACGCTGCGCCAGCAGGCGGCGCTGGAGCTGGGCCACGAGGCCCGCCAGCGCGGCGACGGCGTGCCGGCGGCCGACCCGGCCGAGCTGGCTGCCCGCTTCGCGCAGACGCTGCCGCGCGTGCGCGAGCTGCTGGACAGCGACGTCGTCGCCGCCTACCAGGGCGACCCGGCCGCGCGCAGCGTCGACGAGGTGCTGCTGTGCTACCCGGGCCTGCGCGCCCTCATCAGCCACCGCATCGCCCACCAGCTCTACCGGCTGGGCCTGCCGCTGATCGCGCGCGTGGTTGCCGAGCTGGCCCATGCCGAGACCGGCATCGACATCCATCCAGGCGCCAGCATCGGCGCGGGCTGCTTCATCGACCACGGCACCGGCGTCGTCATCGGCGAGACGGCTGTGCTGGGCGAGCGCGTGCGGATCTACCAGAACGTCACGTTGGGCGCCAAGAGCTTCCCCACCGATGGCGACGGCCATGTGCTCAAGGGCCAGCCGCGCCACCCGGTGGTCGAGGACGAGGTCGTCATCTACGCCGGCGCGACCGTGCTGGGCCGCATCACCCTCGGGCGCGGTGCCGTCATCGGCGGCAATGTGTGGTTGACGCGCAGCGTCCCGCCCGGCAGCGTCGTCACGCAGGCGGACATGCAGTCGCACGGCGGCGCCGCGCTCCAGCCCGGCTGACAGCCTGCGGGCCTGCGCGTCCGACGGCTGACCTTCGACAGGTCTTTGCGCCGCCCTGATACTGGCTGCCCGAACAGGAGACAGACCCATGAAGACTTGGCTCATCGCCACCCTTGCCCTGACTGCCGTCGCCGCCCAGGCCCAGCCCGCCGACCCGCTGAAGGCCGCCGTTGCCGCCGAGCACCGCACGGTCGGCAACGTCGCCCGCGACGCGTGGCGCCACCCCTACGAGACGCTGAGCTTCTTCGGCATCAAGCCCACCGACACCGTCGTCGAGCTGTCTCCGGGCGGCGGCTGGTACACCGAGATCCTGGCGCCCTACCTGCGCGAGGCCGGCCAGCTCTACGCCGCAGCGGGCGAAGGCGGGCGTTTCAAGGCCAAGATGGACTCCATGGGTGTCTACGGCAAGGTCAAGCTGACCATCTTTGACCCCGCCAACGGCAAGCTCGACATCGCCCCGCCCGGCAGCGCCGACGCGGTGCTGACCTTCCGCAACGTGCACAACTGGATGAGTCAGGGCCCGGAGAAGACCCAGGCCGTCTTCAATGCCGCCTTCAAGACGCTCAAGCCGGGTGGTGTGCTGGGCGTGGTGGAGCACCGCCTTCCGGCCTCGCGCACGCAAGACCCCAAGGCGGCCAGCGGCTATGTGCAGGAAGCCGTCGTCATCAAGTACGCCGAGGCCGCCGGCTTCAAGCTGGCGGGCCGCAGCGAGGTCAATGCCAACCCCAAGGACACGGCCGACCATGAAGGCGGTGTCTGGACGCTGCCACCTGTGAACAACAACAAGGACCGCGCCAAGTACCAGGCCATCGGCGAGAGCGACCGCATGACGCTGAAGTTCGTCAAACCTTGAAACTGCACGCCGTCGTCGGCTACGGCCGGCTGGGCCGGGCGTTGGTGCCGGCGTTGCGGGCGGCGGGCGAGGAGGTTGTCATCGCCCGCCGTGCCGATGGTGAAGCCGCCCTGGCCGACGTGGTGCAACGGGCCGATTGGGTCTGGCTGACCGTTCCCGATGACCACATCGCCGCGACGGCCGCCGGCCTGCCCTGGCGCGATGGGCAGCTCGCGCTGCACTGCAGCGGCGCGACGCCGCTGGCCGCGTTGGCCGCGGCGCCGGCTGCGGCGGGCTTCCACCCGCTGAAGCTGCTGGCGGGTGATGCCGGCCTGGCCGGCGCGCATGTCGGCATCGAGGCCGCCGAAACCCATCGCCCTGCGCTGCAAGACCTTGCACACCGGCTGGGCCTCGTGCCGCTGGCGCTGCCGTCGCCCATGAGCGCCCAGGCCCGCGCTGCCTATCACGCTGCCGCCAACCTGGCCGCCAGCGGCGTGCTGGCCGTGCTGGCCGAGGCCGGCGCGCTGTGGCGCGCGGCCGGCCTGGCCGCGGGCGACGCGCTGCCCGCGCTGCTGCCGCTGACACGCGGTGCGCTGGACACGGCCGGCGCGCGCGGGCTGGCCGGGGCGGTGTCCGGCCCCGTCGCCCGCGGCGACGCCGGTGTGCTGGCGCGGCATCTCGACGCGCTGCAGTCGGCCGGCTTGCCGGATGACCTGATGCGGGCACTGGCGCGGCGCCAGCTGGCGCTGGCCGAGGCCGCCGGGCGGCTGGACGCGACGCAGGTCGCCGCACTCCGCACGCTGCTCGCCTGACAGCGTTTGCAGCGCGCGTGACAAAGGTGGCGTTCGCCCCCCGCCGGCGCGTTCCTGGCCGGGGGCGCGCGACTTAGACTGCCGTCGCCCCTGTCGCTGTGGTCGGGGCCACCAGGGAGTACCTCATGTCCGACGCCTCCATCCAGGCCTTGATTCGCGCCGACGCCGCCCAGATCCTGCACAACGTCGTCGATGAGCTGCCGGATGCCCGCGAGCGTCTGCAGTATGTGCGCAGCATGACCGAGCAGGCCGCCACCAAGGTGCTCAACCTCGTGGAGGCCGCGCAGGAAGACGCCGAGGCCGTGCGCAAGAAGGGCCGCGAGCTGTCCGACGCACTGAACCGCCTGGCGCTGTCCAGCAACATCAGCCCGGACCGTGCCCGTGCACTGATGAAGCTGTGCGCGGCCTATGCGTCGGACGCTGCCAGCTTCGCCGCGCGCGAGAAGTCGCTGCACACCGAGATCATGATGTCGCAGGACTTCCAGGATCTCTCTGGCCAGGTCATCAACAAGGTCAGCAAGATGCTGGAGCGCGCCGAGCCGCCGCTCAAGGACCTGATCTCGTCGCTGCCCGCGCCCGTCGCAGTCGCGGCGTCTGATGAACTCGGCGGCGTGCAGACGCCCGACAAGGCGCTCAAGCAGGACGATGTGGACGACTTGCTGGCCAGCCTGGGTTTTTAGTCAGTTGGGGACAGAGCTACTCGCTGCACTCGATCAGTCTGTCCCGCAAAGCCATCAAATCCAGCTCGCCGGGTCCAGCCGGTAGTAGCCGCTCAGCTCCGCGTACAGCGCCGGGTGGTGGGCGACAAGCTCTGCCGGCCGCTCGAAGAACAGCTCGCTGATCACGGCGAAGAACTCCGCCGGGTCGGTTGCGCCATAGGCGTCGATCAAGCCCGTCTCACCACGCGCGAGCCGCCAGCGCAGCGCATCGAACTCGTTCTGCATCACCGTCGACCAGCGCCGGTAGGCCTCGGTGGTCGGCAGCGCGGGTGCGCCGTTCGCCGCGCCGTTGGCCTGGTCCAGCTGGTGGGCGAACTCGTGGATGACGACGTTGTGCCCGTCGCCCGGCGTGGCCGCGCCGCGCTTGACCTCGTCCCAGGCCAGCAGCACCTGGCCCTGGCTCCAGCTCTCGCCGGCCAGCACGCGGCGCTGGTCGGACTGCACGCCGCCCTCGGTCACCGGCCGCTCCACGACGAAGGCGCCCGGATAGACCAGCACCTGGCGCAGCTCCGGGTAGATGCCGCGCGCCGCGCCCAGCAGCGGCAGGCAGGCCAGCGCGGCGATGGTGACGCGCACCTCGTCCGTCACCTTCAGCCCGCCACAGCCGAGGATGGGTTTCTCGGCCAGGAAGACCTGCATCAGCCCCTTGAGCCTGAGCTGCTGGCGGGCCGGCAGCCGTGACACCAGCGGCACATGGCGACGCAGCAGCCGCCGCCAGGCGGGCGGGAAGGGCTTGCCGGCCAGGCGCTCGCGCCGCCGCCTGACCCACAGCGGCCACAACGCGATGGCCGTGGCGGCAAGCAGGGCGATGGCGAACCAGATGAGCAGCGGCATGGCAGGCAACTGGGCCCGGCGGCGCGCTTTGCAAGCCCCCGCGGACCTTGAAGCGCGCTGGGCTCGCGTAACGTGCGGGCATGTCCGAGCCCGCCCACCCAACCGGTCTGCAAGCCTGGCAGGTGCTGCTGGGCGGTATCTGCGCGCTCGTGCTGACCGTCGGCCTGGCGCGCTTTGCCTACACGCCGTTGCTGCCGCAGATGCATGGTCAGGCCGGCCTGGGCGTGGCCGACGGCGGCCTGCTGGCGGCCATCAACTACGCCGGCTACATGAGCGGCGCGCTGCTGGCCGCCGGCATCGAGAACCCGGTCTGGCGCCGGCGCCTGTACAGCGCGGCGCTGCCGCTGGCCCTGGTCATCACGGCGCTGATGGGCTGGAGCGCGTCGTTCGCCGGCTGGGCGGTGTCGCGCTATGTCGGCGGCCTGTGCGGCGCGGCCGGCATGCTGCTGGGCTCGGGCCTGGTGCAGGGCTGGTTGATCCGCTCCGGGCGTCGGCCGGAGCTGGGCCTGTACTTCATCGGCCTGGGCCTGGGCATCGTCGTGTCGGCCGTGGGCGCGATGGGCATGTCGGGCCTGAGCCTCGCCTGGGCCGCGCAATGGCAGGGCTTCGCGCTGCTGGGGCTGGTGTTCCTGATCCCGGCCTGGCTGTGGCGCCCGCCGGTTCCGCCACCGGCCGTGAAGTCCCACGCCGGCGCGGCGCCGAGCCGGCGCTGGATGGCGCTGATGCTGGCCGCGTATTTCTGCGCCGGCTGGGGCTTCGTCATCAACGCCACCTTCACGGTGGCCATCGTCGAGAAGCAGCCGTTGCTGGCCGGTCAGGGGCCGTGGGCCTGGCTGCTCGTGGGCCTCGCGGCCACGCCGGCGGTGTTCGTATGGGACCGCATCGCCCGCCGCACCGGCGACGTCGGCGCGCTGCTGATTGCCTTGGGCGTGCAGATCGTCGGCGTGTTGCTGCCCGCGCTGTTCGGCAGCCTCGTGGCGGCGCTGCTCGGCGCGCTGCTGTACGGCGCGACCTTCATCGGCATCGTCAGCCTGACGCTGGCCCTGGTCGGCCGCCGCTCGCCGGCCAACCCCGGGAAGGCGATGGCGCGGCTGACGCTGAGCTATGGCGCCGCGCAGATCGCTGCGCCGGCGCTGACGGGCCGCATGGTGGAGGCCAGCGGCAGCTTCGACGCAGCGCTGTGGCTCACGGCCGGCGTGCTGGGGCTGGGCATGCTGGCCCTGTCCGCCGTGTTGCGTGAAGGGCGTGACGCGAGTAACTCTGTGTGACCTCGTCATCCGCCGAGCGCGTTCGGCGGTTAAGCGCGGACGGTCGCATCCAGCGGCCGGGAGATCACCCCATGAAACGACTGGCCCTGGCCATCACGCTGTTGACCTCCGCTGCCCTGCTGTCGGGCTGCATCATCGTGCCGCACCGCCACGGTGGTCATCGTGGCGACCACCATCACCGCTACAGCAGCCACCACGACAGCGGCCCCGTCCACGCGCAGCCCCGCTACCGGCGCTGATGACGGCGACGCTGGTCAGGCGTTGCGGCGGCCGCTGCGGCGCAGCTTGTCTGCTGCGGCTGCGGCTTCCTGCTCGGCGGCTTGCTGCGCCTGCAGGCCGGCAGCGGCCTTGCGCCAGGCCGCCATCTCTTCCGGGCTCTCCAGCGTGATGCGGCCCAGCAGGCCCTGCCGGTAGTCCACCAGCAGCGCTTCGGCGGCCTTGTGCATCTGCACCGCGCCGCCCCGTATCTTGGCGCCGCGCTTCAGGCCGATGGCCTCCAGCACCGCGTCGTCCGCACCCAGTTCGGCCAGGCCGTAGCGTTCCTGCAGCCGCTCCGGGTAGCGGCGCTTGAGCGTGGCGATCAGCTCCAGCGCCACCTCCTCCTCGTCGAAGGCATTGCGGCCGATGGCGCCGCTGGCGGCGAGGTTGTAGCCGCTTTGCTCGATGGAGATGCGCGGCCACAGCATGCCGGGCGTGTCGAACAGGTAGAAGCCGTTCTCCAGCACGATCTTCTGCTCGATCTTCGTGATGCCCGGCTCGTCGCCCGTCTTGGTGGCGCGCTTGCCGACCAGCGTGTTGATCAGCGTGCTCTTGCCGACGTTGGGAATGCCGCAGATCAGCACGCGCAGCGGCTTGTGCATGTCGCCGCGCAGTGGCGCCAGCTCGCGGCAGGCCTTGATGAGGGCGCGGGCCGGGGCCTTGTCAGCGGCATCCAGCGGGATGGCGCGCGTGTGCGGCTGGGCGTTGTAGAAGGCCAGCCAGGCCTCGGTCTGCACCGGGTCGGCCAGGTCCTGCTTGTTGATGACCTTCAGCGACGGCCGGCCGGTCGTCAGCGCCGCCAGCAGCGGGTTGCTGCTGGAGCCGGGCAGGCGCGCGTCCAGCAGCTCGATGACCACGTCCAGCCCCGCCTTCACGCGATCCTTGATCGCCTGGCGGGTGGCATTCATGTGGCCGGGAAACCAGTTGATGGGCATGCGTTGAGGATTCTTGGGATTGCGGGACGGAACGGATTCGGCTTTGCATCCGGTTACCGGGCCGGTGCCGTATGACCCCAAGATTGTCATGTCGACTTGGGGCGAACATGAGATTCGAAGGAATTCTCAGCGCGTGGAACCCAGATGCCGGTTACGGCACGATCCGGGCGCTGAATGGTGGTGATGAGCTGTTTGTCAGCCTGGGCGCATTCCCGATGGACGGGGAGGGGCCCCGGCTGGATGAGCCGTTCAGCTTTGAAGTTGTGTCCGGCCGTGACGGTCGCAAGCAGGCCGTGAACCTGAAGCGGCTGCCGCGTGCGGCGCCGCCTGCGGTGTTGCGCGAGGCCACCGCCGGTGCCCGCGCCAGGACGCGGCAGATGCAAAGAAAACGGCGCCTGGGCCTGGCGGCCGGCGCCGTTGTCGCGGTGATGCTGGTGGCGGGCGGGATGCGCTGGTGGCAGCCCGACGGCACGGCCGCCGAAGTGCCGGCGGCGCTTCGCCGCTAGCTCAGTCTTCGTTCTTGAACACGAGCTTGACTTCTACGCTCGTCTTCTCGCCGGGCGCCTCGTACTTCCATTCCATCAGCGCCGACGTCACCGCGCGGTCGAAGACGCGCTTGGGTTCGGCTTCCAGGATTTCGACGCTGCTGACCTTGCCGTCAGCGTCGATGTTGACCTTGGCCTTGATGACGCCGGTCGAGATGCCCTTCTTGGCCGCCTCGTTCGGGAACTCGGGCGGCACCTTCTTGACGACCTTGGGCGGGTTGGCGGTGGCGGCGAAGGCGATCATCAGGCCGACGGCCGCCGTGGAGATGGTGCGGAGCAGGCGCGGATAGGCGGACATGGCAGACCTCGGGTCGAAACGATGGGGGTGCGGGTTCAGGCGGCGCGGAAGAAGCCAACCGCCTCGATGAGCCGGGTCGAGCTGTCGCGCAGCGCGTCGGCCGAGCGGCTGAGGTCGCCGACCAGCGTCGTGTTCTGCTGCGTGGCCTTGTCCAGCTCGTTCATCGCGCCGTTGACGACGCCCACGCCCGTGGCCTGCTCCTGGGCCGAGTGCGAGATCTCCTCGATCAGCTGGCCCATGTTGTTGACTTCGTCGACGACGCTGCGGATGGTCACGCCGGCGTTGTTGACCAGTGTGGTGCCGTTCTCGACCTTGACGGTTGATTCCTGGATCAGCACCTTGATCTCCTTGGCGGCGCCGGCCGAGCGTTGAGCCAGCGCGCGCACTTCGGCGGCCACCACGGCGAAGCCGCGGCCATGTTCGCCGGCACGCGCGGCTTCAACGGCGGCGTTCAGCGCCAGGATGTTGGTCTGGAAGGCGATGCCGTCGATGACGCCGATGATGTCGCCGATCTTCTTGGAGCTGGCACTGATCTCTTCCATGGTCTCGACGACCTTGGAGACGACGGCGCCACCGTTGCTGGCGGCCTGGCGGGCCGTCACGGCGATGCCGGCGGCGCGGCGGGTCAGGTCGCTGGCGCCCTTCAGCGTGGAGGCGATCTCTTCCACCGAGGCGGCGGTGTTCTGCAGGCTGGCGGCGGAGCGCGTGGTGCGCTCGGCCAGGTTTGAGTTGCTGTCGGCGATGGAACCGGAGTTCGAGGCCACCTCGCTGGCGGCGGTGGACACGTCGCGCACGACGCCCGACAGCGCCAACTGCATGTCCTTCATGGCCTGCAGCATCTGGCTCAGCTCGTCGCGGCCTTCGACCTGGATGTCTTGCGTCAGGTCACCGGCGGCAATGGCCTCGGCGGCGTGTTGGGCCTTGCGGGCCGGACCGACGATGGAGCGCGAGATCAGCAGAAAGGCACCGAAGCCCAGGGCCGCAGCGACGACGACCAAGCCGGCCGTCAGCAGGACCGAGGAACGGGCCAGCTCGCCGCCTGAGACGGCGAGTGCCTTGGCGCTATCGAACTGCATGTCGACCAGCTTCTTCAGGCCGTCCTGCAGCGCCGTCTGGGCGGGGCGCAGGTCGGTGATCAGGCTTTCGCGGGCTTCGTCGGGGCTGCCGTCGGTCTGGATCTTCTGGAACTTTTCCAGCGCGGCGAGGAACTTGGTCTTGTGGGCGCGCACTTCGGCGACGACCGCCTTCTCGGTGTCGTCGTTGGCCGCTGCGGCCGCAGCCTCCAGGCTGGTCAGCTGCTTCTCGGTTTCTTCCACCGCGCCGACGATCGCTGTCTTCTGCTTCTTGATGGCACCGGCGGTGTCCAGCAGCAGCAGGTCGCGCACAGCGCGGGCAATGATGTTGACCTGGCTTTCAAGCGCGTTGGCCGAGGCGATCTTGACCAGGCTGGTGTTGGCCGTGCGGTCCAGGTCACCGGCCAGGCGGTTGGCGTTGGTGGCGCCATAGAAGCCGATCGCGATCAACAGCAGGATCAGCAGGCCGAAGCTCACGAAGAGGCGCTGGCCGATGCGCAGTTGCGTCAGGAAGTTCATTCAGTTCTATTCCTTGTCGTGGTCTTCGGGTATCGGCGGCAGGTCGCCGCAGTGCAGTCCAAGATGAACTTTAGGCCCGCATGCCCTTCTTTGGGCTGCCCCAGCGACGGGCCGCCGCGCAGTGTGTCGCGACCTGTGACGATTTGCTTCCCGTGTCCTCACGCTCGCCGTGAAGTCGTTCACGACGGCCCGGCGCCCCGGTGCCGTTACATGTCAGCGCGCGGCGGCCGCTGCCCGCAAACGCAGCACTTCGACGGCGTCGACCTCGCCAGCGGCATGGCCCCAGGACTGCCGCAAGTGGCTCGCCAGCGCGGCCAGTTCGTCCGCCCCGAGCACGCCGGCAAAGGGCGGCATGCCGTAGGGGCGGGGCTGGCCCGGCGTGGCCGGCGCGAAGCCGCCGCGCTCGATGACGCGGATCAGGTTGGCGGCGCTGGCCTGGGTCACCAGGCGGCTGCCGGCCAGCGGCGGGTAGGCCATTTCTCCGGCGTCATTGCGGCGGCCCTCGCCCTGCTCGCCGTGGCAGGCGATGCAGTGGTCGCGGTACAGGCGAGCGCCACGCTCGCGGCGGCGCGGGTCGGGGTCGACGGCCGGAGGCCGGGCGACGGTCTGTTCGGGGAGTGCGCGCAGATAGGCGCTCATGGCGGCAAGGTCGGCGTCGTTCAGCGCCGCCGTGCTGCCGAGCACGACCTCGGCCATCGGCCCCTGTGCCGTGTGGCCTTGCGCCTGCCCGTCGCGCAGCCAGCGCTGCAGCGTCGCGTCCGGCCAGCGCTGCACGCCGGCCTCCAGCGGGTCCAGCAGCGAGGGCGCCACCCAGCCCAGGCCGGCGAGCAGGCCGCCGCGGAAGTCCGCCGCGCCGCCGTCGCCGCCCAGCACGCCGCGGCTGGCATGGCAGGCGCTGCAATGGGCCAGGCCCTGGCTCAGGTAGGCGCCGCGGTTCCAGGCGGCGTCCCGCGCCGGGTCGGGCTGGTAGACGCCCGGCTTGAAGTACAGCGCCCGCCAGGCAGCGACGGCGAGCTGGCTGGTCAGCTCGCCGTTCCAAGGCCAGCGCAGTTCATGCGCGCGGCGCTCGGCGGCCACGGGCGGCTGGGCCTGCAGCCAGGCATGCAGCGAGTCGGCGTCCTCGCGTGTCACCAGCGTGGTGTTGGTGACGGGATGGGCCGGCGCCAGCAGCCGGCCATCGCGGCTCTGCCCGAGGTGCAGCGCGCGCCAGAAGTCGTCGCCGCTCCAGTCGGCCAGGCCGCTGGCATGCGGCGTCAGGTTGGACGAGAACACGGTGCCGAAAGGCGTGGGGATAGGCCGGCCGCCGGCCAGGCGCTCGCCGCCCCGCGCGGTGTGGCAGCCGGCGCAGTTGCCCACCGCCGCCAGGTAGGCGCCGCGTTCGAGGCTCACGGGGGTCGTGGATGGCGGCGTGGCGTCGGTCAGGTTGCGCTGCCAGGCCAGCAGGCCGAAGGCGACGACAGCGGGCATGGCGAGCAGGGCCAGCGCGATCAGCAGCCGCTTCATGGCGCCACACCTCCGCAGCGCATCGGCGCCGGGCTGGGTGGCGCGGCTGCGGGGTGTGGGTCGGCGGGCAGTGGCTGGCCGGCGAGGTAGTGCGTCAGCGCGTTGATCTCGGCGCTGGTCAGCGCCTGGGCGATGTGCTGCATGCAATCGGGCGCCTG
This sequence comes from Pelomonas parva, assembly GCF_043555835.1. NCBI lineage: Bacteria > Pseudomonadati > Pseudomonadota > Betaproteobacteria > Burkholderiales > Sphaerotilaceae > Roseateles > Pelomonas parva. The sequence continues at coordinate 171,119 of NZ_JBIGHV010000004.1, read as the reverse complement.
CGCCCGCCGCTGGCCGCTGCGCCAGGCGCCGAGCTGGCCGTTCAGGTAGTCGCGCGACAGCCCCAGCAGGCCCGGCACGGCCGGCTGCGCGCCGGTCAGCCGCTCGCCGTGGCAGGCGGTGCAGGCGGGCAGCTTGCGAGCCGCGTCGCCGTTGCGGATGAGCGCCTCGGCGCGGGCCAGCTCCGGCGCGGGCAGCTTGGGCGGCTGCGGTGGCGGGTAGGGCAGATCCAGCGACGCGAAGTGGCCGGCTAGCTCCTTCAGGTAGGCGTCGGACAGCGGCGCGATCAGCTCGCTCATCAGCCCGTAGTCGCGCCGGCCGTCACGGAAATTCAGCAACTGGTTGTACAGATAGCCGGCCGGCTTGCCCGCCAGGCGCGGGTAGTAGCCGTCCGGCGCGGCGCGGCCTTCCTTGCCATGGCAGCCGGTGCAGGCCATCGCGCGTTGTGCAAGGGTGTCGGGGACGGGCTGGGCGTGCGCCGCTGTGGCGACGAGGCAAAGCGTGGCGGCGAGGGAGCGGATCGTTGAGCGCATGGCCCGTCATCTTGCCTGGGCCGGCGGGCCGGCGTAAGGCGCAGATCAGGCCGTCTGCGACCGTAGCAGTTCGCCCAGCCGCGCCACGGCGGCGGCGAGCGCGGGTGTCCAGGGCTGGCCGCTGTTCAGGCGCAGGCAGTGGGCAAAGCCGCCGCTGGCCGAGAACAGCGGGCCGGGTGCCAGGCTGATGCCCTCCAGCAGTGCGGCGCGCTGCAGGGCCATGCTGTCGTGCCCGGGCGGCAGCGTCACCCACAGGAAGTAGCCGCCTTTCGGGGCCGTGACCTCGGTGCCCGCCGGAAAGTGTTGCAGCACCGCCGCCCGTAACGCCCGCTGCTGCGACGCCAGCGCCCGGCGCAGTGCGCGCAGGTGGCGATCGTAGTCGCCGCCTTCCAGGTACTGCGCAATGGCGGCCTGCGCCGGCCAGGAACCCGACAGGCTCTGGCTCAGCTTGGCCCGCCGCAGCGCCGGTGCGAAGCGGCCGGCAGCCACCCAGCCGACGCGATAGCCCGGCGCCAGCGTCTTGGCAAACGAGCCGGCGTGCAGCACCTCGCCGCGTGTCGAGTGCGCCTTGGCGGGCAGCGGCGGCGTGCCCGTGTGCTGCAGCTCGGCGTAGACGTCGTCCTCGATCAGCGGGATGCCGTGGCCCTCCAACAGCTCTACCAACGCGCGCTTCGCTGCAGGCGGCATCAAGCTGCCGAGCGGGTTCTGGAAGTTGGTCATCAGCCAGCACGCCGCAGGCGCGTGGCGGGCGATCAGCGCGGCCATCGCATCCAGGTCGGCGCCTTCGGTCGGGTCGGTCGGCACCTCGACCGCGCGCAGCCCCAGACGTTCGAGCGCCTGTAGCGCGGCGTAGAAGCAGGGCGCCTCCACCAGCACCGCGTCGCCCGGCCGGGTCAGCAGTTGCAGCGACAGGTTCAGCCCCTCCAGCGCGCCATCGGTCAGCACAATCTCGTCGGGCGTCACGCTCATGCCGAGGCGCAGATAGCGCAGCGCGATCTGGCGGCGCAGCCCTTCATGGCCGCCGGGCAGTTGCTGGGTCAGCTCGGCCGGGTCCAGGCGGCGGCTGCCGGCGGTGAGCGCGCTGCGCAGCTTGTCGAAAGGAAACAGCGTGGGGCTGGCGAAGGCCGAACCCAGCGGCGCGTGGATGGCCTGCCCGCCGGTGCCGAGCAGCTGGAAGACCAGCTCGCTGACGGCGACCGGCTGCGGCTCCAGCGCGCGGGCCGCCGGCAGTGCGGTGGCCGGTGCGACGAAGTAGCCGGACCGCTCGGCCGCGCGGATCAGCCCGCGCGCTTCGAGCAGGTGGTAGGCCTGGAAGACGGTGGAGGCGCTGCAGCTGCGGCTGGCCTGGGTCTGGCGCACCGAGGGCAGGCGGTCGCCCGGGCGCAGCGCGCCGCTTTGGATCAACTGGGCCAGTTCGTCGGCCAGCCGGCGATACAGCGGCGCGTCGCCGCTCACCGCGCGCCGAAGATGGCCGAGCCGACGCGCACCATCGTCGAGCCGGCCTGGATGGCGTCTTCGAGGTCGGCGCTCATGCCCAGCGACAAGGTGTCCAGTGCCAGGCCCTCCGCCTTCAGCGCCTCGAACAGCGCCGCCATCACCCGATGCTGGGCCAGCGCGCCCGGGCCTGGCTCGGGCACGGCCATCAGGCCGCGCAGCGTGACGCGGGGAAGGGCGGCGACCTGGTGTGCCAGCGCGGCGACCTCGGCCGGCAGCAGCCCGCTCTTGCTGGCCTCGCCGCTGATGTTGACCTGCAGGCAGATGTTCAGCGGCGGCATCTCGGCCGGGCGCTGCTCGGACAGGCGCTGCGCCACCTTCAGCCGGTCCACCGAATGCACCCAGGCGAAGGCTTCGGCCACGGGCCGCGTCTTGTTGGACTGCAGCGGGCCGATCAAATGCCACTCGATGGGGAGATCCGCCAGTTCTTGCGCCTTGGCCAGGCCTTCCTGCACGTAGTTTTCGCCAAAGGCGCGGGCGCCGGCCGCGAAGGCTTCGCGAACTGCCGAGCCGGGGAAGGTCTTGCTGACAACCAGAAGGCTGACGGAATCGGGCGCACGGCCGGCCGCGACACATGCCGCAGTGATCCGTGTTTTGGTGACTTGGAGGGAATCTGAGATGGCCATAATCAACCGAGCTTCACAGGTACACCATGGACATCACTCAGCTGCTGGCATTTTCGGTCAAGAACAAGGCCTCGGACTTGCACCTCTCGGCCGGCCTGCCGCCGATGATCCGGGTGCATGGCGATGTGCGCCGCATCAATGTCGAGGCGCTGGACCACCGCGCGGTCCACGACATGGTGTACGACATCATGAACGACACCCAGCGCAAGATGTACGAGGAGACGCTGGAGGTCGACTTCTCCTTCGAGATCCAGGGCCTGGCGCGCTTTCGCGTCAACGCGTTCAACCAGAACCGCGGCGCGGGCGCCGTGTTCCGGACGATTCCGAGCAAGATCCTGTCGCTGGAGCAGCTGGCCGCGCCCAAGGTCTTCGCCGACCTGGCGCTCAAGCCGCGCGGCATGGTGCTGGTGACCGGGCCGACCGGCTCCGGCAAGAGCACGACGCTGGCGGCCATGGTCAACCACCTCAACGAAAACGAGTACGGCCACATCCTGACCATCGAGGACCCGATCGAGTTCGTGCACGAGTCCAAGAAGAGCCTGATCAACCAGCGCGAGGTCGGCCCGCACACCCACTCGTTCGCCAACGCCTTGCGCTCGGCGCTGCGTGAGGACCCGGACTGCGTGCTCGTCGGCGAAATGCGCGACCTGGAAACCATCCGCCTGGCGCTGACGGCCGCCGAAACGGGCCATTTGGTCTTCGGCACGCTGCACACCTCGTCGGCCGCCAAGACGGTAGACCGCATCGTCGACGTCTTCCCCGCCGCCGAAAAGGAAATGGTGCGGGCGATGGTGTCGGAGTCGCTCGTGGCCGTCATCTCGCAGAGCCTGTGCAAGCTGAAGGACGGCAGCGGCCGCGTCGCGGCGCACGAGATCATGCTGGGCACGTCGGCCATCCGAAATCTCATCCGCGAGAACAAGGTGGCACAGATGTACTCGTCCATCCAGACGGGCAACTCGCAGGGCATGCAGACGCTGGACCAGAACCTGACGGACCTGGTGAGGCGCAACATCATCTCGCCTGCCGAGGCGAGGTCGAAGGCCAAGTTCCCCGAGAACTTCCCCGGCTGATCGCACAAGGAAACCACCATGGAACGCGATCAAGCCTCCAAGTTCATCAACGACCTGCTGCGGCTGATGCTGTCGCGCAAGGGCTCCGACCTCTTCTTGACGGCCGAGTTCCCGCCCGCCATCAAGGTGGACGGCAAGCTGACCAAGGTGTCGCCCCAGCCGCTCTCCGGCCAGCACACGCTGCAGCTGGCGCGCGCCATCATGAACGACAAGCAGGCGGCCGAGTTCGAGCGCACGAAGGAGTGCAACTTCGCGATCTCGCCGCATGGCATCGGCCGCTTCCGCGTCAATGCGTTCATCCAGCAGGGCCAGGTCGGCCTGGTGTTGCGGACCATCCCGTCCACGCTGCCCACCATCGAGTCGCTGGACCTGCCGCCGGTGCTGCGCGAGGTGGTGCAGCACAAGCGCGGCCTGGTCATCGTCGTGGGTGCCACGGGCTCGGGCAAGAGCACGTCGCTGGCCGCGATGATCGACGAGCGCAACGAGACGACCTACGGCCACATCGTCACCATCGAGGACCCGATCGAGTTCGTCCACCCGCACAAGAACTGCATCGTCACGCAGCGCGAACTGGGCATCGACACCGACAGCTGGGAGGCGGCGCTGAAGAACTCCCTACGCCAGGCGCCCGACGTCATCCTGATGGGCGAGCTGCGCGACCGCGAGACCATGGACCATGCCATCGCCTTCGCCGAGACCGGCCATCTGTGCATGGCCACGCTGCATGCCAACAGCGCCAACCAGGCGCTGGACCGCATCATCAACTTCTTCCCTGAGGACCGCCGCCAGCAGCTGCTGATGGACATCTCGCTGAACCTGCGCGCGCTGGTCAGCCAGCGCCTGCTGCCGCGCCGCGAGGGCAAGGGCCGCGTGGCGGCGGTGGAGATCCTGCTGAACACGCCGCTGATTTCCGACCTGATCTTCAAGGGCGAGATCACCGAGATCAAGGAGCTGATGAAGCGCTCGCGCGAGCTGGGCATGCAGACCTTCGACCAGGCGCTGTTCGACCTCTACGAGTCCGGCAAGGTGACCTACGAAGACGCGCTGCGCAACGCCGACTCGGTCAACGACCTGCGGCTGCAGATCAAGCTGAACAGCGAACGCGCGCGCAGCGGCGATCTGTCCACCGGCACCGAACACCTGACCATTCTCTGAACATGAGCACTCGCAGCTACGACCCCGTTCCCTCGCGCCGCGTCGCCTTTCTGGGCCTGGGCGTCATGGGCCATCCCATGGCCGGCCATCTGGCGCGCGCCGGGCACCAGGTGACGGTCTACAACCGCACCGTCGCCAAGGCCGAAGCCTGGGCCAAGGAATACGGCGGCGCCTTCGCAGCGACGCCGGCCGAGGCCGCCAAGGGCGCGGAATTCGTGTTCTGCTGCGTCGGCAACGACGACGACCTGCGCTCGGTCGTGCTGGGCGACAGCGGCGCCTTCGCCGGTATGGCGGCGGGCGCGGTGTTCGTGGACCACACGACAGCGTCGGCTGCGGTCGCGCGCGAGCTGCAGGCGGTGGCCGCCGCGCGTGGCCTGCACTTCATCGACGCCCCGGTCTCCGGCGGCCAGGCGGGTGCCGTCAATGGCGCGCTGACGGTCATGTGCGGTGGCGAGACCGCGCCCTTCGAGGCCGCCAGGCCGCTCGCGCTCGCCTTCGCCAAGGCCGTCACGCTGCTGGGCGGCCCGGGCTCGGGCCAGCTGGCCAAGATGGTCAATCAGATCTGCATCGCCGGCCTCGTGCAAGGCCTGGCCGAGGCCGTGCGCTTCGGCCAGAACGCGGGCCTGGACATGGCCCAGGTGCTGGACGTCATCGGCAAGGGCGCGGCGCAGAGCTGGCAGATGGACAACCGCGGCAAGACCATGGTCGAGGGCAAGTTCGACTTCGGCTTCGCGGTGGACTGGATGCGCAAGGACCTCGGCCTCGTGCTCGACGAGGCGCGCCGCAATGGTTCGCGCCTGCCGGTGACGGCGCTGGTGGACCAGTTCTACGCCGATGTGCAGGCGCAGGGCGGGAACCGCTGGGACACGTCGAGCCTCATCAAGAGGCTCTGACGCTCACGACTTCTTCGGGAGAGTTCGAGCGAGCTCGTCCTCGCTGATGATCTCGAACGACCGCACCACCTTCTTGACGCCGCCGACCTGGCGCGCGATCTCCGTCGCACGAGCCGCTTCGCGCTCGGTCACGCGGCCCAGCAGGAACACCTCGCCGCGCTCGACGACCACGTAGAAGGCGTTGCTGTGTAGGTCCCGTGCGTCAATCAGCTGGGCCTTGACCTTGCTCTTGATGACGACATCGTTGGAGCGGGTGCTCAACGAGCTGTGCATCGTCACGGCCACTTCGTTCATCACCCGGCTGACGTTCTCGACGCCAGTGACGATGCGCTCGACCTCGGCCCGGTCGGCCTCGGTACGGGCCTCGCCCGTGATCAGCGCGACGCGGTTGTAGCTGTTGACGTTGATGTGGACCTTGTCGCCGAGCTGCTCGCGCAGGCGGGCGCCGGCCTTGACCTCGATGGTCTCGTCCTCCAGCTGGGTGCCGGAGGTGCGGCGGTCGGTGGCGACGCTGACGCCGCCCACCATCGCGCCGCCGATCAGCAGCGGCGCGCAGCCGGTGGCAAGCAGGCTGGCAAGGGTGGCGGCGGTCAGGGTCAGGGTGAGCTTTTTCATGGATCTTCCGGTGTGGGTTACTCGTCGCTGCCCAGCAATTGCAGGTCGATGGCGTCGGCCAAGGCATGCAGCAGCACGCGCTGGGCTTCCACAACGCGCGGCTCGCGGCCGTGGCTGACGCGGATCTGGATGTCGGTGTCTTGCAGCACGCCGCGCCACTCGTCCGCGCCGCCCGGCGGCTGGGACGTGAGCGCGATGATGCTCATCTCCTGCGCATGGGCCACGGCCAGCACGGGCTGCCAGGCGTCGCGCTGTTCGCGCAGCGGCTCGATCATGATGAGCACGTCGCCCGGGTGGCCGTGGGCCTGCAGCAGGCGGGTCAGGTCCAGCCCGGCGGCCTCACGCGCCTGGGCCGCCAGGCTCCAGGCCGCGAGGCCGGGGCGCTCCTGCTCGAAGCGGCCGGCCAGGCGGGCGGCGAGGTAGTCGGCGTCCATGCTGGCCAGGCCGTGCGCGGCGCACAGGATGCGGTTGCCGCCGGTGATGGCGTCCACCACCATCTGCGCGGCCATCGCCAGGGGGCGGGCCAATTGCTCGGCGGCTTGGTAGAGCAGGTCGGCGCTCTCGAAGAATTGCTGCTGTATTCGCTGTTCGATCATCAGGGCGGGATCATAGTCAGCCGGCATCGAAGGCCGCTTTCAGCCAGGTCAGTTGATCTCCATCAAGAGCGACAACGTCGAAGCGGCAAGGCGGCGGGCTGGCGTGGCGCAGCAGGTAGTGCTGGGCGGCGTAGATGAGGCGCTGCTGCTTCTTGGCCGTCACGCTGGCGGCCGCGCCACCATGCGAGGCATCGGCCCGCGCGCGCACTTCGACGAAGACCAGCGTGCCGTCGCGGTCCATCATGATCAGGTCCACCTCGCCGGCATGGCGGCTGGGGCCGGCGCCGACTCGATAATTCCGCTCCAGCAGGCGCAGGCCGGCGCGCTCAAGATGCGCCAGCGCTGCGTCCTCCGCCGCGTCGCCGCGCGTCTTGGTGTCCGGTTTTGAATCCGGTTTTGATCGAGAGCCCCAGTTGAACATTGACGCCTCATTGCTTTGCCAGGCCGCAGCGGCCGCAGCCGGCGGCCAGCAGTATCCGGCCGCCACGCTCTATCTCGTCGCGACGCCCATCGGCAATCTCGCGGACCTGAGCCTGCGCGCCATCCACGCCTTGAGCCTGGTCGACGCGCTGGCCTGCGAGGACACGCGCCAGGGCGGTGGCCTGCTGCGCCACCTGGGGCTGCACAAGCCGCTCATCGCGCTGCACCAGCACAACGAGCGCGAAGGCAGTGCGACGGTCATCGCGCGCCTGGCGGCCGGCGAGCGCGTGGCCTATGCGTCGGATGCCGGCACGCCGGCCATCTCCGACCCCGGCGCCGTGCTGGTGCAGCAGGTGGTGGCCGCCGGCTACCGCGTGCTGCCGCTGCCAGGGCCCAGCAGTGCGGTGACGGCGCTCAGCGTCGCCGGCGACACGGCGGCGACGAGCTTCGCCTTTGCCGGCTTCCTGCCCACCAAAGCTGGCGAGCGCCGCACGGCGCTGCAGGCCGTGCTGGCCGTCGAAGGACAGAGCCAGGTGGTCTTCGAGGCGCCGCATCGCATCGTCGAAGTCATCGCGCTGCTGGCTGAGATGGCGCCCGCGCGCCGCGTCACGGTCTGCCGTGAGCTGACCAAGCAGTTCGAGAGCATCCACACCGCCGAGGCGGCCACGCTGCCGGCCTGGCTGGCAGCCGATGCGCAGCGGCTGCGCGGCGAGTTCGTGCTGGTTTTGCACGCCACCGCGCCCCAGGCGGCGGCCGACGACGACCTGCCCGCCGAGGCGCTGCGCGTGTTGGCGCTGCTGGTGGCCGAGCTGCCGCTGAAGCAGGCGGTGGCGCTGGCTGCGCAGATCACCGGCGCGCCGCGCAACCGGCTCTACGACGCGGGGTTGAAGCTCAAGAACGGCGGCGACGAGTGAGCAGGCCACCGGCCGCCAGGCCCAGCGCCAGCAGCAGCGCGGGCGCAGGCTCGGGCACGGCCGCCGCCAGCAGGTAGATGTCGCCGTTGAGGCCGACGGCGTAGAGCGAGCCATCGCCGCCTTCGCCGAAGCTGGTCAGCTGGAAGCCGCTGAAGGGCGAGGCCAGCGGCGTGGCCGTGGTGCCGTCCAGCGTCCACATGCGGCCGGAGACGAAGTCGCCGAACACGTACTTGCCGTCCAGCGTGGCGTCACCGCCACCGCGATAGACATAGCCGCCGATGACGGTGGCGTCGCCGTTGGCGCGACCGTAGTCGAACACCGGCTCGGTCAGGTTGGGCGGTGCCGGGTCGCCGACGCCGGGGTTGTCGATGCTGCCCTCACGCGGACGCCAGCCGTAGTTGGCGCCACGGCCCAGGCCGGAGGCGGCGGAGGCGAAGTTGACCTCTTCACGCGCGCTCTGGCCCACGTCGGCCAGCCACAGGTCGCCGGTCGTGCGGTCGAAGCTGTTGCGGAAGGGGTTGCGCAGGCCGTAGGCCCAGATCTCGTCGTTGCCGGCGACGCCGACGAAGGGGTTGTCGGTCGGCACCGTGTAGCCGCCATCGGCGCCGGGCGTCACGCGCAGCAGCTTGCCGAGGTTGCTGGTGAGGTTCTGCGCGAGGTTGTCGGGGTCGTTGCCGCCGCCGCCATCGCCGGTGGCGATGTAGAGATTGCCGGGGTCGGCGGCGCTGAAGCCTATCCAGCCCGCCTTGTGGTTGCTGCGGCCGGCCGGCTGGGCGACCGTGAGGATGGTGCGCGCGCTGGCGCCGATGTCGCTGGCGGTCAGCGAGTAGCTCTCGACGACCGTGCTCAGCGTCGTCTTGTCGATGTAGTTGACGTAGACGCGGCCGTTGGTCGCAAAGCCGGCGTCGAAGGCCAGGCCCAGCAGGCCGCGCTCGCCGCTGCTGCTCTCGACCTTGGCCGTGATGTCCAGCGCGGTGGACACGCCGCCCAGGCTGTCTTGCACCTTGATGACGCCGCCCCTCTCGACGATGAAAAGGCGCGAATCGCCGACGGGCGCACCCAGAAAGACGGGCGCAGTGAAGCCCGAGCCGATCAAGGTTGCTGCGGGCGCGGCCCCGGTGGCGGCCAGCGCAAGGCAGGCAATGGCAAGTGACTTCATTCGGTGCTCCAACGTGGTGCGAGAGCGCTGGATGCTGTGCTTGCACAGTGCCTGCTGACATCCCTAGAGACGCCCGTACAGGCGCTGATTTGTTAGCAGCCGTGTCAGGCCGTCAGGCGGTCGGCGGTTGGATGAGCCACTGGAAGACCGAGGGCCACCAGGCTTTGGCGCAATGCCGGCACCAGCGGCGTGTGGGGCTCCGGGCCGATCTGCGCGGCCAGCGCGGCGCCGTCCAGCGAGTGGGCGCGCAGCCAGAGGTAGCGCATCTCCAGCACCGCCCGCCAGCTCGGCACGAAGGGCGCGGCTAGCTTGAGCAGCCCCCAGGGCATGCCGGCGAGCTTGAGTTCGCGACCGCTCGCCTCGCTGAGCGCCTGGCGCAACTGCTCGCCGCTGACGCCATTGCCGGCGAAGTGCAGGCGCTGGTGGCCCTTGAGGCGCCCGCGCTGCTCGGCCAGGGCCACGAAGGTCGCGGCCAGGTCGGGCAGATAGGCCCAGGCATGGGGCAGCGTGGCGTCGCCTGGGTAGACGAGCTTGCCCGCGGCGAGGCGACTGACGATGGCGAGGTCGAACCACGAGCCCCGGCCCGCGCCGCCGAAGAAGTCGCCCGCGCGCAGCGCCAGCGAGTCCAGCCCGGTGTCGTCCGCCATCTCGCCCTCCATGCGGATGCGCAGACGGGCCTTGGGTGTGTCGCCTACTTCCGGTGTGCCAGGTGCCAGCCGGGCCGGCAGCTCGCGGCCGAAGTTGTAGACATTGCCGGGCAGCATCAGCAGCGCGCCGGCTTGCCGGGCGGCGGCCTGCGCCGAGCGGGCCAGCGGCAGGGCGGCCTGGTCCCAGCGGTGGTAGGGCGCGTTCAGCGCGTTGACGACGACGCTGCAGCCGGCGGCCGCCTGGCCGAGGGCGGCGGTATCGAGCGCGTCCGCGCGCAGCGGGCTGACGAGGTGCAGGCCACGCCACTCGGGCGGCGCCTCGCCACGCAACTGGGCGCGCGCGTGCCAGCCGGCGCGGGCGAAGGCGGTGGTCAGCTCGCGGCCCAGGCGGCCGGCGGCACCGAGGATGAGGACGTGGCGGTCGGTCATGAGGAACTCCGGAAGGGATGCGGCACTGTCCCGCCTGGCGTTCACTGCCGCAATGCGCATCGCCGCATCCCCGTCATGCAAAATCGCATCGATGAACCTGGACTGGAACCACTGGCAGGTCTTCCTGGCCTTGGCCGAGGGCGGCTCGACCGCAGCGGCGGCGCGCGCGCTGGGTCAGACCCAGCCGACGCTCAGCCGCCAGCTCGCCGCACTCGAGGCGGCCGCCGGGCTGGCCTTGTTCGAACGCCACCCGCGCGGCCTGCGCCTGACGGCAGCCGGCCAGGAGCTGCTGCCCGCCGCCTGCCGCATGCGCGAGGCCGCCCAGGGGCTGAGCCTGGCACTGGCGGCACGCGACACCTCGCTGGCCGGCACGGTGCGACTGACCGCCAGCGAGATCGTCAGCGCGCACTTCCTGCCCGCAGCGCTGGTGCCGCTGCGCGCGGCCCACCCGGAGATCCAGATCGAGCTGGTGGCCAGCAATGCGCTGGAGGACTTGCTCGCCCGCAGCGCGGACCTGGCGGTGCGCATGACCCGCCCCACCGAGCCCGCGCTGCTGACCCGGCGCCTGGCCGACTGGCCGCTGGGCCTCTATGCCCACCACGACTACCTCGCCCGCCACGGCATGCCGACGCCGGCGACGCTGGCCGAGCATGTCTGGCTGGGCCATGACCGCTCCACGCAGCTGATCGACGGCTTTCGGGCCGGCGGCGTCGACGTGGACCGCGAGTTCTTTGCCTGGCGTTGCGACAACCAGCTCGTCAACTGGGAGGCGCTGCGGGCAGGGTTGGGCATCGGCGTCGGCTTGCGGGCGCTGGCGGCGCGCGACGCGGCGCTGGTGCCGGTGCTGCCCGAGTTCGTCGTGCCGCCGCTGCCGCTGTGGCTGGCCGCCCACCGCGAGCTGCGCGACACGCCGCGGCTGCGACTGGTGTTCGAGGCCCTGGTGACGGCCTGGTCGGCAGGCCCGGCCTAAACTCGACGCATGATCGCCGTCGAACCCACCCTGGCCCGCCTGGCCACCGCCCGCTCGCAACTGCTGGAGCCCTTTGGCCTGACCGAGGCCTCGCTGTCGCAGGCGCTGCGCGTCATCACCGAGCACCGCATCGACGATGCCGACCTCTACTTCCAGACCACCCGCGCCGAGGGCTGGAGCCTGGAGGAGGGCATCGTCAAGAGCGGCAGCTTCAGCATTGACCAGGGCGTAGGCGTGCGCGCCGTGGCGGGCGAGAAGACGGCGTTTGCCTACTCGGATGACATCTCGCTGGAGTCGCTGCTCGATGCGGCGCGCACGGTGCGCACCATCGCTGCGGCCGGACAGAGCAAAAAGGTCAAGGTGCCGTCACAAGGCCGCGTGGCCGGCAGCCGCGAGCTGTACGGCGTGGCCGACCCCATCGCCAGCCTGGACAGCGCGGCCAAGGTGGCGCTGCTGGAGCGCGCCGAGAAGATGGCCCGCGCCAAGGACCCGCGCATCGCCCAGGTGATGGCGGGCCTGGCCGCCGAGCACGAGGTCGTGCTCATCGCCCGCGCTGACGGCACGCTGGCGGCCGACGTGCGGCCGCTGGTGCGTCTGTCCATCACAGTGATTGCCGAAAGCAACGGCCGCCGCGAGGTGGGTTCTGGCGGTGGCGGTGGCCGCTTTGGCCTGGCCTATTTCACCGACGAGATGATTGCGAGCTATGTCGAGCAGGCGGTGCACGCGGCACTGACGAATCTTGAGAGCCGCCCCGCACCGGCCGGCGAGATGACCGTTGTCGTCGGCCCGGGCTGGCCCGGCGTGCTGCTGCATGAGGCGGTCGGCCACGGGCTGGAAGGCGACTTCAACCGCAAGGGGTCCAGCGCCTTCGCCGGCCGCATCGGCCAGCGTGTGGCCGCCAAGGGCGTGACGGTGCTGGACGACGGCACCATTCCCGACCGCCGCGGCTCGCTGAATGTGGACGATGAGGGCTGCGCCAGCCAGCGCAATGTGCTGATCGAGGACGGCATCCTGAAGGGCTACATCCAGGACGCGATGAACGCGCGCCTGATGAAGGTCGCCCCCACCGGCAATGGCCGCCGCGAGAGCTATGCCCACGTGCCCATGCCGCGCATGACCAACACCTACATGCTGGGCGGCAAGGACGACCCGAAGGAGATCATCGCGTCGATCAAGAAGGGCCTCTATGCGCCCAACTTCGGCGGCGGGCAGGTCGACATCACGAGCGGCAAGTTCGTGTTCTCGGCCAGCGAGGCCTACTGGGTCGAGAACGGCAAGATCCAGTACCCGGTCAAGGGCGCCACCATCATCGGCAACGGCCCGGACGCGCTGACCCGCGTCAGCATGATTGGGAACGACATGGCGCTGGACACCGGCGTGGGTGTCTGCGGCAAGGAAGGGCAGAGCGTGCCGGTGGGCGTGGGGCAGCCGACGCTGCGCATCGACGGGCTCACCGTCGGTGGCACGGCCTGAAAGCCTGCCTTGGCGTCTCGCGAAAGCCCGCATTTGCCACCGTGCTAGATTCCGATCTCATGTACCGCGCCGCAGTTTTTAGCTTTTGGTTTTTTCCCCGCCCCGGCGGTGGAGAGTCCTGAGCGCGCGCGCTGAACCCAGACTCCCTACGAACCGCCGGGCCTCCAAAGCCCGGCGGTTTTTTTATGTCCCGACATTTCCAGAGGTGCCCCAGATGAACGCCAAAGTCTCCTCCGTCCAACCCGAAGCCCAGCGCTGGTACTCCCAGGACGACAAGACCAGCGCCACCGATGACGAGCGCATCGTCGACGTCACGCCGCTGCCGCCGCCGGAGCACCTGATCCGCTTCTTCCCCATCCGCGGCACAGCGATGGAAGGCCTGATCAGCAACACGCGCCAGAGCATCCGCAAGATCATGAGCGGCGAGGACGACCGCCTGCTTGTCGTCATCGGCCCCTGCTCCATCCATGACCCCGACGCGGCGCTGGCCTACGCCCGCAAGCTGAAGATCGAGCGCGAGAAGTACGCCGGCACGCTGGAGATCGTCATGCGCGTCTACTTCGAGAAGCCGCGCACGACGGTGGGCTGGAAGGGTCTCATCAACGACCCCTACCTGGACGAGAGCTACCGCATCGACGAAGGCCTGCGCATCGCCCGCCAGCTGCTGCTGGAGATCAACCGCCTGGGCGTGCCGGCCGGCTCCGAGTTCCTGGACGTGATCTCGCCGCAGTACATCGGCGACCTGATCGCCTGGGGCGCCATCGGCGCGCGAACGACCGAGAGCCAGGTGCACCGCGAACTGGCCTCGGGCCTGTCGGCGCCCATCGGCTTCAAGAACGGCACCGACGGCAACATCAAGATCGCGACCGACGCCATCCAGGCGGCGGCGCGCGGCCACCACTTCCTGTCCGTGCACAAGAACGGCCAGGTCGCCATCGTCGAGACGCGCGGCAATGCCGACTGCCACGTCATCCTGCGCGGCGGCAAGGCGCCCAACTACGACGCGACCCATGTCGCTGCGGCCTGCGCTGACCTGGAGAAATCCAAGCTGCCGCAGCGCTTGATGGTGGACTGCTCGCACGCGAACAGCAGCAAGCAGCATCAGCGGCAGGTCGACGTGGCCCGGGACATCGCCGGCCAGTTGCGCGAAGGCAGCAACAGCATCTTCGGCGTCATGGTGGAGAGCCACTTGAACGACGGCGCCCAGAAGTTCACGCCGGGCCAGGACGATCCCGCCAAACTGGCCTACGGGAAGAGCATCACCGACGCCTGCCTGGGCTGGGACGACTCGCTGGCGGTGCTGGATGTGCTGTCCGAGGCTGTGAAGGCGCGGCGCTGACACTGTCATTGAATGGCCGCAGTGCGGGGAGTAGGATTCCAACTCGGAATTCCTACCGGAGGTTGCATGCAGATCAGCGAGAAGGGCCAAGTCACCATCCCGAAGCACATCCGCATCGCGGCGGGTGTGGCCCCCGGCAGCGAGGTGTCGTTCAGCCTTGAGGGCAGCAAGATCGTGATCACGCCGGTAGGTACCGGGGTCAAGGACGACCGCCGCGCAAAGCTCCGAGCGGCTGCAGCCCGTGTTCAAGCCAGCTTGAAGGGCGAGTTCAAACAACTCGGCGCTGACGAGATCATGACCTTCCTGCGCGGCGACGAGGCCGGGCCAAAGTCTGCAGCCCGTGGCCGGCGCTGACCTCGCGAACTACGACGGCAGCGCCGGAACCCTGGTCGACACCAACATCTGGATCGACTGCATCGACGCGAACAGCCAGTGGCACGAATGGGCCATTGAACAACTTCAGCGGCTCGGCGAACGTTCCCCGCTGCACGTCAATCTCATCGTCTACACGGAGTTGCTTGTGCCCGGCCCGGACATCGATGCCCTGGATGAGCTGCTCGACGTCTATGGCACGCTGCGGACGCCTCTTCCCTGGGGCTGCGCGGCGTTGACAGCGGCGGCATTCGCGCTGTACCGATATCGGGGCGGTTCAAAACAAGAGCCACTGCCTGACTTCTACATCGGTGCCCATGCGGCGGTTGCGAATCTGAGCGTCCTGACCCGCGACCCCGTGCCCTACAGAAACTACTTTTCGCGCCTGGTCGTGATTGCGCCGCAGCCGGGCTAGGGGTTGAAGGGCCGAGCCCAGCCCCCACATCGAACCTCGCCGGGCTTTCTGCCCAAGACTACCCAGATATCGCACCAGCCATGACCAAGCAAACCCACGCCTTCCAGGCCGAAGTCAAGCAGATCCTGCACCTCGTCACGCACTCGCTGTACTCCAACAAGGAGATCTTCCTGCGCGAGCTGGTGAGCAACGCCAGTGACGCCTGCGACAAGCTGCGCTTCGAGGCACTGGACAACGCGGCGCTGTTCGAGGACACGCCCAATCTGGAAGTGCGCGTCAGCTTCGACGAGGAAGCCAAGACACTGACCATCAGCGACAACGGCATCGGCATGAGCGCCGAGGAAGCCGCCTCGCACCTGGGCACCATTGCCAAGAGCGGCACGCGCGAGTTCATGGCCAAGCTCGAAGGCGACCAGAAGAAGGACGCGCAGCTCATCGGCCAGTTCGGCGTGGGCTTTTACTCGGGCTTCATCGTGGCCGACCGCATCACCGTCGATACGCGCCGCGCCGGCTTGGCCCAAGACCAGGGCGTGCGCTGGAGCAGTGAAGGCACCGGCGAGTACGAGCTGGAGACCATCACCAAGCCCGGCCGCGGCACCGACGTCATCCTGCACCTGCGCGACGGTGAGGAAGAGTTCCTGAAGACCTGGCGGGTCAAGTCCACCATCAGCAAGTACAGCGACCACATCTCGCTGCCCATCCTGATGAAGAAGGAGACCTGGGACGCGGACGCCGCCAAGCAGGTCGTCACCGACGAATGGGAGCCGGTCAACAAGGCATCGGCGCTGTGGGCGCGCAGCAAGAGCGAGGTCACGGCCGAGCAGTACGAGGAGTTCTACAAGCAGATCAGCCATGACAGCGAGGCGCCGCTGGCCTACACGCACAACCGCGTGGAAGGCCGCAGCGAGTACACGCAGCTGCTCTACATCCCGCAGAAGGCGCCGTTCGACCTGTGGAACCGCGACAAGCGCGGCGGCGTGAAGCTCTACGTGAAGCGCGTCTTCATCATGGACGACGCCGAGGCGCTGATGCCGGTCTACCTGCGCTTCGTCAAGGGCGTCATCGACTCGGCCGACCTGCCGCTGAACGTGAGCCGCGAGCTGCTGCAGGAAAGCCGTGACGTGAAGGCCATCCGCGAGGGCTCCACCAAGCGGGTGCTGGGCATGCTGGAGAGCCTGGCCAACAGCGAGGAGCAGGCCGACAAGGACAAGTACGCCGCCTTCTGGACCGACTTCGGCCAGGTGCTGAAGGAAGGCATCGGCGAAGACCACGCCAACCAGGAGCGCCTGGCCAAGCTGTTCCGCTTTGCCTCCACGCACGCCGACGCCAACGTCAGCCTGGCGGACTACGTCGGCCGCATGAAGGAAGGCCAGGAGGTCATCTACTACATCACCGCCGATTCGCTGGCCGCCGCCAAGCACAGCCCGCAGCTGGAGATTTTCCGCAAGAAGGGCATCGAGGTGCTGCTGCTGGTGGACCGCGTCGACGAGTGGATGCTGAGCCACCTCTACGAGTTCGAAGGCAAGGCGCTGCAGTCCGTCGCCAAGGGCGCCGTGGACCTGGGCAAGCTGCTGGACGAGGACGAGAAGAAGAAGGCCGACGAGACCGCCGAGAGCCTCAAGCCGCTGCTGGACAAGCTGAAGGAAGCGCTGAAGGACCGCGCCAAGGACGTGCGCGTGACGACCCGCCTGGTGGACTCGCCCGCTTGCATCGTCGTTGAAGAGGGCGACGTGAGCGGCCATCTGGCACGCCTGCTGAAGCAGGCCGGCCAGGCCGCGCCCGAGAGCAAGCCGACGCTGGAAATCAACGCCGACCATGCGCTGGTGAAGAAGCTGGATGGCAGCAGCCACTTCGACGACCTGGCCCAGGTGCTGTTCGACCAGGCCGTGCTGGCCGAAGGTGGCCACCTGGAAGACCCGGCCGCCTACGTTCGCCGCGTCAACGCGCTGCTGACGGGTTGACCGTCACGCCGCCCGCCTAGGCGGGTGGCGTGAAATGCACCGTCCGTACCACGCGCTCCAGCTCGTCGATCTGCACGGGCTTGACGAGGTGGGCATCGAAGCCGGCCTGCTTGCTGTTCTCGAAATCAACAGAGCGGCCATAGCCACTCAAGGCCACCATGGCCACGCGCAGTTCGGGATATTGCTGGCGTATGCGCCGCGCCAGCTCGTAGCCGTCCATGCCGGGCAGGCCGATGTCCAGCAGCGCGAGGTCGGGGGCTGCCGTGGCCACCATCTGCAGCGCGGCGACCGGGTGCGTAGCCACCCACACCTCGTGGCCGTACAGGCGCAGCAGCATGCTCAGCGAATCGGCCGCGTCGTAGTTGTCGTCGACGATGAGGATGCGGCGCGCGGGCTGCGCTGGCTCGGCGGCGTCTGCCGGCGCGGCCTGCATCGGCTCGGTCTCGTCGGCGGCCAGCAGGGGCAGCCGGATCGTGAACTCGCTGCCCAGGCCGGCGCCGTCGCTGTGCACGGCGACGCTGCCTGAGTGCAGGCCCACCAGGCTGCGCACCAGCGCCAGCCCGACACCCAGCCCCGCGTCGCGCAGTTGCGCATCGCCGCCGCGCTCCTGGAAGAACAGGTTGAACACCTCCGGCAGCGCCTCGGCGGCAATGCCTCGGCCGTTGTCTTTGACGCTGATGACGGCTTGCTCGCCGTCCCGTCGCGTCGCCAGCGAGATGCTGCCGCCCGGCGGCGTGTACTTGGCCGCATTGATCAGCAGGTTGGCGATGCATTGCTCCAGCCGCACCGGGTCGCCCCTGCAGGTCAGAGGCTGCGGCGCCTCGTGGAAGCTGAAGTGCTGCTGCCGTTTCTCCAGCAGCGGCTTGGCCATGGCGATGGCTTCCACGGCGATGTCGCCGATCTGCACGGTCTCCAGCCGCAGGTCGACCTTGCCCGTGGCGATCTTGGCCACGTCCTGCAGGTCGCCCACCAGGCGCATCAGGTGGCCGAGGTGGCGGCGCATCGTCGAGTGCTCGACCGTCTCGTAGCCGCCCGCGCGCAGGCGCATGACGTCCAGCGTGGTGACCAGCGGCGCCAGCGGGTTGCGCAGCTCATGGCCCAGCACGCTGAGGAACTCGTCCCTGTTCGTGGCCGCGTGCCGCAGGTCCTTCAGCAGCAGCTCCTTCTGCTCCGCCGCAGCCGAGGCGGCCATGGCCGACAGCACCAGGTTCTGGTTCGCTTCCAGCAACTGCGCACCGCCCGCGTCCCGGGGCTTGCCTGGCAACCCCGAACCCGCGTGCGGGTCTTGAATGGAAAAGAAGCGGTAGCAATTGCCACCAGCGCGCTTGCTTCGGTACATCGCCTGATCGGCGCAATCGACCAGGCGCTCGACGTCCGCCGCGTCGTCGGGGAACACGGCGATGCCGATGCTGGCGGCCACCCGCACGGCCACGCCGTCCACCTCGGTGAGCTGGGCCAATGAGGCCAGCAGCTTCTCGGCCACTCGCCCGGGGTCGGCCGCGCTGGCGACCTCGGTCAGCAGCAGCACGAACTCGTCGCCGCCCAGGCGGCACACCGTGTCCACCTCGCGCACGCAGTCGTTCAGGCACTGCCCGACCGCGCGCAAGACGGCGTCGCCGATCTTGTGCCCCAGCGTGTCGTTGATCTGCTTGAACTGGTCGAGATCCAGGAACAGCAGGGCGAGGCGGTTGTCGCGCCGCTTGGCGTGCGTCAGCGCCTGCGAGAAGCGGTCGAACAACAGCACCCGGTTCGGCAGCCCCGTCAGGCCGTCGAGTTCGCTGGCCTTCGTCAGGTCGTTCACCCGCTGCGCCGCCGATTCCGCCAAGGAGCGTGAACGCACCGCATCGATCACCAGTTGCTCGTTCGCCTCCAGCAACTGCTGCGCGTGGTTGCTGCCGAGCTGCGCCTGCGCCTGGGCCAAGTCGGCCAGCACGTCGGCCAGCTCGGCGCGGGCGCTGAGCGTCCGGCGTTCCAGCGCGGCAACCTCGGCCTCGAGCGCCGTCGGCGCCGTTGCGGGAGGTTCAGGGCTGGTTTCCATACGCCTCCTGCGGGTGCTTGGGTGTGGGCCAGACCGCTGCGGTCAGGTCCCGTCCGCAGTGACGGCGCGGCGTCGGGTGGCCGGGCGACCGCCCAGCAGGCCTTCCTGCCCGGCAAGCATCGTGCCGAGGCGGATGCCGCTGTCATCGATGCTGTACTCGCGCAGCTCGTCCGAGTGGGCGCTGTCGCGCACCTTGACCACCGCCATCACGCGCCGCAGCCGGCTCTCCACCTCGATGTAGCGCTGCACGATGATGGCGTCGGTCATGAAGGCCGTGCCATAGGGGCTGAAGCGCAGGTCGGTGTAGCGGTCCTCCAGTTCCGAGGTCATCAGCACGGTCACGCCCATGCCGGTCAGCGAGGCCACCAGGCGCAGCAGCGATTCGCGGAAGTCCTCCTTGAACGACGGCCCGAGGGCCAGTTCGAAGCCCGATAGCGAGTCGATGACGACGCGGCTGGCCTTCAGGCGCTGGATCTCGCGGGCCAGCAGGTGCATCACCTCTTCGATGGAGACGTCGGTCGCGTGGCTTTCCACCAGGCCGATGCGGTCGTTCCTGATGTGTTGCTCCAGCTCCTTGTCGTGTGCCCGGTTGGGGCGGCGCTCGAAGGCGGCGATGACGCCCGTCTCGCCGTTGCGCGCGCCGGCGTTCAGGAAGGCCGCCGCCAGGATGCTCTTGCCCGACCCGGACGGCCCCGCCAGCAGCAGCGAATAGCCGCGCGGCAGGCCGCCGTTCATCATGTCGTCCAGGCCGGGCACCCCCATGGACGCGCGTTCGGTGGCGCCCAGGGCGGCGTCGGCCACCGACCCGGTCGCCGGCACGAAGATCTGCAGACCGTCGTCGGTGATGCGAAAGGCATGCAGCCCCGGCAGCGAGGGCTGGCCGCGCATCTTCATGATCTCCATCTTGCGCACCATGGCGTTGCGCTGCACGTTCTGGCGCATCCAGATCAGCCCGTCCGCCACCGTGAATACCGGGTTGGCGTCGGTATCGGTGAAGTACTCGCCGATCAGGAAGGTGGTGGCCTGCCAGCTCGTCATCAGCATGCCCAGCTGCTGCATGAAGCGCTGCAGATGGTTGTGCGCGTTGCCGTCGCCCTGCGTGGCGAGCACGACGGAGCGGAAGGAATCGACGAACACCAGCGCCGGCTCATGAGCCGCGACTTCCTCCGTGATGCGCGCCAGCACGCGGTCCAGGTCGCCCGCCATCGCCTCATCGCAGAGGTTGACGAAGCGCACGCTGCGGTTGATGGCGTCGTGGTCGAAGAAGGCGAACTGCTGCTGGTAGCGCAGCATCTTCAGCGGCGGCTCGCCCAGCACGGTGAAGTACAGCGCCGGCCGCGCCTCGGTGGCCAGCGAGAACATGATCTGGTGCGCCAGCGTCGTCTTGCCGCAGCCAGGCTGGCCGGCGATCAGGTTGAACGAGAACTCCGGCAAGCCTCCGCCCAGCAAGTCGTCGAGGCCGGGCACGCCGGTCGACAGGCTGTTGATGGTCACTTTGGAAGTCATGGCGTGGGGTCCTGCGCCGGGGCAGCGCTTGAAGAATTCGACCAGACGGCCTGCAGCAGCCGCTCGCTCAGCGGTGTGCCGATCAGCGCTGTGAGCAGCTCGCGAAAGTTCTCGAACAGCGCGCTGCCGGCGGCGCCAGCCTGGGCTGGCGCTTGTTCGGCGACAAGCTGCCTCAGATGAGCCATGTCGACGGCGTCTTCCTGGCCCGGCTTGAGCGGTGCCAGCCAGGGATGCTGCGCCGTGGTCAGGTGCAGCGCGCGCTTGAACAGTGCCGCGACGCCACGACGACCCACGATGGGCTGCAGTGCGGCTTCGATGTCCGTCCAGAGCGCGAGGATCGCGGTGGCAATGTGGTCGGCGTCGGCGTCCTCTGCGACACGATGAGCCAGAGGCGCCGTCAACCGGCTGCTCTCTCGACTGTGCATGGGTCGTGGAGGTAGGGGGTGTAGTGGTTCAGTGTAGGCGTCGTGACGCGGCGTGCCGGCTGGCGCGTGTAACGGTCGGGCCCAGCCCGTTTTGCGGGGAGAAGCGCCACCGCGTGTACCTTGAACCAATGACGCGGGCGAGGTGGAAACGCCGGCCGCAGGCGCTCGGAGGTCAGCGCTCGAGGAAGAACCGCATCATTTCCGCGCTGGC
Organism: Pelomonas parva; assembly: GCF_043555835.1. Lineage (NCBI taxonomy): Bacteria > Pseudomonadati > Pseudomonadota > Betaproteobacteria > Burkholderiales > Sphaerotilaceae > Roseateles > Pelomonas parva. The sequence goes on along the minus strand of NZ_JBIGHV010000004.1, from coordinate 149,860 downwards.
GTCCGGCCCGCGAGCGTCGGCGTAGCTGCCCGCCGGGTCGCCGCCCGACCAGGCGTGGCCGGCGCCTTGCACCCGCCATTGCTCGGTGACGACGCGGCCTTGTGCGTCCTTGTGCAGCCGCCGCGTGCAGGTGCGCGTGCCGTGCCTGAGGCCGGCGTGCTCGTCGACACGGACCGCCCCTGCACCGTGCGCCGCCACCACTCGCTCGGCATTGCTCGGGTGAACGGTGGCATCGGCGTCACCGTGGAACACGATCATGCGCACGCTCGACTGGGTGCCCGCCGGTGCATGGCCGCCCTGGCCCTGCATGGCCGCCAGCGCGCCCGGCAGATCGCGCGCCGCGCCGGCCGGCAGGCCCGAATGCACGCCGGCGGCGGCGAAGACGTCCGGGTGCGTCGACGCCAGGATCGCCGCCATCGCGCCGCCCGCCGACAGGCCCGCCACGTAGATGTGCGCGGGGTCGACGCCGTGGGTCTCGGCGATGTGCCTGACCATCGCGGCCAGCAGCGCCGGTTCGCCGCGGTCGCGGCCCTGGTGGTTGTGCTTGAACCAGTTCCAGCAGCCCTGCGCATTGGCCTGGCGCGTCTGCGCCGGGTAGAGCACCAGCGCGTTGTACTGGGCGCCGAGCGCGTTCATGCGCGTGCCCCTGGCGAAGTCGTCGGGGTTCTGCGTGCAGCCGTGCAGCATCAGGACGAGGGCGCGGGGCTTGTCGGCCTGAGCCGCCGGGATGAACAGCCGGTAGTCGCGCGCACCGGCGCGATGGCTGAAGTGGCCGCAGACGAACTGCTCGGTGCCGGTGACCGCAGCCGCGTCGCTCTCGATGACGCGCGCCTCCACGTCGATGACGCGGTCATCGGCCGCCGGCTGGGCGGGCTTCGCGCCATGGGCCAGTGCCGTCGAAATGGCGGCCATCGCGGCCTGCAGGTCGCCGGCACGCGTGAGCGCGGTGGCGTCCTTCATCAACTGGGAAAACTGCGAGTTCATGGGAACTTTCATGACTGGTTTACAGCAGCCGCCCGACCAGGGCGGCCTTCACGGCAGGGCTGGCATGCAGCGCGCCCAGCACCGTCAGCGACTCGATGGTGGCCAGCGCCAGCTCGGGCGTCACGTCGGGCGCGATGACGGCCAGGCCCAGCACGCGGATCTGCAGCTTCTCGCCGGCCGCCTGGGCCTGGGCCAGGTCCGCCGCGCTGAACTGCTGGATGCCCAGCACGATGCTCTTGCGCGTGACGACCTGGCGCACCACCTCGGCGTGCGTGGCGATCTGGTTGCGGATGGCCGTGCGGATCAGGTCGCTGCGGTTGGCGTAGAAGCCTTCCTGGACGAGCAGGTCGATCTGGCCCAGGTCGACGCAGCCGATGTTGATCGTCAGCTTTTCGTCGACGGGCTTGGCCGCCTTGGGTGAGAGCAGGGGAGTGGCAGGCATGGTGCATCATGAACCATCCACTTGGAATCCACTAAACCTATTTTGTGTTTGATCGTGACGACGCGGCCACGGGCGTTTGAACCGCTTGGTGGGTGCATGTCACGATTTGTGACAGTAATGCGACAACTCCGCCGGTGCGGGCTTCCGTTGCGCGCGGCGCGCGGCTACCCTCCTAGGGTTTTCACCGAGTTAGCGTCGTCCATGGTTCCGAGTGAGTTCTGCGCGCCTGTTCCTGCCGTGCCAGCGGCCATGGTGACCCACCGCCTCGTGCTGCGGCCGCCTCGGGAAAATGATCTGCAGACGCTGATCGCGCTGTATGCCGACCCCGCCGTGAACCGCTTCTGCGCCGCCGCCACGCCGCAGGGCGCTGGTGCCGTCGAGGCGCAGCTGCAGGGCTGGATCGCCCACTGGCAGAAGCTGGGTTTCGGCCACTGGGCCATTGCCGAGCGTGACAAGCCGGAGGTGCTGATTGGTTTTGGCGGCCTCATGCACCGCAGCGTCGCCGGCCATGCCGGCCTCTACCTGTACTACCGCATCACGCCCCAGGCCTGGGGCCGCGGCCTGGCGTCGGAGATGGCGCTGCACGCCATCGAGCAGGCGTTCGAGCAGCGCCACGAGGGCGCCGTCGTCGCCGCCGTGCTGCCCAGCAACGCACCGACGCGCAAGACGCTGGAGTGCCTGGGCCTGCGCCTGAAGGGCGCGCTGGCCGATGGCCCCGGCAGCGCCGCGGCCCTGCTCTACGAGCTGAGCGCCGACCGCTGGGCCAGCCTGCCGCGCGCCGAGCCCGAAGCGATCGCCTTCGCCGCCTGAGGCCTGCCCGGGCCGTCGAGGCCCCGAAGGTGTTGGCGCGCCGACAGAGGCGCGCGTCGTGCACAGTGTCGGTCGCGCCAACGCACAAGGAGATGGCTGGCATGAGTGACGATTCCTGGGACATCGCGCCGTTGGCATTCAACGCGGACTCGACGCTGCTGGCGCTGAAGCGCTTCATCCGCGACCAGCACCTGCTGACCGAACGCAGCGAGGGCTGGCTGCTGGCTGGCAACCTCGTGATGACGCTGGCCGTGGACGGCGCCACGGTGAAGGCGCAGCTCGCCAGACGGCCTGCGCGCACGCCCGAGTGGGACAGCTACACGCTGAAGTCGGCCCCCGATGCGCGCAAGCTGCAGGACGAGATCAAGCGCCGGCTGCTGCGCTGGCGGGGCGACGAGTGAATTGGGCCTGGGGCAGGACGTTGTCGCCCTGCAGGTCGAAATGTGGAAGTCCACAGCCCCCGGCCTCGTGGAAAGCCCGATGCTGACGGCCCACGACCTGAACAAACTGCGGGTCGAGGTCAACCTGCTGCCGCCCGGCAGCCTGCCCAACGACGGCAGACTCATTGAAGACCGTCGCTAACCGATGGAGACACGCCCCATGCGCCAGAACCTGTTGCTCGCCGCCGGCCTGATGGCCGCCATGCCCGCCTTTGCCTACCCGGACAAGCCCGTCACCATCGTCGTGCCTTTCACGGCAGGCGGCCCCACCGACAAGGTCGCCCGCGACCTGGCCGAAGCGCTTCGCAAGCCGCTGGGCGGCACCGTCATCATCGAGAACGTCGGCGGCGTCGGCGGCACGCTGGGCGCCAACAAGGTGGCCAAGGCCGCGCCCGATGGCTACACGCTGCTGCTGCACCACATCGGCATGGCCACGGCGCCAGCGCTCTACCGCACGCTGCCCTTCAAAGTGCTGGAGGACTTCGAGTACCTCGGCATGGTCAACGACGTGCCGATGACGCTTATCGGCCGCAGCACGCTGCCGGCGGCCAACTACGGCGAGCTGGCCAAGTGGCTGGACGCCAACAAGGGCAAGATCAACCTGGCCAACGCGGGCACGGGCTCGGCCTCGCACCTGTGCGGTCTGCTGTTCCAGCAGTCCATCAAGATCGACATGACCACCGTGCCCTACAAGGGCACCGCGCCTGCCATGAACGACTTGCTCGGCGGCCAGGTCGACATCATGTGCGACCAGACCACCAACACCACCAGCCAGATCGAGTCCGGCAAGGTGAAGGCCTTTGCCGTCATGTCTTCCAAGCGCCTGACCAGCGGCGCGCTGGCCAAACTGCCGACGGCGGACGAGTCCGGGCTCAAGGGCTTCAACCTGACGATCTGGCACGGCCTGTACGCGCCCAAGGGCACGCCCAAGGCGGTCATCGACAAGGTCAACACGGCGCTGCGCGCCGCGCTGAAGGACGCCGATTTCCAGAAGCGCCAGGAAGCGCTGGGCGCCGTGCTGGTCACTGACGGACGCATTGCGCCGGCGGAGCACAAGAAGTTCGTCGAGGCCGAAATCAACAAGCTCGGGCCGGTCATCAAGGCGGCTGGGGTGTACGCCGACTAGTTGACGGCACCGCGCCTGCGCCACGCCTGAGAAGGGCCCGCCACGTTTCGCGTGGCGGGCCCTTCGTCCGTCAGCGGCGTTGACCTTGTCGACCACCAGCCCGTGGTCGCCATCAAGCACCCACATGTCTTCGTCGTCCACTTCGAAGAGATGCCTATCCGGGTCGGCGAAGCAGCCGGCGATGCCCCGGTGTTGGCCGCGCACGACTGCGCCCGCCGCGCCGGGTAAACACGCTGTTGACTCACCCGCAGCAGGTCGACAAAATCACGTGAAAACGTTTACATGATAGCCGACGCGCTACAGCGCAGCCGGTCCGACGGATGAGACAACCGTTCCCGCGTGGCCCCTCACGGCCTGCGCAATCCATGCCCGCGAGAGCCCGCCCGGCGCGGCCGAGCCCCTCGGCCACGCGGCCCGCGTGCGCCTTCCAATTCGACTGACACATGAGCGCCTCGCCCGCCACGATCAAGGATGTCGCCCGCGTTGCCGGCGTGTCGGTGGCGACCGTCTCGCGCGCGCTCAACGGTGCCGGCAATGTGCTGCCCGACACCCGCCAGCGCATCGTCGACGTGGCGCGCGAGCTGCGCTACAGCCCCTCCGGCGCCGCGCGCAGCCTCATCACGCGCCGCACCGACACCATCGGCGCGCTGCTGCCCGACCTGCACGGCGAGTTCTTCTCCGAGCTGATCCGCGGCATCGACCAGGCCGCCCGTGCGCGCGGCCTGCACCTGCTGCTGTCCAGCTCGCATGACGACGCCGACGAGGCGGCCGCCGCGCTGCGGGCGATGAACGGCCGCGTCGACGGTCTCATCGTCATGTCCCCGCATGCCGACGACGACTTCCTGTCGCAGAACCTGCCGCTGTCCCTGCCCGCCGTGCTGCTGAACTCCGGCGTGCGCGCGCCGACGCAGCGCGTCTTTGCTGTCGACAACTTCGGCGGCGCGCGACAGATGACCGAGCACCTCGTCGCCACCGGCCGGCGGCGCATCGCCTTCCTGGGCGGCCCGGCGGCCAACTTCGAGGCGCGCGAGCGCGAGCGCGGCCACCGTGCCGGGCTGCCCGCCGGTGTCCAGCCCTGGTTGCTGGAAGGCGACTTCTCCGAGGCCGGCGGCGAGCGGGCCGGCGCCTTCCTGCTGGGCCTGCCGGCGGCCGAGCGGCCCGACGCCGTCTTCGCCGCCAACGACATCATGGCCATCGGCCTGCTCGGCACGCTGATTGCCGCAGGCGTGCGCGTCCCCGAGGACATCGCGCTCGCCGGCTTTGACGACATCCCCGTCGCCCGCTATGTCAGCCCGGCGCTAACCACCATGCACGTGCCCATCGCGGCGCTGGGCCAGCAGGCGCTAGACGCGCTGGCCGATGCGCTTGAACAAGACAGCCACGACCGCAGCGCCACCGTGATGCCGGTGCAGCTCGTCGTGCGCCGCTCCTGCGGCGCCAAGACCTGATCCCGTCCGAAACCACAGCACACAACCAGGAGACAAGGACATCATGAGAACCACAAATCACCGCACGCCGTGGGCCCGCCACGCGCTGGCCACCGCCGTCTGCTTCGCGCTCGCTGGCGCCGCGTCGGCGCAGACCTCCAACGCCACCGTGCGTGGCACCATCACCGCAGCCGGTGTGGCCGCGCCGGCCGGCACGGATGTCGTGGCCATCAACAAGGCCACCGGCAGCATCTACCGCGCCAGGACGCTGGCCGACGGCAGCTATGTGCTGCTGGGCCTGAACCCGGGCAGCTATGAGGTCCGCGTGGCCGGCGCCAGCACGGGCAGCCTCGTCACGCTGTCGGTCGGCCAGAACGCGACGCTGGACCTGAGCAGCGCCACCAACCAGCTGGGGACCGTCGTCGTCCAGGGCACCTCGCAGCGCCAGGGCGTGATCGATTCCCAGGTCGGCACGACGGTGTCCAACCGGATGATCGAAGCCATCCCGCAGGCCTCACGCAACTTCCTGTCGGCGGCCGACTTCGCGCCCGGCGTGCGCTTCGACACCGATGCCAGTGGCAACACCCGGCTGCGCGGTGGCTCGCAGAACATCGACTCGGTCAATGTCTTCATCGACGGCGTGGGCCAGAAGAACAACATCCTGCGCGGCGGCGTGTCAGGGCAGAACACCAGCCAGGGCAACCCCTTCCCGCAGACGGCCATCGCCGAGTACCGCGTGCTGACGCAGAACTACAAGGCCGAGTACGACCAGGTGTCCAGCGTGGCCATCACTGCAGTCACCAAATCGGGCGGCAATGAAACGCATGGAAACGTTTACGTCAACCGCACCGGTAGCAACTGGACCGCGCTGAGCCCTATTCAGAAGAAGGACGAAGCGAACGGCATCTCGCCGCCCTCCAACAAGCAGATCGAGGCGGGTTTCAGCATCGGTGGGGCGATCAAGCCGGACACGCTGCACTACTTCCTCGCCTACGACGGCAAGTCGCTGGACCGGCCGCGCCAGCTCACCGCGATGAATCTGGACAAATACCCCGGCAGCCCCGGCCTCGTGCCGGGCATCGCCGGGCAGCAAGGTGCTTTCAATGGGCAGTTCGAGCAGCACCTGCTGTTCGGCAAGCTGTCCGCAGAGATCGACGCCCGGCAGCGCCTGGACATCTCGACCACGCTGCGCAAGGAAACCGGCTATTCGGTCGACGGTGACCGCTTTGCGCCGAGCACGGCCATCAACAACAACAACAACACCTACCGTGTTGACGTGACCCACGAGTACAGCGGCGACGACTGGCTCAATGAAGCGCGCGCCGGCTGGGAAAGCACCAAGTGGAATCCCCAGTCGGATTCCAGCGACCCGCAGGTCCGTTTCAAGTACTCGCCCACCAACGCCATCAACAACGTCCAGGACATCTTCTTCACCGGCGGCTCGGGCAACGCGCAGGACCGCCGCCAGAGCGGCATCTACCTGAAGAACGACCTCACCTACACGGGCCTGGCCGGCCACGTCATCAAGGGCGGCGTGCAGTTCAAGGCGATGGAGTACGACCTCAGCGGCACCGCCTTCCGCGTCCCGACCATCGACACAGTGCTGAACACCACCACCGGCCAGCCTTACTACAGCGGCCTAACCTGCACGGGTACCAACGTCAGCAGCAGCGGCCTGTCCAGCGACCAGTGCAACATCCGGCTCGCCATCCCGACCGCCTCGGCCAACTTCAAGAACAAGCAGTACGGCATCTACCTGCAAGACGACTGGAAGCTCACCAAGCAGCTGGAGCTGAACCTCGGCATCCGTTGGGACTATGAAGACAACATGCTGAACAACAGCTACGTGACGCCTGCAGACCGCGTCGCGGGGCTGAACGCGCTGGACGGCCGCACGGTCGACGGCATTACCGCCCCTGCGGGCCAGACCTACGCGCAGTCGCTGGCCAAGGGCGGCATCAACATTGCCGACTACATCTCCACCGGCAACTCCCGAAAGGCCTTCAAGAGCGCCTTCGCCCCGCGCGTCGGCGCGTCCTTCGACGTGCTGGGCAACAAGGCCACGGTGGTCTATGGCGGCTGGGGCCGCAGCTACGACCGCAGGATGGCCAACAACGCGCTGGACGAACTGCAGAAGAACGCCGCGCCGGGCGGCGAGATCTGGATGATCAAGAACGACTTCAAGATGCCGTTTGCCGACCAGATGAGCCTGGGCCTGCGCCAGGCGCTGGGCATGTGGAACATGGACGTCGCGGTCTCCAAGATCCACGCCAAGAACCAGTTCATCTGGTTCAACGGCAACCGCGACCCCAACGGCGGCTTCGGCAATTCCAACTCGGTGGACCCGCTGTGGGGCGGCGCGCCACGCAACTTCGGCACGCTGGTGCTGGGCGACTTTGCCGGACAGAACAAGGCCACCAGCCTGTTCCTGTCGCTGGAAAAGCCCTACAGCCAAGCCAGCGGCTGGAGCATGACGGCGGCCTACACCTACACGGACGCCCAGACCACCAACAACGAGTGGTCCGACGACATCTTCGACTGGACCTATGGCAAGAGCACCTATGGCTTCCGCCCGGCCAAGGACGCGGAGAAGCACCGCCTGGTCGTCGGCGGCATGATGGACAAACTGCCCTGGGGCATGCAGCTGTCGGGCAAGCTGACCGTGGGTGACGGCCAGCCGCGCCGGGTGGTGGACTGCCACACCGGGTTCTCCGGCGCCAACGGTTGCGTCGCCGTGGCGCGCGGCTCAGACACCTTCAAGCAGTTCGACCTCGCACTGGCCAAGAACTTCAAGGTGTATGGCGGCGAACTGCAGCTTCGCGCCGACGTGCTCAACCTGTTCAATACGGCCAACTGGGGCTATTACGACGACTGGGTCGGCGGCCCGTCGACCCCGCCGCGCAACGCGCTGGGCGGCGACAACGCCAACTTCGATACCCGCACCGGCGTGCGCGGGCCGATGCGCCAGTTCAAGCTGGGCGCCAGCTACTCGTTCTGACCCTGCCGTTCGGGCGCCGGCTGCACTGAATGCACTGAAGGTGCGGCCGGCTCCCACAATCGCCGTTCATCATGACTCCACTGACACGACGCGCCCTGCTGGCGCAGGGTGCCGGCCTTGCGCTGGCCGCCAACCTGCCCAGCTGGGCCGAGACGACGATGCCATTGCAGGCTGCCGACGCCTTCCTCGCCGACCTGGAGCGCCGCACCTTCGACTTCTTCTGGGAGACGACGGATGCGAAGACCGGTCTCGCGCCCGACCGCTGGCCCACGCCGTCGTTCGCCAGCATCGCGGCGGTCGGCTTTGCGCTCAGCGCCTATCCCGTGGGCGTGGCGCGCGGCTACATCACCCGGGCCCAGGCGCGTGAACGCACGCTCAACACCCTGCGCTTCTTCGCCGGCCTGCCGCAAGGCCCGGGCAAGAAGGGCGTGGCCGGGTACAAGGGGTTTTTCTATCACTTCCTCGACATGAAGGAAGGCCTGCGTTTCGGCCGCTGCGAGCTGTCCACCGTCGACACCGCGCTGCTGCTGATGGGCGCGCTGCATGCCCAGAGCTTCTTCGACGGCGCCGATGCCGACGAGGCCGCCATCCGCCGCCTTGTCGACGAGATCTACGGCCGCGTCGACTGGGCCTGGGCCCAGGTGCGCCCACCGTCCATCGGCCATGGCTGGACGCCCGAGAAGGGCCACATCCCCAACGACTGGAAGGGCTACAACGAGGCCCTGATGGTCTATCTGCTTGCCCTGGGCTCGCCCACGCGGCCGGTCAAGCCCGAAGCCTACGACGCCTGGCTCAGCACCTACGACCGCGACAGCTGGGGCGAGAGCTACGGCCAGACGCTGCTGCGCTTCCCGCCGCTGTTCGGCCACCAGTTCACGCACTGCTGGGTGGACTTCCGCGGCATCCGCGATGCCTACATGCGTGGCAAGGGTTTCGACTATTTCGAGAACTCGCGCCGCGCCACCTACGCGCAGCGCGACTACGCCGCCGCCAACCCGCTGGGCTGGCAGGGCTACAGCGCCGAGATCTGGGGCGTCAGCGCCAGCGACGGCCCGGCGGACATCAAGCTCACCTACACGACGACCACCGGCAAGACCGAGAAACGCCGCTTCATCAGCTACGCCGGCCGCGGCATGGGCCTGCACGACGACGGCACGCTGGCGCCCTACGCGGCAGGCAGCTCCATCGCCTTCGCGCCGGAGATCGTCATCCCCGCGCTGATGGCCATCAAGCAGCGCTACCCGCACACCTGGGGCCGCTACGGCTTCTGGGATGCCTTCAACCCCAGCTTCAACTACCCCGACGTGCGCCTGACGCACGGCCGCATCGAGCCGGGCAAGGGCTGGGTGGACACCGACATGCTGGGCATCGACCAGGGCCCGTTGCTGGCCATGATGGGCAACCACCGGGGCGAGCTGGTCTGGAGCGTCATGCGCAAGAACGCGCACCTGGTACGTGGCCTGAAGCGCGCCGGCTTCACGGGCGGCTGGCTCGGCTGACCCGTTCATGCAACGTCGCCGCCTGCTCACCGCTGCTGCAGTTGCTCCCCTGGCGGGCTGCGCGCGCGACAGCGGCACGACGACGCTGCGCTTCTGGGCCATGGGCCGGGAGGCGGAGGTCGCGGCCGAGCTGATCGCCGGCTTCGAGCGCGAGCGGCCGAACGTGCGCGTGAAGGTCGAGAAGCTGCCCTGGACGGCTGCGCACGAGAAGCTGCTGACGGCGTTCGCCGGCGACGCGACGCCGGACCTCGCCCAGGTGGGCAACACCTGGCTGCCCGAGATGCAGGCGCTGGGCGCGCTGGAGCCGCTGCAGCCCTGGCTAGACCGCACGCCGATGCTGCAGGCGGCCGACTACTTCGCCGGCATCTGGGCCACCAATGCGCCCAGCGGCCAGCGCGTGGGACTGCCCTGGTACGTCGACACGCGGCTGCTGTTCGTGCGCCAGGACCTGCTCGCGCAGGCGGGCATCCCGCAGATCCCGCAGGACTGGGCCGCCTGGCGCGCCGCCCTGGCAAAGCTGCGCGAACACGGCATGGCCACGCCGCTGCTGCTGCCCACCAACGAGTTCGAACCACTGCTGGCGCTGGCGCTGCAGCAGCCGTCCGAGGTGCTGCGCGAGGGCGGCCGGTTCGGCAACTTCTCGTCGCCCGACTTCCGCCGTGCGCTGGGTTTCTACGCCGAGCGCTTCCAACTCGGCGACGCGCCGGGCCTGACGAACAACCAGGTCGCCAACGTCTGGCAGGAATTCGGGCGCGGCACCTTCGCCTTCTACATCTCCGGCCCCTGGAACATCGGCGAGTTCAAACGCCGCCTGCCGCCCGAACTGGGCGATGCGTGGACCACCGCCGAGCTGCCCGGGCCGACCGGTCTCGGTGCCTCCATCGCCGGCGGTGCCAGCCTCGCCATGTTCAAGCGCTCGCGCCACAAGCCCGAGGCCTGGGCGCTGATCAGCTACCTGAGCCGGCCCGATGTGCAGCTGGACTTCTACCGTCTGACCGGCGACCTGCCGCCGCGCCGCAGCACCTGGGCCATGCCGCTGGAAGGCGGCGGCACGCTGGCCGGGGACCGCCACGCGGCCGCCTTCTTCCGCCAGTTTGAGCGCGTGCGCCCGACGCCGGCCGTGCCCGAGTGGGAGCGCATCGCCAACGAGATGCAGTTCGCCGCCGCGCGCGTCGTCGGTGGGCGGGACAGCATCGACGTCGCCGTGCGCGGCCTGGATGCCCGCGTCGACGGCATCCTCGAAAAGCGCCGCTGGATGCTGGACAAGGCCACAGGATGAGGCGCAATCGCGAATCCCTCGCCGCCTGGGCCTTCGCCGCCCCGGCACTCATCGTCATCGCGCTGTTCTTCGGCGTGCCCGTCTTCGCCGGCCTGGCGCTGAGCCTGACCGACTTCGACATCTACGCGCTGGCCGACATCGGCAACCTGCGCTGGCAGGGCTGGAACAACTACGTCCAGGTGCTGAGCCTGCCGCTGTTCTGGCAGGCCCTGGGCAACACCGCTTACTTTGTCGTGCTGGGCGTGCCGCTGTCCATCGCGCTGTCTCTTGCCGCCGCCGTGCTGCTGCAGTCGAAGCTGGTCCGCTTCAAGCCGCTGCTGCGCACCGCGCTGTTCGCCCCCGTCGTCACCACGCTGGTGGCGGTCGCGGTGATCTGGCGTTATCTCTTCCACGTGAAGTACGGCCTGGTGAACTACACCTTGCTGTCCTTCGGTGTCGACCCCATCGATTGGTTGGGTGATCCGCACTGGTCGATGCCCACCATCATTGGCTTCGCCGCGTGGAAGAACTTTGGCGGCAACATGATCATCTTCATCGCCGCGCTGCAGGCCGTGCCGCACGACCTGTACGAGGCCGCGCGGCTGGACGGCGCGCGCAGCTGGGCGCAGTTCCGCCACATCACCGTGCCCAATATCGCGCCCACGCTCTTGATGGTCGCCATCCTGACGACGGCGGGCTATTTCCAGCTCTTTGCCGAGCCTTACGTCATGACCCAGGGCGGCCCGCTGCAGAGCACGGTCAGCGTGCTGTACCTGATGTACGACGAAGGCTTCAAGTGGTGGAACCTGGGCCTGGCCTCGGCGGTTGCCTTCGTGCTCTTCGTCATCATCGTGGTGGTCAGCAAGGGCTTGATTGCGCTGCAGCGGCGGCTGACGGGGGAGGGCGCATGAAACCCAAGACCGTGCTCGTCAACGGGCTGCTGTGGGCCTTTGCCGGGCTGGCCGTTTTTCCATTGATCTGGATGGTCTGCGTGTCGCTGATGCCCGCGGGCAGTGCGTCCACCTTGCCACCGCCTTTGATCCCTCACGAGCCGACGCTGGTGCACTACCGGGCGCTGCTCGGTGATGGCGGCCTGAAGCGCGCCTTCGTCAACAGCCTGGGGCTGGCAGTGGTGAGCACGCTGATGTCGGTGAGCTTCAACACCTTGGCCGGCTACTCGTTCGCCAAGCTGCGCTTCCGCCATCGCGAGCGGGTGTTCGGGTTGTTGATCGCCGCGTTGGTCATTCCCGGGCAGGTGGCGATGCTGCCGCTGTTCCTGATGCTCAAGGGCATGGGGCTGGTGAACACCTGGATGGGCGTGCTGATCCCCAGCATGGCCGGGATCTTCGGGATATTTTTGGTTCGCCAGTACGCGCGGGGGGTACCGGATGAGTTGCTTGAAGCCGCTCGGTTGGATGGCGCGGGGGAGTGGCGGATCTTCTGGAACATCGTGTTGCCGACGTTGAAGCCGGTGCTGGTGACGTTGGCCGTGTTCGCGTTTCTGGGCAGCTGGAACGACTTCATGTGGCCGTTGATCGTGCTGACCGACGGGGAGATGCACACGCTGCCGGTGGCGTTGGCTGCGCTGTCGCGGGAGCATGTGCAGGACAGTGAATTGATGATGGCGGGGGCCGTGATCACGGTGTTGCCGGTGCTGGTGTTGTTTGTGGCGCTGCAGAGGTATTACATGCAGGGGTTGTTGATGGGGAGTGTGAAGTGAGGGGGGGCTTTTCGGTGGCATGGGCCTTCGCACAAAGCAACAGCATGAGATACGTCCTTCTCCCGCTGATGCTGACCATCGCACAGATGGCCACTGCCACCGTCCTCGACGACATGAAGGACGCCACCCCTTGGCAGGCCACCGCCTCCGACCAGGTGAAGGCGACCGTCCGCCGTGACGTCAAGGACGACAGCCTCTGCCTCGACTACGACTTCTCCGGCGTCTCCGGTTACGCCGTCCTCCGCCGCGAACTGCCACTCGACTGGCCGACAGACTTTGCCCTGACCACACAGATCAAAGGCACGAGCACAACCAACGACGTGCAGATCAAGTTCGTCGACGCCAGCGGTGACAACGTCTGGTGGATCAACCGCCCCGCGCTGGCCCTGCCCGACACGCTCACCGACACCAGCTTCAAGCGCCGCCATATCGCCTTCGCCTGGGGCCCGACGCAGGACCGCACGCTCACACGCAGCCAATTCATCGAGTTCGTCGTCGTTGCCGGCCAGCAGGGCGGCGGCGGGACCGGGTCCCTGTGCGTCGGCGCACTGAACCTCGAACCCCGCGACCCCGCGCCCAAGACCTGGCCCGAACCCAGACGCAAGCTCGGCGGCGGCGAAGTGACGCTGGACTTCCACCGCCTGCGCGAGTTCAACGGCCTGTGGTTTGCCAGCGGTGCGGCCACGCGTGTCGAGGTGTCCGACGACAACCGGCGCTGGAAGCTGCTGTCCGCCCGCCCCGGCCGCGCGCTCTTCCTCGGCGAGCAGGAATGGCGGTGGCTGCGGGTTCGCCACGAAGGCAAGAAGCCGCCCGAGGTCGAACTGCGCGATGCCGCGCAATGGCCCGACCGCAATGCCGCCATCGCTGAGGTCGCCAAGGCCCTGCCGCGTGGCGAACTGCCCCGCGCCTTCCTCGGCGAGCAGAACTATTGGACGGTCGCCGGCGTGGACGGCGGCGCGCAGCGCTCCGGGCTCGTCAGCGAAGACGGCGCCATCGAGCTGACCCGTGGCGGCCCCAGCATCGAGCCAGTCGTCCGGCTGGCCGATGGCCGCCTCGTCACCTGGGCCCAGGTTCGCACCGAACACAGCCTCATCGAGCACGCGCTGCCCGTCGTCCAGTGGCGGCATGCCGACGTGGAGCTGCGCGTCGAAGCCGGCGCCGACGGCTCGGCCAAGGCCCCACACCTGCTGGCCCGCTACACGCTACGCAACCCGACGGGCAAGCCGCAGCGGTATTCGCTGCTGCTCGCCCTGCGCCCCTGGCAGGTCAACCCGCCGCAGCAGTTCCTGTCGACGCCGGGCGGCGTCAGCCCGCTGCCCATGCTGGCCTGGGGCGACGCTCAGCTCACGGCGTCCAGCTTGAACATCAAGCCGCGCGAGACGCCCGCCGAAGTCCGCGCCGCGCCCTGGGGCGCGGGCCCTGGCCTCGCGTCACTGCTGCAAGCCCCGCCGCTGACACAGCTGACCGACAGCGAGCAACTGCCCTCGGCGCTGATGCGCTTCGATGTTGAGTTAGCGCCCGGCGAAGCCCGCACCATCGGCTGGGTCACGGGAGGAGATGCGACCGCCCTCGACACCCGCCTCGCCGTCGCCGCCGCGCAATGGCGTGACCGTCTCGGCGTGCTGGAGTTGCGCCTGCCCCCGCAAGCCCAGCCCATCGTCGACACGATGCGCGCCGCGCTCGCGCAGATCCTCATGGCCCGCGACGGCCCCTCGCTGCGCCCCGGCACGCGCTCCTATGCCCGCGCCTGGATTCGCGACGGCGCCATGATGGTGGCCGGCCTTGTGCGCATGGGCGAGCTGCAGGCGGCGCGCGAGTTCGTCGACTGGTACGCCGGCTTCATCTTCGAGTCCGGCAAGGTGCCCTGCTGCGTGGACCAGCGCGGCGCCGACCCGGTCGTCGAGAACGACAGCCACGGCCAATATCTGTTCGCCGTCGCCGAGCTGTGGCGGCACACGCAGGACCGCGCGCTGTTGCAGCGCCATTGGCCGCACGTGCAGCGCGTCGTCGCGTGGATGGAGGCGTTGCGACAGAGCGAGCGCAAGCCCGGCGCCGATCCAAGATTCAAAGGGCTGATGCCACCCTCCATCAGCCACGAGGGCTATTCCGACAAGCCGGCCTACTCCTACTGGGACGACTTCTGGGCGCTGCGTGGCTACAAGGACGCCGTGCAGATCGCGCAGGCGCTGGGCGACACGCCACACGCCGTTCGCTGGGCGGTGTCCCGCGACGAATTCGAAGCCGATCTGAGCGCGTCCATCGCCGCCACGGCCAAGCACTACAAGCTCGACCACATCGCGGGCGCCGCTGACCGCGGCGACTTCGACGCCACCTCCACGACGATGGCACTCAACCCCGCGCAAGCCGAAGGCAAGCTGCCAGCCAATCTGCTGCGCGGCACCTTCGACCGCTACGTCGCCGAGGCCGACGCGCGCATCACCGGCGCCAAGGCCTGGAAGGACTACACGCCCTACGAGCTGCGCAACGTCAGCGCGCTGGCGCGCCTGGGCCGCGTGGACGACGCGCACCGGCTGCTCGCATGGTTCTTCACCCACCAGCGCCCGGCCGGCTGGCACAGTTGGGCCGAGGTCGTGCTGCCCGACGCGCGCAAGGTGCAGTTCCTCGGCGACATGCCGCATGCCTGGATTTCGTCCGACTACTTGCGCGCCGCGCTGGACCTGCTCGCCTACGAGCGCGAGAGCACCGGCAGCCTCGTCCTCGGCGCCGGCCTGTCGCCCGCCTGGCGCGCGGCCGGCGACATCGGCGTGACCGGCCTGTCCACCGCCTGGGGCCGGCTCGACTACCGCCTCGTGCGCAACAGCACCGGCTGGACATTGCACATCGACCGGCGCCCCGACCGCCTTCCCGGCGAGCTTCGCCTGGCCTGGCCCGGTGCCGGCCCGCTGCCGCGCGCTAACCTCGACAACCGTGTACTGCCCTGGCAGGGCCGCGAGCTGCCGCTGCCCGCCGGCGCCAACACCGTTCAACTGGAGCCCACGCCATGACGATCAACCGCCGCCAATTGCTGTGGACGACACCCGCGCTGTTGACTGCCTGCGCGGCGCTGCCGCCCACGGTGCCCGACGGCCTGGCCGCCGGCGAGCAGCGCGCGTGGACACTGGCGGGCGAGCGCTTCTGGGTCTGGCTGCCGCGCGAGTACACCCAGACTTCGGCGCGCTGGCCGCTGGTTGTCTTCCTGCACGGCTCCGGCGAGCGCGGCACCGACCTGGAGAAGGTCAAGGTCCACGGCCCGCCCATGCATGTCGCACGCGGCGCGGCCTACCCCTTCATCCTCATCAGCCCGCAGTGCGACGAGGGCGCGCGCTGGGACCCGCAGCGCCTGCACAAGCTGCTGGGCGCGTTGCAGGGCCGGCTGCCTGTCGATCCGCAGCGCTGCACCGGCACCGGGCTGTCCATGGGCGGCTACGGCATGTGGCAGTGGGCCACCACCTACCCGCGCGACCTCGCGGCCATCGCGCCGGTCTGCGGTTTTGGCGATCCGGCCAAGGTCGCCGCGATGCGCAACGTGCAGGTGCGCGCCTACCACGGCGATCAGGACCAGGTCGTGCCGCTGGCGCCCCACGTGGCCTGCGTCGAGGCGCTGCGCGCGGCCGGCGGCATGGCCTCCCTGACCATCTACCCCGGCGTGGGCCACGATTCGTGGACCCCCGCCTACCAAGACCCCGAACTGCTGCCCTGGCTGTTGGCGCAGCGACAAACATGACCGTCCATTCCATTCGCAACACCGCCGGCCTCGAAGCCGAGCTGCTGTCTCACGGCGCGCTGCGCCGGCTGCTGCTCGCGCCCGGCCTGCTGCTCAACCTGTTCCCCGGCAACGAGCTGGAAGGTGGGCCGGCCAATATCTGGTTGCGCCGCCGCGACGCAGCCGGCTGGCAGGCCGTGCCGCTGCTCGGGCCGCAGTCGGCGTTGAGCGTCCACGCCGAAGCGGGCGCCTTCGAAATGCGCGGCAGCTGGCAAGACCTGGCCCTGCGCCTGCAGCTGCGTCTGGCCGCCGACGAGGCCACGCTGTTCTGGCATCTGCTTGCCGAGAACACCAGCACCGCCGCCTGCGAGATCGCGCCGGTGCTGGTGCAGGACGTGGGCCTGGCCGATTACGGCGCGGTGCGCACCAACGAGTTCTACGTTAGCCACTACCTCGACCTGCAGCCGCTGCACGACGCGACGCACGGCGTGCTGCTGGCGGCGCGCCAGAACCAGGCGCAGAAGGGGCTGCACCCCTGGCTGCTGGCCGGCTCGCTGCGCCGCGCCGAATCGTTTGCCACCGACGCCGCCCAGGTCTGGGGCCATGCCGCCCGCGAGGGCCTGGCGCCGCCCGCGCTCACGGCCGGCCTGCCCGGCCAGCGGCTGCAGCACGAGCATGCAGTCGTCGCGCTGCAGGACGCGCCCATCGCCCTCGCGCCCGGCGCCAGCGTCGCCGCCGGTTTCTTCCTGACGCTGCAAACCCACCACCCCGAGGCCACCAGCGACGCCGATCTTGCCCGTCTGCCCGCGCTGCTGGCCCTGCCCGAGGCGCAGGCGGCTGAGCCGGTCGACATGCCCGGCCTGCCGCCCGCCGCCAGCCTGTTCGCCAGCGCGCCGCAGCTCGCCAGCCTCGACCTGGACGCCGAGTCCCGCCGCCAGCTCTTCACCGGCGAGCGCCGCCACGAGGAATGGCAGGACGGCAAGTTGCTGAGCTTCTTCAGCGGCGACGCGGCCCACGTCGTGCTGCGCGCCAAGGAGCTGCTCGTGCAGCGCCCGCACGGCCACATCCTGCGCAGCGGCGATCACCTGCTGCCCGACGAAGGCGCGCTCACGTCCACGTGCTGGATGGGCGGCGTCTTCCATTCCATGCTGACGCAAGGCCACGTCAGCATCAACCGCCTGCTGTCCACGCAGCGCAGCCTGCTGGGCCTGTTCCGCACGGCCGGCCTGCGCGTGTTCGTGGCTGCAGCGAGCGACGACTGGCAGCTGCTGGGCCTGCCCTCGGCCTTCGAGATGCAGCCGCAGCGCTGCCGCTGGCTCTACGCTCACGCGGGCGGCCTCATCGAGGTCACGGCCGAAGCCGGTGCGGCCCCAGATGCGATGACCTTTGCGCTGCGCGTGCTGCAAGGCGGGCCGCTGCGCGTGCGCGTCAGCCTCAACCTTGCGCTAGGAGGCGACGACGGCGCCGAGCCGCGCAAGCCCGCCTGGGTGCACAGCGGCGACCAGCTCCGCATCACGCCGCCCGAGGGCAGCGGCCTCGCCGAGCGCTTCCCCGAAGGCGCCTTCGTCGTCGATGCGCCGGGCCTGGTCATCGTCGGCGACGACGGCCGGCTCTATGACGACGGCGTCAGCCGCGGTGAGCCGCTGCTGGTGCTCGACTTCGCGCCTGCCACCGCCGTCGAGATGACCTTGCGCGGCGAGCTGCTGCAGGCCACGCCGCCCGCGCCGCAGCCGCTGGCCCTGCCGCATTGGCAGCTGGCCCATCCGGCCCTGGCCCAGCTGCGCGACATTCTGCCCTGGTACGCCCACAACGCCCTGGTGCACTACCTGTCGCCACGCGGCCTGGAGCAGTATTCCGGCGGCGGCTGGGGCACGCGCGATGTCTGCCAGGGCCCGCTGGAGATGCTGCTGGCGCTGGGCCAACCCGCCCCCGTGCGTGACTTGCTGTTGCGCGTCTTCGCGGCGCAGAACCCCGACGGCGACTGGCCGCAGTGGTTCATGTTCTTCGAGCGCGAGCGCAGCATCCGCGCGGGTGATTCGCATGGCGACATCGTCTTCTGGCCGCTGCTGGGCCTGGCGCAATACCTGATCGCCTCGGGCGACGCCGGACTGCTCGACGAGGTCGTGGCCTTCCATGACGGCGAGCCCGCCACGCTGGCGGCGCATGTCGAGCAAGCCCTCGCGCTGATCCGCCAACGCGTCGTTCCCGGCACCGGCCTGGCCGCCTACTGGCATGGCGACTGGAACGACTCCCTGCAGCCCGCCGACCCGGCGCTGCGCGAGCGCATGTGCAGCGCCTGGACGGTGACGCTGCACCACCAGATGCTGCACACGCTGGCCACCGCCTTTGGCCGCATCGGCCGCAGCGCGGAGGCCGCCGGCCTCATCGCCGAGGCCGCCAGCGTGCGCGCCGAGTTCCAGCGCCTGCTGGTGCAGGACGACGTCGCCACCGGCTACGCGCTCTTCCCTGAGCAGGGCGAGCGCGAGCTGTGGATACACCCGCGCGACACCCGCACCGGCCTGCGCTACAGCCTGCTGCCGATGATGCACGCCGTGCTCGACAGCCTCTTCACGCCCGAGCAGGCGCGACTGCAGGCCGAGCTGATCGAGCAGCACCTGAAGGGCCCCGACGGCGCCCGCCTGTTCGACGCGCCGCTGCCCTACCGCGGCGGGCCGTCGCGCTTCTTCCAGCGCGCCGAGACCAGCAGCTTCTTCGGCCGCGAGATCGGCATCATGTACATGCACGCCCATCTGCGTTACGCGCAGATGCTGGCCCACCTGGGCCACGCGGAGGCCTTCCTGCAGGCGCTGACGCTGGCCCACCCGATCGCGCTGACCGACCGCGTGCCCAGCGCCAGCCGGCGCCAGGCCAACTGCTACTACTCCAGCTCGGATGCCGCTTTTGCGGACCGTTATGTCGCCCAGGCCCACTACGGCCGCGCGCTGGCCGGCGAGGTGGCGCTGGACGGTGGCTGGCGCATCTACTCCAGCGGCCCGGGCATCGCGCTGGGCCTGGTGATCGGCTCGCTGCTGGGCCTGCGGCTGGAGCACGACGCGCTGGTGGTGGACCCCGTCATGCCGGCCGTGCTGGACGGCCTGACCGTGCAGCTGACGCTGGCCGACCTGCGCTTCGAGCTGACCTACCGTGTGGGTGCACGCGGCCATGGCGTGGAGCGCGTGCGTGACGCCGCCGGGCAGGAGCTGCCGGCGCAGCGCAGGCTGCACGCCTACCGCATGGGGGCGCTGGCGCTGACGCGTCCGGCGGCAGGCAGCGTCAGCCGCTGGACCATCGAGCTGGGCTGAGCGGCCTACGTCGTTTCCAGGTCGCTGGCCCTGCTCGCGCAGCGCCTGGATCGCGGCCTCGCGTGCCTCGGGGTCCAGCTTGAAGGCTGCGTTACTTCTCGGTGCGCTGCAGCACGTCTGATGGTGCCCACATCGATTTCCTTGAACTCTGGGCGCGTTGCTAGGCCCGGTCGAACGGCTTTCTATCCAGCAGGCAGTCGATGAACGCCCCGAGCGCAGCCGGGCGATGCTGCCGGTTCGGGTAGTACAGGAACAGGCCCGGGCGCGAGATCGACCAGTCCGCCAGTATCTGGACCAGCCGTCCCTGGGCGAGGAGCTCAGCCACGCCGTCTCTCTCGAAGTGATAGGCGATGCCGAGCCCGTTCAGCGCGGCAGCAACGCCGATGTCGGCGTGATTGGTGACGACGGGGCCGTCTACCGCGACTTCGAGTCGCTGGCCGCGTTTCTCGAACTCCCAGCGATAGTGCCTGCCGTCCATTTGTAGCCGCCAGTTGACGCAGGCATGGTCATGCAGCTCGTCAGGTGTACTGGGCGTCCCTCGACGCGCGAGGTAGTCCGGGGATGCCACCGCCACCATGTTCAGGTCAGGCGTGAGGCGGACGGCCACCATGTCCTTCTCGAGCCGTCCACCCACGCGGATGCCGGCGTCGAAGCGGCCAGTGACGATATCCGCCAGCGCATCGTCGACCACGATGTCGAGCAAAACGTCAGGGTGCGCCTGATGGAAGCTTGAAAGGCGGGGCGCAATGATGGTTCTCGCAGCGATGCCCGGCGTGTTGATGCGAAGGGTGCCGCTCATCCGTCCCGTCGCTTCGCCGGCCTCGGCGACTGCAACAGCCATCTCTCGAAACAACGGCGCGATGCGCTGGTAGAGACGCTCGCCGCTGGCTGACGGCGCGACGCTGCGCGTCGTGCGATTCAGCAGGCGAGCGCCGATGCGGCCTTCGAGCTGTCGGATGGTCTGGCTGAGTGCCGAGGGCGACAGGCCCAGATGCTCGGCGGCCCGGGCAAAGCTCTGGCGCTCCACGACGGCGACGAAGGCCTTCAGCTCGGCAAAGTCGGACCCACGCATTGTGTATCGTTTGCTACATGGCCAATGATCATTCTAGGAGATTCCCGAATTTGTCCCCAGGGCGCATCGTGTGAACCGTCGCAACCAAGGAGTTCAACCATGTCGGCTCTCACTCTCCCAGAACCCATTGCCGCGTACTTCGCAGCAGACACGCAAGGTCCCGAAGAAGTCGCACGCTGTTTCACGCCCAAGGGGGTGGTGATAGACAAACGCAAGACCCACACCGGCCGCGAAGCCATCAAGGCGTGGAAGGCCGAGTCATCGACGCTGTACACCTACACCAACGACCCGTTCTCGGTGGAACTGATCGACGGGCTCCATGTGGTGTCCAGCCACACGGTCGGTAGCTTCCCGGGCAGCCCCATCGATTTGAAGCTCTCGTTCCGCCTTGAGCGCGGCCTGATCGCAAACCTGGAGATCACCGTATGAGCTTCGACCTTCAACTGAATGGCCTGCGGGCCGTGGTCACCGGTGGCACGCTGGGCCTGGGCGCCGCTGTCGTGCAAGCCCTTGTGGAGGCCGGCGCCCGGGTGGCGACTTCCGCACGCACGGTGCCAGAGCAGCCCTTGGAGGGTGTCACCTATGTCGCTGCCGACCTGTCGACGGCAGAAGGTACGAGCCAGCTTGCTCAGACCCTGCTGCAGAAGTGGGGCGGCGTCGACATCGTGATCAATGTGCTCGGAGGCTCAAAAACTCCCGCTGGTGGTTTCGCTGCGATCAGCGATGAGCACTGGTTCGCCGAGTTGAACCTGAACCTGATGCCTGCAGTACGCCTGGATCGTGCGTTGCTGCCCACGATGCTGGCGCAAGGCTCGGGTGTCATCATCCACGTCAGTTCCATCCAGCGTTTGCTGCCTTTGCCGGAGGCCACCACCGCCTACGCCGCAGCCAAGGCGGCTCTCACGACCTATAGCAAGGCGCTGTCAAGGGAAGTAGCGCCCAAGGGAGTTCGCGTGCTAAGCGTGGCGCCGGGCTGGATCGAGACCGAGGCTTCCGTGGTGTTTGCCCAGCGGATGGCCGACGAGGCCGGCACGGACTACGAAGGCGGCAAGAAGATCGTCATGGACTGGCTGGGCGGCATTCCGGTGGGGCGACCCGCCAAACCAAGCGAAGTGGCCGATCTAATTGCCTTCCTGGCGTCCCCGCGATCTGCTTCGATCGCAGGCGCGGAGTACCGGATCGACGGCGGCACGGTTCCCACCCTGTAGTCGACGGCCGCCATTGGTGAATCAGCCCGCCACGTCCACCAGGACGAACTGTTTTCGCACGGGCTCCAGCACCTCGAACTCGCCCTCGAAGCCAGGCGGGATGACCCCGCCCTGGCCGCGGGTGATTTCCGTGAACCCGGCCGGGCCATGCAGCCGCACGCGGCCCTGCAGCACGTGGAAGTACTCCTGCCGACCGGCAGGGAACACGATGCGCCAGCGGCCGACCTCGCATTCCCACACGCCGGCGCTCACGGGGCCGGCCTCGTGCAGCGTCCAGGTGCGTCGCAGCGGCGCACCCTGCACGCGGCGGTCTTCGCGGGGCCGGTCCAGCACCGGCTCGCGGCCATCGGTCGAGTCCATCAGGATGATTGCAGGCGTCATCAGTTCATCCGCATCGGAATCGTCAACGGCCCGTCGTTGACGAGGTGCACCTGCATGTCGGCGCCGAACTCGCCGCTGGCAACGTCCGGGTGTTGCCGGCTCGCAAACGCCAGCGTGTGATCGTAGAGCCGCCGGCCTTGCTCAGCCGGCGCGGCGCCGGTGAAGCTGGGCCGGTTGCCGGCGCTCACGTCCGCCGCCAGCGTGAACTGGCTGACGATGAGCAGCCCGCCGCCCACGTCCTGCAGGCTGAGGTTCATCTTGCCCGCCGCGTCGCTGAAGATGCGCAGCTTCAGCGCCTTGGCGACCAGCTTCTCGGCGACGGCCGGCGTGTCGGCCGGCTCGGCGCAGACCAGCATCAGCAGGCCCGGGCCGATGGCGCCGATGACGGCCCCGCCCACTTCCACGCGCGCCTCGCGCACCCGTTGCAGCACGGCGATCAATTCACGTCCTCCTCGTTCATGGCATGGGCCTCCACGTCCATGGGCAGCAGCTGGATGCTGGCCCGCAGGCCCGGCAGCGCGCGCATCAACGACTGCTCCACTTCGCCGCGCAGCTGCGCGGCGTGGCCCAGCGTCCAGGTGGCCGGCATGTGCATGTGCAGGTCGACGAAGCGGCGCTGCCCGGCGACGCGGCTGACGACGTGGTCGAAGCGGATGTGCTGCTCGCCGCCGAAGCGGTCCAGCACCGCCTGCACGCGGGTCAGGCTGTCGGCGTCCAGCGCCTCGTCCATCAGCCCGCGCGTGGACTGGCGCATCAGGTGCACGCCTTCGCGCAGGATGTTCAGCGCCACGACGCCGGCCAGCAGCGGGTCCAGCCAGTGCCAGCCGGTGGCCATGACGCCGAGCAGCCCGGCGACGACGCCGGCCGAGGTCCAGACATCGGTGAACAGGTGGCGCGCATCGCCCTCCAGCGCCACCGAGCGCACCTCGCGCGCCTTGCGCAGCATGGCCCAGGCAAGGGCGCCGTTCAGCGCCGAGCTGACCACGGCCAGGCCCACGCCTAGGCCGATGGCGTTCAGCGGCTCCGGGTGACGCCATCGGTCGATGGCGCCCCAGAAGATGCCCAGTGCCGCCGCGATGATGAGGATGCCCTCGAAGCCGCTGGAGAAGTACTCGGCCTTGTGGTGGCCATAGGGGTGCTCGGCGTCCGGCGGCCGGGCGGCCAGCGTGACCATCGCCAGCGCGAACACGGCACCGGCCAGGTTGACGAGCGACTCCAGCGCGTCGGCGGCCAGGCTGACCGAGCCCGTCCACCACCAGGCGGCACTCTTCAGCAGGATGGTCACCAGCGCCGTCGCGACCGAGAGCTTGAGGTAGGCGCTGGCGTGCATGCACGACATTGTCGCGGCCCGCCAACGACTTCCTAGAATGCGCGCCATTGCACCGGAGCCCAGCGCATGACCAGCCCCCACACCACCGACGTTTCCCACATCGCCCCGCGCGAGAAGGCGGAGATCCTGTCCCAGGCCCTGCCCTACATCCGCAGGTTCCACGGCAAGACCATCGTCATCAAGTACGGCGGCAATGCGATGACCGACCCGGACCTGCAGCAGGACTTCGCCGAAGACGTGGTGCTGCTCAAGCTGGTGGGCCTGAACCCGGTCGTCGTGCACGGCGGCGGGCCGCAGATCGAAGGGGCCCTCTCCCGACTGGGCAAGAAGGGCCAGTTCATCCAGGGCATGCGGGTCACGGATGAAGAGACGATGGAGGTCGTCGAGTGGGTGCTGGCCGGCCAGGTGCAGCAGGACATCGTCGGCCTCATCAACGCCGCTGGTGGCAAGGCCGTGGGCCTGACGGGGCGTGACGGCGGCATGATCCGCGCCAAGAAGTTGAAGATGCTGGACAAGGACGACCCGGCCAAGGAACACGACGTCGGCCAGGTGGGCGACATCGTCTCCATCGACCCCAGCGTCGTGAAGGCGCTGCAGGACGACCAGTTCATCCCCGTCGTCAGCCCCATCGGCTTCGGCGAGCACAACGAGAGCTACAACATCAACGCCGACGTCGTCGCCGCCAAGCTGGCCACCGTGCTGCAGGCCGAGAAGCTGCTGATGTTGACGAACATCCGCGGTGTGCTCGACAAGAACGGCGAGCTGCTGACCGAGCTGACGCCGCGCCGCATCGACGAGCTGGTGGAGGACGGCACGATCAGCGGCGGCATGATCCCCAAGATCGCCGGTGCCATCGACGCGGCCAAGAGCGGCGTCAACGCCGTCCACATCATCGACGGCCGCGTGCCGCACGCGATGCTGCTGGAGGTGCTGACGGACCAAGCCTACGGCACCATGATCAGTTCGCGTTGATGTCCAGAGTCTGGCTGTTCGACCTCGACGACACGCTGCATAACGCGTCGCAGCGCGCTTTCCCCGAGCTGAACGCGTCGATGACGAGCTACATCGAGACGCACCTCGGCCTGACGACCGAGGAGGCCGTGGCGCTGCGCCATGGCTACTTCAACCGCTACGGCGCCACGCTGACCGGCCTGCAGCGCCACCATGGCGTGAAGGCTGCGCACTTCCTGCACGAGACCCATCTGCTGCCGGGCCTGGACCCGCACCTGCACGGCCACGCGCAAGACCTGGCCGCGCTGCGCCGGCTACCGGGCCGCAAGTTCCTGATGACCAATGCGCCACGCGCCTACGCCAAGCGCGTGCTGGCGGCCATCGGGCTGACGGGCGTCTTCGAAGGCATGGTCTGCGTCGAGGACATGAGCTGCTTCCGCGAGTCACGGCCCAAGCCGGATGCGCGCATGTTCCGCATCGTGCTGGCGCGCCTGAGGCTGCGGCCCGAGCAGTGCGTGCTCGTCGAAGACACGCTCATCCACCAGAAGTCTGCCCGCAGCCTGGGGATGGCCACGGTGTGGATGCAGCGCTGGCTGCGCAAGGCCGCCGACGGCCGCCGCCTGCATCACCGCCCCGCCTATGTGAGCCGCCGCGTGCGGTCGCTGTCTGCGCTGGCCCGGGCCCCCAAGTTCTGAAGGAAGACGTGCATGGCAACGGGCGCTCCTGGCACGACAATACCGGCTTCGCGCCATTGAAGAATCAGAAGAATCAATGACTCCGTTCTCGGTTCTCATCGTCGAAGACCAGGCCCGCTTCCGCGAGGCCTTCACCCACGCGCTGGGCAGCGTGCCCGACATCGAACTGCTCGGCATCGCGCCCGACCTGCCGCAGGGCCGCCGCATGTTCGACCAGTTGCTGCCCGACGTGCTGCTGGTCGACCTGGACCTGCCCGGCGGCAGCGGCATCGAGCTGATCCGCCACGCCGCGCAGACGCGGCCGCAGTGCGAGGTGATGGTCATCTCGGTGTTCGGCGACGAACAGCATGTGGTGGCGAGCATCGAGGCCGGCGCCACCGGCTACCTGCTCAAGGACAGCCTGGCGCTGGACCTGCCTGGTCAGCTGCGGTCTTTGCGCGCCGGCGGCAGCCCCATCAGCCCCATCATTGCCCGCCGCCTGCTGGTGCGCCTGGCGCCTGGCGCCCAGGCGTCGACCGGCCCCTCGCCCGAGGCCATGGCCGCCACGCTGGCCGACGAGGAGATCGTCGCACTGTCGGAGCAGGAGTCGCGCGTGCTGCACCTGGCCGCCAAGGGCTTCACCTTCGACGAGATTGCGCAGTTCATGCAGGTGTCGCCGCACACGGTCATGACGTATGTGAAGCGCGTCTACCGCAAGCTGCACGTGCGCTCCAAGGTGGAAGCGATCTACGAGGCCCGGCGCCTCGGCTGGCTGCGCGACTAGCATCGCGCCATGGACGCCGACCCGCCCGCAACTGCCGCCCCCGCTCCCAAGAAACGCCCCAAGCCTGGCGAGCGCCGCACGCAAATCCTGCAGGTGCTGGCCGGCATGCTGGAGCAGCCTGGCGCCGACCGCATCACGACGGCGGCGCTGGCGGCCAAGCTGGATGTGAGCGAGGCGGCGCTGTACCGCCACTTCGCCAGCAAGGCGCAGATGTTCGAGGCGCTCATCGACTTCATCGAGAGCAGCGTCTTCGGTCTCGTCCACCAGGTCGTCGACGCCCCTCACCCGCTGCCGCCCCCCGGTGCCGCCGCGCGCATCGCCAGCGTCATCCTGCAGTTCGGTGAGAAGAACCCGGGCATGACGCGCGTCATGGTGGGCGACGCGCTGGTCTACGAGAACGAGCGGCTGACGGCGCGCATCAACCAGTTCTTCGATCGCATCGAGTCCTCGCTGCGCCAGGTCTTGCGCGCGGCGGCCGAGGCGCAGGGCTCGCTGACGCCGACCGTGCAGGCCAACGCGCAGGCCTCGGTGTGGGTCAGCTTCATCATCGGGCGGCTGCAGCGCTATGCCCGCTCGGGGTTCAAGCGGCTGCCGACGGAGCAGCTGGAAGCGTCGCTGCGAAGCATCGGCTGAGGCGGCCCGCCTAAACTGCGGCGATGTCTGCCGCTCTGGAATCCTTCCTCAACCGCGCCGAGGGTCTGCTGACCCGTCTCGAAGCGGTTCTGCCCCACGCCGCCACGCCGCCCGACTGGGCCGCGTCCACCGCCTTCCGCGCCCGCCGGCGGCACGGCGCGCTGGTGCTGGAGCCGGTGCGTGCCGTCAGCCGCATCCGCCTGTCCGACCTTCAGGAAGTGGAGCCGCAGAAGGAGCGCCTGCTGCGCAACACGGCCCAGTTCGTCGCCGGCCGGCCGGCCAACAACGTGCTGCTGACGGGCGCCAAGGGCACAGGCAAGAGTTCCCTCATCAAGGCGGTGCTGAACGAGTTCTCGGCCCAGGGCCTGCGCCTCATCGAAGTCGACAAGGCCGACCTGGTGGACTTGCCCGACCTCGTCGAGCAGGTCGCAGCCCGCCCGGAGCGCTTCGTCGTTTTTTGCGACGACCTGAGCTTTGACGAAGGCGAGGCCAGCTACAAGGCGCTGAAGAGCGTGCTCGATGGCTCCGTGGCGGCGGCCGGCGACAACGTGCTGATCTACGCCACCAGCAACCGCCGCCACCTGCTGCCCGAGAAGATGGTGGACAACCTGGGCGGCACGCGAGGCGAGCATGGCGAGATCCATCCCGGTGAGGCGGTCGAGGAGAAGATTTCGCTGTCCGAGCGCTTCGGGCTGTGGATCAGCTTCTATCCCTTCAGCCAGAACGAATACCTGGCCATCGTCGGCCAGTGGCTGCGTCACTTTGGGCTGGATGAGGCGGCCATCGAGGCCGCTCGCCAGCCATCGCTGATCTGGGCGCTGGAGCGCGGCTCGCGCTCGGGCCGGGTGGCTTACCAGTTCGCGCGGGATATGGCGGGGCGGGTCGAATGACCGAACGCGAGATCACCGAAGTTGCGGTGGGCGTGCTCGTCGCGCCTGACGGCCAGTTCCTGCTGACCTCGCGCCCCGAAGGCAAGGTCTACGCCGGCTACTGGGAGTTCCCTGGCGGCAAGGTCGAGGCGGGCGAAAGCGTCGAGCAGGCACTGGCCCGCGAGCTGCATGAAGAGTTGGGCATCTGCATAGGTGCCGCCCACCCGTGGCAGACGCTGGTCATGGACTACCCCCATGCCCGCGTGCGGCTGAACTTCTGCAAGGTGTTCGATTGGACCGGCGAGTTCCAGATGCTGGAAGGTCAGCAGATGGCCTGGGCCAGCCTGCCGGTGCAGGTCAGACCCGTGCTGCCCGGCACCATCCCCGTGCTGAACTGGTTTGCCCAAGAGCGCGGCCACGTCGGCCCGACTCACCTAGACTGAAAAGATGAACTGGCTTGATGAAGTGAAGTGGGACGACAAGGGCCTGGTGCCCGTCATCGCCCAGGAGCAGGGCACGGGCGACGTGCTGATGTTCGCGTGGATGAACCGCGAGGCGCTGGCGCTGACGGCCCAGCGCGGCCAGGCCGTGTACTGGAGCCGCTCGCGCGGCAAGCTCTGGCACAAGGGCGAGGAGAGCGGCCACTTCCAGCAGGTGCATGCCATCCGCATGGACTGCGACAACGACGTCGTGCTGCTGACCATCACGCAGCTGGGCCATGAACCCGGCATCGCCTGCCACACCGGCCGCCACAGCTGCTTTTTCCAGAAGCTGGAGAACGGCGTCTGGGGCGCCACCGAGCCTGTGCTGAAAGACCCCGCGAAGATCTATGAGTGACGACATCCTCTCCCGCGTCAGCGCGGTCATCGAATCGCGCAAAGGTGCCGACCCCAGCACCAGCTACGTCGCCAAGCTCTTCGACAAGGGCCTGGACGCCATCCTGAAGAAGGTCGGCGAGGAAGCCACCGAGACCGTCATGGCCGCCAAGGACGGCGACCCGCAGAAAGTCGTCTACGAAGTGGCCGACCTGTGGTTCCACAGCCTGGTGGCGCTGGCCCACTTCGGGCTCAAGCCCGAGGACGTGCTGAACGAACTGGCCCGGCGCGAAGGTCTGTCCGGCCTGACGGAATTCGCCCAACGAGGACACAAGTGATGAGCGCGGACCCCCACTGCATCTTCTGCAAGATCGTCGCCGGCCAGATTCCGAGCAAGAAGGTCTACGAGGACGAACAAGTCCTCGCCTTCCACGACATCCATCCCTGGGCGCCGGTCCACATCCTCATCATCCCCAAGCGCCACATTGCCTCCATGGCCGACGTGACGGAGGCTGAAAGCCAGCTGCTCGGTCACATGGTGGCCCTAGGCCCCAAGCTCATGAAGGAGTTGGGCGTCACCAACGGTTTCCGTCATGTCATCAACACCGGGCAGGATGGCGGCCAGGAGGTTTATCACCTCCATTTGCATGTGATGGGCGGCCCCAGACCCTGGTTGAAAGGCTAGGGGTAGCCCTCACCTAGAATTTGAGCCAGTCCACAAGGAGCAAGCATCATGGGTTCATTCAGTATTTGGCACTGGCTGATCGTCCTCGTCGTCGTCATCGCCATCTTCGGCACGAAGAAGCTGCGCAACGTCGGTTCGGATCTCGGCGCCGCCGTCAAGGGTTTCAAGGACGGTGTGAAGGACGGTACGACGTCCGAAGACGCGGCCAAGCCGCCGCAGCAGGTCACCGCCGGCAAGGTCAACGACCCGAACACCGTGGACGTCGACGCCAAGACCAAGTCCTAAGTGTTGGACTTCGGTTTTGACAAGATCGCGCTGATCGGCGCAGTGGCGCTGATCGTCATCGGCCCCGAGAAGCTGCCGCGCGTCGCCCGCACCGTCGGCGCCTTGCTGGGCAAGGCGCAGCGCTACGTGGCCGACGTGAAGGCGGAGGTAAACCGCTCCATCGAGCTGGAGGAGCTTCAGAAGATGAAGTCCCAGTTCCAGACGGCGGTGAGCGACGTCGAGCAGAGCGTGCGCCAAGAGGTCGACAGCGCCACCAACGCGCTGAACCAGACCTGGCAGGACGTGAGTAGCGATTCGTCCTATGACTCGGCACTCGCGGCGCCGGCGCCTGAGTACCGCCACCCGAAGAAGAACTGGCGCCTCAAGCGCGGCAGTACGCCGATGTGGTTCAAGCAAAAGGCCGGCGTCCGCCGGCATACGCAGTCAGGTGCCGCGCGCGTGGCGCGTTTCCGCCCGCCAGGTATCCGTTGATGAGTTCTTTCCAGAAGCCCGACCACGACGAACTGGCCGGCACCGAGCAGCCCTTCGTCGCCCACCTGATGGAGTTGCGCGACCGGCTGCTGCGCGCCGTCATCGCCATCGCCGTCTGCTTCGGCGTGCTGTGCTTCTACCCTGGCCCGGGTCAGCTCTACGACTGGCTGGCCGCACCGCTGGTGGCCAACCTGCCCGAGGGCACGAAGATGATCGCGACCAACGTCATCGCGCCCTTCTTCGTGCCGATCAAGATCACGATGCTGGCCGGCTTCATGCTGTCGCTGCCGATCGTGCTCTACCAGGCCTGGGCCTTCGTCGCGCCAGGTCTGTATTCGCACGAGAAGCGCCTGGTCATGCCGCTGGTGCTGTCCAGCACGCTGCTGTTCTTCGGCGGCGTGGCGTTCTGCTACTTCTTCGTCTTTGGCCAGGTCTTCGCCTTCATCCAGAGCTTTGCGCCCAAGAGCATCACGGCGGCGCCTGACATCGAGGCCTATCTCGGCTTCGTGATGAACATGTTCATCGCCTTCGGCGCGGCCTTCGAGGTGCCGGTGGTCGTCGTCGTGCTGGCGCGCATGGGCATCGTGTCGGTGGAGAAGCTGCGCGAGTGGCGTGGCTACTTCATCGTGCTGGCCTTCGTCATCGCGGCCATCATCACGCCGCCCGACATCGTCTCTCAGCTCGCGCTGGCCATCCCGATGTGCCTGCTCTACGAGGTCGGCCTGTTCGCGGCGAAGTACTTCGTCAAGCACACCCAGGCGCCGGAAGACGCCGAGGATCAGTCCTCCTCGGAAGCCCGCTGACGTTGCTCGGGCGGGGGGCGCAGCCCCACGGCCAACGAGAAGCTCATCGCCTTGCCGCCGCGCTGCACGAGCACCTCGACTTGGCTGCGCGGCTTGAGCGCTGCGACGCTGGCGAGTAGCTCGGCCGGCGAGGTGATCGCCTGCTCGCCGACGCGGGTCAGCACGTCACCGGGCTTGATGCCCGCCTTGGCCGCCGGCGCGTCGTTGTAGACGCTGCGGATCAGCACACCCTTCACGTCGCCCACGTTCAGCGCCTCGGCCAGCTCCGGCGTCAGCTCGCGCGGCTCCACGCCGATGTAGCCGCGGGCGACGGCGCCGTCCTTCAGGATGGCCGAGGCCACCTGCCGGGCCACGTCCACGGGGATGGCGAAGCCGATGCCCAGTGAGCCGCCGCTGCGCGAGAAGATGGCCGTGTTGATGCCCACCAGCCGGCCGTCGGCATCCACCAGCGCGCCGCCGGAGTTGCCGGGATTGATGGCTGCGTCGGTCTGGATGAAGTTCTCGAAGGCGTTGATGCCCAGCTGGTTGCGGCCCAGCGCCGAGACGATGCCCGAGGTGACCGTCTGGCCGACGTTGAACGGGTTGCCAATGGCCAGCACCACGTCGCCGACCTGCAGGTTGGCCGCATCGCCCAGGCCGATGGCGGGCAGGTCGGGCAGGGTGATCTTGAGCACCGCGATGTCGGTCTCGGGGTCGGTGCCGACGATGGTGGCGCGGGTCTGGCGGCCATCGCTGAGCTGCACCTCGATGTCGGATGCGCCCTCGACGACATGGTTGTTCGTCAGCAGCACGCCGTCGGCCGAGATGATGACGCCCGAGCCCAGGCCCAGCTGCGGGTTGCCACGCGGCTGGCGCGGACCGAACGGGAAGCCGAAATGGAAGGGGTCGCGCGCGCGGCCCGCCGAGCGAGACGGCGCCTTCCTCGCGGTGATGCTGACGACGGAGGGCAGTGCGGCCCGGGCGGCCTGTGCATAGCCGGTGCGCACGACCGAGGCCGGCGGCGAGGGCGGCAGCGCGATCTGGCGGGCCGTCTCGGCGATGGTCGCCTCCGGCCAGCGCGGCTGCTGCAGCCAGTGTGGTTTCAGCGTCGAGATGACGAAGAGGGCGGCCAGCGCCACCGTGACCGCCTGCGCGAAAATCAGCCAGAGCCGCTTCAACACCCGTTTACCTCACAAGCCATGACCGATCGCACCGCGCTGGAACGCCAGCTCAATCAATGGCTGGAGCCCGGGCGCTTCAAAGATTATGGGCCGAACGGTCTGCAGGTCGAGGGCCGCGCCGAGGTCAACCGGCTGGTCTGCGGGGTCACTGCCAGCCTGGCGCTGATCGACGCTGCCATCGAGGCGGGCGCCGATGCCATCCTGGTCCACCACGGCCTGTTCTGGCGCGGCCAGGACGGCCGCGTGACGGGCTGGATGAAGCAGCGGCTGGCGCGGCTGATCCAGCACGACATCAACCTGTTCGCCTACCACCTGCCGCTGGACGCGCACGCCGAGCTGGGCAACAACGCGCAGCTCGGCAAGCGCCTGGGCTGGACGGCGGATGGCCGTTTCGGCGAGCAGGACCTGGGCTTCATCGCCAGCACCGCGCCGACGACGCTGGCCGGGCTGGCGGCGCAACTGCGCACGCTGACCGGCCGCGAGCCGGTGCTGGCCGAGGGCGATGGTCGGCCGCTGCGCCGCGTCGCCTGGTGCACGGGCGGCGCGCAAGGCTATTTCGAGGCGGCGATCGCGGCCGGCGCCGATGTCTTCATCACCGGCGAGATCTCCGAGCCCCAGGCCCACTACGCCCGCGAAACCGGCGTGGCCTTCATCGCCGCCGGCCACCATGCGACCGAGCGCTACGGCGTGCAGGGCGTGGGCGAGCGCGTGGCGGCCGAGCTGGGGCTGGAGGTGCGTTTCATCGACGTGCCCAACCCGGCCTGAGCGATCGCCCCACCGCGCCCTAATGCTGGCGTAACGCCGCAGCCGGTGACGGCGCCTAGCATGCGCCGATGCACTGTCACGCCTGTCGCCGCAGCCCCTCCGCCCTGACCGTGGCGCCGCGTTGGTGCGTGGACGCGCATCGGCCTGCGGCTTGAGTGCCGTCGGGGTGCGGTGGCCCGGTGGGTCCGGGCGACACCGGCGTGTCGTGATCCTGGCCGTGCTGATGGCGCATGCTGCGGTGCTGTTGCTGCTCTGGCAAGGGCGCCGCTCGCCGGTCGGCGGTGCTGAGGCCAGTCAGGCCTTGGTGTTGCGTCTGGTGCCGCCGCCGAGCCCACGCCGCACGCCGGTCGAACGGCCGCAGGCGGTGGTTGTGCCGGTGGAGATCCGGGTCATCGTGCCGCCGGAGTTCGTCATCGCCACAGGCGCCGTGGCCAGCCCCGACGGCGCAACCGCGACGGTCGGCGCCCACGGCGTGGTGCCGTCGCCGGCGCAGCCCGCTTCAAGCAGTGGCCCCTTGAACCTGCGGCCCCGCATCGAGGTCCTGCGTGGTGCACTGGCCAACCCGGCCACGACCGATCCGCGCAGCAACTCGCCCAGGCCCACCTTCGAGGAGCGCATCGCGATGGGGCTGGACCCCGATCTCTGCGTCAAGCTCGAGCGCGACGCGCAGGGCTTGGTGACGCGCCGCATGGGCCGGATGGCGCGCACCTTGACGCATCTGCAGGCCACGCAAGGCGCTGGCGCCAAGGACGTGCGGACGTGCCAGTAGCGCGTCAGGCCGTGGCCGACAGCGCGTAGGCAATGGCCGCGCGCACGGCGGTGACCTGCGCGGCGATGCATTGCTGCGGCGTCGTGCGCGGGCTGTCGGGGTAGACCTCGGTGGTCGTGCTGAAGCGCGCTGCCGTGATGGCGGCGCACAGGTTCTTCCTCGTCACGGCGTAGCGGATGACGCCGGGCGATTGCAGCGGGCAGCCGATGATGAGGCCCTGGGCATCGGGCGGCGCGATGTGCGTCACCTGGGCGACGGCGTCGATGACGGCGCGCTGGAACTCGGGCTCGGGGCGGTCTTCGTCGTCAACGAGGTAGAAGCCGTCGGGCACGCTGTCCGGCGCGAAGGCCTCGCCGTCACGGGCCGCCAGCGCGGGGCGGAACTCGGCCTCGTCGCTGTCCGTGGTCTCGTGCAGGTCGATGTGCAGCAACACACGGCCGCGCAGCGGTGCCAGCAGGGCCACCAGCGCTGCAGACTCGCCCACCGGGCTGTCGGGGCGGAAGTTGCGGTTGGGGTCCTGCGCGTCACGGTTCCAGCGTTGCACGCGTTCGTAGGCCCAGGGGCTGACGCAGGGCACCGTCAGCAGGTTGGCCCGGCCGGCGGTCTCCAGACCGTGCTCGCGCAGGAACTGCAGGGCGCCCATCACGCCGCTGGTCTCGTAGCCGTGCACGCCGCCGGTGACCACCAGCGTGGGCAAGTCGTCGCGCCAGTGGCGGCTGCGCAAGACCATCAGGGCGAAGCGCTGGTCGTCGTAGACGACGGCGCCGTACTCGCTGACATCGAAGTCCTGGCGCAGCGGCTCGAGAGCGGCCAGCACGTCGGCGGTGTAGCTGCGCTGCCGGACGACGCCTGCGCGCCACGCGGCCACTTCCGTGGGGCCCCAGGCCTGGCCCGGGGTGCCGATGGGGTAGGGGGCTGAGGGCAAGCGGGTCTCCGTGGCTGCGTGGGTGGTCGGCAGTCTGCCAGCCGCCGCGCCGCCCGATGAAAGGCTGCAGCATGTTGCTGGGCAAGCGGCTGGGCAGGACGGCAGAAGGCCACCGCGCCGGGTGGCCTTCATCGCTGCCGGCCACCATGCGACCGAGCGCTACGGCGTGCAGGGCGTGGGCGCCCAGGTCGCGCAGGACCTGGGATTGAGCTGGCAGTTCATCGACGTGGACAACCCGGCCTGAGGCTGGGTTGCCGCACGTTTACTGACTGAAGTCGAGCGCGTCGATGGAGACGCCCGGGCTCAGGTAGGTGGTGCCGGACGAGCCGCTGATGACGTTGATGGTCATCGTGTTCGTGCCGGCCACCAGCGCGCTGGCGGGCACCGTGAAGCTGTAGGTCGTGTTGTTGCCCCGGTAGGTGCCGACCGTCAGCGTGCGCGTGCCCGGCTGCGTGGAGGGCGATGGGTTGGCTGCGGTCCAGCTGTTGTTCACGGTGATGCGCGGACGGCCACCGGCAAAGGCGGTCGTGATACCGATGCGCACGGTCGAGTTCTTGACCTGTGCGGCGCTCAGGTTGAACTGCACGATCTGAGCATCGTTCACGCTCTTCCACAGATAGGCGGGGAAGGCCGTGGTGGCCGAGCTGCCGACGACGAAGCTGCCGGGTGCCCAGCTGGCCATGCGCACGTCGGAGGGGTGCATCCAGGTCAGCTTGTCGCCGTTGCGCAGCTCGGCGGGCGAGCCGTCCCAATTGCCGATGCGCCACAGCGAGGTCGTGGCCGCCGGGTCGGCGTTGATCGTCAACGTGTTCAGCGTCGTCGTGCCGCCGGCATTGACGGTGACGCTGCCGGTGTAGACGGCCAGTTCGTTCTTGTAGACCTTCAGCGTGTAGGTGCCGGGCCGCATGCCGGTACTCTTGAAGAAGCCGTTGCTGGCCAGGTTGGCTCCGGCCCAGTACTGGGCCTGGCTGTTCGAGAAGCCGACCGTGTAGACGTTGCCGGCCACGGTGCCGGCCAGGCCCACGCCGGCCACCGTGCCCCGGCCCGACGCCGGCACATAGCCCTGCAGCCCCATCAGCGAGAACCAGCTGGTGTCGGGTGCCGTGGGCGAGCTGCCGTTGGTGAACATCAGCGTGTAGCTGTTCAGCACGCCCAGGCGGTAGGCCTCGGTCTGCGCCTCGCCGTAGTTGACGATGTAGGTCAGCTCGTTGTCGGTGCTGGTGATCTGGTTGAGCAGGCTGCGGTAGAAGGGGCCGCCGGAGCTGCCCTCGTGGTTGTCACGGTAGAACCACAGGCCCACGGTGCCGGCGCTGTTGCGGCCGCCGAAGAAGTTCCAGTCCTTCACGCGCATGTTGGCGTAGTGCTTGGAGCGCGTCTGGCCGGCCAGGCTGCCCGAGGCGAAGCTGAACACGTCGCCGGCCTCGATGGTGGTGTCGGTGCTGCGCAGGTCTTGCGCCCAGCTGCCGCTGGGTGTCAGGCCGCCGGGCAGGCCGGCGGCCGGGCCGCTGGACAGCACGCCCACCGGCACGCGCAGGATGTAGCGCACCAGATTCAGCGTGTCGGGCTCCTGCGTGAAGTGCGTGGCCATGTAGATGCGCGGTTCGCCCGCCTTGGCCAAGTAGTAGTGCTTGAGCACACCGCCGGTACTGCTGTTGCTGGTGACGGTGATCTTGATGTAGCTGCCGCCCGTGACGACGCCGTTCTGCGCCGTCGAGGCGGGCGTGGCGGCGCCCGTGCTGGAGACCATCTCGGCGCTGACGCTGACGGCCGAGACGTTGCTGTACAGGTAGTCGAAGCCCGAGTTCAGCTGCGAGCCGCGCGAGGCGTTCTGGTACTGCACGCCGTTGTAGAGCAGGCTGGAGATGTCACCGGCCGACTGCGTGCTGACGCCGTTGTCGTAGGCCCGGATCTTGAAGACCAGGCCGGCATTGGTGTCCACCTCGTACTGGGGCTGGGCGGCGTTGCCGCCGTCCCAGCGAGTGGTGATGCTGAACGCGGCCTGGGCCAGTGGCGCGGCTGCGGCCAGTACGGCCGTGGCAAAGCCGGCCACGAGTTGTCGCCAACGACGGGAGTCGAACATGTTGTCTCCTTGGTATGGGTGGACTGCAGGCCCGTTCCTGCGTCCGGTTTGGAATGCTCGGGCGCAGTCTAGGAAGCGGCCTTGGCGCGCTTCGCTCATTCGGTTGAGTGTTGTGTGAGGCGTCGCGTGCGACCCACGGCGCTGCGCCCGTGGAGACAATGCGGCATGACGAATGTGCTGCCGCTGTTGCTGACCCAGGGCGATCCCTGTGGCATCGGCCCCGAGATCCTGACGCGCCTTTGGCTGGGCGATGCGCCGCGCGATGCGCTCGTCGTCGGCGATGTGCAGGTGATGCGTGCCGCGCTGGCACGCCTCGGCGGCGGCCTGGCGGTCGCCGAACTTGAGAGCCCTCAGGCATTGGGCCGGTTGCCACCCCGCTGCCTGCCGGTCTGGCAACCGGCGGGCCTGCCTGCTGGCCTGGCCGAGCTGCCGCTTGGCCGCGTCGACGCGCGCGCCGGCGCGGCCGCCGCACGTTGCATCGAGGCTGCCGTGGGCTTGATCCAGTCGGGTCACGCGCGCGCCCTCGTCACGGCGCCCATCCACAAGGAGGCCTTGCACGCGGCCGGCTCGCCCTATCCGGGGCACACGGAGATGCTGCAGGCGCTGGCCGGCGGGCCTGCGGTGCGCATGATGCTGGCCAACGAGGAGCTGCGCACGGTGCTGGTCACCATTCACTGCTCGCTGCGCGAGGCGATCGCCCGCGTGACGCGCGAGGCTGTGCTGGAGACGCTGCGCATCACCGGCGTGGCGCTACAGCGCATGGGCATTGCGGCGCCTCGCATCGCCGTGGCCGGCCTGAATCCGCACGCGGGCGAGGGCGGCCTGTTCGGCGACGAGGAAATCCACCACATCGCGCCAGCCATCGCCGATGCGCGCGCCGAAGGCTGGGACGCGAGCGGCCCCTACGCGCCCGACACCGTCTTCATGCGCGCACGGCGTGGCGAGTTCGACGTGGTCGTCGCGATGACGCACGACCACGGGCTGATCCCGGTGAAGTACCTCGGCGTGGAGCAGGGCGTCAACGTGACGCTGGGTCTGCCCTTTGTGCGCACCAGCCCCGACCATGGCACCGCGTTCGACATCGCGGGGCGCGGCATCGCCGACCCCGCCAGCCTCGCTGCGGCTGTCGCCATGGCGAGAAAACTCAGCGTGCCGGCGTAGACAGCGCCGCGAGCTGGGAACGGGCGCGCGCCGTCGCTCGCTCCAGCAGATGCGCCGTCTCGTAGGCGCGCATGCGGCCGGCCTCGCAGAGCTTCTTCAACATGCGGGCCGTCATCGTGACGGTCTCCTGGTGCCGGCTGCCGTGCGTGAAGATGAAGAAGCTGCGGCCCGCGCTGATGTGGGCCAGGCGCATCTTCTGCCACTCGTCGCCGGTGTGCATCTGGTAGGCAAAGCCCAACTGCATGTTGTCCATCAGCAGCGCACCGCTGCTGGGCTCGGGCGCGCTTTCGGCGGCGGGCAGGCCGTCGATGGAGATGTCCATGGCCTGCAGCGGCTCGGCGGCGGCGGCAGCGTCGTTGCCGGACAGGTCCAGGTCCAGCTCGCCGTTCCAGTCGACGCCGGATTCCTCCACCAGCCCCAGGCTCTTGGCCTCGGCCGGCGTCAGGCGCTGGCTGGCATCGAGGTCGGCGGGCAGCGTCTCGCCGGGCACGGGTTTGGCGAGGTCGGCCTCGGCCGGTGGCGGCACGCCGAAGATCTGGTCCAGCTGCTTGATGAGCAGGTTGGTGTCCAGCGCGCTGGGCGCCTGGCCCTTCAGCGACTCGGCATGGGCCGGCAGCAGCGCGCCGAAGAAGTCCTTGCGCGGGCCGTCCGGCCAGCGGATCAGGTCCAGACCCTCGTTGAGGGTGCGCATCAGGTTGGGCAGCTCGCGCAGGAAGTCGGCGCGCGCTGCGGTGCCGCCCTTGGGCTGCACGCTCATGACGAGGCTGCGGCCCAGCGTGCGCAGGCGCAGCGCGCGTTCCGGCGCACCCTCGCGCGAGGCCAGCACGATGGCCTGGCTCCACACGCCGGCCAGGAAGCTGCGCAGGAACTCCTGCATCGGCACCTTGGACAGCTGTTGCTGCAGCTGCAGCGCATAGCGCTGCTGCAGGCGCAGGTCGGTCTCGCGGCGTTCGACGACGGCGGCGGCATCGCCCGAGGCCTTGA
The DNA here is from genome assembly GCF_043555835.1 of Pelomonas parva. Lineage (NCBI taxonomy): Bacteria > Pseudomonadati > Pseudomonadota > Betaproteobacteria > Burkholderiales > Sphaerotilaceae > Roseateles > Pelomonas parva. The sequence goes on along the minus strand of NZ_JBIGHV010000004.1, from coordinate 111,346 downwards.
GTGTCTGGCGGCTCTGGTCGGCGATGAAGGTTTCCAGCTCGTCCAGCTTGGCCGTGTAGACGTCCATGCGATCGAAGTCGCCCTGGGCCACGTCCTGCACGAGGTCGCGCACATGGGCCAGGAAGGGCCGGCCAGGGTCTTCGCTGAAGTCGTCGAAGGCACAGGCCAGCGAGGCCAGGCGGTTGACGAACTGGCGCACCGGGTGGCGGCGCGACGAGAAGAAGGTCTCGTCGCCCAATGCGGCACGCAGCACCGGCAGCTGCAGGCGGGCCAGCAGGCGTGCCATCTGCGGCGGCACCTTGGGGTCGGACAGGATCTGGTCGAACAGGCTGCTGACGACGTCGATGACCATGTGGTCCAGCCGGCCCGTGGACGCCTGGCGCAGCTCGTCGCGGTGCTGGTGGATCAGGTTGGTCGGCACCGGCAACTGGCCCCAGGCGCTGGGCTCGCCGGTCAGCGTGTCCAGCCCCATGCGGCTGGAGTGGCCGCTGTCATGGCCGTCATAGCTCGCCGGCGTGTGCGCCAGGCGGCGCAGCAGGTCCATCATCTGCGGGTCGACGCGGCCGATGCCGCCACCGCTTCCCCCGCGCCCGCCGCCTCCGCCGAAGCCGCTGTTGCGACCGCCGCCCTGGCCGCCCAGCCCGCCATGGCCCGAACCGCCATGGCCATGGCCGCCGTAGCCGCCGCCACGGGTCGACATGCCGCCGTGGCCGGAGTCGAGGTCGGCCTGCTGGCTGGACGCGCCAAGCCCGCCATGGCGCGAGGCAGCGGCGTCCCCCTTGGCCCGCACGCGCAAGTCCTGCGGGCGCAGGCCGCGGGAGCGCAGCAGCTCGGCGATGTCGGCGTAGCAGCCGCGCATCTCCTGGGCCAGCGAGCGGGTCAGCTCGTCGGTCAGCGTCTGGCGGGTCAGCGGGTCGTCGGTGATCGACTGGGTCGCGTCCAGCAAGGCCTGGCCGATGAGTTCGGGCCGCAGCGGGTTGCGCTCGCCGACCTGCACGCCGGCGACATAGGACTCGACCTCGCGCAGCTCCCATTCGCAGTGGTGGCCGATGGCCAGGCCGATGCGGTCGGCCGCGACGAGGTTGTTGACCTGGTCGTCGTCCATCAGCGAGAGCTCGCTCCAATCCTTCTTGGCCGCCGGTGCGGCTGCCGGCTTGGTCTCGGACTGTTCGGCGATGACATGCTTGCGCAGGCTCATCAGGAAGCGCTGCATGAACACGGCCTGTTGCTGCCTGAACACGAACTGCGCCGCCAGCAGCGCGTCGCGCCGCTTGATCTGGCCTGCTGACAACGCTGACAGGCCCAGGCCTTCCGCGCAGCGCTCGGCCGCCTGCTCACCCGCTAGACGGATGCGGGTCAGCGAGGCTTCGAGGTGGGGGTTGAGGCGGATCTCGGGCGCGTTCATCTACAAATTGGCACAAGCAGCGGTCAAAGTATCGTGCCTGCAACAAGCTGGGGTTTTCCGCAAGTCGCCAAATCCGTGGCAGAAAAAAGCCCGGTAACCATTGCTTACCGGGCTTGGGTGGCAGAAAACCAGTTCAGCGCTTCAGCGCGTCGCGGATTTCACGCAGCAGCTGGATGTCTTCCGGCGTGGCCGGCGGCTCGGCCGGAGCCGGCGCGGCTTCGGGTTCGCGCTTGAGCCGGTTGATCTGCTTGATCATCAGGAAGATGACGAAAGCCAGGATCATGAAGTTCAGCGAGACGGTGATGAAGCTGCCGTAGGCCAGCACGGCGCCTTCCTTCTTGGCATCGGCCAGCGTCGTGGCCGTCTGCCCGGCCAGCGGGATGAAGTAGTTGCTGAAGTCCAGGCCGCCGAAGATCTTGCTGACGATGGGCATGATGACGTCGCCGACCAGGGAGTCGACGATCTTGCCGAAGGCGCCACCGATGATGACGCCCACTGCCAGGTCGATGACATTGCCTTTGACGGCGAACTCCCGGAATTCGGAGATAAAACTCATGCGGCGGCTCCTGCTGACTGCGTTGAAAAAAGGTGGCGCCATTGTTGACGCCAAGCCGCCGCCGTCAGAAGCCGGGTAAACCTGCGTTCGTGCCGGCGCCCGCCAGGCTGGGGTCGCGAAAAGCGTCCGCTAGAATCCTGGGCTGCCCCTGATCAGAAGTCTCCTTAGAGGACCCTCATGAGTGACCAGCAAGTGGACCAAGGCAAACGCACCTGGTTGATTGCAACCGGTTGTGCCGGCGCCGTGGGCGGCGTCGCGACTGCCGTGCCCTTCGTCAGCACCTTTGCACCCAGCGAGCGAGCCAAGGCTGCCGGCGCGCCGGTGGAGGTCGACATCTCCGGCATCAAGCCCGGCGAGAAGCTCACCGTCGAGTGGCGCGGCAAGCCGGTCTGGATCGTGCGCCGCACGCCCGAGCAGCTGGAAGCACTCAAGAAGGTCGATGGTCAGCTGGCCGACCCGAATTCCGACCGCAAGGCCTACCCGACGCCGGACTACGCCAAGAACGAGTACCGCTCGATCAAGCCCGAGTACTTCGTCGCCGTCGGCATCTGCTCGCACCTGGGCTGCTCGCCCAGCGACAAGTTCACGCCCGGTGCGCAGCCGTCGCTGCCGGACGACTGGACGGGCGGCTTCCTGTGTCCCTGCCACGGCTCGACCTTCGACATGGCCGGCCGCGTCTTCAAGAACAAGCCCGCGCCGGACAACCTCGAGGTGCCGCCGTACATGTACCTGAGCGACTCCCGCCTGCTGATCGGCGAAGACAAGAAGGCTTAAGGACGATCATGGCTGAATTCAAGGAAGCTCCCGCAGGCGCCTCGGCAGGCGTGAAGACGATGACCTGGCTGGAGAACCGGTTCCCGACCGCGTTCGACGCCTACAAGGTCCACATGTCGGAGTACTACGCGCCGAAGAACTTCAACTGGTGGTACATCTTCGGCTCGCTGGCGCTGCTGGTGCTGGTGATCCAGATCGTCACCGGCATCTTCTTGGTGATGCACTACAAGCCGGACGCCAACCTCGCGTTCGCGTCCGTCGAGTACATCATGCGCGACGTGCCCTGGGGCTGGCTGATCCGCTACATGCACAGCACGGGCGCCTCGGCCTTCTTCGTGGTCGTCTACCTGCACATGTTCCGCGGCCTGATCTATGGCAGCTACCGCAAGCCGCGCGAGCTGGTCTGGATCTTCGGCTGCGCGATCTTCCTGTGCCTGATGGCCGAAGCCTTCATGGGCTATCTGCTGCCCTGGGGCCAGATGTCGTACTGGGGCGCCCAGGTCATCGTGAACCTGTTCGCCGCTGTGCCGTTTGTGGGCGAAGACCTGGCGCTGATGATCCGCGGCGACTACGTCGTCGGCGACGCGACGCTGAACCGCTTCTTCAGCTTCCACGTCATCGCCGTGCCGCTGGTGCTGCTGGGTCTGGTGGTGGCCCACCTGCTGGCGCTGCACGATGTCGGCTCCAACAACCCCGACGGCGTCGAGATCAAGAAGGGCCCGAAGGATGCGAACGGCAAGCCGCTGGATGGCGTGCCCTTCCACCCGTTCTACACGGTGCACGACATCTACGCGGTCTGCCTGTTCCTGATGGCGTTCACGGCCATCGTGTTCTTCGCACCGGAGATGGGCGGCTACTTCCTTGAGTACAACAACTTCATCCCGGCCGACCCGCTGAAGACGCCGGCCCACATCGCCCCGGTCTGGTACTTCACGCCCTATTACTCGATGCTGCGCGCCACGACCGACACCATGGTCAACGTGCTGTGCGTGCTGATCGGCGCTGCAGCGATCTTGAGCTTCCTGAAAGGCAAGTTCGGCGGCGCGGCCAAGGTGGCGTTGCTGGTGGCTGCCGCCGTCGCGATCTTCCTGCTGAAGGTCTTCGACGCGAAGTTCTGGGGCGTGGTCGTCATGGGTGGCGCCGTCGTCATCCTGTTCGTCCTGCCCTGGCTGGACCACAGCCCGGTCAAGTCGATCCGTTACCGCCCTGACTGGCACAAGTACATGTACGCCGTGTTCGTCGTGTTCTTCCTGGTCCTGGGCTACCTCGGCATCCAGCCGCCCAGCGACATCGGCACGCTGGTGGCGCAGGTCGGCACCTTGTTCTACTTCGGCTTCTTCCTGCTGATGCCGTGGTGGAGCCGCCTGGGCACGCCCAAGCCGGTGCCCGACCGTGTGACCTTCCAGGCCCACTGATTGAGCCACGGAGCAAGAACACCAATGAAAAAGCTGATCGCCATCCTGCTGGTCACCCTGGGCTTCGTCGGCAACGCGCAAGCCGCCGGTGGCGGCATCGAGTGGGACAAGTTCCCCAAGGAGAAGATGTCGGACATGGCAGCGCTGCAGAACGGCGCCAAGCTGTTCGTCAACTACTGCCTGAACTGCCATTCCGCCGCCTTCATGCGCTACAACCGCATGCGCGACATCGGCCTCACTGAAGCCGACATCAAGAGCAACCTGCTGTTCGCCGCCGACAAGGTCGGCGAGACCATGAAGGTCAGCCTGGACCCCAAGGACGCCAAGGACTGGTTCGGTGCCAACCCACCCGACCTGACCGTCATCGCCCGCTCGCGCGCCGATGTCTCCAAGGGTTCGGGGGCTGACTACCTCTACACCTACATGCGGAACTTCTACCGCGACGACACCAAGGCGACGGGCTGGAACAACCTGGCCTTCCCCAGCGTCGCGATGCCGCATGTGATGTGGGAGTTGCAGGGCCAGCGCGCTGCCAAGTTCGAGGAGGTGGCCGACCCGCACGATGCCACCAAGAAGATTCATGTCTTCGCCGGCTACGAGCAACTGACGCCCGGCACGCTGAACGAGCGCCAGTACGACGAAGCCGTTGCCGACCTCGTCGCCTACCTGCAGTGGATGGGCGAGCCGGCACAGGCGCAGCGCTTCCAGCTCGGCGTCATCGTGCTGATCTTCCTCGGCTTCATGACCATCTTTGCCTGGCGCCTGAATGCCGCGTACTGGAAAGACGTGAAGTAACAGCCAAGTCCCGGTGCCGCCTCACGGCGGTGCCGAACCACGCAGTGGGGCGCGCTTGTAGCCACCCACTGCGTTTGCTTTTTCGGCGCGGCCACCCGCCGCGCGCTTTTGATTGACTGACCCCTCGGGAGCCCAAGCCATGATGGTCCTCTACTCCGGTACCACCGACCCCTACTCGCACCGCTGCCGCTTCGTGCTGTTCGAGAAAGGCATGGACTTCGAAATCCGTGACGTTGACCTGTTCGCGAAGCCCGAAGACATCGCGCTGATGAACCCGTACAACGAGGTACCCATCCTCGTCGAGCGCGACCTCATCCTGTACGAGTCGCACATCATCAACGAGTACATCGACGAGCGCTTCCCGCATCCGCAGCTGATGCCCGGGGACCCGGTGGCGCGCGCCCGCGTGCGCCTGTTCCTGCTGAACTTCGAGAAGGAGCTGTTCGCCCACGTGAACATCCTCGAAGGCCGCGGCACGACCACCAAGGCGACGGACAAGCAGCTCGAGAAGGCCCGTGCGCAGATCCGCGACCGCCTGACCCAGCTCGCGCCGATCTTCCTGAAGAACAAGTACATGCTGGGCGACGACTTCTCGATGCTCGACGTGGCCATCGCGCCGCTGCTGTGGCGCCTGGACTACTACGGCATCGACATGTCCAAGAACGCGCTGCCGCTTCTGAAGTACGCCGAGCGCATCTTCAGCCGCCCCGCCTACATCGAGGCGCTGACGCCCTCGGAAAAGGTCATGCGCCGCTGATGGACCAGACCGCTGCTCCCGGCGGCGCGGGCAACGGCACGTCCACCCGTCCGTACCTGATCCGCGCGCTGCACGACTGGTGCACGGACAACGGCTTCACGCCCTACATCGCGGTCCATGTCGACCGCACGGTGCAGGTGCCGATGGAGTACGTGTCCAACAACGAGATCGTGCTGAACGTCGGCTTCGATGCGACCAGCGGGCTGGACCTCGGCAACGAGTTCATCCAGTTCAAGGCCCGCTTCGGCGGTGTTGCGCGCGAGATCGTCGTGCCGGTGGACCATGTCGTCGCGATCTACGCGCGTGAGAACGGTCAGGGCATGGCCTTTCCCGCGCCGGAGCCCCAGGCCGACGGTGTCGCACCCGCGCCCATTCCCGCTCCCGCCGAACCGCGTCGCAGCGGGCTGCGGCTGGCGAGTGAAGCGGCCGAGGGCGGTGACGATGGTGACGACACGCCTCCCGCAGGCGGTGCGCCACGGCCAGCCCTCAAGCGAGTGAAGTGACGGTCTAGAATCCGCTTCTCAGTTTTCGCCGGCTTAGCTCAGTTGGTAGAGCAACCGCCTTGTAAGCGGTAGGTCATCAGTTCGAATCCGATAGCCGGCACCATCTATCCAGCCCCTGCGTCTTGAACCAAGACACTGCGGGTTTCTGAAAAAGTCCTTGCCTGATAAGCACTTATCACGCGAGGACTTTTGCTTTTATACAGCAGGCACGGGAGCGAGAGCTCATCGAGCAGTACCGTGCCGACCACGAGCGCCGAAAGGCCGACGAGCGCGCGCAGCTGGAGGTTCAACTCCGAGCCGAGCTGACTGCCGAACTGCGTCCGCAATTGCGGGCGGAATTGGCGCAGGACATCGAAGCCCGTCGCGAACATCCGCTCGTCGAGGCCGTCCGTGCGGTCGAGGCCGCCGGAGCGGCCGTTCGCGACGAGGCCGAGATGCTGGTGTCAGCCGGTCATCGCCTGACGACGCGGCGGGGCAAGGCGGTGGCCGGTGAAGAGGCGCCGGCCAGCCAGCTGCTGGAGATGACGCTCGCGCTGCGCACCGAGGCGTTCAAAGGGTTTGAGGAGGCCTGCAAGTCAGTGGGCTTGATGGCGGGCCGCAGTCCCAGCGCCGCCAAACGGCGCAAGCCCCAGACCCGCTGACGACGCGGCGCACCAGAAGAGCTTTGATTCATCGGCCGCATCCCATCGGGTGCGGTCTGTCTTCCGGGCCATCCACGGGGGCGTGCGTCGCGGGTATTGCTGGCTCATCCCAACTTTCTTGTCATCAAGCCCTTAATCTCATCAAAATTCTTGTCATCGCCTTTGTGAGTGATAAGTTTTTGGTCTATTGTTGTCATGGTGACAAGATTTGGACTCGAGCCGCCTCGGCTGACAAGATTGACAAAATTCCCTGCGCGATGACCGCCGCCCTCTCACCCCGTCAAGATGAATTGCTGCGGCTGGTTCTGGCCGCCGGGGAGCCCGTACAACCTGGCGCACTGGAGCAAGTCCTCCAGGCTTCCCGTCCCACCATCAACCGTGCGTTGCGAGACCTCCTGGCGGCGGGCCTTCTGGAACGACTGGGGGACGGCCGGTCCACCCGCTACGTGGCCACGGAGGCGGCCAGGGCTGCAGTAGGTGCCTCGCCTTCCGACGCGCTAACACCAGCAAGGCCAGGCCTGCTGCAATGGTCGCCGGCAGCGCTGCCCTTGGTCGAATCGCTTCGTGCGCCCTTGGGGACCCGTACCCCGGTGGGCTACGAGAGCAGTTTCGTGGGCAACTACGTCCCCAACCAATCCAGCTTGCTGCCACCGCAGCTGGCCAGCGACCTGTTCAACGCTGGCCGCAGCCGTGACCAGCAGCCTGCGGGAACCTATGCGCGCGAGGTGCTGGAGCAACTGCTCATCGACCTGTCCTGGTCGTCCTCTCGCCTGGAGGGCAACAACAAGAGCTTGCTCGATACCAAGGAGCTGTTCGAGCTCGGGCAGCAGGCAGGCCCCTTCGATGAAGACACCTTGATGCTGCTCAACCACAAGGATGCCATCGAGTTCATGGTCGACGCGGTGCCGACCGAGGGCATCACGGTGCCCGTCATCGTCGACCTGCAGTCCAGGTTGATGCGGGACCTGCTGAAGGACTCACGGGACATCGGCAGCATCCGACGGCGCGTGGTGAACATCGACGGCTCGGTCTACTCCCCGAGCAACATCCCCGCGCTCCTGGAAGACACGCTGAAGTCCATCGTCGAGAAGGTCCGCCAAATCCGGAACCCGGTGGAGGCCGCCTTCTTCCTTTGGGTCAACCTGGCCTACCTGCAGCCCTTTGCGGATGGCAACAAGCGCACGAGTCGCCTGAGCGCCAACATGCCGCTCATGCTGCACAACTGCGCGCCCCTGTCCTTCCTGGACGTGGAGCGCACGGACTATGCGACCGCCATGCTCGGCGTCTACGAGCAGCGCAACGTGGCTGCGGCCGTGGAGCTGTTTGAGTTCGTCTACCGGCGCTCGATTCAGAAGTACAGCGTGCTGCGCGCTTCCCTGGCCGTGCCCGACCCGCTTCGAGCCCGGTACCGACAGGCCTTGAATGAGCTCATGCAGTTCGTCGTCTTCCACGGCCGAACGCTGGAAAACGCATTGTCGGAGGTGCCCATCGCCACCGCAGACCTGGCGGCCTTGAGCGCCATCGTGAACACCGAACTGGACCACCTCGAGCCCTACAACTGCGCCCGCTACAACCTCGCGAGAGGCATGACGCAGCGATGGATTGACGCGGGGCGGCCCAGGTAAGTTTCAACGTTGAAACTCCGGCCGGCCTCGGCGGCCATCAGCACAAGAACGTGCTGCTCACCAGGCGCGGCCAGGCCTTGGCCAAGGCGGCAGCGTTGATGTGCCAGTCCGTGTCGACGGCACCAGCCTCATGGTCGCCAACGCTGGCCTGGGGCACCGACCACAAACTCGGGTCGTTCAGCACCTTGATATAGAGAGGCCCAGTGAGTCATGGGTTGGTCCAGCGCCTCTTCGGCTCGACGCTGGGCGGCACGCTCTGCCGCTGGCTTGAACTTGCCTCTGACGATGGCGCGAAGCCGCTCCTGCTTGTAGTCCCGGGCGACGTTTCCCATGTCAAAGGTCTTCGAGCAGTAGAACCTGCCCTCATGCCAGACCTGGGCTTGGTACTTCACCTTGCCGTTGGCAAGGACCTTCTTCTTCAGGTTGGTGGCGCTGGCCATCCTGCACTCCTCAAAGTGCAGTGTCTGGTCCGGTGTTTAGTCATCGGACCAAACGGCTACCAAACGCGGCGCTGATGTTGGTGCCCGCTAACGTCAAACCCCAATGGGTTCAGACTTCGTGCATCGGTGCCCTAACTGGTTCCCCGCCTTGTAAGCGGTAGGTCATCAGTTCGAATCCGATAGCCGGCACCAACCAAAAACCCACCGCCCGTCAATCTGACGGCAGTGGGTTTTTCTATTGCTGCAACAACTTGATGCGGATGCGGCCGGGCAAGCCGGCCTGGGCCAGCAGCGCTTCCAACCGCGGCAGCAGGTGGCGCAGCTTGGCGGCGACCGAGGCGTTGGCGACCAGCAGGCTCCAGCCGTCCTCGTCCAGCGGGCCGGGTTGGATGCTGGCCATCAGGTTGCCGGGCAGGCCGGGCGCGATGACGCGCAAGCGGCGCCGCGACGCCTCCAGCCGCTCCCCCAGTCGCACCAGGCCCTCGTGGGCGCGCAGCGCCTGCGCCACCGGCATCGGGTCGGGCACGCTGACGCGCTGGATCTTGGGCGCGAGGTAGCGGGGAGCGGACATGGAGCCAGTGTAGTGAGGCGCCCGGCGGGCAGGTGGGCCGGCCCGGGCCCGCTGCTAAACTGCGCCGCTTTGCGTGGCCAGGCAAACCCGCCTTGCATTGCCTCGCGCAGCCCCAAGATTCGCGCGTCATCCGGTATTCGCCGGCTCTCGCCCAGCCCCGCTCAGCCCCCTCCCGCAGCATGTTGCCCAAGCTTCTCACCTCGATTTTCGGCAGCCGCAATGAGCGCTTGCTCAAGCAGTACCGCCGCACCGTGCAGCAGATCAATGCGCTGGAGCCGAAGTACGAGGGCTTCAGCGACGACGAACTGCGCGCCCAGACGGAAGCGTTCAAGCAGCGAATCGCCGGCGGCGAGACGGTCGACGACCTCCTGCCGGAGGCCTTCGCCGTCTGCCGCGAAGGCAGCAAGCGCGCGCTGAAGATGCGCCACTTCGACGTGCAACTGATCGGCGGCATGGTGCTGAATGCCGGCAAGGTGGCCGAGATGCGCACCGGCGAAGGCAAGACGCTGATGGCGACGCTGCCCGTCTACCTGAACGCGCTGGCGGGCAAGGGTGTCCACGTCGTCACCGTGAACGACTACCTCGCGCGCCGCGACGCCGAGTGGATGGGCAAGCTGTACACGTTCCTTGGCTTGACCGTCGGCATCAACCTGCCGCAGATGCCGCGCGAGCAGAAGCAGGCGGCCTATGCCGCCGACGTGACCTACGGCACCAACAACGAGTACGGCTTCGACTACCTGCGCGACAACATGGTCTACGAGACGGCCGACCGCGTGCAGCGCGGCACGTCCTACGCCATCGTCGACGAGGTGGACTCCATCCTCATCGACGAGGCGCGCACGCCGCTGATCATCTCGGGCCAGGCCGACGACCACACCGACGTCTACCTGAAGATCAACGCCATCGTGCCGGGCCTGAAGAAGCAGATCGGCGAACTGGACCCGCGCACCGGCGAAGGCGTCATCGAGCCGGGCGACTTCACGGTGGACGAGAAATCGCACCAGATCCACCTGACCGAAGACGGCCACGAGAACGCTGAAGCGCTGCTCAGCCAGGCCGGTCTGATCGCCGAAGGCGCCAGTCTGTACGACGCGGCCAACATCACGCTGATGCATCACCTCAATGCAGCGCTGCGGGCCCACCACGTCTATCACAAGGACCAGGGCTACGTCGTGCAGAACGGCGAGGTCATCATCGTCGACGAGTTCACCGGCCGGCTGATGTCGGGCCGCCGCTGGAGCGACGGCCTGCACCAGGCCGTCGAGGCCAAGGAGGGCGTCCAGATCCAGGCCGAGAACCAGACGATGGCCTCGATCACCTTCCAGAACTACTTCCGCATGTACGGCAAGCTGGCCGGCATGACGGGCACGGCCGACACCGAGGCCTACGAGTTCCAGGAGATCTACGGGCTTGAGACCGTCGTCATCCCGCCGAACCGCCCGACCATCCGCAAGGACGAGCTGGACCTGGTCTACAAGACCGACAAGGAAAAGTACGCCGCGGTCATCGAAGACATCCGCGCCTGCCACACGCGTGGCCAGCCGGTGCTGGTGGGCACGACGTCCATCGAGAACTCGGAGCTGATCTCCAACCTGCTGAAGGCGGCCAACCTGCCGCACAACGTGTTGAACGCCAAGCAGCACGAGAAAGAGGCGCAGATCGTCGCCCAGGCCGGACGGCCCGGTGTCATCACCATCGCCACCAACATGGCCGGCCGCGGCACGGACATCGTGCTGGGCGGCAACGTCGAGAAGCAGGTCCAGTTCATCGAGGCGGACGAGGCCATCCCGGCGGAAGAGAAGGCGCGCCGCATCCAGCAACTGCACGACGAGTGGCAGGGCCTGCACGACAAGGTCAAGGCCGAGGGCGGCCTGCGCATCATCGCCACCGAGCGCCACGAAAGCCGCCGCATCGACAACCAGCTGCGCGGCCGTGCCGGCCGCCAGGGCGACCCGGGCAGCTCGCGCTTCTACCTGTCGCTGGACGACCAGCTGATGCGCATCTTTGCCGGTGAGCGCGTGCGCGCCATCATGGACCGGCTCAAGATGCCGGAGGGCGAGGCCATCGAGGCCGGCATCGTCACGCGCAGCATCGAAGGCGCACAGCGCAAGGTCGAGGCGCGAAATTTCGACATGCGCAAGCAGCTGCTGGAATACGACGACGTGTCGAACGACCAGCGCAAGGTCATCTACCAGCAGCGCAACGACATCCTCGAAGCCGAGCAGCTGGGGGCGCAGATCGCGTCGCTGCGCGAATCCACGCTGACCGACGTTGTGCGCACCTATGTGCCGGTCGAGAGCCTGGAGGAGCAGTGGGACCTGCCCGGTCTGGAGCAGGTGCTGCGGGACGAATGGCAGATCGACATCTCGCTGGCCGACCTCGTCAAGTCCAGCGACTCCATCACCGACGAGGAGATCGTCGCGGCCGTCGTCAAGGCGGGCGACGCGCTGTTCGACAGCAAGGTGGAGCGCGTCGGCATCGAGCAGTTCAACCCTTTCATGCGCATGGTGCTGCTGCAGAGCATCGACCAGCGCTGGCGCGAGCATCTGGCTGCGCTGGACTACCTGCGCCAGGGTATCCACCTGCGCGGCTACGCCCAGAAGAACCCCAAGCAGGAATACAAGCGCGAGGCTTTCGAGCTGTTCTCGCAGCTGCTGGACGTCGTGAAGATGGAAGTCACCCGCACGTTGCTGAACGTGCGCATCCAGAGCCAGGAGGAAGCCGACCGCGCTGCCGAGGCGATCGAGCGCCGCGCCGAGGCCGTGTCCAACGTGACCTACCAGCACCCCAACGAGGACGGCTCGGTCAGCCAGGAAGTCGACCCGGCGACCCTGCTGGCGCAGTACGGCCACGTCGGCCGCAACGACCCCTGCCCCTGCGGCAGCGGCAAGAAGTTCAAGAGCTGCCACGGCAAGCTGGCCTGAACCTGCGGGCGTGAATCCTCAACGGGCCGGCTTTGCCGGCCCGTTCTCATTGGGCCAATGCTCCTGGCGCCCCACCCATCTAGGGGGAAATACGTGCGTTTGAGCACAAACAGCCGCTCGGGCCACGCGGCTGAGGGGTGCCCGCCGAAAGTCGTCCCCCCTAGAGTGCAGTCCATGCCCAGGGAAGTCCCTGATAGAGAACCAGGAAGTCATTGATGAACACGCCGCTCACCGCCTCCATCGCCCTCGCCGCCGCCCTGCTCGCTGGCACGGCCCAGGCTAGCGACCCCATCACCGTCAACATGACTGGCACCGCCGGCGGCACCTTCTCGGCCGGTAGTTCGCACACCATCAGCGGTGCTGGCAGCTTCGAAGACGTCTACAAGCTGGACGGCTACACCGGCTGGAGTTCGATCAACGGCGCGCTCAGCACCCAGATCCTGAACAGCGGCAGCGCCGACATCGACATCTCCAGCGTGACGCTGAACGGTGTCGGCTTCGGCCAGACGCTGACCTTCTTCCGCGGCAACCTGGATGGCCGCGAGACCTACACACTGCCCGCGACCGATTTCGCCGGCCCCCTGACGCTCGTCGTCAAGGGCTCCCTGCTGGCCGGCAACAACGGCAGCAGCGTGGGCACCTACAGCTTCAGCTTCCGCGTCACCCCGATCGCGGCGCCCTCGACGTCGCCCATCCCCGAGCCGCAGACCTATGCCCTGTTCGCCGCCGGCCTGATGGCTGTGGGCTACGTGGTCCGCCGCCGCCGCAGCGCCTGAACCTCTTCCAATCGCATCCACATCATGTCGATCAAGACCTTCATCACCTCCGCCCTCCTGGCCGTTGCCCTTCAAGGTGCGCAGGCTGCGCCGCACACGCTCGTGCTGGAAGCCCTGGGCGGCGGCTACTCCGCCGGGCTCAGCACCCAGGCGGGTTCCCCGGTGGTCACCCATACCCAGGCCGGCGCCTTCCGCGACGAGTTCCTGATCCACTTCAACGGCGTTGCACAAATCGATGCGTGGCTGGACACCAGCGCCGATCTGGCCTTCTGGTCCAACCAGGGCATCACCTTCACGCGCGCCGGCTTTGTGGGCATTGGTGGCTCCGATCTCGTCTACGACATCAGCGACATCGGCGGCACCCGCTTCACGTTCGGCTACAGCGCGGACCCTTTCGAGGCTCACGGCGACTTCCTGTTCTTCGTGGAAGGCGTGGCGGGTGACCCGAACGTGCAGCAGACGCCCGAACAGGCGCTGCGCAACAGCTTCAGCTACAGCGGCGGCATCAACCTGGCGCCCGTGGCTGAACTGCCGGAGCCGGCCAGCTTTGCGCTGGCCAGCCTGGCGCTAGCCGGTGCGTTCTTCAGCACCCGCCGCCGCTCGCCGCGCTGATCCGACAAGCGCACTGCTTGCAAAGGCTCCTTCGGGAGCCTTTTCTCTTGTGCGCCCGGCGCACTCTTGCAGGGGCGAAACGCTACGGCGTGAGGGTGGCGGAGGGTGGTCGGCAAGCGTGAAGCCCAGTTGCGAATCGATGGACAAGAACCGGCCACGAGGCGCCGCAGACCCGGCGGGTGTGCTGCGGCGGTGGGCGTTCTTGGCTGCGGAGCGCTCGATTCGCGCCTGAAATGGTGACGACGCTGCCTGGCAACGCGTCCTGCAGCGCACAGGCACAGCGGGTCTTCCCCTCATCAATGTGATTGACACGCGGCACCGTCAAGTGTGGATTTGTGCACTTACAAAAGTGTTAGGACGGGCTGGTCTCAGGTAAAAGACGTTCCTTGAGAGACGCGCCAGGCGCGGCAAAGCCGCCACGCCGCAGTGTCCTTGGTAGGGACGACTTGGCCTGCGAGGCTGAGCGAAGCGCCAGCTCGAGCGCATTCCTCCCAGGATGGTTGCGGGCCAATCGCATCCCAATAGCTGGAGACGTGAATGCTGCGAGCCCCCCGATCGCTGCCCCCCCTGGCGGCGTGCCTGTACTTGGCCCTCGGCTCGACTGCGCAAGCGCAGACGCCACCCACGGGTGAAGACCTGCTGCGTGAAGCCGAGAGGGCGTCCAGCCGAACGCGCAGGCCCGACCTGCCGCCACCCGCGCAGCCCGCGCCGTCCAAGGCGGCTGCCAGCGTGGCCGTCCTCGTGAAACGTTTCGACGTGCAGGGGGCCAGGCTGCTGGACGCCGAAACCGTGCAGGCCGTTCTCAAGCCCTGGGTCGGACAGAAGTCCGACCTCGCGTCGCTGCAGCGCGCGGCTGACGCCCTCATCGAGGCCTACCGCCGCAGCGGCTACCTGGCGCGAGCCTGGCTGCCCGAGCAGGAGATCCGCGACGGCGTGGTGGTGATTCGCGTCGCCGAGGGGCGCCTGTCGGGCCTGCGCATCGAGAACCGCGGCGCACCGCGTGCGTTGCCCGAGTCGCGCGTGCGCGAGTTCATGCTGGCCCGCCAGCGCGAGGGCGAGCCGCTGCGAACCGATGACATCCAGCGCTCGGTGACGCTGCTCAATGAGATGCCCGGCATGCACGCCGCCTCGGTGCTGGAGCCGGGCGAGAAGGAGGGCGACAGTCGCATCGTCGTGGCTGTGACGGACGCGCCGCTGCTCACCGGCAGTGCCTTGCTCGACAACACCGGCGCGCGCGCCACTGGCGCGGCCCGTGCGGCGGTGAATCTGGCGCTGAACGGCCCGCTGGCGCGCGGCGATCAGTGGACGCTGATGACCTTCGCCAGCGAGGGGTCCAGATATGCACGCGCGGGCTTGTCCTTGCCGGTGGGCAGCGACGGCCTCAGGGCCTCGGTGCAGGCGTCGGGCCTGGACTATGGCTACAGCCTGAACACGGTGCGCTATTCCGGCAAGGCCAACACGGTGGGTGGCACGCTGATCTATCCCGTGCAGCGCAGCGCCGAGCGCAATCTGAACCTGCAGGGCAGCGCCGAACGCAAGAGCTTCAAGAACCTCGTGGCCGGTATCGAGCTGAGCCGCAAGCACATCGACCTGGTGACGCTGGGCTTCAATCTCGACAGCCTGGACGACTGGGCCGGCGGCGGCGTGTGGATCGTGTCGGGCCAGCTGGCGGCGGGCCGGCTGGATCTGTCCGGCAATGCGGTCGACCTCTCCAGCGATCAGGTCGCCGGCGGTCCGGCCCGCAATGGCCGCTTTGCCAAGGTGAGCGGCACCGTGACCCGCATGCAGCGACTGAACGCGCAGCAGACCCTCACGCTCGCCGCATCCGCCCAGATCGCCAGCAAGAACCTGGACTCGGCCGAGAAGTTCCAGGTGTCGGGCCCGTATGCCGTGCGCGCCTACAGCGTGTCGGAGCCCAGTGTGGACACCGGCCTGCTTGTGACGGCGGACTGGAAGTACAAGTTCTCCGACACGTGGGCGGTCACGGTATTCCACGACCAAGCCCTGGGGTGGCGCGATGAACGCGTCAACGTGGCCACGCTGCAGCCCAACCGCTTGCATCTGCGCGGCTCGGGCTTGGAGCTGAACTGGAACGCGCCCGGCGCCGTGCAGGTTCGCGTAGGCCTGGCACAGCGGCACGGCGTGAACCCCACGCGCAACCCGGTGACGTTGGCCGACGCAGATGGCACGCATCGTGAGACGCGGGCGCTGCTGTCGTTGGCCAAGTATTTCTGAGCCCGCGCGTCTCGCCACCCTGGCCTGATTGAAGACGAATTCAGAGGTGTGACATGAAAGCTCGTGGTCCCGGTGCAATGAATCGTGCGTTCAGGCTGGTGTGGAACGATGCGCTCGGCGCCTTCGTTGCGGTGGCCGAGCATGTCGGCGGCCGCGGCAAGGGCCGCTCGGGGGCGTCCAGGGCGGTGGCCGGTGCGGTGATGGCGGGTGCGGCCTTGTCGGCCTTCGCGCAGCAGGCGCCCCCAGCGCCGACTGCGCTGCCCCAGGGTGGCGTCGTCACGCAGGGCCAGGCGCAGCTGCAGCAAAGCGGTGCGCGGCTGGACGTGAACCAGACGACGGGCAAGGCCGCCATCAACTGGCAGAGCTTCGACATCGGCGCGCAGGCGCAGGTGAACTTCAAGCAGCCCGACGCGAAGTCCGTGGCGCTGAACCGCGTCGTCGGCTCGGATGTCTCGCAGATCTTCGGCAAGCTGACGTCCAACGGCCAGGTCATGCTGGTCAATCCCAACGGCATCGTCTTTGGCAAGGGCGCGCAGGTGGACGTGGGCGGCCTTGTCGCCTCCACGTTGCACCTGGCTGACGAGGACTTCATGGCCGGCCGTTCGCGCTTCACGCGCGGGGCGGTGGCCGGCGCGGTCGTCAACCAGGGCAGCCTGTCGGCCGCCGCAGCGGGCTATGTGGCGCTGCTGGCGCCCGAGGTGCGCAACGAGGGCGTCATCAGTGCGCGCCTCGGCACGGTGGCGCTGGCCGGCGGTGACGCCGTCACGCTGAACTTCGACGGCGCGCAGCTGCTGGGCGTGAAGGTCGAGGCCGCCACGATCCAGACATTGATCGACAACCGCCAGGCCATCGTGGCCGATGGCGGCCAGGTCATCCTTGCGGCGGGCGCGGCGCGTCAGCTGCAGCAGCAGGCCGTGGCCGGCGGCAGCAGTGCCGCCCGGATGGTGGAGCAGGACGGCGTGGTGCGCCTGGTGAACAACAGCGGCAGCATCTCGGCGCAGGGCGGCAGCGTGCAGCTCAGCGGCGGCAACCTGGACCTGGGTGGCAGCATCGCCGCGCGCGACGGCGGGCGGATCTCGGTGCAGGGCGACTACGTGGGCCAGTCGGGCAAGCTGGACGTGTCGTCCACGCAGGGCGCCGGCGGCGCGGTGAAGATCCAGGCCGAGACCATCATCCAGACGGCGCAGGCCGGCATCGCGGCCGATGGCGCCACGCGCGGCGGCAGCATCGCGGTGACCGGCAGCACCGGCGCCGACAGCCGCTCGATCATCTACAGCTCCGGCACGCTGAGCGCCCAGGCTTCGGCCGGGCAGGGCGGCCATGTCGACCTGACGGCTGGCAGCGTGCAGCTGCGCGCCGCCACGCTGGATGCCAGCGGCAGCACGCTGGGCGGGCGGGTGCGCGTGGGTGGTGGCTTCCAGGGCGGCGAGGCGGACATCGGCCATGCGACGGACGTGGGGGTGAACGCATCCACCACGCTCCGCGCAGACGCCAAAGGAGCGCATGGCGATGGCGGCCAGGTGGTGGTGTGGTCCGACAACAAGACGCTGTTCGCCGGCGCGCTGAGTGCCCGGGGCGGTATGCAGACCGGTGCTGGCGGCCAGGCCGAGGTGTCGGGCAAGCAGGACCTGGTCTTCCAGGGCCAGGCTGACCTCAGCAGCCGCGACGGCCGCCCGGGCCAATTGCTGCTGGACCCGCGCAACATCATCATCGACAACGCCGGCAGCTCCCTGGCCAGCCTGGACCTGGCGGACCCGACCGCCTCGGCCACCAGCGGTTTCGGTACGTTCACGCACGTGCTGGGCAACGGCAACGTCATCATCACGGCGCCCAAGGCCGACACGGGCGGCACGACCGCCACCGGCGCCGTCTACCTGTTCAACAGCCAGAGTGGCGCGCTGCTGGCCAACCTGCGTGGCAGCAACGCGGGCGACGAGGCCGGTGGCGGCGGCGTGAAGGTGCTGGGCAACGACAACTACCTGGTACTGAGCCCGAAGTACGGCACGGTCAGCGGCGTCAACACCTTCAGCCTCACGGTCACCGACCCGTTCAACGTCGTCGCACCCAGCGCCTACGCCATCCAGTCCAACACCACGGCTTCGGCGGGTGCCATCACCTGGCAGAGCGCGGCCGGCAGCGGCAGCGCCGCCATCGGCAGCGGCAACAGCCTGCTGGGCAGCACGGCCAACACCGACAGCGTCACGCGCTACGTCTATGCCGGCGAGACGGTCAACACCAGCGGCAGCGTGACCATCACGGCCAACGACCGCCTGGGCAGCGTCACCACTTACGACGTGTACGGCGGCGTGGCTGTGGAGGGCACGACGAAGCTCGTCGAGCTGACCGACGGCAACGTCGCCATCGCGGCCGGCAACTGGTTCAACGGCCGCGGCGCTGTGGCCTGGATGAATGGCAGCACCGGTGCGCTGGCGAATGCGGCGGCCGGCGGTGCGGTGTCGGCCAGCACCGCGCTGGTGGGCAGCACCGGTATCCGCAGCCAGGCGCCTTCGGACATCGACAGCAACAGCAAGCAGGTCTACGTTGTCGGCCTGAGCTCGTCGTTGCCCTTCATCAACAAGGACAGCGGCAACAACAACCTGCGCACGGCGCCCCCGGGCGCGTCGGGCGACGCCGTGGGCAGCACGCTCACCGCGCTGCCCGGCGGCAGCTATGCCGTGTCCAGCCCGACCTTCACGAACGGCGCCAACATCTATGCCGGCGCCGCCACCTATGGCGCGGCGGGCGGCACGGTGGGCGCGGTCTCCAGCAGCAACAGCCTGGTGGGCACGCACAGCTACGACTTCGTCGCCAGCGGTGGCGTGCAGTCGGTGGGCGGCGGCCAGGGCTATGTCGTGGCCAGTCCCTACTGGGCCGACAGCGGCAATGCGACCGTCGGCCGCTTCCTCGAGAACAGCCCCAACGGTGCCGTCACCTGGGTCGATGGCAGCACCGGCAACATCTTCGGCAGCAGCGCCACGGGCGGTGCGGTGGGCAGCGGCAACAGCCTGATCGGCGGCGTGGGCGACCTGCTGGGTAGCGTCAGCAACAGTGCTACCTCGCCCATCTCGACCCGCATCTACAGCGGTAGCGACACGACCAGCCTGCGGGCCATCGCCAGCAGCACCGGCGTCAAGGTGCTGAAGAACGGCAACTACCTCGTTGTCGACAACGACTGGAACACCGGCCGAGGCGCGGTGGCGTTTGCGGCTGGCGCCACGGGCCTGGCCGGCTCGGTCAGCGCCAGCAATGCGCTCGTTGGCGCTACCGCAGGCGACGGCGTGGGCACCGGCGTGGCGGAGCTGTCCGGCAGCCACTACATCGTGCTGGCGCCGAACGCCGATGTCGGCGCGGTGGACGGCGGCGCTGCGGTGCGCGGCTCCGGCACGGTGGGCATCACCGGCGCTCTGTCCACGAACAACAGCCTCTACGGCACCACCGCCAGCAGCCGTGTCGGCTCCGGTGGCGTGCTGCCTGTGGGCACGCTGGACGGCGACGGCCTGCGCCCCAACGCCCTCGTGCTCAGCCCCGACTGGGGCAACCGCAGCAGCGCCACCAGCACCGTGTCCTACGGTGCCGTGACCTGGCTGGCCGGCAGCACCGGCTACGCCACCGGCCAGAACGCCGTGGGCGGCGCGGTGTCGTCCAGCAACAGCCTGGTGGGCGACCATGCCGGCGACTACGTCGGCAGCCTGCACTACGCCGACCAGCGCAGCGTCGCCAGCACCAACGACTCCAGCAACCTGCAGAAGGTCATGGGCGACTGGAACGCCGTGCTCAGCGCCACCGTCGACCTGCTGGCCAACGGCGACTTCCTCGTGCGCAGCCCCGGCTGGGACGGCGGCAAGGGCGCCATCACCTGGGGCGACGGCAGCGCCGGCCTGGCCGGCACCATCTCGTCCAGCAACAGCCTGGTGGGCAGCGTCGCCGACGTGTTCAGCACCAGCAGCGCGAATGCCACGCGCGGCGGCATCAGTTTCACCGACACCACCTACCGGCTCACCACCACGGGCGACCACCTCGGCCTGCTTGGCCAGACGCTGGACAACGGCAACTACATCGCCATCAGCCCCTACTGGAACGGCGGCCGAGGCGCGATCACCTGGGTCGGCAGCGGCAACCGGACGGGCGTCGTCTCGGCCAGCAACAGCCTGGTCGGCAGCACGCCCGACACCTACAGCGACGTCAACCAGAGCGCCATCACCGCCGCCGGCGACCGCCTGGGCACCCTGCCCAACACCAACTGGGTCGTGCCCGTCATCAGCGACGCCACCGTCGGCGGCGACCCCGTCACCACGGCCAGCATTCGGCCCACCGGCCCGTACTCCTTCGGCACGTCGAGCGACGTCAAGACCGGGCAGTTCTACGTCGGCGGCGCCAACATCACGCTGGGCAAGAGCTTCAGCGTCACGCCGGCCCGCAGCCTGGCCATCGAAGAGTCCTACGACTACCTCTACACCGGCTTCACCTACAACGGCACGCCCATCGTCCAGCGCCTGAGCAACGGCAACGTGCTGGTGGCCAGCCCGGGCTGGAACAACACCGGCGCCACCCAGGCCGGCGCCGTGAGCTGGTTCAACGGCAGCACCGGCGCGCTGGCCGGTGGCGGCAGCGGCGGCACGCTGTCGGCGGCCAACAGCCTGGTGGGCAGCCATGCGAGCGACCTGCTCGGGTACCGCCTGCCGCTGGACGGCGTCACGCAGCTGACCAACGGCAACTTCGTGCTGCTGAACCCGCAGTGGTGGGACGAGCGCGGCGCGGTCACCTGGGGCAGCGGCACCGCCGGCATCACCGGCACCGTGGACGGCAGCAACAGCCTGGTCGGCACCACCGGCTCTGCCGGTTTCGGCTTCACCGTGCCGAACGACTACATCTACCAGATCGTGCGCGGCGACGTGCTCGTGAACGACTGGACCATCCGCACGTCCGACAACACCGGCGACCGCGTGGGCGCGGGTGGCGTTGTCGCGCTGGCAGACGGCAATGCGGTCATCGGCTCGCCGCTGTGGCAGCAGACTTCGGCATGGACGCGGACCGACGCGCCCACGTCGCTGGGCGCCGCCACCTGGCTGAACGGCAGCAACGGCCAACTGCGCACGGGCGCGGCTGGCGGCAGCATCAACAGCAGCAACAGCCTGGTGGGCACGCAAGCGGGCGATGCCATCGGCTACAACGCCTGGGTCGACCCGGGCACGGGCCTGCACTACCTGCTGTCCGGCATCACGGCGCTGGACGGCGGGCGGCACGTCATCGCCAGCCCCTGGTGGAGCAACGGCGCGACGACCGGCGTCGGTGCGGTCACGTTCGCACCGGCCGGCGGCATTGCCGGCACCGTGACGGCGGCCAACAGCCTTACCGGCGCCACGGCGGGCGACCACGTCGGCCGCAGCCTGTCCAGCTACGACTTCGCCACCTACGGCGCCGTCATCGACCCCGGCGTCGTCGTGCTGCGCAGCGGCGGCACCACCAGCTACATGGTGCGCTCGGTGGACTGGACCAGCGTCTACGGCAATGGCAGCGGCACGCCCGCGGCCGGCGCGGGCGCCGCCACCTGGGTCAACGCCAGCAACGGCCACGCGTACGGCGAGACGGGTGTCGGCGCGGTCGTTTCCGACACGAACAGCCTGACCGGCAGCAGCGCGGGCGATGCGGTCAGCGGCCAGAGCATCACGCTCAAGCGCAACGTCAGCGGCAACCTCGTCGCCACCGGCGACCTGCTGTTGCTGAGCAACCTGGCCTATTGCGGCATCGACGGTGCGGGCGCCGTGACTCTGTTCTCCGGCGCGCACGGCGCGGCCGGCCCGGTGAGCTGGCGCAACAGCCTCATCGGCGCGGCCTCGGCCGCCGACGGCCTGGCCACCACGGCCTCCGATGGCTACAGCTTCTTCACGGATGTGCGTGCCACGCTGCTGCCCGCTGCGGTCACCGGCGCCGAGCAGGTGGCCTGGCGGCCGCTGGTCTGGGTCGCGCCCAACACCACGTCAGGCAACAACGCCAGCCACGCCTACGGGCTGACGCTGGTGGCCGACAACAGCGCCACGCCCACCACGGTCGACCAGGTCAACGGCAGCGGCGGCAACAGCAACTGGGGCGGCAGCCTCTTCGCCGGCACCACCGGCGGCCTGAACACCGTGGGCTTCAGCGGCGGCACGCTGGGCTTCTCGGCCAACACCGGCGCGGACGTCGTCATCACGCCCGCCGCGTTGACCGCGCTGCTCAACGCCGGCACCAGCGTCACGCTGCAGGCCAGCAACGACATCACCGTGCTGCGCGACATCAACGTGTCGGCCATTGGCACCGGTGGCAACTTGAAGCTGGAAGCCGGCCGCTCGGTGCACCTGCGCGCCAACATCGACACCGATGGCGGCAACTTCACCGCCATCGCCAACCAGAGCGTGGCCAACGGCGTGGTCGACAACGACTGCAGCACCTGCACCGCCGTCATCAGCCAGGCGGCCGGCACGTCCGTGGACGTCGGCGGCGGCCATCTGTGGATGGACCTGCGCAACAGCACGGACAAGACCAGCAACGACGCCGGCACCGTCCGCCTGTCCAACCTCAGCGGCCTGTTCGTCCAGGTCAAGAACAACGGCGTCGACAGCGGCAGCCTGGGCCGCGGCATCCGCTTCAACAGTGGTGCGCATCTGGGCGGCGGCGTCACGGACCGCATCGAGCTGTATGCCGGCGGCCACAGCGCCGTCGGTGGCGGGCTGGTGCTGGCGTCCGACACCCAGCTCAGCGGCTCCGGCACGCTGCAGGTCTCTGCGGCCGACCTTGCCGCCGGCATGACACTGGGTGCGGCCAGCGGCACAGGCATGTCGATGACGACGGCCGAGGTCGGTGCCGTCATCCACCAGAGCTCGGGCTTTGACAAGGTGCAGCTTGGCAGTGACAGCCAGGGCGGCGCGATGGTCGTCAATTCGCTGGACTTCACGCAGGCATCGATGCTGCGCGGCGCCAGCACGCTGGATGCCCACCTGCAGATCACGGGCGGCAGCGGCGGCATGAACGTCAACGGCGTGCTGAAGTCCGGCGCGGCCAATGGCCGTGATCTGGAGCTCTTCGTCTATGACGGCACGATTGCGCTCGGCGCTTCGTCCGCCGTGACGGCCAGCACCGGCAACCTGCTCTTCAGCCTCGATGCCGGCAACCTCACTCAGGCGTCGGGCAGCACGGTCAACGCCGCGCGCATGCGCTTCGGCTACGACGGCACCGCCACGCTGACCGCCGGCACCAACACCGTGGGCAACGTCGCCGGCAACCTGGGCAGCCTGGACCTCAAAACCAACGGCAGCACGGCGGTGGACAGCAGCGGCCTGACGGCCAACAACGGAATCACGCTGCACGCCAGCGGCGCCAGTGCCGACCTGACGCTGGACGGCACCGTCACCAGCAACAACGCCAACATCGTGCTGGCCGCCGGCCGCAACTTCGTCAACAACAAGGCCGCCAACACCGGCCTGAGCGCGCCCAACGGCCGCTACCTCGTCTACTCCACCACGCCCACCGACACCACCGAGGGCATGACCGGCTACAGCAAGCACTATGCACAGAGCTATGCGGCCGGCGCCACGCCGGGCTATGCGGCCAGCGGCAGCTGGTTCCTCTACAGCACCGCACCCACGCTGACCGTCTCGGTCGGCGCCGGCTCCACCATCGACTACGGCACGGCGGGCGCGGTGCCCGGTGTCAATGTTGCCGGCTTCATCGACGGCGACACCCAGGGTTCGGCCACCACCGGCGCGCTGAACTTCTCCACCAGCAGCTACACGCCCTCCGGCGCCGGCTTCATCCCGGCCGGCACCTACACGGTGACGCTGAACGGGCAGGGCACGTTCGCCGCCGACCTCGGCTACCAGGTCAACGTCACCCCCGGCAGCAGCAACTTCGTCGTCAACCCCAAGGCGATCAACGTCACGGGCCTGAGCGCAGCCGGCAAGGTCTACGACGGCACGACCACCGCGCAGGTGACGGGCACCGGCGCCATCGCCTCGGGCGGTGCGACCTTCAACGACGGCAAGGCACTGAGCGGTGACACCGTGTCCCTCTCCGGCACGGGCGCCGGTGCGTTTGCGGACCGCCACGCGGGCACGGGCAAGTCGGTCACGCTGTCGGGCCTGACGCTCGGCGGCGCGGACGCCGGCAACTACACGATCAGCGCCGGCTCCGTGACGGCGGACATCACGCCCAAGGCGCTGGACGTCAGCGGCCTCTCGGTCGCGGCCAGCAAGGCCTACGACGGCAACACGGCCGCCACGCCCACCGGCAGCGGCGCGCTGCTGGCCAGCCAGACGGCCGGCGCCGGCAGCACGGCAGACGGCAAGCCGTATTCGCTGGACACCGTCTCGCTGACCGGCACGGCCACGGCCACCTATGACAGCGCCCAGGTCCTGCTGGCTTCGCAGGTGCAGTTCGGTGGCCTGACGCTGACCGGCGCGCAGTCCGGCAACTACACGCTGAGCTTTGGCACCCAGGCCGCCACCATCAGCCCCAAGGCGCTGACGGTGACCGGCACCAGCGTGGCCAGCCGCGTCTACGACGGCGGCCTGCTGGCCGCGCTCAGCGGCGGCACGCTGCAGGGCGTCGTTGGCGGCGACACCGTCACGCTGACACAGGCTGGCAGCTTCCTCGACAAGAACGCGGGCACGGCCAAGCCGGTGACAGCCGCCAACAGCATCGGCGGTGGCAGCGCCAGCAACTACTCGCTGACCCAGCCCACCGGCCTGACAGCCGACATCACGCCCAAGGCCCTCACGGTCACCGGCAGCGTTGCGGCTGCCAAGGTCTATGACGGCACGGTGACGGCGGTGATCAGCAGCGGCAGCCTGGTGGGCCTCGTGGGCGGCGACACCGTCACGCTGACGCAGGCCGGCAGCTTTGCCGACAAGAACGCCGGCATCGCCAAGGCCGTGACGATTGCCGACACGCTCGGCGGCGGCGACGCGGGCAACTACACCATCACGCAGCCCACCGGCCTGACGGCCGACATCACGCCCAAGGCCATCACCGTCACCGGCAGCGCCGTGGCCAACAAGGTCTATGACGGCAGCACCACGGCCGCCATCACCGGCGGTAGCCTGCAGGGCCTGGTGTTTGGCGACACCGTCACGCTGGCGCAGGCCGGCAGCTTTGCCGACAAGAACGCCGGCATCGCCAGGACCGTGACGATTGCCGACACGCTCGGCGGCGGCGACGCGGTCAACTACACGATCACGCAGCCGGGCACGCTGACGGCCGACATCACGCCCAAGGCCATCACCGTCACCGGCACCACCGTGGCGGCCAAGGTCTATGACGGCTCGACGACCGCCGCACTCACCGGCGGCAGTCTGCAGGGCCTGGTGGGCGGTGACACCGTCACGCTGGCCGAAAGCGGCCACTACGCCGACAAGAACGTCGGCGCCACGAAGGCGGTGACGGCCACCAGCACACTGGGCGGCGGTGACGCCGGCAACTACGCGCTCACCCAACCCACCGGCCTGACCGGCACCGTGACGCCCAAGACCATCACCGTCATCGGCACGGCCGTTGCCGACAAGGTTTATGACGGCAGCACCGCCGCCACGTTGGTGGGCGGCAGCCTGGATGGCCTCGTCAATGGCGACACCGTCATGCTGACGCAGGCTGGCAGCTTCGCCGACAAGAACGCCGGCACCAGCAAGGTGGTCACGGCAGCCGACTTCCTCGGTGGCGCCGATGCTGGCAACTACGCGCTGACCCAGCCCACCAACCTCACCGGCAGCGTCACGCCCAAGACCATCACCGTCAGCGGCACAGTGGTGGCCGACAAGGTCTACGACGGCACGACCATCGCCTCGCTGAGCGGCGGCAGCCTGAGCGGCCTGGTGAATGGCGACACCGTCACGCTGGCCGAATCCGGCCAGTTCACCGACAAGAACGCAGGCGCAGCCAAGACCGTCATCGCCACCGGCACACTGAGCGGCGGCGATGCCGGCAACTACCAGCTGACGCAGCCCGCCAACCTGACAGCGGCCGTCGCGCCCAAGACCATCACGGTCACGGGCACCACGGTCGTCGACAAGGTGTACGACGGCAGCACGGCTGCCGCGCTCACCGGCGGCACGCTGCAAGGCCTCGTGGGAGGCGACAGCGTCTCGTTGACGCAGGCTGGCATGTTTGCCGACAAGAACGCCGGCAGCAACAAGTCCGTCACCGCGGCCGACGTGCTGGGCGGCGCCGATGCCGGCAACTACAGCCTCACGCAGCCCACCAACCTCAGCGGCAGCG
Organism: Pelomonas parva; assembly: GCF_043555835.1. Lineage (NCBI taxonomy): Bacteria > Pseudomonadati > Pseudomonadota > Betaproteobacteria > Burkholderiales > Sphaerotilaceae > Roseateles > Pelomonas parva. The sequence goes on along the minus strand of NZ_JBIGHV010000004.1, from coordinate 85,072 downwards.
TCACACCCAAGAGCGTCACCGTCACCGGCACCGTCGTGGCCGAGAAGGTCTACGACGGCAGCACCGCTGCGACGCTGGTGGGTGGCAGCCTGGACGGACTGGTCACCGGCGACACGGTGACCCTGACGCAGGCCGGCGCCTTTGCCGACAAGAACGTCGGCGCAGGCAAGGCCGTCACCGCCGCCAATTCCCTGGGCGGTGGCGACGCCGCCAACTACGCGCTGACACAACCCGCCAACCTGACCGGCAGCGTGACGCCCAAGGTCATCACGGTCAGTGGCACGACGGTGGCCGACAAGGTCTACGACGGCACCACCCATGCCTCGCTGAGCGGCGGCAGCCTGAGCGGCCTGGTGGGTGGCGACACCGTCACGCTCGCCCAGTCCGGCCAGTTCGCCGACAAGAACGCGGCGGCGGTCAAGACCGTCACCGCGACCGACACGCTCGGCGGTATCGATGCCGGCAACTACCAGCTGACGCAGCCCGCCAACCTGACAGCGGCCGTCACGCCCAAGACCATCACGGTCACAGGCACCACGGTCGTCGACAAGGTGTACGACGGCAGCACGGCCGCCGCACTCACCGGCGGCATGCTGCAAGGCCTCGTGGGCGGCGACAGCGTCTCGTTGACGCAGGCTGGCATGTTTGCCGACAAGAACGCCGGCAGCAACAAGTCCGTCACCGCGGCCGGCGTGCTGGGCGGCGCCGATGCCGGCAACTACAGCCTCACGCAGCCCACCAACCTCAGCGGCAGCGTCACACCCAAGAGCGTCACCGTCACCGGCACCGTCGTGGCCGAGAAGGTCTATGACGGCAGCACCACGGCCACGCTCAGTGGTGGCAGCGTCGCCGGTCTCGTGGCGGGCGACTCGGTCACATTGAACGAGACCGGCGCCTTCGCCGACAAGAACGTGGGCGCGGCCAAGGCCGTCATCGCCACCAGCGCTCTGGCCGGCAGCGATGCCGGTAACTACAGCGTCATCCAGCCCACCAACCTGACCGGCACGGTCGCGCCCAAGGCTGTCTCGGTCACGGGCACCACGGTGGCCGACAAGGTCTACGACGGCAGCACGGCGGCCACGCTGACCGGCGGCAGCTTGGTGGGCATCGTCAGTGGTGACACCGTGGCGCTGGTGGAGGCCGGCAACTTTACCGACCGGAACTTCGGCACAGCCAAGGCCGTCATCGCCGCCAACACCTTGGCGGGCACGGACGCCGGCAACTACAGCGTCGTGCAGCCCACGGGCCTGAGCGCCAGCGTCAGCTCGCGCACGGTGACCATCTCCGGCACCGTCGCTGCCACCAAGGTCTACGACGGCAGCACCGTCGCCACGCTCAGCGGCGGCAGCGTCGTCGGCCTCGTCGGCGGCGATGTCGTCACGCTGACGCAGACCGGCCACTTCGCCGACAAGAACGTCGGCACGGCCAAGCCCATCACCGTGGCCGGCACGCTGGAGGGCGCCGCTGCGGGCAACTACAGCATCAGCCAGCCCACCGGCCTGGCCGCCGACATCGCCCCCAGGTCGTTGACCGTGACCGGCCTGCAGGCGCAGGACAAGGTCTACGACGGCACGCTGGCCGCCCAGGTCAGCGCACAGGGCGTGCAGTGGCAGGGCCTGGTGACGGGCGACCAGGTCCTGGTCAACAGCGTCACCGGCAACTTCGCCGACAGGAACGTCGGCCAGGGCAAGGTCGTCGCGGTCGTCGCCTCGCTGGGCGGCGCGGACCTGGGCAACTACACGGTCGACGTGCAGCCGCAGTCCAGCGCCGCGATCACGCCGCGTGCGCTGAGCGTGACGGCCGACGACCAGCGCAAGGTCTACGGCGACGCCGACCCCACGCTCAGCTATCGCCTCACCGGCCTGGTCGCGGGCGACACCGGCGCCGCCACCGGCCAGCTGGACACCGCCACCGGCGCCCAGGCCACAGCCGGCAACCACGCCATCACGTTGGGCACGCTTAAGCTCGATGCCAACTACCGCATCACCCAGTTCGTGCCAGCCACGCTGAGCGTGGACAAGGCGCCGCTGACGCTGGCCTTCGACCCGTTGACCAAGGTTTACGGCGCGGCCGAACCCACGGCCACCTGGACCGTGAGCGCCAGCCAGCTCAAGTACGGCGACAGTGCCGCCGCAGTGCAGGTGGCCGGCGTGAGCACGGCCACCGGCGCCCAGGCCACGGCCGGCACGCACGCCATCAGCGGCCAGGCCACGGCGGCCAACTACGCGGTCACCGTGCGCAATGGCGTACTGACCGTGACCCAGGCGCCCCTGACGCTGACGGCCGACGACAAGACCAAGACGGCCGGTGAGCAGGACCCGGCACTGACCTGGTCGCTCGACGCCAGCCAGCTGCGCTACCAGGACACCGCCGCCGTCGTCCAGGGTGCCGCCCTCAGCGCCCCCAGCGGCGCGGGCACGCCACCCGGCAGCTACGCCATCCAGATCAGCGGTGCCAGTGCGCAGAACTATGCGCTGACGCTGGTGGACGGCGTGCTCACCGTGAAGCCCTCGCCTGCCGTCAAGTCCGAGAACCTGCAGACGCAGGTCGTCCAGACACCCGGCGACGCGCTGGCCAACCCGTCCGTCACGCAGCCGGTGCTGAACGCGCCACTGCCGGCGGCCGGCGGCACAGCGATGGGGCCGTCCGGTTCGTTGACGGTGCTGGGCGGTGGGGTTGCGGCGCCGGCTGCAGCGCCAACCAATGCCGCGCCGGCGCCGGATGCCGTCGCCGCTGCGGCGCCTTCGGCTCCTGCGGCCGCTGCGGTGGATGCCGGCTCGACCGCCGCTCCCACCGCTGCGCGCCTGGTCGTGCTTCAGCCGGTCACCCAACTGCAGCCTGCGGACATCGGCCGCGGCTTCGCGACCGACCGCCTCTTCAGCCCGCCGGCCGGCGCGCAGGTGACCTACAGCGCCACCCTGAGCGACGGCCGACCCTTGCCGGCCTGGCTGCGCATCGATGCGCAGACGGGCCGCCTGGAAGGCGTGCCGCCAGCGGGCACCGGCGCGCTCGACGTGCAGGTCGTGGCACAGACCTCCGATGGCCAGGCGGCCTCCGCGCGCGTCCGCCTGGGCAATGCCAGGTGAGGGCAGGCAGGGGTAGGAGGGGCCACCCGTCCGGGGTCAACCTGGGCGGGTGCCACGGCGCCGTCGCCGTCACTTCATAGAATTCGCGCGCTTTCCCTGACCAACCCGAGCGCGCCATGCCCGTCAATCTCTCCGCCCCCGATCCCGCCTCCCTGTTGCCCGTGCCGGGCGTGCGCCTCGGCGTGACGATGGCCGGCGTGCGCAAGGCCAACCGGCGCGACCTCAGCGTCATCGCGCTGGAGGAGGGCGCGGCGGTGGCCGGCGTCTTCACGACCAACCGCTTCTGCGCCGCACCCGTGCAGGTGTGTCGCGAGCACCTGGCCGCCGGTTCGGGCGTGCGAGCGCTGCTCATCAACACCGGCAATGCCAATGCCGGCACCGGCGCCGACGGCCTGGCCCGTGCGCGCCAGACCTGCCAGGCGCTGGCCGAGCTGATCGGCTGCAAGCCAGAACAGGTGCTGCCCTTCTCCACCGGCGTCATCATGGAGACGCTGCCCGTCGACCGCATCACCGCCGGCCTGCCTGGCGCGCTGGCGGCGCTGCGCGACGATGGCTGGGGCGAGGCGGCGCTGGGCATCATGACGACGGACACGCTGCCCAAGGCCGCGTCGCGTCGCATCACGCTGGGCGGCGTGCCGGTCACGCTGAGCGGCATCTCCAAGGGCGCCGGCATGATCCGGCCCAACATGGCGACGATGCTGGGCTTCGTCGCGACGGACGCCAACATCGCCCCGGCCCTGCTGCAGCCGCTGGTCAAGGAAGCGGCGGATGCTTCGTTCAACCGCATCACCATCGACGGCGACACGTCCACCAACGACTGCTTCCTGCTGATCGCCTCTCGCCGCGCAGCGCACGCCGAGATCACGTCGCTGGACAGCGCCGATGCCAAGACCCTGCGCGAGGCGCTGATCGCACTGGCGCAGGAGCTGGCCCAGGCCATCGTTCGGGACGGCGAGGGCGCAACCAAGTTCATCGCCATCACCATCGAGGGCGGCCGCGACGAGGCCGAGTGCAAGCTGGCGGCCTACGCCATCGCCCACTCGCCGCTGGTCAAGACGGCCTTCTTCGCCAGCGACCCCAACCTGGGCCGCATCCTGGCGGCGGTCGGCTACGCCGGCATCGGCGACCTGGACCAGAGCCTCATCGACCTGCACCTGGACGATGTCCACGTCGTCACCCGCGGCGGCCGCCGGCCCGAGTACCGCGAGGAAGACGGCCAGCGCGTCATGAAGCAGAGCGAGATCACCATCCGCGTCGGCCTGAACCGCGGCGCGGCCAGCGCGACGGTCTGGACCTGCGACCTCAGCCACGACTACGTGACCATCAACGCCGACTACCGGAGCTGAGCGGCCCTCAGGGTTTCATCGCATGACCATCGGCGGCGCCCGCGCGCGTCGCCGAAAATCAGTGTCCTCTCAACCAGGACACCCCTGATGAAGCTCACCCTGCCCGCCCTCGCCATCTCGGCCATGCTCGCCACAAGCGCCCAGGCCCAAGGCTTGAACTATCCCGTCACGCGCAAGGTCGACCAGGTCGACTCCTACCACGGCACGACCGTCGCCGACCCCTACCGCTGGCTGGAAGACGACAACAGCGCCGAGACCAAGGCCTGGGTCACCGCCCAGAACGAGGTCACCGACAAGTTCCTCGCCGCCATGCCGCAGCGGGTGCCGGCGCGGCGTATCTACACCGAGCTGTACAACTTCGAGCGCTTCGGCATCCCCTTCCAGGAAGGCGGCCGCTACTTCTGGAGCCGCAACGACGGCCTGCAGCAGCAGAACGTGCTGTACACCGCCAAGTCCCTGAAGGACACGCCCACTGTCGTGCTGGACCCGAACGGCTTCTCCAAGGACGGCACCGTCGCGCTGACCGGCGCCGTGCCCTCGCGCGACGGCAAGCTGCTGGCCTATGGCGTGGCAGGCGCGGGCTCCGACTGGCAGACCTGGAAGGTGCGCGACGTCGCCACCGGCCAGGACCTGGAAGACAAGATCGACTGGGTCAAGTTCAGCAGCGCCGCCTGGACGGCCGACGGCAAGGGCTTCTTCTACTCGCGCTACGACGCGCCCGCCGAAGGCGCCAAGCTCACCGGCGCCAACTACTTCCACAAGCTCTACTACCACCGCCTGGGCACGCCTCAGGCCCAAGACGTGCTCGTCGCCGAGAACCGCGACAACAAGGAATGGGGCTTCGGTGCCGACGTGTCGGACGACGGCCAGCTGCTGCTCATCACCGTCTGGAAAGGCGGCAGCAAGAACGGCCTGATGACCTTGCCGCTGCCCAAGGGTGGCTTCGCCGGCGGCAAGCCGCAGACCCTCACGCTGGACTTTGACGCCCAGTACAACCCGGTCGCCGTCCTGGGCAGCAAGCTGATCGTCAAGACCGACAAGGACGCGCCGCGCGGCCGCCTCATTGCCATCGACCTGAAGAACCCCGCGCCGGCCGGCTGGAAGACGCTGGTGGCCGAGGGCAAGGATGCGATGACCGGCGCATCCGCCGTCGGCGGCCGCTTCCTGCTGAGCTACCTGAACGACGCGGCCACCCTGGTGCGTGTGCACGGCGCCGACGGCAAGCCGCTCAGCGAGGTCAAGCTGCCCGGCATCGGCACGGCCAGCGGCTTCGGCGGCCGCTGGACCGACAAGGAAACCTTCTTCAGCTTCACCAGCCTGACCACGCCGGCCGAGGTGCTGCGCTACGACGTGAAAACCGGCGCGATCACGCTGTTCAAGAAGCCCAAGACCGCCTTCAATGCCGAGGAGTTCGAGACCCGCCGCGAGTTCGTCACCAGCAAGGACGGCACGCGCTTCCCCATCTTCATCGCCGCGAAGAAGGGCTTGAAGCTGGACGGCACCAACCCGACGCTGCTGTACGGCTACGGCGGCTTCAACATCGCCATGACGCCGGGCTACGGTGTCACGGCCGCCACCTGGCTGCGCATGGGTGGCGTCTACGTCATCGCCGCCATCCGCGGCGGCGGCGAGTACGGCTCGGCCTGGCACGAGGCCGGCACCAAGCTGAAGAAGCAGAACGTCTTCGACGACTTCATCGCCGCCGGCGAATGGCTGGTCAAGCAGGGCATCGCCAGCCCGGCGACGCTGGCCGTCAACGGCGGCAGCAACGGCGGCCTGCTGGTCGGCGCGGTCGTCAACCAGCGCCCGGACCTGTTCGCCGCCGGCGTGCCGCAGGTGGGCGTCATGGACATGCTGCGCTACCAGAACTTCACGATCGGCTGGGCCTGGGCGTCGGACTACGGCACCAGCAAGGACAGCCCCGAGATGTTCCGTGCGCTGCACGCCTACTCGCCGATGCACAACATCAAGAGTGGCGCCAAGTACCCGGCCGTGCTGATCACGACGGCCGACCATGACGACCGTGTCGTGCCGGCGCACAGCTTCAAGTACGCCGCCGCGCTGCAGGCCGTCGACACCGGCGCCGCGCCCAAGTTGATCCGCATCGAGACCAATGCCGGTCACGGCGCGGGCAAGCCCACCTCCAAGATCATCGAGGAGCGCAGCGACGTGCTGGCCTTCATTGCCAACACCATGAAGTTGGAAGTGAAGTGACGGTAGCGGTCGCGATTCGCGACCTGGGCGTCGGCGATGTCGACGCCCTCATGGCGCTCTACGAGCACCTGAACGCCGGTGATGTACCGCCTTCGCAAGAGGCGGTGCGCGCCGTGTTCGCGCATCCCGGGCTGCGCCACTTCGGCTTGTTCGCGGGTGATGCGCTGATCGCCAGCTGCAACCTCGTCGTCATCCCGAACCTGACGCGCGGCGGGCGCAGCTACGGCGTCATCGAGAACGTCGTGACCCATGCCGACCATCGCCAGCAGGGCCATGGTCGGGCCGTCATTCGCCATGCCATCGAGCAAACATGGGCCGCGGGCGCGTACAAGGTCGTGCTGACCACCAGCCGCAAGGACCCCGCCGTCTGGGCCTTCTACGAGGGCTGCGGCTTCGACAGCGGCGACAAGCGCGCCTTCGTCATCCGCCGGACCTAGAAGTTCACCGCCTTGGTCTTGAGCCCGCGCGCCACCAGCGTCGCATTGATCAGCTGAGCCTGCTCCCGGCTCGGGAAGGGCCAGACCGTCGCGCGCCAGCCGTCGGGCGTCTGGATGACGTCGGCCTGCAGTGAATCGGGGTTGCTGTGCACGCCCACGAGGCCGGCGCGCATCTTCTGCAGCAGCGCCTCGGCGTCTGCCTTGCTGCCGGGCGGGCCGACCAGGGCGACGACGATCTTGTCCGGCGCCTGGGCCAGCTGTGCCAGGCGCGGGTCCACGGGTTCGGGCTTGATGGGCGAGGCGGCTGAAGCGGCGGCGGGCTTGTCTGCGGGCTTCGACACCGCCGTCTTGTCGGCGGCTGGCTCTGGCGCCTTCTCCGGCACCGAGCGGCCATGCAGCGGCGGCAGCACCTTGCCGTCGGTGCGCTCGACGAAGCGGGGCCGGATGTCCGGCACCGGGGGGGCTGCAATGTCGCTGGCGGCATCGTCCGGCGCCGAGGCGGCCGGCTCGGGCGCTGGCTCGGATGCCGGCTCGGACGCGGCCGGCGCCGGCAGGGACGCGGCGGCCGCAACGGCCGGGGCGACCGCCGAGGCCGCTGAGGCCGCCGAGGCTGGCGGCACGACCGGCTCGGCCGCGCGGTGGGGCCAGAGCAGCCAGGTCGCTGCTGCCAGCAGCAGCACCAGCACGCCGGCTGCGGCGCCGGCGCGCAGCGGGTCCCACAGGCGGCGGCCAAGGATCTGCGACGGAATGCCGCGCCCGCTCAGCACGCGGGTGCGGGCGCTGCCGACGTCGATGCCGGCGCTCATCAGGTAGAGCTCGAAAGGCCAGCCGGCATGGGCGCTGGCCAGCCGCTCGTCGATGACGATGACCCGCCAGGGCCGGCTCTCGGGTGTGGCGGGCGGCTCGGCGAAGCCGTGCGCCAGCGCGAAACGCTCGATGCGCCCCGCGCTCAGCCCGGGCAGGAATTTTTCGCTGAAGGCCCGCCACTGCGTGCGCCGGCGCCCGCCCAGGAAGGTCTGCAGCAGGCGTGGCAGCGCGCCCAGGCGTTGCGCACCCACCGCCCAGCGCGACACCGGCGGCGAGCCGGCGAGTTCGTCGAACGCGCTGACGGCATCCGTCAGCACCGGCTCCACGAAAGCGCCGGACTGCGCATTCGCGCGCACGAAGGGCAGGGCGATGACGCCGATGGTGTGCACATCCCCCACGCCGATGCGGCGTGCGAGGGGGTGGCGGTTGTGCCAGTCAACGATCTGTTCGGCCAGGCGCTCCATGACTCATGAATCATCGCCGGGCCACATGCATGCGACCCGCAAAACAGGCCTGCGAACTCAGGCCAATTGCCTGACCAGCCAGGCGTTGATGGCCTCGACCTCTTCGGCGCAGACCGAGTGCGGCATCGGGTAGTCGTGCCACTCGACCTCGTGGCCCATCGCTCGCAGCGCATCGCGGCTGGCGGCGCCACGGGCGTGGGGCACGATGGGGTCGTGCGTGCCGTGGGCCAGGAAGATCGGCAGGTCGGCGTTGGCCGCCGAGCGCTCGGCGGCGGCCAGCGAGGCCAGCGGCAGATAACCCGACATCCCCACGGCGCCGCCCAGACGCTCGGGGTAGCGCAGTGCCGTCATCAGCGTCATCGCGCAGCCCTGCGAGAAGCCCATCACGACGATGCGCGCCGCCGGCACGCCGCGCTCGCGTTCGCGGTCAATCAGCTCCGCAATCTGCTGCTGCGATTCGCGCAGGCCGCCTTCGTCCTCCTCGCGTACGAGGTCGGTGACGCGGATGTCGTACCAGGCGCGCATCACATAGCCGTTGTTGATGGTCACCGGCCGCTGCGGCGCGTGCGGGAACACGTAGCGCACCGGGCCGAGGGCGGTCAGGTCCAGCTCGCCGCAGATGGGCACGAAGTCATGGCCGTCGGCGCCCAGGCCGTGCAGCACGATCAGCGTCGTGCGCGGGTGGGGGCCGGTCTCGATTTCATGGGTCTCAAGCATGGGGATTCCAGTCTTCGCGATTCAGTTCAAAGCGTTTGTCGCCGTGGGCGTCCAGGCCTTCGCCGGTCGGGCGCCAGCCGGCACGGCGGTAGAAGGCCTCGGCGCGCGAGTCGGGCTCGGTGCCGAGGTTCAGGCGGGTCAGGCCTTGCGCGAACAGCCAGTCCACCATCACGTCGTGCAGCCGCCGGCCGTGGCCCTGGCCGTGCAGCGCCGGGTCCACGAACAACGCCCAGATGTTGCCGTCGCGGGCGTCGCCGATGGCGAAGCCCGCGATGCGCCCGGGTTCGAGTTCGATGACCCAGCCGCGGCCGTAGTCCTGCAGATAGGCGTGCAGATCCGTGTCGGCGATGCGGCCGGGCGTCAGCGTGTTCTCCGTCACGGCATAGCGCACGCGCCAGAGTTCGGGGCTGTCTTCGGGGGTGGCAAGTCGCAGCAGCATTGGCGTCATTGTCGCGACAGCTGCGGGCGCCTCCCCCGGACATGATGTTCGCCATGGGAAGCCTCTACCTCGTCCGCCATGGCCAGGCCAGTTTTGGTGCTGCCGACTACGACCAGCTCAGCGCCACCGGCCACGAGCAATGCCGCCATCTCGGCGCCTACTGGCGCGAGCGCGGCCAGCGCTTCGACGCCGTCTTCACCGGCACTTTGCGCCGGCATGCGCAGTCGCTGGCCGGCATCAATGAGGGCTACGGCGAGGCCTTGCCTGCCGTGGCGCTGCCGGGCCTGAACGAGTACGACAGCGAAGCCGTCGTGCGCGCCATCCACCCCGGGCCGCTGGCCGCGCCGACCGACCCCGAGGCTGTCAAGCAGCACTTCCGCCTGCTGCGCCAAGGCCTGCTGGCCTGGATGCGCGGCGAGACGGCGCCGGTGGGCATGCCGGCGCACGCCGACTTCGCCGCCGGCGTGGCCGATGCGCTGGCGCGCGTGCTGGCCTTGGGCGTGGGCAAGCAGGTGCTCATCGTCTCCAGCGGCGGGCCGATCGCCACGGCCGTCAGCCAGGTGCTGGCCTGCCCGCCCGAGACCTTCGTTGAGCTGAACCTGCGCATCCGCAACTCGGCGGTCACGGAGTTCGCGTTCAACCCGAAGCGGCATCACCTGGTCACGTTCAACACCTTGCCTCATTTGGATACGGCTCAGACGCGCGGGCTGGTCACGCACGCTTGAGAGATCAATCCTCGCAATGCACGACGCGCAGTCCCAGGTGCGTTTCGAACGCATCGAAGTCCCGGTCGTCGTGCAGCAGCTCGTAGCCGTCCAGCAGGCAGCGCGTGGCAATCACCGTGTCGATGGTCTTGCGCACCGTGACGCCCTTGGCGCGCAAACGGCGGAAGTTGCGGGCGGCTTCGACGGCGATGTCCGGGCCGCCCAGCGTGACCCTAGTGAGCGACGACAGCAGTCGTTCCACCTCGTTGAACTGCCGTTCGCTGCCGCAACCCTGCAGCACCTCGGTGAGGATGAGGTCACCGACGGCCAGAGGAACGGTGCCGAGCAGCCCATCGAGCTTGCGGGTCTGCGGCGTGTCGGTGCCGCGCAGGTAGTCGATCCAGACGCTGGAGTCGACGAGGATCACTTGCCGTCGCGCCGCATGGCGTCGAGGTCGCCCGTCCATTGCACCTTGCCGCGCAGGTTCCGGATCTCTGCCTGCTGATTCAGCTGCAGCAGTGTTCGCAGGCCCAGCTCGACCGCCTCGCGCTTGGTCTTGGCGCCAGTGGCCTTCAAGGCTTGGGTCATCAGCTCGTCGTCGATCACGATGTTGGTCCGCATGTGTATCTCCTGCGACGGGATACACATTATCTTCGCCTCGAAGACAATCCGCTTCGATGTTCACAAGCCTGATCACCCCGCCCCCCGCCGCCACGGCACCCGCTTCCGAGCGCTTCCTGCACCTCATCCGCCTGGCCCTGGCCGGCGGCCAGTTCGGCAAGCTGCTGCTGTCGGGGCCGGTGGGCGACGACGAGGACGTCGAGCGCCTGACCGTGCGCCTGGTCGAGCTGCGCGGCGAGGCGGCCTTGAGCTTCCTGTGGCGGCACCGCACCAAAGACGTGACCAAGAACCATGCGCCCGAGGCCGGCGTCGCCGAGATCGCCACGCTGCTGGGCGCGCGTTTTCGCAATGCCCACCTGCACACGGCGACCGAGGAAGTGCAGTTCGCCGTCAGCCGCAAGGGCCGCGAGACGCTGCGGGTGACGCGCGTCGAAGGCGCCGAAGCGCCGGTGCCGGCGACCCACGACAAGGCCAAGCAACGCCCGCTGGACATGGCCCGGCCGGTCTGGTCGGCACTGGGCCTGACCCACCTCGTCAAGGGCGAGCCCGCCCTCGTGCCGGCCATGGCGCGCAAGTGGAAGCAGATCAACCGCTTCGTCGAGATCCTGTCCTCGGCCGTCGAAGAGGCCGGCCTGGCCGGCACGGTACGGGTGGCCGACTTCGGCTCCGGCAAGGGCTACCTGACCTTTGCCGTCCACGAGTGGCTGCAGGCCCACGGCCACACGCCGCGCGTGACCGGCATCGAGCTGCGCGATGACATGGTCAAGCTGTGCAACGCCGTCATAGCCGGTGAGCAGATCACCGGCATCCGCTTCGACCAGGGCGACGTGCGCACCCAGGCCGTGCAGCCGCTGGACGTGATGATCGCGCTGCATGCCTGCGACATCGCCACCGACCATGCGCTGCACGTCGGCCTGCAGTCGGGCGCCCGGGTCATCATGAGTTCGCCCTGCTGCCACAAGGAGCTGCGCCCGCAGATGACGATGCCGGCGGTGCTGCGGCCCATGCTGCAGCACGGCATCCACCTGGGCCAGGAGGCCGAGATGGTGACCGACAGCTTGCGCGCGCTGTTGCTGGAGAGCCAGGGCTACCGCACCCAGGTGTTCGAGTTCATCGCGCTGGAGCACACCAGCAAGAACAAGATGATCCTGGCCGTGAAGGCCCAAGGCCTGGCGGCCGAGGCGCTTGCCGCGCGCCGGCCGGAGCTGCTGGCGCAGATTGCGGAGATCAAGCGTTTCTACGGGCTGCGGGAGCAGCGGCTGGAGCAGTTGCTGGCGCAGCACTGAGCGATCCGACGCGCAGCCTGCCGGCGCCTGTCGAATGTGGAAAGATGCGCACGCATCCTCATCGTCCGGCACTCGTGGCCAGCCTTGGGGCGACTTGGGAGAGGTGTCCTTGGGAAACCAACCGCGGTGGCTGTCCGGCGGCGTGCCGGCCGATCAGCTGCACGTCCTGATCATTGACGAAGGCGAGCTGTCGCGCTCGGTGCTCAGCCGCATCCTGCGCGAGCTGGGCGTTCGGCATCAGCATCTGCAACTGGCGCGCCGGCCGGAGGAGGCACGCCGCCTGATCAAGAACGCGCCGCAAGCCTATGACCTGATCGTCAGCGACATGACGTTTCGCCAGCAGGGCCCGCACGACATGACGGGCCAGGACCTGCTGGACGAACTGCGCCAGGCCAAGGGCCTGCCCATGCAGACGGCCTTCATCATGGTGACCGGCGAGGCTCGCTACCAGCATGTCGCCGACGCCCTGGAAGGCGCGCTCGACGACTACCTGCTCAAGCCTTTCACCGCCCGCCAGTTCGAGGAGCGGCTGCAGGTGGTGCTGGAGCGCAAGCAGGCCTTCAGGCTGGTGTTCCAGGCCATCGAGGCCGGCGACTACGCAAAGGCGGCCCTGCTGTGCGAAGCGATGTTCCGCGACAGCCCGACCTACAAGGTCTATGCCGCGCGGATCGGCTCCGAGCTCTACCTGCGCCTGGGCCAGCTCGACGCGGCGCGCCGCATGTTCGAGGCGCTGCTGGCCTACAAGGCCGTGCCCTGGGCCCGGCTGGGCCTGGCCAAGATCGACCTGGGCGGCGCCGATGCCGACAAGGCCTGCCGCGCGCTGGAGACGCTGTTGACGGAGAACCCGGCGTATGCCGATGCCTACGACGTCTACGGCCATGCGCTGCTGGAGGAGATGAAGGTCGAGGCGGCCGTGGACGTGTTCGCCAAGGCGGTGCAGATCACGCCCGGCAATGTGTCGCGCCTGCAGAAGCTCGGTTCGCTGCAGCTCTACCTCGGCCAGAGCAGCGAGGCGGCCAAGCACCTCGGTGCAGCGCTGACGATTGGCGCGCAGTCGCGCACGCTGGACTACCAGGGCGTCGTCGGGCTGGCCATCGCGAGCCTGGACCTGGCCAGCGCCGAAGGCTGCGAGCGGACATACAAGTTCCTGGACGGTGCTCTCGGCCGTCACCCCGACAGCTACCGCGTTGGCATGCTGAAGCTGACCGCCGAAGTGGCGCTGCAGTTGGCGCTGCGGCGTGCCGCGTCGGCGCTGGCGGGCCTGCGCGAGCTGGCCGAGCAGATCGACCGGCCCGATTTCAGCTACGAGATGGCCAGCAACCTGATCCTGCTGCTGGTGCGCTGCGCCGGGCAGCAGCCGATTCCGGAGGCGACGACCTGGGCCACGCGCTTGGCGCGGCGCTTCTGCGTGTCGCGCCCACGCACCCGCCTGCTGGAGCTAGCCGCCGCCGCCATGCCCGCGATCGAGCACCTGGTGCGCGACACCGCCCTCGACATCAACGCGCAGGCGAACGAGGCAATGGCACACCTGGTCAGCAAGCAACACCAGCGCACGCTGGAAGCGCTGGCCGGACTGGCCCAGGGCAGCCTCAACGCCCGCATCATCAACCTGGCCCGCGCCACGCTGAACCACCATGGCCAGCACCTGGCGCCCGATGCTCTGCACCGGCTGCGCCAGACGATAGAGCCCCTGCACGCCAGCTACACCGATGCGGGCCGGCGGCTGCTGGAGCGAAAGGGCTGAGCCAACGGCCGTCAGGCCGCCGCGTCCAGCAGGCCACGCCGAGGCGCTGGCTGCACGCCGGCCTGCGGAGATCAAGCGGTTCCATGGGGCTGCGGGAGCAGCGGTTGGCGCAGTGGCTGGCTATGGGCTGAAGCCGTGCAAGCCCGTGCCTCAATCCGGCTTGGCGAACAGCGACTGCAGCAGGGCTTGCGCCTTGTGCAGCCCTTCCTCGGTGAAGGCCACGGACTTCGCCTTCCCGACAGGGTCGCTGATCAGCCCCTTCTCGTGCAGCCGCCCCATCGCGTCCCAGTCGAAGGACTTCCACGCGCGATCACCGTCATGCAGGCCCAGCAGCAGCAAGGCCAGCACGGCGTCATCGATCCGTTCGGTGTCCAGGTTCATAGGGCCTCCGGTCGCGCCGCAGTCAATGCATCAAGCGGCGAGCGCACGGCGCCGCCGCCCAACTTCAACACATGGGTGTAGATCATCGTGGTGGCCACGTCGGAGTGGCCCAGGAGTTCCTGCACCGTGCGGATGTCGCTGCCGGCTTGCAGCAGATGGGTGGCGAAGCAGTGGCGCCTATTGCCAGCTCGACATAGTATGAAACAACAGTCAAATCGCCAGAAGTCTCAGCTGGATCAAGCGCTTACCGAGCCCGTCGTGGAGCTGGTTAGCGCGACGGTAGCCGTGGTAGGCGACGCCCATCTGCGATTGATAACACGTTGAGCATCATGAAGAGGCGTGCGGCATTTATCGGGCTTTTTGCCTTCGCGACCGCGGCGTCTGCACAGCCGGTCGACGTCTCGTTAATCAGTCTCATCGCTACGCCGAGGGAGTTCGACGGCAAGCAGGTCAGAGTCGTAATAGGCTTCGCCCGGCTGGAGTTCGAAGGCAATGCGATTTACCTCCATCGAGAAGACTATTTGCAGGGCATCACGAAGAACGGGCTTTGGCTCGATGTCGAGGGCGTGCGAAAGAAGTCAGCGGCAAGCGCCAACAATCGATATGTCATCGTTGAGGGTGTCTTCTCGATGACGGATAAAGGCCACTTGGGTCTGTGGTCTGGCTCCATCCAGAAGGTCACCCGAATGGACCCTTGGTCGGCGCCAAAATGACGCTCAACCGGTCATTGCAGCCGACCTGCGCCAGCTCCGCTGGCTGATCGGCTGAATTCCAACGTTGAACCGCACATGCCGCGAACGATCTACTGCTGGCGCTGTCGAATGGATCTTCCGATGCTGACCGAGGACGAGTGGGAGCAGGTCGCTCCTTCGCTTGCGAATGCGGTCACGCAGATCAAGGCATACCGAGAGATGCATCAATGCTCCCTTGCCGAAGCCAGCACAAAGGGCTTTGGCCAAGAGGCTTTGACTGCCTACGAGCGAATCACCGGATTCAAGGAAGCGAACCCCAATGCCTTGTTCCATCACCGGGTCAGTATTTATGGACCGCCTTGCCGAGAATGTGGGAAGCCGCTCCGGACGCCGCAGGCAAGATACTGCGCGATGTGCAGCACGGAGCGGGCTGTGGAGGGCAGCTCTGTTGGCTGAGTCGTTGTGGTTCGATCGAACGGTGCGGTTCAACCTTTTGCTGCAGCGGACGGCTTCGCCGCCCGCTGACCTTTCACGTTCGGCCGCAGAAGCCACCTCTGACGGTGATCGGCAAACGTAGGGCGCCTGGGCGGGTTCTTTCACGAGAAGACTTGCCCTTCTTCCCCGCTTCTCGCAGCACTACTGTCGAACAGTGGGGCAAGAATCTGCGTCCGCGCACGGCTGAGCGAAACGTCTCCAATGACGGAGGAATCCTCATTTCGGCAGGGAAGGAGAGAACAGCATGAGAGTTGGACCAGCTACGACTGAGATCTACTCTGTTCAGAGAACAAGAATTGGCACAACTGCCACGGTGTCGGCCTCAGCCGAATTCGGGCAAAGCCCCATGGCAGCGGATGAACAAGGCGTCAGAAGGGCCGACTTCGGCAGCATGACAAGACAAGACATGCGAAGCTGGCTCAACGAGCAGATTCGCGGCGGCAAGATGTCGCTCGACGAGAGCAGGCCATTCATGGCGATGACAATGAAGGTGCCAGTAGCAGGAGGCATCGGTGAAAGTCACGCGGCCACCGATCCGGAGAGAATCAACTTCGTAGAGAGAGTTCGCGCGGGAATCGATGGCGCGCAGTCTCGCGGCGACATCACTTCAACCAAGATGTTGGAGGCCGCTCTACTGGCCATGTCACGTTCGCAGGGCCACGCGGTTGGCATTGACACTCGCGCGTAGAGAATCCCAGGGCAGTCCAGGCTTCACAAGCCTTTCCCGGTCATCTGTGACAGGTCGGCTTGGAGTTCCCGGCCCGCATCCGCGCCGGCTCGGACGTTTCGCGTCAAATCAATTCTCAGTTCAGGCGTCCGTCGAGAAGTTGAGCGCCCGAGACTGCCTTTTGGGCATTGCAGGAGTCGATCATGAAGACACTGACGTTCGAGATCGGTATCAACGCGCCGCGAGCAGTCGCTTGGGCCAACATGCTTGGTGCACAGAGCTACAAGGCTTGGACAGCGCCATTCTGTGAGGGGTCCTACTTCGTCGGCTCCTGGGGCAAGGGCGCCAAGATCCAGTTCCTCGCGCCGTCTGGCGACGGGATGTCGGCAGTCATTGCTGAGAACACGCCCAACGAGTATGTGTCGATCCGCCACATCGGCATGATAGTAGACGGTGTCGAGGACACCACGAGCGAGAAGGTCCGGGCGTGGGCGCCGGCACACGAGAACTACCGCTTCGTCGATGTTCCGGGCGGATGCCGCGTGACAGTGACGCTGGACACGGTTCCCGAGTACGAGCAGTACATGCTCGACACCTATCCCAAGGCCCTGGCGCGCCTCAAGGATCTCTGCGAGCGGTAGCCAGCGACGCCGCACCCCGGCGCAAGCTGTCGATTTGACGTGGCTTCGTTCGTCGTGCCTTCATGCCCACGCTGCAGAAGGACATCCCATGACGAACGCAACCGACACCCTCAGCGCCATCAGCCTCTTCGTGGAGGACCTGCCGGCCGCGAAGGACTTCTATGCCCGGGTGTTCCAGGTGCCCATCGTGTTCGAGGACGGGAACTCGGCGGTGGCGAAGTTCGAGAACTTGCTGGTGAACCTGCTGAAGGTGGAGAGCGCCGCCGAGATCGTCGCGCCGGGCTCAGTCGCCCCAAGAGAAGCGGGCTCGCGTTTCCAGATCAGCATCTGGGTGGCGGATGTCGACGCCGTGTGCGCCCGGCTTGGCAGTCAGGGCGTCGCGATTCTCACAGGCCCGAGGGACAGGCCATGGGGCATGAGAACTGCCAACTTCGTCGATCCCGCAGGGCACAGCTGGGAGGTGGCGCAGCAGATCGGACAACCATAGCCGCGCCGAAGGCGGCAGCCCATCTCGTGAGAAGACGCCAGTACGGCCCGCCGCCCGGCGGCTTGGCTCAGTGCAAACCTTCGGCGCCAGGAATGGCCGCCGTGTCAACCGGGACCATCAAGTGAACAAGTCCAACGCCGGCGATAACTCTCAAACGCTTGGTGGCAGTTGCCTGTGTGGCGAGGTTCAGTACGCCGTCGTCGACGCGTTCGTTTACGCCCAGAACTGCCACTGCGCCAACTGCCGCCGCGCCACAGGGTCGGCCTTCAAGCCATTCGCAGGCATTGAGCGCAGCAAGTTCCGCGTCACAAAGGGCAAGGAGCGCCTGTCGGTCTTCGGGCAGGCCGACGCCCATGACGCTCACTGCAAGACCTGTGGGTCGCTGCTGTACTCGGTGGTTCGAGAAGGCCAGTTCGTGCACGTCACCCTGGGCACGCTTGTCGATGCGCCAACCATCCGCCCCACGGCGCACATCTTTGTGGGGTCCAAGGCGCCATGGTTCACGATCACCGATGACCTGCCTCAGCACCAGGAGTTTGGCTAGTGGCTGGGTTCATGGCATCGAGCACGTCGTGCCCGCATGGCGCAAAGGAGTCAAGTCAGCGGCTTCTCTTCAGTCGGCATCGGCGCAGCCTCGTCGGGAGGCTTGGGGATGTCGGAAGCGTGGCTCTCCATGTGGGTCTTCTTGCCGGGTTGGGGGGTGTGGTCGGCGCCGGGCGCCACTTCCTCGCCCCGGTGCTTCTTCTGCTGATGCACCTTCTTGTCGTGGGCAACGTTGCGCGGGTCGGTCATGGCTCATGTCGGTAGTTGAAGCCGCATGGTGAGTGCCAGCTTGCCCGTCGCAGGTAGGACAAGCCGACGTTCAGGCCGGGACGATGGCCGGGATCAATGACGCGCTTCGCCCAGTGACGCCTCGACGCGGTCGGCCAGGCGTTCTGCCGTGCCTGCCGCGCTTTCGCCGCGATGGCGCTCGGCCACGGCGCGCGCGGCGGCGGTGAAGCGGCCATCCTCCAGCAGCTGGCTCATCAGCCGGCGCCAGTCGGGGTTGGGGGCGCCGGGCGGCACGGCGATGCCCAGGCCCTGGGTGCCGAGCCGCCGGCCGGTCATCAACTGCTCCATGTGGTTGGCCACTGCGAGCTGCGGCTTGCCGGCCAGCAGCGCCGCAGTGGCCGTGCCCAGGCCGCCGTGGGAGACGACCAGGTCTGCCTCGGCCAGGGCTGCGTCCAGCTTGACGGGCTGCGCCTCGAAGCGCATCTGCGGCCCGGCCAGGCGCTGCGCGGCCTCGGGGGACAGGCCCTTGGCGTGGACCAGTGCGCGCACGCCCAGTTCGCGCAGCGCCTGCATGAGCCGCGCGAATTCGGGGTGGGTGGGGCTCAGGTAGGCAAACACCTGCGCGCCCTTGCCGCCGGGCCAGACGGGCTGGGCGCCGCTGTCGCCGACGTAGGTCGGGCCGCAGAACGGCATGTCGGCGCCATAGCCGCCGTAGTGCGACAGCTCGGGGATGGACGCGATGGCCTGGTGGCAGCCGTCGAAGAGGTCGATCAGGCGGCGCAAGGGCGCCAGGCCCAGCAGCGCCAGCGCCTGGTTGGCCACCGGCAGCAGCAGCGCGTCATCGGCGGCACTGCGCCCGGCGGCGGCGGGGTCCCAGTGCGCCATGGGCGGGAAGTGCTCGCCGCGCGGCGGCACCTCGAAGCTGGTGCCGATGGTCCAGACGGTCATGTCCGAGCCCCGGGACGCCAGCAGGGCGGTGGGCGCGTGGTCGCAGATCAGCACGTCGGGCTGCAGCAGGTCGTACCAGCGCCGCCAGCCGCCGATCAGGCCGGCCAGCCCGGGGGCGTCCAGCCAGCCGGCGGCGGCCAGCACGCTGGTGTAGTTGTGGAGCCGGGGTGGGTTGGCAAGCTGCGGCAGCCAGACGGGCGCCTGGCCCATCGCGAAACCCTCGGCGGCGATGCGTGCGTGGGCACGCGACAGGTCGCGCAGCACGAAGCTCACGTCGTGCCCTCGTGAACGCAGCGCACGGGCGGTCAGCAGCAGGCGGTCGATGTGGCCCATGTTGGCCCCCATCTCCCAGACCATCAAGATGCGGGGCATAGGCGGTGTCGAGAAGCTTTACAAAAAACGAATTAGGGGGGTGAGGTCTGCAAGCTAAATGGCTGTGGGCATTGGAAATTTTCTGCTGGCCCGGAGCTTGCGGGTGCGAGGCGTTCATCGTTTCGCAAAACAACCAAGAAGGAGCACCTGAACATGATCTTGCCCCAATCCAGTCTTTCCCGGCTCACCCTTGCCGCGCTGGCCACTCTGCTGGGCCAGGTCGGCGTTGCCAACGCCGCGCCGGTCGTCGGCGCCAGTTCGATGGCGGCGGTTGCCAGCGGCCCAGCCTCGCCCGCCACGTATGCCACCGGCGACGGCAGCTACGTCAGCAGCCAATCGTCCATCAGCGACCCCACCGGCAGCTCCTATGGCTACGCGTTCGCCAACGTCGGCGGCGCCTATGCGGTCAACTCCAACAGCGCCGGCGTCGGCAACAGCGCGGCGCATGCGCAGTTCGCCCACCGCTTCACGAACACGACCGGCGTGGCCCAGCACTACACGCTGAGCTTCTACATCTACGGCGGCAACATCTCGGCCAACGCCAACTATCGCCCTCTGGACAGCGGCGAGTCCCTGACCTCCAGGTATTCCGCCTCGGTCAAGACGAACCTGAACGGCACCACGGGCTGGAACTCGGTGTTCAGCTCGGCCGCCATCGTCACGACCGATGACACCGGCAGCACGGGTTCGCGCAGCGGCGTCGACCTCTTCGGCAGCGACGACAACTTCAGCGACGGCAACTACGCCTGGAGCGGCGCCTACTACAGCGTGAACCTCGGCATCGTCGCGGCCGGCGACTTTGTCGATGTGCTGTCCGAGGTGGACAACAGTGCAATGGCCAACGTCGGCACCTACACCTTCACCGGCGGCGATTGCGGCTACGGCGACGGTGTTGGCTATGGCGATGCACGCAGCATGAATTGTGGCTACGGTGAGGTGTTCGCCGGTAGCGCGTCGTCCTTCTACGGCGACCCGCTCGAGCTGAACGGTGAACCGCAAGCCTTCGCGCTCACTGCCGTGGACGCGCGTGACCTGCCGGAGCCGGCCAGCCTGGCCCTGGTGGGCCTGGCGGTCGGCGCAGCCGGTCTGGCGCGGCGCAAGCGCAAGCAGGGCGACGGCGAGTGATCGTCACTCGCCCCTGAACGAACAAGGCGCCCTCGGGCGCCTTGTTTTTTCAGGGCCGGTTGAGCAGCGCGCGCAGCTGGGCCTGCATGCGCTGCCCCCAGGCCGCGTCGTCGGCGGCCAGGGCCTGGCGCTCCAGCCGTGCGGGCGTGTCGCCGCCGCCCGACTGCAGCAGCCAGCGCAGGAAGCGCGTCTCCCAGCCGTCGGAGAAGAACATGCGTTCCCGCGTTCTCGCGCGGGCATAGGCGGCGAACAGCTGTTCCGCCGCAGCGGCCAGGTCGATGGCCGGCAGCGGGCCGTCGCGGTCGACGAACTGCGACAGCCAGGACGCATTGGGCGTCGCCTCGCGCGGCAGGCGCAGGTCCATCAGGTTCTCGGCCAGGCGCGTGGCGCCGCCCATCTGCAGCAGGTAATGCGCCAGCAGCCAGCCGGCGGCGCGCGGCGGCAGCGGCAGGCGGTCGAGCGCGAAGAAGGCGGCCAGCAAGGGCGTGCGGCGCAGCACCATCGCCGACAGCGGCGCCAGCGGCCAGTCGCGCAGCACGTGGGCAAAGGCGTTGACCGTGCCGCCGCCCCAGCCGCTGGCCGTCAGGAGGATGCCGTGATGCACCAGCACGCCGTCGGCATCGATGAGGCGCAGGTCGCTGGCCGTCAGCATGGGCAGGTTGCCGAAGCGGTGGGCGCGCAGATGCTTGGCGGTGAAGAGCGGGTCCGGCCGGTCGCCGGCGCCGAGGAAGCACAGGTAGCCGCCGCGTGCCGCGAGGAAGCCGGCGCGCATGCGGGCATAGGCATCGGCGCCGTCGGGCGTCTCGGCGCGCGGGCCGGTGCAGGCGGCGGGCAGGGCGGTCAGCGTCGCCGCGTCGCCCACCCAGACGGCCTCGTGGTGGCTGCCGCTCAGCGCCGCCAGCGCCTGGGCCGTGGCCAGCGCCCAGGCGGGCGGGGCGCCCTGGGCATCGACGATGAAGCTCAGCAGCGGCTGCGGGTGGCGCCGGCTCAGCGGGTCGGCGCGCAGGACGTGGGCCAGCCGGCCGATGTAGCCCAGGCGGTCGTCGCGCTGATGCTCCGTGAAGGGCTGGGCATCGATGATCAGCTCCAGCAGGCGCAGGTGCTTGGGCCCGCGGTCATTCCAGACGGGCTTGGCGCGAAAGCGCCCGTTCTCGATGCTGGCAAGGTTGTTGTTGCCGTGCACCACGTAGTCGCCCAGGCGCTGTTGCAGGTAGTGCACCTCGCCCGTGAGGATCATGGCCACGTGGCCGAGCACGAAGTCCGAGCCCATGCGCCACTCCCAGAGCGGCACTTGCGCCATCACCCGCTGCAGCAGCAGGCGGCCGAACACCATGCCCGAGGTGACGGCGAACGGGAAGAAGTGATGCGCCGCCGAGATGTGCAGCAGCGGCCCGAAGCGCTGCTGGTTGATGACTTCGAACCAGCCACCGGCGATGGGCTCGCCGTCTTCGCCGTCAAGGATGTCGAGGTCGTGGCAGAGGAAGAGGTTGTCGCCGTCCACCTGCAGCGTGCCGAGGTGGCGGGCGATCTCGGCGAGCTTGGTTGGATGGCAGCGGTCGTCGGCATCCAGCAGGCAGACATAGTCGCCGGTCGCCACTGCCAGGCCGGCCGCGAAGGCCGCCGTCTGGCCGCGGTTCTCCTGGCACACCAGCTTCACGTCGTCGCAGCCCGCCCAGGCCTGTAGCCGTTCGCGCGAGTCGTCGGTAGAGCCGTCGTCGACGACGATGACCTCGCGCAGCCCGGGCGGGTAGTCCTGCGCCAGCACGCTGTCGACGGCGCGGCCGACCAGCGCGGCATGGTTGTAGTTGGCGACGATGACGCTGAAGCGGGGCAGGGCGGTTGGATTCATCAGGGGGCTTGGGCTCGCGCGGCTGGCGGAAGCCGAATCCTAGAGGCGCGCCCCGTGCCGCCGCGCCGTGCTCGCCGCCTGGCCATTGCTGCGTCGCACAAAATTCTTTGACAGCGCAGTCGGGCCCTGCCTAGAGTTGCGCCACTTCATGGGAGAACAACATGGATTGGTTGAAGCAGATCAGGATTGGCCCGCGCCTGGGGCTGGCCTTCGGCGTCGTGCTGTGCCTGCTGGCCGCCGTGGCGCTGCTGGGGCGGGCCGCCCTGGGCCAGGTGGCCGCCGGGCTGGAGACGGTCTACCAGGACCGCACCGTGCCGCTGGCCCAGCTGGGCGACATCAGCCGGCTGACGATCCGCAACCGCTTCCTGCTCGCGGACATGATGCTCAAGGCCGAGCCGGCGGTGATCACCAGGCACACCGAGGAGATGGCCAGCAACATCAAGGCCATCGACGAGCTGCTGAAGCTGTACCTGGCGACCCAACTGACGCCGGAAGAAAAGCAGCTGGCCGACCGCTTCGTGGCCGCCCGCAGCAGCTACGCCCAGCAAGGCCTGGCACCGGCGCGCGCGGCGCTGCTCAAGGGCGATGCCGAGGCCGCACGGGCGCTCTACGACGGCAAGGTGGCCGAGATGGCGCCGCAGGTGGCGGCCAGCCTGGGCGAACTGCAGCGCCTGCAGGTGCGCGTGGCCCAGCAGGAGTTCGAGGCCGCCCAGGCCATCCAGCAGCGCGCCGAATGGATCACGCTGGCAGCGGCGCTGTTCGCCCTCGGCGTGGGCGCGGTGCTGGCCTGGCTGATCACGCGCTCCATCACCCACCCGGTCGCCGTGGCCGTGCAGCTGGCCGAGGCCGTCGCCGTCGGCGACCTGCGCCAGCGCATCACCGTGCATGGGCGTGACGAGGTGGCGCAACTGCTGCGGGCGCTGGTGGCGATGAACGAGAGCCTGGTGAAGATCGTCAGCCAGGTCCGCCACAGCTCCGACTCCATCGCCACCGGCTCGTCCGAGATCGCCACCGGCAACGCCGACCTGTCGCAGCGCACCGAGGAGCAGGCCGCCAACCTGGAGCAGACGGCGGCCTCGATGGAGGAGATGAGCGCGACGGTGAAGCAGAACGCCGACATCGCCCGCACCGCGACCCAGCTCGCCAGCAGCGCCAGCGGCGTGGCGTCCCGGGGCGGCGAAGTGGTGGGCCGCGTCGTCACGACGATGGACGAGATCACCAGCAGCTCGCGGCGCATCGTCGACATCATCGCCACCATCGACGGCATCGCCTTCCAGACCAACATCCTGGCGCTGAACGCGGCCGTGGAGGCCGCCCGCGCCGGCGAGCAGGGGCGCGGCTTTGCGGTCGTGGCCAGCGAGGTGCGCGTGCTGGCGCAGCGCTCGGCCGAGGCCGCCAAGGAGATCAAGAGCCTGATCGGCCAGAGCGTCGAGCGGGTGGATGCCGGCTCGCACCTCGTGGCCGAGGCCGGCACCACCATGGGCGAGATCGTCGCCCATGTGAAGCGCGTGGCCGACCTGATCGGCGAGATCGACGCGGCCAGCGGCGAGCAGGCCAAGGGCATCAACCAGGTCAGCGAAGCCGTCAACCAGCTCGACCAGGTCACGCAGCAGAACGCCGCGCTGGTCGAAGAGTCCGCCGCAGCGGCCGAAAGCCTGAAGCACCAGGCCGCGCGGCTGGCCGAGGTGGTGGACCAGTTCAAGCTCGGCAGCGAGGTACGGGTGCCCGCGCCGGCTGCGGTGGCCAAGCGCCGGCCCGCCCCGCCAGCGGCCCGGCCACCCGCCGCGACGGCGGCACCGGCGCGGCCCGTGATGGCCGCCAAGGCCGAGGGCAACTGGGAAAGCTTCTGACCGCCGGCGGCCAGCTGGCCCGGCTTGACCAGCGATTGCTGGCGCCGGCCGCTGACCCACCCGTCAAGGGGCAAGCCCCGTTTCTCTGCGGCTCAACCAACCGAGCCCGGCCAGCCCGACCAGCATCAGCACGACCGAACCTGGCTCCGGCACGGCCGACACGTCGCCGCTGAAGTCGAAGCGCGTCATCGCCATCGAGGGCGAGATGAACTGCCCGCTGCCGAGCAAGCTGGCGCCGCCGGTGGCGCCGACGAAGGCGCCGGTGCCGCCGGTGAAGCTGACCTGGCCGATCAGGCTGAACAGCGAAGCGTCGGCGCCCGGCAGCATCTGCACGCTGAAGCTGCCGTGCAGCTCGTCGCCGTTGGCCGCGACGAAGCGGTTGGTGCCCGTGCCCTGGCCGGTGGCCAGGTCGATCACGTCGCCGGAGTGGTAGGTCAGCGGGCCCCAAATGCCGCTGCCTTCGGCGAGGGTCTGCACCCGCACGACCGGACCGTTGGGGTCGACGACTTCGACGATCTCGGAGCTGCCCTGCACGCTGGCGCTGAAGCTGGCGGCCTGAGCCGCGCCGAGCGTGGCGCAGAGCAGGGCGGTGGAGGCGAGGCGGGGCAGGTGGTGGTGGGTCATGCGGTTCATGCGTGTTTCCTTCAGGCGTGCTGTAGCGGGGTGGGCTTGACGCTGCGCAGGGCCCGGGCGGTCCAGCAGGCGGCAGCGATGTCGATGGCGGCGAAGAGGATGACGGCGGGCGGCGCGATGCCGGCCGCGACGAGCCCCAGCAGCGCGGCGCCGGCCACGGCGCGCCGCCACACGGTGGCTCGCCACAGCAGCGGCGAGCCGGCGTGCGCCGTCAGCACGTCCGTGGCGCCGAGGGCCAGCGCCAGCACGCCGGCCATGCGCACCCAGACGTCCTGCGGCACGGGCAGCGCCAGCGGTGTCAGCAGCGCAGCCGGGGCCAGCAGCAGCGCGGTGCCGGTGACGATCAGGTAGAGGCCGAACAGCCGCACGGAGCGAGCGGCGGGGTGAAAGATGGAGTCAAGTCTTGCCATGGGGTGAACCTTGTTGAACAGGTCACCCATTGCAGGCCAGCGTGGCCCGCGGGGCTACGGGACAGGCGTCCGCTTCGGCGCGAAAACGCGGGCTGCGGCCGGGACAGCCGTCCCGATCTACGAGAAGCCGAGTTCGCGCGCCCGCACGACGGCGTGGCTGCGGCCCTCGACGCCCAGCCGCGTGTACAGGCTGGACAGCCCGTTGCGCACCGTCTTCTCGGCCAGGCCGAGCTGGGCGGCAATCTGCAGGTTGTCGCAGCCGCGTGCCACCAGCGCCAGCAGCTCGCGCTCGCGCGGTGTGAAGGCGGTGCCATTGAACGTGCCCGCACCCGCGCCCACGAACTCCGTCATGGCCTCGCAGAATCGCTCGAAGGCGGGCTCGCCGGCCAGCGGCACGTGGTTGCGCGTGCGCAGCGACTCGAAGCGCGCGCCGGGAATGGCGGCGGCCAGTTCGCGGCCCTGCTCGATGCCAACGGCCGCGTCGCCGTCGGCGTGAAACACCAGCGTCGGGCATTGCACGCGGCCGATCTCGGCCCGCACGTCCAGCGTCAGCCGTGAGCGGAACAGGCTGACCGCGCGCGCCGCGTCGCAGGAGCGGCGCTGCTGTTCGTTCAGTGCGGCCACTTGCTCGGGCGCGCCGTCCGGGATCATCGTGCTGGTGAAGAACTGCTGCACCGGTGCATCCCGCACGCCCCAGCCCAGTTCGATCAGCTGGGCCTGCGCCTGCAGGTAGGCCCGCTGCTCCGCGCTGAGCTGGCGGCACAGCAGGCCGTGCGAATAGCCGCCCAGCAGCACCAGGTGGCTGACGCGCTCGGGGTGGCGCGCGGCGTAGGCGATGGCGGGCGCCGCGCCGCCGGAGATGCCCAGCAGCGCGACGCGTGGCAGGCCGGCGGCCGCGACGACGGCGGCGATCTCCTCGACTGACGACTCCAGGCCGGCCGCCACGTCGTCACTACCCGACAGGCCGCAGCCGCGTTCGTCGTAGCGGTAGACCGTGAAGTTCTGGCCCAGCCGCTCCAGCCAGGGCCGGAACATGGCGGAGACGGCGTCGTACTCCAGGTGCGTCATCCAGTGCCCGGCGCGCAGCAGGGCCGGGCCATGGCCGCTGCGCGCCCAGGCGATGCGCGCACCCGAGGGCAGGTGGGTGAAGCGCAGTTCCTGGCGCAGTGCGGCCGGCGTGGACATGGGGCCACTTTAAGCGGCCCAGTCCTGCTGGCTTACTGCTTGCGCTGGCGCCGACGCACGACCAGCGCGATGCTCATCAGGCCGGCGGCCAGCATGGCGTAGCGGTCGGGCTCGGGCACCACGGCGGCCTGCTCGACGCCGCTCAGGTGCAGGCGCCAGAAGCCGCCCTTCTGGTCGTTGGCGTTGAGGTCGTAGCTGGGCTGATCCCAGCTTGCCAGCGCGATAGGCGCCTCGGCGTCGTAGGCGAAGCCGTCGCCGAGCGTGGTGCCCAGCGCGTCGTTGGAGGCGGCGTTTAGCACCAGCCGGTAGCTGCCGGCCGCAGCGGCCGTGAACTGCAGGCCGGCGTCGAAGTCGCCCGCGCCAGCGTTGATGAAGCTGCCGCCGTCGTCGTCGGCATTGACGATGGCGCCGCCGCTGGCGAGGAAGAGCTGCGGGTCGAAGTTCAGGCCCGACTGCCAGGAGTCGGTCCACAGGCTGACCGTGCTGCCGGCGGCGACCTGGAAGTCGATGACGATCTTGTCGTTGTGGTTGATGGCCTGGCCGGACAGGCTCAGGTCGGCGGCCTGGGCCGAGGTGGCCGCGAGCAGGGCGATGGCGATGAGATGGCGCATGGGAGTTCTCGGCAAAAGGTCAGGGAGCCAGCAGCGGCGGGTTGGCGCGCGTGGGCGTCTGGGCCGAGGGGCGCAGCCGGTTCTCGCCGTTGCGTACCTCGAAGGCGGTGGCGAAGGTCTCGACGTTGCTGGGGCTGGCCACCGTGTCCACATACCACCATTCGCCGACGACGCGGTCGCGGTTCACGTCCAGCAGCATGTAGCCGCGGCGCGTGAGGTTCACGTACTTGAAGTGCGGGTTGTAGAAGCGGATGGCGCCGGCCACGGCGCCGGTCGTGTCGGTGTCGATGCCGGGCGACGAGACCGAGGTGCCGACGAACTCCACGCCCAGCGAGCCCGCGCCGGTCGTCTTGTCATAGGCCGCCGGGTTGTAGGGGTTGGGGTGCAGGTCGGCGGCCCAGCTGCTGTGGATGTCGCCGGTCAGCACGACAAGGTTGTCGACCTTCGCGTTCGTGGCGTCGCCCTGGATGGCGGCGTACAGGCGGTTGCGCGCCGGCTCGTAGCCGTCCCACTGGTCGCCGTTGATGAAGTACAGGCCGGGGTCCTTTGCCTGGTCGGTGCCGGGCGCCTTGAGCTGGGCAAACATGACACCCTGGCCCAGCAGCTTCCAGCGCGCGGGCGTGGTGCGCAGGCGGTTGATGAGCCAGGCTTCCTGCGCCTCGCCCAGCAGCGTGCGGCTGGGGTCGCCGTAGCCGGGGTCGGTGGTCGCAAAGCCGGGGCCGAAGGCGGTGGCGTGCGTGGCCGTGGTCAGCTGCTTGGAGCGGGCGCTGAGGCGCTCCTCCAGCATCAGCAGGTCGGCCAGGTCGCCGTAGGCAAAGCCGCGGTGGTTGTCGCGCAGGTTGCCGTTGGCCGGGCGCACAGGCATCCACTCGTAATAGGCCTGCAGGCCGGCGGCGACGCGGGCGTTCCAGTCGCCCTCGGTGCCGGGCTGGTGGTTCTGCGCGCCGTCCTTCCAGCCGTCGTTGGTGATCTCGTGGTCGTCCCAGATGGCGACCAGCGGATGCTGGCGGTGCATGGCCTGCGAGTCCACGTCGCGCTTGTACTGGGCGTGGCGCAGGCGGTAGTCGGCCAGCGTCACCATCTCGTGCGCCGGCTCGGGCGTGCGCACATTGCCGTACTGGCCGGCGCCGTATTCGTAGAGGTAGTCGCCCAGGTGCATGACCAGGTCGAGGTCGGCGCGCGCGGCAATGCGGCCGTAGGCATTGAAGTAGCCGTAGGCGTGGTTGGAGCAGCTCACCACGGCCATGCGCAGACTTTGCGCGCCGGTGGTGGGCAGCGTCTTCGTGCGGCCCACGGGGCTGGAGGCGCCCTCGGCGGTGAACTGGTAGTAGTAGGTCGTCGCGGGCTTGAGGCCGGCGGGGTCGACCTTGACGGTGTAGTCGCGGCCCGGGTTGGTCTTGGTGCTGCCGCGCAGCACCACCTGGGTCAGCGCCGGGTCGGTGGCGATGACGTAGGTGACGGTGACGGCCGGCTTGGGCGTGGCGGGTGTCACGCGCGTCCACAGGATGACGCGGTTCGCCAGCGGGTCGCCGCTGGCCACGCCATGCTGGAAGACGGTGTTGACGGCGGCTTGTGCGCTCAGCGGCAGCAGCGCGGGTGCTGCCGCCAGGGCGGCGGCGCCGGCCCCGGAACGCTTGAAGAAGTCGCGGCGGTTGTTGCCGGTGCGTGCGGGCTGGACTTTGGTGGGGCGACCCATGGCTGACCTCGTTTGATGTGGCCGCGACTATCGCCACCTGGCATGACCGGGCTGCGACAGTGAAACCATGGGCCGGATCAGCCGGGCACGTCCTTATCATTTCGCCCAATGGCCCTCGCCCACACCAAGACCCGCGCGCCGCGCCCCCGCGACGGCTTGCTGCTGCCGCGACCGGCGCTGCTGGCGACCGTCGACAAGGCGCTGGACGAACAGCGCGTGCTGCTGGTCTGCGCCCCCGCCGGCTATGGCAAGACGGCTCTGCTGACGCAGGCGCTGGCCGCGCAGTCGGCCGAGACGGCCGTCGCCTGGGTGGCGCTGGACGAGGGTGACGACCTGGGCCGGCTGCTGGACTGCCTGTTCGCCGCGCTGGAGCCCTTCGACCCGCCGTGGCGCACGGCGCCCGAGGGCCTGCGCGACACGGCGCTGCGCGGCGGCAGCGAGGTCGTCACCGCGGCTGACGCGATGCTGAACGCCCTGGAGGCCTGCGAGGTCGAGCGCGGCCTCATCGTGCTGGACGACGTGCACCACCTCGTCGACGCCGCCTCGCTGCAGTTCCTGGACCGCTGGCTGGCGCGCATGGGCTGGCGCTGGCGGCTGGTGCTGTCGGCCCGCCACGAGCCGCAACTGCGCCTGGCGCGGCTGCGCGCGGCCGGCGAGCTGGCCGACCTGGGCCCGGCGCAGCTGGCGCTGGCGCGTGGTGAAGTGGAGCAACTGGCGCAGGCGGCGGGCCTGGGCGAGGGCGACGCGGCCGGGCTGTACGAGCGCTGCCAGGGCTGGCCCGCCGGGCTGCGCCTGGCGCTGGGCATGAGCCAGGGCCAGCGCCTGCCCGCAGCCATCGACCGCGCCACCTTTGACTACCTCGCCGCCGAGGTTCTGGACCGCCTGGACGCCGGCCTGCGCGGCTTCCTGCTGCGCACCAGCGTGCTGCACGAGCTGGACGCGGCGCGCTGCCAGGCGCTGGGCGAGGACAGCAACGCCGCCCACTGGCTGGCCGAGATGGAGCGGCTGTCGCTGTTCGTCACCGTCGTCGACCTGGCGCCGCACACGCTGCGCCTGCACCAGCTGTTCCGCGACATGCTGCAGCAGCGCCTGCGCCAGGAGCAGCCCGAGGCGCACCGCCAACTGCTGGAGCGCGCCGCTGTGCTGGAGGCCGACGCGCTGCGCCGCCAAGGCCTGCTGCTGGCCGCCGGCCGGCCCGAGCGCGCCGCCGAGCTGCTGCTGGGCGATGGCGCGCTGCTGATGAACCAGCTGGGCGCGCAAGGCTTGCTGGACCTGACGCGCCGTTTCGACGCCGACTTCGCCGAGTCCAGCCCCGAGCTGCACCGCGTCAAGGCGCTGGCGCTGTGGGTGCTGTGGGAGGCTCAGCAGGCCGAGTGGCACCTGAGCCGCGCCGAGGTCCTGTTCGACGCGCGTGGCGACGAGGCCGGGCTGCGTGCGTCGCGCGCCCACCGCAGCATCCTGCTGATCGCGCAGGGCCGCCTGAACGAGGCCGAGGCGCTGCTGCGCGACCTCGACCCCTTCGCGCTCAGCGGTGAGCTGCGCCGCATGACGCTGCTGGGCCGCACCTGGCATGCGCTGGAGGTGTGCCGCTTCGACGCCGTCGCGCCGCTGATGGAGGCGCTCGTCACGGAGCTGCTGCAGGCGACGTCGCTGGAGGCCTGGTACACCGGCTCGCCGGCGCCGCGCCAGATTGCCTGCGCCAACATGGCGCCGGTGGTGGACCGCTGGTATCGCGGCGCCATGCAGGTGCTGGGCGAGCGGCCGCTGCCCTTCGGCGTCAACGCCCACATGGCGCAAGCCTGGAACCTGTTCTGGCAGGGCCGGCTGGCCGAGTCGCAGCAGCTGCTGGCCCGCGCCGAGGCCGACGCGGCCTGGTTCGGCCGGCTCATCATCGCCCGCAACCACGGCCAGGCGCTGCACGCGATGCTGGACCTGATCGGCGGCCGGCACGACTCGGCACTGGAGCTGATGCGGCTGCGCCTGGCTGAGCATGTGCCGGGCTACGGTGCCTGGGGGCAGTGGCATGCCACGTTCTTCATGAGCCGCATGGCGGCGGCCTGCGGCAACCGCGCCGCGCTGGCGGACGGCCTCGAGCGCCTGGTGCGTATCGGCGCCGACCTGCCGGACCTGCTGATGCCGCACCGGCCGCGCCCGCTGCAGGGGCTGCAGGCGCAGCTCGCGTCACTCGATGGCCGGCGCGACGAGGCAATAGCCGGCTGGCGCGCGCTGCTGGCCGATGGCGAGAGCGGCGACCTGCTGGGCCAGTTGGCCGAGGCCCGCCTGCGCCTGGCGGCGGCGCTGCTCGACGCGGGCGACCGCACGGGTGCGGCCGAGGCGCTGGCACCGGCGCTGGCCCGCCGCGAGCCCGGCGGCCTGCTGTGGGCCGTGCCGCTGCTGCTGCAGATGGCTGCGCGCGACTGGGGCGACCTGCTGGACGCGGCCGACCTGGCCCGCCTGCGCGGCTGGGCCGATGCCGTGCGGCCCGCGACGCAGGCGGCGGTGGATGCCGCGCCGGGTGCACTGGCCGACGAGCGCCTGTCGCAGCGCGAGGCCGAGGTCATCGCCCAGATCGCCGCCGGTGCCAGCAACAAGCACATCGCCCGCGCGCTGGACCTGAGCCCGCACACCGTCAAGCGGCATGTGGCCAACATCCTCGACAAGCTGGGGCTGAACTCACGTGGCGAAGCCGCCGCGTGGTTCAACAGCCAGCGTCATCACGCGGCGACGAGACCCGGCACGCTCGGCTGACCGACGGCCCGGCACAGCTTGGCCCAGGCGCTGTCGTTCAGCAGCGCCCGCGCCGAGGCTAGCACGGGTGCTTGAACGGCCGGCGGCAGGCCGCCGATCACCATGGCGCGCTCGGCGGGGTTGAGGGCCGGGATCATCCAGCGCAGCACGTCGCTCATCTCGCGCGGGCCGATGCTGGCCATGATGCGGCCGTGCAGCGCCAGCAGCTCGTCGTCGGAGTAGGCCGCCCACAGCGCCTGGTTGTGGCGGCTCTCCTCCACGGCCATGTGCTCGAAGTTGTGAGCCACGAAGGCCGCCAGCCGCCGGTACAGGCGCTGGGCAGCAGCCGCTGACGGCATGGCGCGCAGCGCGGCGCCTTCCGCGCGCAGCGTGGCGATGGTGTCGAGGTGCTCGTCATGCTCGGCCTCGATGGCGGCGCTGGCGCCGGCGCGGCGCGCCTCGATGGCCGGGTGCATGAAGGTGTTCTCCTTCTCCACATGGTGCTTGGCCGCGTCCAGCAGCGCGTCCAGCTGTGCCAGGCCGGCGGCCAGGTCCAGCGGGTCGTCCACGTCGATGCAGCCGAGCTGCTGCAGCGTGTCGGTCATGAACAGGCGCAGGGCCTTGTGGATGTGGGCGTAGAGGTCGGGGCGGGTGGCGGTCATGGAGGAACTCCGGTGGTGGGTTGGTGGCCGCCAGTGTTCCGGCCGGCGCCGCCGCTGCCATCGCCCTGACGGGCCATCGCCGATGGGCCATGCCATGACCCAAGTCATGGCTCCTTGGTATTCCTCACATTGGCCCGTCGGGGCGATGCCCGGGGGAGGGGCACTCGGCACAGTGCCGCTCCATGCCACGCCTTGCCCTTCTCCTGCTGTTCTGCCTCGCCGCCCCGGCCGGCGCGGCGTTGCCAGAGCGCCTGAGCCAGACCGGCCTGGCCGAGGCCGGCGTGCGCGCCTTCGAGCCGCGCTTTGCGCTGTGGTCGGATGGCGCGGCCAAGCGCCGCTGGATCGCGCTGCCGCCCGGTGGCCAGGTCGACGCGAGCCAGCCCAATGCCTTGCGCTTCCCCGCCGGCACGCGGCTGTGGAAGGAGTTCAGCGTCGACGGCCGGCCGGTCGAGACGCGTGTCATCACGCTGGCTGCCGATGGTCGCTGGGAATTCGCCAGCTACGTCTGGCAGGGCGACGACGCCATCCGTGCGCCTGCCCGCGGCCAGGTGCTGGCGCTGCCCGGCGGCAAGCGCTACGACGTGCCGTCGGTCGGCGACTGCATGGCCTGCCACGCCGGCGCGCGCAGCCCCGTGCTGGGCTTCGCCGCGCTGCAGCTGGGCCCAGCCGTGCCGGCGCTGTTGCGCGAAGGCCTGCTGAAGGGCGCGCCCGCCACCTGGGCTGCGCAGGCGCCGGACTTCATCGCGACCACCCCCGTCGAACACGCGGCCCGTGGCTACCTGCACGCCAACTGCGGCCACTGCCATTTCGATGGCGGCGTGCCGGTGCCGCTGCGGCTGGCGCTGGACGTGGGCGCTGCCCCCGCGCCGGTGGACGGCGCCGCTGTCATGCGCCGCGCCGGCACCCGCAACCCCTATCAGCAGATGCCGCCCCTGGGCACCCGCGAGATCGACGCCAAGGGCCTGGCCTTGTTGGCCCATCACTTCAACCTTGAGAAACCCGAATGAAAATCTTCATTCCCCTGCTCCTGCTGCTGGCCGGCACTGCCCAGGCCACCGACCGCATCGAGCGCGGCCGCTACCTCGTCAACACCAGCGGCTGCATGGACTGCCACACGCCGCTGAAGAAGGGCCCGCACGGCCCCGAGCCCGACATGACGCGGCTGTTCTCGGGCCACCCGCAGCAGCTCGTCATCACCGCGCCGGTCACGCCGCCGCCGGGGCCGTGGATGGTGGTCACCGCCGCCACGGCGACGGCGTTTTCCGGCCCCTGGGGCGTGAGCTTCTCGGCCAACCTGACGCCCGATGTCGAGACCGGCCTGGGCCGCTGGAGCGAGAACGACTTCGTGCAGACCATCCGCACCGGCCGCCACCTCGGCCGCGGCCGGCCGGTGCTTCCGCCCATGCCCATCCCCGTCTACAGCCAGATGACGGACGACGACCTCAAGGCCGTGTTCGCCTACCTGAAGAGCGTGCCGGCCATCCGCAACAAGGTGCCCGAGCCGCTGGCGCCGGCCCAGCCCTGAACCCTTTCGACCTCAATCCTGGAGATTCATCATGAAGCGTTTCTATTCTTCTTCGTCGGCCCCGTTGGGCCTGTTCTCGGCCCTCGTGACCGCGCTGGCCGTCGTAGCTGCGGGTGTGCTCAGCCTGCCGTCCGAGGCTTTTGCTTCGGCCTCGGCCTGTGACGACAAGGCCGCGTTGCAGCGCCGGCTGGACGACTTCGATTCGCGCTGGAACGCCAGCGACGCCTGGGGCCTGACGGCGCAGTTTGCGATGGACGGCAGTCTGGGCGCCGCCGGCGAGGCCGGGCGCCAGGCCGTCTATCGCGAGTTGATCGAACGGCTGGGGCGGTCGTCGGCGCCGAGGCAGACCAAGGTCGTGCGCGCGGTGGATGCCGGGCGGGCCTGCCTTGTGGATGTGATCGTCCGCAGTGGGGAGCGCAGCGAGGCGGGATTGTTCCTGCTGGCGCATGGGCGCGAGGGGGGGATCGTGGCGATGCGGTGAGTGGTAGTTCGTTTGCTCTTCGCAAAATCGAAAAAGGAAAGCCCCGACCAGCAAACCCGGTCGGGGCAAAAGAGCGCTTCACACCGCCCGGGACACACCGGCGAAGGTGCATAGGGCTGCGGCGTTCATCACAGCGCAGGTGGCTGGCGCGAGCGACACCGGGAGGTGCCGCGTTGCGGGCCGGAGCTCGTGCTTCTCGTGGGTCGCGGGCGGCTCGCGGTGCCGCCTCGCCAGGGGCCGCAACGTTGCCGGGGGCCATGCACTGGTGACGGGCTGAATCATCGGCGCGGTGGTCCGTGAACAAAGCCGCGATCAGCGTGGGCCGCAGGCCGCTAATTCGGCTGAAGGCACGCCACCGGTGGTCCGTTCGGCTCTGGCGCTGTCATGACGGCGTTGTGTTCAACCTTCAAATTCGGGAGACAAAAACCTTTCGGGAGTGGAGCCATGAAGAAGACGACCACTGCGGTCGCTGCGGCGCTGCTGTGCGCAGCCAACGGCATGGCCTGGGCGCAGCGCGTGGCGCGCGTGCCTCAGTCTCTTGCCGCGCATCCCTCGGCCGGCAATGGCGACCTTTCGACACGCGAAAGTCTGCCGCTAGCGCCCGGCATCCCTGGCGGGCCGGGTCCTGCACCCAGCCCGGCGCCGACACCCACGCCCGTCCCACCACCGGCGCCGGCTCCTGTGCCGAGCCCGGCGCCTACGCCCACACCGCCGCCTCCGCCTCCTCCCGCGCCCGCACCGTGGCCATGGCCAGCGCCGCCTCCGGCTCCCACTCCAGCGCCCGTGCCTACGCAGCCCCCGCCGCCGACGACGAACCCGTCTCCGGGCAACGGGCCGACGACGGGGAACACGCTGCCGCCCCCGCCGCCTGTGTACGCGTCGCCGCCGCCAGCACCAGTGCCGAGTCCCGCGCCCACACCGAGCCCGACGCCGTCGCCCAGCCCGTGGCCTGCACCGACTCCGGCTCCGGTTCCCACCCCGCCGGGACCGGCGCCTGCGCCAGTCCCCGCGCCGAGCC
Source organism: Pelomonas parva (assembly GCF_043555835.1). Lineage (NCBI taxonomy): Bacteria > Pseudomonadati > Pseudomonadota > Betaproteobacteria > Burkholderiales > Sphaerotilaceae > Roseateles > Pelomonas parva. The sequence goes on along the minus strand of NZ_JBIGHV010000004.1, from coordinate 49,981 downwards.
CTGCGCCAGCGCCCACACCTTGGCCCGCGCCGCCCCCCGCGCCGGTGCCGACGCCTGCACCGTCGCCTGTTCCGGTACCCACGCCAGCCCCGGCGCCGTCGCCTGTCGACCTGCCGCCGGCCACGGCGCTGCGGCAGAACCCCGTCAGCGACGGCGACGCCTGCGCGGGATGCGCTTACTTCGTGGAGAGCAGCTTCGTGTATGTGGTGGGTAGTCTTACCGGCCAGGTCAAGTTCGCGACGCCACTGAGCACGAATGTCGGCCGGGCGTGGCTGTCGCTGAACCGTCTCGGTGGGACGGCGGATGCGCATGCCGTCAGCGTTTTCGGCGTCGGCTCTGATTCAGTGCAACTGGCCATCGGCGAGCTGCGTGCCGGCAGCCTGCTTGGCGAGCTTCAGATTCCGGCCGGTCTTTCGGCTGGCCAGGAGGTCTTCCTCGACGTCACCGATTTCGTGCGCAGCACCCCGGCGGCTTATCTGTCCTTCAACCTGTATTCGACAGGTGCGGTCGACCTCTTCAGTTCGCTTGAGATCAACGAGGGTCTACCGTCGCAGCTCATCCTCAGCGCAGTGCCCGAACCCAGCGAGGCCGCGCTGATGTTCGCCGGCCTGCTGACCCTCGCCGGCTGGCTGCGCCGGCGGGCGTTCAAGGCGCCCGCCTGAGGCAGCCGGTGCTAGAGGCCCAGCTGCCGCCGCCAGCGTCCGGGCAGCAGTGCATCCACCGTCAGCGCCACGAGCATCGACGCGCCCAACAGCGGGTAGAGCAGCCCGAGCAGCACCGCCACAGCCACCGCGCCCCACGCCGCGCGATCACCCGCACGTCGCGGCGGCGCCGCCAGGCGGCCACGCGGGCGGCGCTTGAGCCACATCACCACGGCCGACACGGCCAGCAACACAATGGACAGGCAGCCGGCCAGCATGACGAGCTGGTTGGCCCAGCCGAACTGTCGGCCCGTGTGGAGGCTGATGCCCCACTCGGTCACGCGGCCGACGGCGCCGTAGTCCCGGTAGCCCACGTCGGCGAGCACGGCGCCGCTGTAGCGGTCCAGGTGCACCACGCGCAGGTCGCGCACATCGTCGGCAAAGCGCATGGCGGTGTAGACGCCCTGCGGCCCCGCAGGCAGGCGCACCGGCGTGCCGGCCGGCAGGCCCAGGCCGGCGAACACCTGCAGGGCGCGGTCGATGCCGAGGGACGGCGCCGCCGCGGCCTTGGGCGCTGCAGGCACGGGGGGTTGTTCACCGTGATCGCCGTCATGGCCCGCGTGTGGGTCCTGCGACTGCGGCAGCGGCCGCTCGCTCAGCGCCCAGGGCACGGCCGGCAGCCCGGCCAGCGGCAGGCTGGACTGCGGCGTGCCGCCCCAGATGTACTTGGGCGCGCCCACGCCCCAGGTGCTGGTGAGGCGCCCGAACTGCTCGCCCCAGAACGCTGACCACGGCATGCCGGTGACGGCCAGGAACAGGATGGCCACCGCAGCGATGACGCCGGTGACCGCATGCAGGTCGCGCCACCACAGCCGCTGCGCGGGTGCGCCGCGCACGCTGATTACGCCGCCGGAGCGGCCGCGCGGCCACCACAGGAACAGGCCCGACGCGACCAGCACGATGGCCCAGCCGGCGACGACCTCGATCCAGTAGTTGGCCACCGGGCCGGCGATGGCCAGCGAGTGGATGCGCTTGACGACGCTCATCAGCCGCCACTCGTCCGGCAGCCGGCCCAGCACGCGGCCGTCGGCCGGGTCCAGGTAGACCGCCACCACGCCCTCGGCCGCCGTGCGCACGCCCACCTCGGCACTGCGCCCCGGCGCGGCTGGCGCGACGAAGCGCACGGCATGGCCGGGCTCTGCCACCAGCGCGCGGGCCACCAGCGCCTCGGCGCTCTGGCTTGCACCCGGGCGGCTGTCGGCAGTCAGCAGCTGCCGATAGAGCAAGCCCTCGATGGGGTCCTTGAACAGGTAGAGGCCACCGGTCACGGCCAGCAGCACCAGGAAGGGCAGGCAGACGAGGCCGGCATAAAAGTGCCAGCGCCAGACGCGCCGGTAGAGCGAGGACTCGCCGCTGCCGGCGGCGGCCTCGGGCGGGGTGGCGGTGGTGGTGCTCATCGGGTCTGCATTTCAGTTTTTCATGGCGCTACGCGTCACCCGCAGGGGATGAAACGGGTGCATTTCGGGCCGAGCGCCGGGCCGCTCCCAAGCCGGCCCGCGTTGGCGATGCTTGCGGCACGATGCCGCAAGCATCGCCGCCCCCTCGGGGGGCCGACTGGGCGTGCGCGCGTTCAGCGCGGCAAGACTGAGCGAGGGGCTTCAGTTTCACTTCAGAACTTCAGGCGCGCACCGACGTAGAACGAGCGCGGCTCGCCCGGAGACAGGATGGCGGCATTGGCCGCCGCCTTGTCCTGCACGCTGAATAGCGACACATAGGCCTTGTCCGCCAGGTTGCGCGCCTCGGCATAGACCTCCCAGCGCTGGCCGCTCAAGCCGGCGCGCAGGCCCCACAGCGTGTACGAATCGACCTTGTAGGTGTTGCTGAAATCGGCCCAGCGGGCGCCGACGATGTCGAAGGTCGGGCCGGCGAAGAAGCCGCTGGCATGGCGGTACAGCAGCTCGCCCTTGACCGCGTACTTCGGCGCGGCCGGCAGGTCGCGGTCGCCGTAGACGGTGTCGCCCTTGAACTTGAAGTGATTCAGCGTCGCGTTGACCAGCGGCTCGATGCGGTGCGTGCCCGCGTCGTCCAGTGCCAGGCTGGCCCCGAGCAGGGCTTCCACGCCCGCGTGCACGGTGCCGCCGGCGTTCATCGACAGGCTGGTGCCCGGCGCGCCCGGCTTCTCGCGCGACAGGATCTCGTCGCTGAGCTTGCCCCAGTACAGCGCCGTCTCCCAGTGCCAGCGGTGGCGGCCCTCGGTGAGGCTGCCGCGCGTGCCGATCTCGGCGACGGTGCCCTTCATGGCCTTGAGCGTCGAGCCGTCGGCGCGCGCGTCGTCCTCCAGCTCATAGGTCGTGGGCGCCTCGTACAGGCGGCTCAGGTTGGCGAAGAGCTGCACTGCTGGCGTGAGCTGGCGGATCAGGCCGGCACGGGGGTTGATGCTGTCGTAGTCGGCCTTGGGGTTGCGCAGCACGCCGCCCGGCACGCTGGTGTTGCGGATCTCGCGGCTGGCGTTGACGGCCTGGGCGCCGTACACGGCTGTCCAGCCCGGCGCGAACTGCCAGCGGTCCATGAGGAACAACTCCAGGCTGTCGGCGCTGTTGTCCACACGCGTGAACGGCGTCTGCAACCACGTGCCTGGCGTGTAGCTGTCGTTTGTGCCCTTGACCGTCATGCGGCCGTAGTTGAGGCCCATGAGCAGGTCGTGCGCGCCAGCGCGGCGCTGGTAGCGCAGCGTGGCGCCGGTGTTGCGCTGTTCGGTGTCGATCAGCAGGCTGAAGTAGGGTGGCGCGTAGACGATGGGGTGGAAGAGCTGCTGGCGCTCGTGGGACAGACCGGCGGTGAGGCTGCTGTCGGCATCGATCTGCCAGCTCGTCTTGTTGGCCAGGCGCCAGGTCTTGACGTTGTACTGGTAGTCGCCAGCCGCGGCGGCGGCCTGGGCCTGGCGCGGGTTGGCCTGCCATTCGTCGCGCGTCAGGCCACCTGGCAGCTGCTGTTCGTTGTCGATGGCGGTGGCGTAGAAGCGGGTCTGCACGCCGTCGCCCAACTGCACGCCGGCGTTGGCATACAGGCCGCTGCGTTGCTGGCGCTGGTGGTCGCGGTAGCCGTCGCTGCGCTTGCCCTCGACGGTAAGCAGCCCGTCGAAGGCGCCGGCCACCGTGCCCACGGTGGCGCGGGCCTGTCGCTGGCCGTGGCTGCCGCCATTGACGAGCACCTCGTTGGCCGCGCCGTCGCGGGCGGTGGGCGTGATGAAGTCGATGGCGCCGCCCAGCGTGCTGGCGCCATAGGTCAGCGCGTTGGCGCCGCGCGCGACGACGGCATAGCGGGCCGACAGCGGGTCGACATCACGGTTGTGGTTGTTGCCGTCGGCGGCGGTGACGGGCAAGCCGTCGACCAGCAGCTTGATGCCATTGCCGTCGTAGTTGGTGGCGTCCAGGTTGGAGCCGCGCGCGGAGAAGAAGGTGGAGTCGCCGGTGGAGCCGCTGGCCACCCACAGGCCGGGCACATAGCGCAGCGCGTCGGCCAGGCTGGTGACGTTGCGCTGGCGCAGGTCTTCGCCGTCGACGAGGGTCACGGCGCCGGGTGTGGCGGCCTGCTCGGCGGCCAGCACCTTGCCGACGGGGTCGGCCGTGGTCTTGCCGGTGACGAGCACGGCCGGCAACTGGCCGGCCGGGGTGGTGGGAGATTGCGCGACGGCGCAGGGGCTGATGACGAGCGCGGACAGCAGAGCGCGGGAGATGGGGTGCATGGCGGGATTCGGTGGTTGGAGGTTGCGGTGTCAGTGCCCGTGCGCGGGCTGGGCGGCGCCTGGCGCGCGGACCTGGGCCTGCACCTCGATGCGCTCGCGCTTGCCGGCCTTGTCTTCGACGACCAGCGTCAGTGGCAGCGTGCTGCCGGCGGGCAGGGCTTGCTTCAGGTCCATCAGCATCACGTGGTAGCCGCCGGGCTTCAGGGCGACGGCCTGGCCGGCCGGCAGGGCCAGCGACGGCACCGCGCGCATCTTCATGACGCCGTCGTGCATGGACATTTCGTGGATCTCGACGATGGGCACACCAACCGCGCTGACGGCCACGAGCCGGGCATCGCTGGGCGAGGTGATCTGCAGGAAGGCGCCGGTGGCCTTTTGCTGGGCGACGGTGGCGCGCACCCAGGCGTCCTTGACGACGACTTGCGCGGCGGCCGGCGCGGCGGCGCAGGCGATGCAGGTGGCGAGCAGGATGGGGCGGATATTCATGTGGCTTCTCCAGGGGTGAGGAAAGAGGGACTGGGGCAGCTGGCCGTGCCAGCGGGTGCCTGGAAGGCCAGCGGCAGGCTGTCGGCGATCAGCCAGGTGGCCAGGCCCAGCGTGATGCCGATGAGCCCGTGCGCGGCGGCGCGCAGCAGCAGGTGGGTGAACCTCATGGGTGGGGGCTCAGTGCGCCGTCTTGCGACGCGGCGCCAGGGCGGCCAGCCCCTCCAGCGCCACGAAGGCCAGCAGGCTCCAGCCAAACACCGGCATCGCCCAGCCGAGCGCAGCCATCAGCGGCCACAGCCACAGCGGCACGGCCTTCAGCGTGCGCGCCGGCAGCGTGGGCGCAGCGACCTTGCCGCGCGGCCGGCGCTGCCACCACATGACGAAGCCGGAGACGACCGAGAACACCGCCGCCAGCGCGGCCAAGGCCAGCAGCACCTGGTTCCATACGCCGAACTCGCCGCGGTGGAAGGGGATGCCCACCGCCGTGGCCTGGGCCAGCGCGGGGAAGTCGTACCAGCCGCTCGCAAACAGCGTGGCGCCGGTTCGTGCGTCCAGCGCCAGGCTGAAGCGGCCGGTGGGCTGGCTGCGGTCGAAGTTCTCGGCGCGCCAGACGCCGTCCTTGCCGGCCGGCGGCGTGAGCTGCATGGCGATGTCGGGTGCCCGGCTGCGCGCCGTGTCGTAGGCAGCCTGCCAGCTCAGGTGCGGGCTTTCAGCGGCGGTGGACTGCAAGCCCTTGGGCGCCCTCGGGGCGTCCTGGGACAACGAACGCTGCATGTCGCGAAAGCGCTTGCCGCTGTGCTCGGCCCAGGTCAGCCCGGTCACCAGCACGACGGCCAGCACCAGGCCCAGCGCAATGGCCACCACCGCATGCAGGTCACGCCAGGTGGCCCGTCCGCGCCCCCAGCGGGGCACCAGCGCGCGCCAGCCGTCGCCGCCTCGGGCCTGCGGCCTGGGCCACCACATGACCAGGCCGGTGGCAAACAGCACCAGCATCCAGCTCGCACCCAGCTCGATCAGCCAGCGCCAGCCGTCACCCTGCAACGCGTTGGAGTGCAGCTTCTTGGCCCAGGTCTTGAAGCGGTCCATCTCCTGCAGCTGGCCCAGCACCTGGCCGGTGTAGGGGTTCACGTAGACGATGCTGCCCGACGGCAAGCCGTGGTCATGCTCGCCGCCGGCGCCGTGGTGGGCGTGCGGCGCGCGCAGCCAGACCTGCGTGCTGTCATCCGCCGCATGGGCCGACACGACGTGGCGCAGCGCCGCATCGGGTGCTGCGGCCAGCGCGGCCTGCACCTGCACATCGAGCGGCAGGCGCTGTGAACCCACATTCACACGGTCCACGTCCGCATGCCGCCAGGCCTCGATCTGCGGCGTGAAGACGTAGAGCAGGCCGGTCAGCGCGGCGAACAGGATGATGGGCGAGCTGATGAGGCCGGCCCAGAAGTGGAGGCGCCAGAACAGCCGGTTCAGCGCGGACGACGAGGAGAGCGTGCTCATGTGCTGTCCCTCAGCGGTTGAAGCGCACTTCAGCGAACAGCGTGCGGCCCGGGTAGGGGTGGCTCTGGTAGGCCAGCTGGTCGGTCAGGTTGTTGACGCCCAGGGCCAGTTCCAGCTGGCGGCTGAACTTGTAGGCGCCGCGCAGGTCGAGCTGGTTGACCTTGGAGACGCCGCCGTAGACGTAGGGGTTCACGTCCAGGTTGTAGGTGTCGTTGTAGGCGCGGCCCTGGTGGCGAAAACCGGCAGCGAGCAGCCATTGCGCATCGGGCCGGTAGCTGGCCTGCAGCGCGGCGCGGGTGCGCGGCACGCGCAGCCACCATTGGCCCACCATGGCCGGGTCGCGGCTGTTGGCGGTGACTTCGCTCTTGAAGGTGTAGGCCGCGCTGGCCTCCAGCGTCAGGCCCTTCAGTACCAGGTCTTGCGCCTGCCAGGCCAGCTCGATGCCGCGGGTCTTCACGCGGTCCACGTTCTGCACGCAGGTGTAGTTGCTGGCGCCGGTGGCCGTGGTCTTGCAGACGGCGGCGTCGGTGGTGGACTGGCGCAGGATGGCGTCGCGCACGTCGTCCCAGTACAGCGACACGCGCAGGCGCTGGCGGTCCCAGTCCTGCTCGGCGCTGAGCTCGAAGGCGTCGCCCGTCTCGGCCTTCAGGGTGGGGTCGGACAGCGTCTGGCTGGTGGCGGTGACGGTGCCGTTGTACAGCTCCTCCACGTTGGGGAAGCGCACACCGCGGCCCAGGCTGGCCTTGAGCAGCAGGCGGTCGGTCGCGGCCCAGGCCAGTGCGGCCTTGGGCGAGCTGCCGGTCAGCGTGCGGCCGTCATAGTTGACCGTCACGCCGCCACCGAGCTGGCGGCCGGCGAAGGTCTTGAAGCGCTCCTCGCGCCAGCCCAGGGTCAGCAGCCAGTCGTCGGCCACGCGCCAGGCGTCCTGCACATAGACCGCCGTGATCTCGGTCTTGCCGCCGTAGAACTGCGCCTGGGTGCCCGTGTCGCTGCGCCAGTCAGCGACGTTGTTGACGGCGTTTTCCAGCCGGTAGCCGTTGCGGTGCAGACCCAGGGCCAGGCTGTGGCGGCCACCGCCCGAGTCACCTGCCGTGGGCGTGTAGCTGGCCTGCACCTCGGCGGTGTTCCAGCCGGTGCCGTCGCGCAGCGTCAGGCTGCCGGCGCCGCCGCCTGCCGCCACAGGGTCGGGGTTGTTGGCCTGGCGGTTGTCGTCCTTCAGCAGCCGGTAGTCCGACACCACCAGGGAGCCGTTCCAGCCCGGGCCGCGCTTGGTCTTGAGCGTGGCGCCGAGCTGCTGGTGGGTCTCCAGCCTCGTGGAGGGCGCGAAGCCGCTGGCGGGGATGCTGAAGCGGTTGGTGCCGTCGGTCACCACGCCGGACCAGACCGTGTTGCCCGACGCATCGCGCAGCCAGCTGTCGTTGCGCGTTTCGGTGTCGTTATGCCACCAGGAAGCCATCGCGCTGGCCTCCAGCGTGGGCGTGAGCATGAGGCCGCCGCGCAGGTTGAGGGTGTCCTGCACGGTGTGGTCGATGGCGCCGGCGTTGGCGCCAAACACGGCGCGCTTCAGGCCCTTGGGGTCGGTGTCGTAGACGATGCCCGTGACGGTGGTGGGCGTGCCCGTCACGTTGGGGAAGCTGCCCGCCGCGTTGGCCACGACGGTCTGGTATTGCATGGGCTGGGAGGTGGCGTCCTGGTGGTTCAGGTCGGCGCTCAGCCACAGGCCGCCGTCGAAGCGGTTGGCCACATGCAGCGAGAACTGGCCGGCATTGAAGCGCTCGGCCTGGCCGTACTGCTTGAAGGTCTGACTGCTGGCGATCAGCCGGCCGGACAGTTCGAAGCCCTGCGGCACGCGCTGGCTCACGGCCACCGTGGTGCCGATGGAGTTGCCGGGGAACAGCGCCGAGAACGGGCCGTACAGCAGGTCCACGCGGGCGATGGCCTCGGGCGAGATCATGTTCCAGCGCGGCGCGTCGAAGCGGCCCAGGAAGTTGCTGATGAGGTAGCCGTCAAGGTAGACCAGCGCGCGCGACGGCTGCAGCGTGCCGAAGCTGCGGCCGGCCAGCAGCGCATTGCGGTCGCCGAGGTAGCGCTTGCGCACGGTGGTGCCGGGCGCGTAGTTCAGCGCGTCTTCGGGGTTGAAGAGGTTTTGCTCGCGCAGCTGCTCGGCCGTCTTGCTGGCCGTGGTGCCGGGCACGGCGGCGGGCAGGCCGGTCTTGCTGGCCGTGCCGTTGACGGTGACGGGGGTGAGCTGGGCGTCGGTGGCCACGCCCTGGGCGTGCGCGAGGGCGGGGGCGAGGCAGGCGAGCGCCAGCCCCGTGAGGGTGTGCTTGGTCATTGGAAAACTGCAGTGATCGGAGTCAGGCCCCTGCCGGTGCGGCATGGGGCAGTGCCCGGGGCCGTCAGGCCGCCGGGGCGGGCACAGTGCTCAGATCAATGCAGGAGGTGCGCGGGCGCTGGCAGGCCGCCAGGCGTGGGCGGTGACCGGGGCGGTCCAGAAGCGCTCGGGCGCCTCGGCCACGAGGTCGTTGCGCAGCAGCACCTGGGCCGGCGCCGGCGGTGGGCCGGCGAGGTCGGCGCCGCCGATGTGGCAGGCGGGGCAATGACCCTTGGCCAGCAGGTCCAGCGCCGCCTCGATGGGCTGGGCCTTCTGGCCGGCTGGCGAGGCCGTCGGCGCGCGGCAGACGTCCTGCCACGCCGAAAAGTCGCCCCGCGCATGCGCCAACGCCGCGCTGATGCCCGGCGCCAGCATGCCCAGCACGAGCACGGCCACACACCACCAGGCATGGTGGCGAGCGCGGGCGCGGTGCTGACGGAACATGGGCGGCGATTCTAGGCAGGGTTTGCCACAGTGCCGTGCCGCTCCACCTTGCTAAGCCGCCAGCCGCGCGTCCTCGAGGGTCTGCCGTGTCGCATCGAAGGCCAGCGAGTCGATGTCCGTCTCCAGCCGCGCGAAGGCCTCGTCGCCCAGGCGCTGCCGCAGCGCGGGCATCAAGGGGCGGAAGGCCTCTTGCGCACTGAGGTCGTTGGCGGTCAGCCGCTGCATGAGTGCCGCCAGCGCCTGCTGCTGCAGCGGTGCCGGTGCTGCTGCGGCTGCTGCTGCAGGCGCGGCGGCGGGCAGTCGTTCGCGCTGGCCCTCCAGGCCGGCCGCGAGCGCCGCGATGGCGGCCAGCAGCGGCTGCGCTGCCGCGCTGTCGCCAGCGCGCAGCAGCCGTTCGGCCTCGCCTGCCAGGGCTCGCAGGGGCGCCGCGCCCAGCGTGCCGGCCATGCCCTTGAGGTCGTGCAGCAGCCCGGCCAGGCGGTCCGGTGCCGCGCCTGTGTCGGCTGCCGCAGCCAGCTCGCGCAGCGTCGCCAGGGTGTGCTCGAACACGCGGCGCAGCAGCGCCGTGTCGCCCTTGAGCTGCCGGAAGGACAGGCGGGCGTCCACGCCGTCCAGGCGCGGCCAGTCTGCCGGGCAGCCGGCTGCCGCTGCAGGGGGCTCGCTCATGTCCTCCGCGCTGGCGGGCGCGGCCGCCGCGAGGCGGCGGATGGCCAGCACCAGCGTCTCCGGGTCGAAGGGCTTGCCGACGACGGTGTTCATGCCGGCCGCCAGGGCCAGCCGCTGCTCGTCGGCCGCGACGCCCGCCGTGAGGCCGATGACGGGCAGGGCCAGCAGGCCTGGTGCCTGGCGGATGCGGCGCGTGGCCTGCAGGCCGTCCAGCACCGGCATCTGTACGTCCATCAGCACGGCGTCGAAGGCCGGGCCGTCGCCGAGCAGCGCGTCGACGGCCTCCTGGCCGTTGGCCTTCAGCACCACGCGGGCGCCCTCGCCCTGCAGGATGCGCGCGGCCACTTCGCGGTTCATCTCGATGTCGTCCACCACCAGCAGGCGCAGGCCAGCCAGGCCCGGGCCGGCGCGGCGTTGCAGCGGCCCGGTGGCGGCCGGCTCCAGGGGCTGGCTGCTGACGGGCAGGCGCGCCCGGACCTGGAATTCGCTGCCCTGGCCCGGCGTGCTGCTCAGCGTGATTTGCCCGCCCATCAGCGCCACCAGCTGGCGCACGATGGACAGGCCGAGGCCGGTGCCGCCAAAGCGCCGCGTGGTGGAGGTGTCGGCCTGCACGAAGGGCTGGAAGAGCTGGCCCTGCACGTCGGCCGGGATGCCGATGCCGCTGTCCTTCACGCGGATGCACAGGTCCACGGCCGGTTCGCCCGGTGCGTCCGCCGCTGCCACCTGCACGAGCAGGCGCACGCCCCCGGCGACGGTGAACTTGACGGCGTTGCTGAGCAGGTTGAGCAGCACCTGGCGCAGCCGCGTGCTGTCGCCCACCAGCGTGCGGGTGGGCTCGCCCTGCACGTCGGCGGCGAAGGCGATGCCCTTGTCTTCGGCCGCCACGCTGATCAGCGAGGTCACGTCGCGCACCAGCGCGTCGAGGTCGAAGGGCGCGGCTTCGAGGCGCATCTCGCCGGCCTCGATCTTGGACAGGTCCAGCACGTCGTTGATGATGGCCATCAAGCCCTTGCTGGCCACGTCGATGCGCGCCAGCAGGCCGGCCTGGTCGGGGTTCAGCGCGCTCTTGCCCAGCACGTGGGACAGGCCGATCACCGCGTTCATCGGCGTGCGGATCTCGTGGCTCATGTTGGCCAGGAAGCGGCTCTTCGCCTCGTTGGCCTCGCGGGCCTGCTGCATGGCGCTGCGCAGCGAGGCCTCGTGCGCCAGGCGGGCGCTGATGTCGTGCGCGATGGCCAGGTAGCCCAGCAGCTCGCCGTGCTCGTCGCGCATGCGGGTCAGGGCCATGGAGACCGGCACCTGGCTGCCGTCGCGCCGCAGATAGGACCAGACGCGCGGCTCGCTGAGCGTGGCATCGTGCAGCAGCGCCAGCCTGCCGTCGGGCAGCGGGAGGGCATCGGGCGGACCCTGCCGCCCGTCGTCAGGCAGCCCGGTGTTGTCCAGGAACTGCAATGCGCTGACTTGGCCCACGACCTCGGCCGCGCGGTAGCCCAGCAGCAGCTCCGAGCCCTTGTTGAACACGCTGACCTTGCCGGCCGGGTCGGCCGCGATGATGGACACCTGGGTCGATGCCTCCAGCACCGTGCGCAGCAGCGTCATCGTGCGCTGGAACTCCAGCTCGGTGCGCTTGCGGTCGCTGATGTTGGTGCGGATGGAGATGTATTTCTCGACGCGGCCCTGGGCGTCCAGGAAGGGCGCCACGACGCTGTCCACCCAGTAGCGCGAGCCGTTCTTGGCGCGGTTGCACACCTCGCCGCGCCAGCTGCGGCCGCTGCTGATGGTGGCCCACATGCCTTGCCAGAACTCGGGCGGGTGGCTGCCCGAGTTGACGACCCGGTGGTTGCGGCCGAGCAGTTCGTCGCGGGTGTAGCCCGAGATGCGGCAGAAGCCCTCGTTGACGTCGATGATGCGGCCGGCGCGGTCCGCGACGGAGACGATGGCGTGCTGGTGCAGGGTCTGCAGCAGGGCAGCGGAGTCCCGCTGCGCGGCTTCCAGCAGCGCGGTGCGTTCGCGAACCTGGTCTTCCAGGCTGGCGTTGAGCTCGCGCATGCGCTGCTCGGCCGCGCGGGCCTCGCGCACGTCGCGCAGGATCTTGGCGGCGCCGACGACCTGGCCCTTGCCGTCGCGGATGGGCGACGCCGTGATCGACACCGGGATCAGCTCGCCGTCGCTGGCGCGGCGAACCGTCTCGAACACCTGCACCCGTTCGCCGCGGGCGACGGTGGTGCGCATGGATTCGTCCTCACCTTCCAGGCCCGGCGGCAGCAGCAGCTCGGTGGCGGTGCGGCCCTTGGCCTGGTCGATGGCATAGCCGAACAGCCGGGCGGCGCCGTCGTTCCAGTCGGTGATGACGCCGTCCAGCGTCTGCACGATGACCGCGTCGCTGCTGCCGTCGACGATGGCCGCGCGCCGCGCCTGTTCCAGGCGCTGGCCGCGCGCCCTGTCCATCAGCTGCAGCAGCGTGGCGATCAGCCCCGAGCAGGCCAGGCCCAGCAGCAGCGCCTCCAGCGCCTCGGTCCGCGGCGAGTTCTGGTGCAGCGCCGTGATGAAGGCCTGCGTGGGCCGCAGCCTGGCCTCCCAGCGGCGGCCATACAGGTTCACGGCCTGCTGGACTTCGAGCGTGTGGTCGTCGATGGCGTCGGGCTGGCGCGCGCTGTAGAAGGCGGTGGACGCATCGGCGTCCATGTCGTGCAGCTGCAGTGAGAACTGGGCCTCCTCGACGTCCAGGCCGCGCATCACTTCGTCGATCAGCAGCGGCGCGTAGGACCAGCCGATCAGCGCCCGCTCCCGGTCCTGCGGCAGCAGCCCGGGCAGGCCCGTGCGATAGATCGGCAGCAGCAGCAGCAGGCCGCGCGAGCTGCTCCCGGAGGCCTGCACCAGCGTCAGGGGCGCGCTCAGCGTGGCATTGCCGCTGGCGGCGGCCAGCTGTGCGGCCTCGCGCCGCTTAGGTTCGGAAGCGATGTCCAGGCCGATGGCGGCCTTGTTCAGCGCCAGCGGCTCCACGTACGTGATGACGAAGCGCTCGCCGGTGTGCGGCCCGAACTGGCGCACGCTGAAGTCCTGCAGGCCGCTGGCGTGCATCCCCTGCACGAAGCGCCGCTCGTCGCTTTCGGCCACGCGCCAGATGATGCCGAAGCCGCGTGCACCAGGGAATTCCTGCTCGATGACGCGCGAGGACGCGTAGCGGCCGAAGGCCTCCCGCGTCGTCGTGCCGTCGGCCGCGACCACCACGCCGCGCGCGCCTCGCAGCCCGTATTCGTAGCGATGCAGCCGCTCGTCGATCTGAAGCTTGACCCGTTGTGCCAGCGCGGCAAAGCGCTCTGCGGCGTCGTTCCGGTTGTTGTGCACCTGGGCAAAGTAGGCAATGGTGGCCGTGCAGATGCTGGTCGCCAGCATGATGGCGATGACCGCGACCGCGCGTGTGCCGGGCCCCAGCGCGCCGCGCAGTCGCTGCCAGGAGGCGTTCACGGTCAAGCCTCGCAGCAGGTCACGGCGTCGGCCAGCCTGCCCTGCAGCAGCGGGGCAGCGCAGACGCGGTCGCGGCCGGCCTGCTTGGCCTCGTACAGCGCCCGGTCGGCGGCCCCGATCAGGGCCTGCTCGTCGGTGCCGGGGGCTGCATCTTTCGGCACGCACACGGCAAGACCCAGGCTGGCGGTCACGTGGGCGGCGTGCAGCGAGGCCGCGTGCGGGATCTGCAGCCCGCTGATGGCGTGGCGGATGCTCTGCGCCACCTCCCGCGCACCGGCGGCCGTCGTGTTGGGCAGCAGCACGGCGAACTCCTCGCCGCCGACGCGGGCGGCCATGTCGCCTGGCCGCCGAGCCTGCGCATCGATGGCCTGGGCCACGGCGCGCAGGCAGGCGTCGCCGGCCGGGTGGCCGTAGTGGTCGTTGAAGCGCTTGAAGTGATCGACGTCCAGCAGCACCAGGGCGAGTGGCTCGCCCGTGCGCACCGAGCGCTGCCATTCCTGGCTCAGCCGCTGGTCGAAGCTGCCGCGGTTGTGCAGCGACGTGAGTGCGTCCAGCGCGGCCAGGCGGCGCAGCTCGTCCGTCAGGCGCTTGACGCGCAGCTGCGTGGACACGCGCGCCGCCAGCAGCGGCTCGCGCACCGGCTTGCTGATGAAGTCCACCGCACCGCAGGCCAGGCCGCGCAGCTCGGCGTCCAGGTCGTCATGGCCGGTGACGAAGATCACCGGGATGGGGTGCAGCTCAGGGTCCTCTTGCATCGCCCGGCAGACTTGGTAGCCATCCATGTCGGGCATCTCGGCGTCCAGCAGCACCAGGTCAGGCGGGTCCCGGCGCATCTGCTGCAGCGCCGCAGCGCCGCTCGTTGCAAAGCGCACCCTGGCCTGGCCCGCCAGCATGGGGGCGAGCACCTGGATTAGTGGCACGTTGTCGTCGACGATGAGGATGGACTGCATGGTGGCTTCCCTGTGCAAGCGGCTGCGCGCCGGGAGTCCGGGTTTGCTTGCTGGATGTTTTTATCAATTGTGCTGATTTGGCCGAATGTGTGCGCATTTGCTGCGCTTGAAATTGATAACAACAGCACGGTATGCCGATCTCATTCGGGTAAACGAGGTGGCGACCGCAGATGTCGCCCTGCGGCGCGTCCATGATCCTGGGGTTGTGGCCGCCGGCCTGCACACCACACACTGCGGCGATGCAGGAGCCCACCCCGCCGCCGCCCAAGCCCTGGCCCGCCCGCCTGCTCGGCTGGATGGGTGCGGAGGCACCCAAGCTGATCGCCAGCATCACCATCCTGGTGCTGGGCTTCTGGATCAAGGACTCGGTGGACCTGGCCATCAAGCAGCGCCAGCTTGACCTGTCCTACACCAAGGAAATGCTGGGCCTGCTGCAGAAGCTCACCGAGGAGGAAGACCTCGGCAAGCTCAACAACAGCGCCGTCGTGCTGGCCTCGTTCGGCGAACCGGCGCTGCCCGCGCTGCTGATGGAGCTGCGCCGGCCCGACCTGCATGCCGTGGCGGCCACGCGCGGCCTGGAGGCGATGGCCGTGCGCGAGCCGCAGACGCTGTGCCGGGTCTTGCCCCCGCTGCTGCTCAAGCGCAACCAGCATTACGACATCGGCGCCCACCGCACGCTGGTGACCCTCATCGGCGACAACGGTTGCGGCAAGGCCTTGCCGCAGCTGCGCCGCTACCGCGACCTCGTCAACTTGGCCGTGGCGGGCAAGCCCGACGATCTGCGCCAGCGCATCGGCGGCGACATCGCCGCGCCGGCCGAGGCCTACGCGCGCCTGAAGCAGGTGGTGGACGAAGCCATCACCAACCTGGACAACCCATGAGAGTCCTCCTGTTCGCCTTGCTGCTCGGCTGCGCCACCGCGCAGGCCGCCGTCGTCAACTGCGCGCCCGCGTCCAACCGCTTCACGGTGCTGCTCAGCGAGCCCAGCGGCGGGGCCATGCCGGACCGCGCAGCCGTCGAGCGCTTCCTGAACAAGCTGCAGTTCGAGCTGGACCAGGAGCGCGATGAGCGCTGGGTCAACCCCGGCGCCACGCCCGTGGCCTTCCGCGCCTGCCCCAAGCGGGCGCCGGCGCTGGACGGCAGCGAGTTCAGCCCCGCGCTGGTCGAGCAGCTCGACGACCAGCGTGTGCTGCTGGAGGTCTGGGGCGCGGTGGACAAGGACGGCACGCCGCCGGTGCTCAGCGCGCAGATCAACTACCTGCTCGTGCCGCTGCGCTTCGCGGCCGACCAGCGGGAGCCGGTGCCGGCAGGCCTGCAGCGCCTGCGCTACCCCGAGGCCGGCGCGGCGCCGACGCAGGACGCCGTGCAGCTGGTCTCCCGCCCGCTGGACCTGGACGCCTTCATCGCCACCGCCTTGGGCCTGAAGCTGCTGCGCGAGCGCGCCTTCGAGCCGGCGCACGCCAACCTGTGCCGCGCCCACGGCCTGCTCGGCGGCATGCTCAAGCGCGGGTTGACCGGCCGCAGCAAGACCGAGCTGACGGCGCTGCGCGAGCATGTGCTGGCCAGCGCCGGCCGCACGCTGCGCGAGGCGCTGGCCGATGCGGCCTATCCCAGGACCGGGCTGCTGCGGCTGCAGCAACCCGCCCAGCCCTGCGCGGGGGGCGAATGATGCGCCGCCCTATCGCCCTGCTTTGCCTGGCCCTGCTGTGCCTGGCCCTGCTGCCCCTGCGGGCGCTGGCGATGGACATCCGCCCCTGCTCCGACCCCGTCGTCTTCAGCGGCGCGGCGGTCAATGCGCTGGTGCTGCCCTGGCGCGCCCAGGCCGGCCCGCCGGCGCTGGAGGCGGCCAGCCGGCAGATGTCGGCGCTGGCGCAGCTGCAGCTGCTGATGGGCATGCTCAAGTTCGGCTCCATTGGCGTGGTGGATCTGGTGGCCGAGCCGCGCCAGGTCTGTGACGTGGACCAGGTGCTGCGCCGCGTCAGCCAGACCGGCGTCGCCAGTGGCCGGCTGAAGGCCGGGCAGGGCGTGGTGGTGCTGTGGGGGCGGTTGTTCGAACAGGACGGCGAGCTCTTCCTGCAGAGCTATCTGCGCTTCGCCCGCCAGGGCGCCGCCGGGCTGGAGCCTGAGGTGCTGAAGGTGCCGGTGCGTGCGGGTGACGCGACGCTGCAACTGCAGGCGGCGCTGCCCGCGCAGGCGCTGTCGTTTGCGCCGCGCCGCATCCGTCTGGACGACCTGGCCCGCATCGACACCGCCTTCCGCGCCGCGCTGCTGGTGCGGCCGTCGCCCGACCTGGCGGCGCCCGGCGTGGAGATCGGCCGGTCGACGAGCCAGAGCTTCCCCTACTGGGTGACCGAGACCCGCGGCGACTGGCTGCGGCTGGCGCCAATGCGGCCGGGCCTGCCGGCCGGCTGGGTGCGGGCACGAACGGGGGACGACACGCCCGAGTGGTCGCTGTCGCGCTGGCTGCCGGAGCTGGACTTTGCCGAGGGCGTGGCCGGCTGGCTGCGCCTGCGCACCGGCGGCGTGCCGACCGCGCAGCGCCAGCCCATGGCGGACGCGGCCATCGCCGCGCTGGCCCGCTACGAGCGCGCGGTGCCGGCGGACCAGGCGCCGTCGGCCTGGGGTGTTGCTGCCGGCCTGCGTGGCCAGTTGGCCTGGGGCTACGAGCAACGCGAGGCCGCCGCCCGGCAGTTCACGCAGGCGGCCGAGCGCCTGCCCGGCTCGGCCGCCGCGCGCCAGACGGCTGCCGTGATGAAGGCGGCGCAAGGGCCGCTCGATGCGGCAGCGGCCAAGGCGCTGGCCGACGAACTGCTGGCCGTGCTGGCCCTGGACCCGCGCGACCCGCTGGTGCGGGCCAACCTGCAGGCCTTGTACCGCCTCTATGCGCAGCGGCCCGACTGGAGCCCGTTCAATGCGGAAGAACTGGCGATGCGCCAGCAGCTGCTGGGCGGCTGAGCCGTTCGGCCATCTCGCCGGCCACGGCGCGCAGGCTGCGGCTCACGTCCGCCGAGCCGGCAAGCGCGATCCAGAACGCCCGCGCCGGCCCGCGCGCGCCGCTGCCCAGCGCCAGTGCGTCGGGCTCGAAGGGCGAGTAGTCGGCCGCGCCGCCCAACATCGGGTCGGGCCGCCAGCGCATGGGCAGCATGTCGTAGACCGGCGCCAGCGTGAAGCGGCCGCGCAGCAGCTCCGCCAGGCTCTGGCCCGCCACCCACAGCGACAGGTTGCCGGCGTGCATGTCGGTGTTGCCGATCAGCCGGCCGAAATGCCACAGCGCCTGCACCTGTGCGGCGTCCAGTGCCGGCAGGCGCCGCTGCCGGGCCAGCGCCTCGGCGGTGCGCGGCCAGCTCCAGTAGCCGCCTGGCACGAAGCCGGCGTGCACGCCGCCGATGGCCACGGCATGCCGCCGCCCTTGCGGCGCTATGCGGTCGAAGCGCGTGCTGACGAAGTAGGTGCGCGCGGCGGTGGAGACGATGCGGCTGGCCGCCACCGGCACGCCGTGCTCGGCCAGCACGCGCAGGGCCAGGTGCTCGGCGTGCAGCAAGTCATGCCAGCGCTCACCAAACGGCGTACCGCGCGGCGGCGTGAACTTCACCAGCAGCGCCTCGCCGCTCGCGCCGTGGGTCAGGAACTTGGGTTGCTCGCCACCGGCCGAGGAGCCGGCGGGCAGCGTGCGTGCGACATCGGCGGCCAGCGCGTCGAAGGCAGCGGCCTCGTCGGCGGCCGGCAGCATGACGGCGGGTCCGGTGGCCGGCTCGCCCAGCGTCAGCGCGCCGGGGCCGTCGTCCAGGTGCAGGGCCGCGAAGAGCTGCGTCTCCAACCGCCAGCCGGCCGGGTCCGCCGCGATGCCCGGCGCCGACAGCCGCTGCGCCAGCAGCCGCCCGAGGAAGCCCTGCGCCAGCAGCGGCGCCAGCAGCCACGGCAGCTGGCCCTGGGTGGCGAGGTCGGCACCGGGCCCGCCGACGTGGAGCACCTCGGGCGACAGCAGCGTCACGTCGCCGATCCGCTCGATGCGGCCGTCTGCCGTGGTGTGGAAAAGAGGCTGCTGGCCGCTCGATCCGTGAATAGATTTAAGCAGCCCGTAGCGCGTGGCGCGGGCCTGCCCGAACGCCACCACCTGGCCGCCCAGTTCCGCCAGCAGGCGTGACACGCTGGGCTGGCTCTTATGGGTAATCTGCTGCAGATCCGCCGACGTCAACGGCCCCTGGGCTGCCAGGGCGCCGAGGACAAGTTGATGGTCGGGAGCGGGGCTCATCGCTGGATTGTGAATAGATCCTGAATGGATACTACAGCGATGAAATGGCGGCGCCAATCTGCCTGGGCGCCGCGCCCTCGGGTTCTAGAACCGGTGCCGCATGCCCACCGAGAAGCTGTTGCCGCCCGCCAGCCCGGCGATCTTGTCGCTCATGGCCATCGCGTACACGTCGGTGCGCTTGGACAGGAAGTAGTCGTAGCCCACCGTCCAGGTCTTGCGGCCCGCGCCGGCGCTGGGCTTGATCTGGCCGTACTGCGCCAGCACCTTGCCCAGACCGACGGGGATGGCGACCCCGGCCTCGTAGATCTTGTAGTCGATCTTCTTGGTGTCGTTGCTGGCGTCGGCGTACTGGGCAAACAGCTTGACGACACCGAAGTCGTAGGAACCGTTGGCCGACCACACGGTGGTGTCGTCCACCGGCGTGGCGCCGCCGTCCTTCTTCACTTCCTGGTAGACCAGCGCGGCGCCGAAGGGGCCGTTCACGTAGGTGCCGCTGGCCGCCATGTTGCGCCCGCCCTGGCCTTCGCCGGCAGCGACGAAGGCGCTGGCCGTGAAGCCGCCCATGTTGGGCGTCGTGTAGAGCACCGAGTCGCTCCAGCCGGAGTCGCCGGTGACGGTATTGCTGGTGAAGATGTGGCGCACGCTGGGCGAGTAGCCGAAGGAGTCGCCGAAGGCGTTGAAGTTGATCGTCGCGAGGAACAGCGTCGTCGTGTTGCGGCCCAGGCGGATGCTGCCCCATTCCTTGCTCGTGAGGCCGACGTTGGCGGCGCGCGCCCAGTAGTTGTCGGTGTTCGAGCGGCCGCTCGCGCCGATGTCCGCGCGCAGGAAGCCCTCCAGGTTGAACGTGGCGGCGAGCCCGCCGCCCAGGTCTTCCACGCCGCGGAAGCCGAAGTAGCTCGTCGACATCTTGCCGCTGTCGGCGCTCTTGATGGTGACGGTCGAGCCGGCCGCCTTGCTGCTGCCGACGCTGAGGTCGATAAGGCCGTAGGCGGTCACGCTGCTCTGGGCCAGTGCGGGGCCAGCAGTGCAGGCGAGCAGGGCGGCCAACAGGGTCTTCTTGTTCATCAGTGGGTTCTCCTCGTTGTGTGAAATCAGGATTGGCCGCGGTGCGCCCAGCCGGTCATGCGGCGCTCCACCACGGCAAAGAATTCGTACATGGCCATGGCCATCGCGCCGACCACCAGCAGGCCGGCGAAGGCCAGGCCCATCTGCATGGACGAGCCGGCCGAGATCAGCAGGTAGCCGATGCCTTCGTTGGAGGCGGTCATCTCCGACACCGTCGTGCCGACGAAGGCCAGCGTGATGGACACTTTCAGCGCGCCGAAGAAATAGGGCATCGAGCGCGGCAGGCCCACCTTCCACAGCACGTCGGTGCGCTTGGCGCCCAGCACCCGCAGCACGTCCTCCAGCTCCGGCTCCAGCGTGGCCAGGCCGGTGGCGATGTTGACCATGATGGGGAAGAAGCTGATCAGGAAGGCCGTCAGCACCGCCGGGCCCACGCCGATGCCGAACCAGACGACGAGGATGGGCACGAAGGCCGCCTTGGGCAGCGCGTTGAAGGCCGTCATCAGCGGGTACATCGCGTCGTAGGCCAGGCGCGAGCTGCCCATCAGGCAGCCCAGCAGCACGCCGACGACGATGGAGATGCCGAAGCCCAGCATCGTCACCCACCAGGTGCGCCACGCGTGGCCGAGGATGGTGGCGTGGTGCTCCCAGAATTGCTGCGCAATGCGCGACGGGCTGGGGAACAGGAACTCCGACACGTCGAACAGGCCGCAGATGGTCTGCCACAGCGCCAGGATGGCGAACAGCAGGAACCAGTGCGCCTGGGCTTGAAGTCGCTTGGCTTTCATTGGGCAATCTCCGCGCCGGCCTTCTTGAGGGCGCCGATGTGGCCACGCAGTTCCAGCACGATCTCGCCGAACTCGGGCGTGTAGGTGATGTCCAGGTCACGCGGGCGCGGCAGGTTGACTTCGCGCTTCATCAGGAAGCGGCCCGGGCTCTTGGTCATCACGTAGATGCTGTCGGCCAGGAAGACCGACTCGCGCAGGTCGTGCGTGACCAGGATGACGTTGAAGCCCTGCGCCGCCTGCAGGTCGCGCAGGATGCACCACAGCTCCTCGCGGGTGAACGCGTCCAGCGCGCCGAAGGGCTCGTCGAGCAGCAGCAGTTGCGGCTCGTGGATGAGAGCGCGGCAGATGCTGGCGCGCTGCTGCATGCCGCCGGACAGCTGCCAGGGGAACTTGTCTTCATAGCCGGCCAGGCCCACGCGGGCCAGCAGCGCGCGGGCGCGGGCCTCGAACTCCTGTTTCTTGGTCTTCAGCTCCGAGCGGAAGGGCTCGACGATCTCCAGCGGCAGCATGACGTTGGCCAGCGTCGTGCGCCAGGGCAGCAGCGAGGCCGACTGGAAGGCCATGCCGCTGATCTTCAGCGGCCCGTGCACGGTCTTGCCATCGACGCGGATCTCACCGCGCGACGGCGGCTTCAGCCCGGTGGCCAGCTTCATGAAGGTGGACTTGCCGCAGCCCGACGGCCCGACGATGGCGATGAACTCGCCACGCCTGACCTTCAGGTCGATGGCCTCGACGGCGAACTTGCCTTGGGCCAGCAGCTCTTCGTTGTAGGCCAGCCAGACGTCGCGGAAATCGACGAACGCTTCGGTGCTCATTTCTTGGCCGGCAGGATGTTCAGCTCGGCGGCGGAGGGCAGGAAGCCGCCGTTCCACACGGCATTGGCGTCCACCCGCGTCTTGGTCGCATAGGCGTCCGACACCTGGCTGGCCATCAGCGACAGCCGCGCCGCGTTCAGCTGACCGAAGCCCTCGGCGCGCGCATCCGGGCTGGCGATGACCGCGTCGATGGCCATGCGCAACCGGCGCTTCTCCAGGTCCACGTTGATGATGCCGTCGCGCTCCTTGACGAAGGCGATGGCGCCGTCCGGCTTGGCCAACACTTCCTTGGCGCCCTTGGTGAAGCCGCGCAGGAAGGCTTTCAGCGCCTCGGGCTTTTCCTTGAGGAACTTCGGGCTGGCGATGATGACGTTGCCGTACAGCTTCACGCCGTTCTCGGCATACGGGAAGACCACCACGTCCGCCGCCTTCACGCCGCGCGCTTCCAGGTTGAGCAGGGACGTGAAGGAGAAGCCGGTGATGGCGTCCACGTCACCGCGCAGCAGCATGGTCTCGCGCAGCGGCGGGTCCATGCTGATCCAGGTCGCCGCGCCGAGCTTGTTGACCTTGGACAGGATGGGGTAGCCGCGCCGGCCGGCGTCGAACACCGGCGCGCCGAGCTTCTTGCCGTTGAGATCGGCGAGCGTCTTGATGCCGCTTTTCTTCAGCGCCAGCACTGCCGCCGGCGTGTTGTTGTAGACCACCATGACGGCGACCGGCTTGTTCGGCGCATCGGGGTTGTTGGCGTGGAACTCCATCAGCGCGGCCATGTCAGCAAAGCCGATGTCGTAGGCACCCGAGGCCACGCGCGTCACCGCGCCGCCGGAGCCGTTGCCGGCATCGACTGTCACGTCCAGCTTCTCGGCCTTGAAGTGACCCTTGGCGACGGGCAGCAGGAAGAGGGCGGCCGGGCCTTCAAAGCGCCAGTCGAGCTGAAACTTGATCGGCGTTGTCTGTGCCTGCGCCAGTGGCGCCGCGAGCATGGCAAGGGAAACGAACAGCTTGCCGACGTGCTGGGAGAGGGTCATTCGGTTTCCTTGAAGGGGCGAGTGATGCGGTGTTCACCCTGGTATACAAGTTCCATGCCTGCGGTGCGGCCGGCTTGTGGCGGTGCCTGCACCACGGATGAGCGGTGCTCGGGAGTGCTTCGCCCTGATGTAGTGCGGTGGCCCGCGCGTCTCAGTGCTCCATGGCGCGTATTCGGGCCGAGCGCCGGGCCGCCCCAAGCCGGCCCGGTGGGCGATGTGCTTGCGGCTCAATGCCGCAAGCATCGCCGTCCCCCCGGGGGGCCGGCCAACGTACTCGTTGGACGAGGGGCTCCATCAATATTTGGCGAAGTTCGCGGCCACGCGCTGCTGCAGGTAGTCCTCAGCGGTGATGGGCGGGTACTTGCCGGAAGGGCTTTCGATCAGCACGTCGCGGTTGGCCTGCGCGAAGAAGGCCAGGCTGTAGCGCGCGCCTTGGTACTCGTGGGCCGCCGGGTTCTTCACGCGGTGGAAGTTGGAGGGCAACTGGTCGTCGCTCCAGCGCATCAGCATGTCGCCGATGTTGCAGGTGATGAGGTCGTCGGCCGGCGTGATCGGCGTCCAGGCCTGCGAGGCCATGTCCTTGCCCGGCAACACCTGCAGGCCACCCTGGCCGGCGCGCTGGAACAGCAGCGTCAGGCAGTCGAAGTCGGTGTGCGCACCGGCACGCCACAGGCCCAGGCGGTCGCGCTGAGCGGGATCGATTGCGAAGTAGTGCAGCAGGCGCAGCGTGCTCTGGTAGCCGGGCTTGGATGGGTCGTGCGCGGTGGTGAAGAAGTCGTCCGCAAAACCCAGCTTGGCCGCGAAGCACGACAGCACGCGCATGCCCACGCCCCAAGCCTGCTTCTCGAAGCCCAGCATCGTGTCCTGAAAGCCCGGCAGCTCGTCGTCTGGCCACAGGCCGTCCATGTGCGGGCGGGTGATCTGGTAGGACTCCTTCTGGTCCGGTGTGCCGGTCGACGGGCGCACCTGGGCGCGGCTTTCCCAGCCAGCGTTGAACTGCTTCTTCAACGGGTGCCGGGCCTTGACCGCGTCGGGCAGTGCAAAGAAGCGCTCGGTCTGCGCAAACGCCTGCGTGATCGTGGCCGGCGCGATGCCGTGGTTCTTCAACTGGAAGAAGCCCACATCGACCGCCGCGTCCCAGAGCTGGTCGGCGATCTCGGCGCGGCGGGCGTCGAAGTTGGCCAGGTCGATGACGCGGACCTCGCGCTGGTGGGTCTCGGAGCCCATCGCGCCCATGCGCGACTCCTTCTGCAGTTCCTGCATCGTGTTCATTGCAATGTCCGTTTCAGCGTTGCCAGAAGGCGGTGTGGGGGGCGGTGGCTTCGTCGGCGAGCGCCGGGCCGAGCACCTCGAAGGTTTGGGAGGTGGTCTTGAAGACGTCGCGGCAAGACATTTCCAGGTCGTCGGCGCCGGCCTGCAGCGCGCGGAAAGACCGCAGGCTGACGGCATCGATGCCGAAGACGACGCGGCGGATGCCCGACCAGAAGATCGCGCCTGCGCACATCACACAGGGTTCGCCGGAGGCATACATCGTGGCGCCGACGAAGGCGGCGCGCGGGTGGGCCTGCGAGGCGGCGCTCAGCGCATTGACCTCGGCATGCCGCGTGCAGTCGCCGGTCTCGGTGTTGTCGTTGCGTGCCTCGCCCAGCACCGCGCCGCTGCCGGCGACGATGACCGCGCCGAAGGGCCGGTTGCCACGCTTGCCGGCCTGCGCGGAAAGCTCGATGGCGCGGCGCAGGTAGAGCGCGTCGGTGTCGTTCAGGGATTCGCTCATGGCGTCAGACCTTCAGCGTCCGCTCGTTCAGGGCGGGCAGGAAGCGCAGGTCGTAGACCGCATCGAAGGCCGGCTTGGCCTTCAAACCGAAGGTCTCACTGACCGCCGCAATCTGCTGCTCGACCAGCGCGCGGTGCACACCGCCCAGGCCGTGCTGACGCGTGTCGGCACCGGTCACGTAGCCTGCGGTGATGTTCCAGCGCGCGATCTCGGTCGCTGCGGACAGCAGGGACTCGCGGGCGATGACATGCGCCATCGCAGCCGCCGGGTCGGCCAGCGTGTCGTGCAGCCCGCGCTGCGTGGCGCGCAGGAAGGCGGCGACGGCGCCAGGGTTGGCGGCGGCCAGCTTGGTCGACGTGAGGATGGCGTTGCCGTAGAGCTGCAGGCCGGCGTCCGAATACTTCAGCACCGCGAGCTGCTCGACCGGCACGCGCTGGAACAGCGACACGGCGGAGTCGTGGAAGTAGGTCGCGCCGTCCACGTCGCCGCGGATGATGACGTTGTCGCGCTGCGAGAAGTCGGTCGTGACCCACTCGAAGGCGTCCGTCTTCATGCCCAGCTGCTTGGCGGCCATGGGCCAGGCGCGGCGCGTCGATTCCACGGCGCCGGCGGCGATGCGCTTGCCGGCGACGCTGCGCCAGTCGTTGCCCAGGCCCCGGTCGCGGCGGCCGATGATGACGAAGGGCGCGCGGTTGTAGTACTGGTAGACGGCGCGCACGAGGTCGGCCCGGCCGGCGTCGGCGTTGAACTCGACCAGCGAGCTGATGTCGCCGAAGCCCATGTCGTAGGCGCCGCTGGCCACGCGCGTGATCGACGCGACCGAGCCGTTGCCCACGTCGATGCTCACGTCCAGCCCCTGTTCGCGGTAGTAGCCCTTGGCCAGCGCGACGAAGAAGGGGGCGACCTGGCCGCTGACGCGGAAGTCCAGCGTGAACTTGATCGGCGTCAGCTTGGGGGCGGCGGTGCTTGCCGTGAAGGGGAGGGCCGGCGCGCTGGCGGCGGCGAACTTGAGCAATTGGCGGCGTTGCATGGGCGGGCTCCTGGATGAATTGCATTCAGTCTAGGAACCGCAGGTGCATGGCAAAAGCCATGCGTCGGCCATGTGAGCCATATCGCGCGGGCCATACCGGCCCGGCGATTCAGGGGCGCGTCAGATGCTGCGCGACCGCGCTCACCTGCTCGCGCAGCCAGCGGCTCGCCGGGCTGGCCTGGCTGCGCTCGTGCCAGAGCTGGTAGAAGTTCATCGGTGGCAGCTCCCCCGGCGCCCGCACGATGACCAGCGGCATCATGGCCGCGTAGTGCTCGGCGAAGCGGCGCGCTGTCGTGAAGACGAGGTCCGAGCGCGTCAGCACATAGGGCACGAGGTTGAACTCGGGCACCGTCGCGGTGATGCGCCGCTGGTAGCCCGTCTTGGCGAGCTCGCCGTCGATGGGGCCGGTGCGTGGTGCGGTGCCGGCGTGCGGCACGAGGTGGCTCATGCGCAGGTAGCGGGCGAGCGACAGCCGCCGTTCCTGTGCGAGGGGGTGGCCTTCACGCATGATGCAGACCACCTCGTCGCTGTAGAGCGGCCCCAGGCGCAGGTCCTCGCGCGGGCGCGGCTCGTTGCTGACGACCAGGTCGATGTGGCCGGCGTCCAGCGCCTGGGCGATGTCGAAGGCCGGGTCGATCGGCCGCACATGGACGGCGATGCGCGAGCCCGCCGCCGTGACGCGCGCAATCACCTCGGGCAGGAAGGTTGGCGCGAGGCTGTCGGCCGAGGCGATGACGAAGGCGCGCTGCGTCGTTGCCGGGTCGAAGCCGCTGCCGGCGCTCAGGCGCGCCACCTGCGACAGGATCTCGGCCAGCGGCTCGCGCAACAGCGCGGCGCGCTCGGTCGGCGCGAGGCTGGCCCCGCTGCGCACCAGCAGCGGGTCCCCCAGCACCGCGCGCAGGCGCTGCAGCTTGCGGCTGACCGCCGGCTGTGGCTGGCCGGTGCGCTCGGCGGCCCGCGTGACGCTGCCTTCCTGCAGCAGCACGGCCAGCAACTGCAGGTCGGCGAGGTTCAGCGCCAGCAACTCCCGCAGATCGGCGCCGTCACGGCGACGCGTGTTCATGCCCCGGAGCGGCGCTCCAGCAGCTCCGCCAGCGTGCGCGCCACCACCTGGGTTGCGCGCTTGAGGTCGTCCAGCACGAGGTGCTCGTCGGCGCGCTTGGCATTGCTCTCCAGCACCGTGCGCGGCCCGGCGCCGTAGATGGCGGCGGGGATGCCTTGCGCGGTGTAGAGGCGCACGTCGGTGTAGAGCGGCGTGCCCGAGGTCGGGATGGGCTCGCCGAAGACTTCTTCGCCATGCTTTTGCAGCGCGGCGATGAGGGGCGCGGCGCCGGGCAGCGGCTTCATCGAGTTGGCGAGCAGCAGGCGCTTCATCTCCAGCCGGATGCCGGGGCACTGTGCGACCGTGCTCTCGATCAGCGCCCGCACCTCGGCCTCGACTGCGGCGGGCTGCTCCTCCGGGATCATGCGGCGGTCCAGCTTCAGCACCACCTTGCCTGGCACGACATTGGTGTTGCTGCCGCCCTCGATGCGGCCGACGTTGAGGTAGGGATGCGTGATGCCTTCGACCTCGGAGCGCCGCGCCTTCAGCACTTCGTTGTGCGCGTAGAGCGCCGTCAGCAGCTTGTTGGCGGCCTGCAGCGCGTCCACGCCCGTCTCCGGATAGGCCGCGTGCGAGGCCAGGCCGTGCAGCGTCACTTCCATCTGCAGGCAGCCGTTGTGGGCCGTGACGACCTGGTAGCTGAAGCCGGCGGCGATCAGGTAATCGGGCCGGGTCAGGCCTTGCTGCAGCAGCCAGCCCGGGCCCAGCTCGCCGCCGAACTCCTCGTCGTAGGTGAAGTGCAGCTCGACAGCGCCCTTCAGTGGTAGGCCCGAGTTCTTAAGCGCCAGCAACGCGAACGTGAAGGTCGCGAAGTCGCTCTTGCTGACGGCGGACGCGCGGCCATACAGCTTGCCGTCTTCAATCTCCGCGCCATAGGGGTCGTGCGTCCAGCCTTCGCCCGGGGGCACCACGTCGCCGTGAGCATTCAGCGCAATCGTCGGACCGTCGTCGCTGAAGCGGTGGCGGACGATGAGGTTGGTGATGGACTGCATGCCGGCGGCCTGCACGTCGGCGGCTGGGACGGCATGCTTCTCGACCTCGAAACCCAGCTCGGTCAGCAGCTCGGCGGTGCGGTCGGCATGCGGCGCGTTGTTGCCGGGCGGGGTGTCGGTGGGGATGCGGACGAGTTGCTGGAGGAAGCGGACTTCGTCGTCGAAGCGCTGGCTGATCGCGTTATCGAGTGAATTCATGATTTGTCCAAGTTGTCTGGCTCACCTTGCCACTTCGGCCCTTTGACGCAACTGAGCAGCATGTGTCGCTTCCTTGAGAGAAAGCGATTGGGGCGAAGCAGCAGATCTCCTGGCGAATATCGCCAGTGCCCCTGCTTCTCAACCTTCAGTCGCCATCGGTCATGCGTTCCGTAGTAGCCGAAGGAGATCTGATCGTGCCCGTGTTGTTCGACATCCTGAAGAAAGCCGAAATAGTTCGGCATCGTCACGGCGTCCTTCAACTTCATGTGTTCGTCCAGCAGATAGATCCAGTGATTGCATGCGTCGAAGTAGTCGTACACCGTTGCAATGATGTGGAATGAATCCAGCTTCTGGATGTGATCGATATCGTCTCCATTCACATGGACTCCAAGCTGCCGCCCGTTGAAGAGCAATCGCTGTTTCAGCGCATGCAACGGGTGCCAAGAGGGAAAGCGGGCGAGCGAGAAGCCACCCAGATCTCTGGTTGTCACGCTTGAATGGACGAACAGAGTTCTTGAAAAGCGGCAACCGCCAGCTCCGCATCATCCACCGTCACCGACTCCAGCGGGTTGTGGCTGATGCCGCCATTGCCACCGCGCACGAACAGCATGGCCTGCGGCAGCAGCTCGTGCATCTTCATCGCGTCGTGGCCGGCGCCCGAGGGCAGGCGGTGGATCGGCAGGCCCAGCTCGGCGACGGCGGCCTCCCAGCGCGACTGCCAGGCCGAGTCGCTCGGCGCGGCGTTGGCGGCCACCGTCGGCTGCAGCGTGAAGCTCAGCCCTCGTCGAGCGCAGATCGCCTCCAGCTCCGCGCGCACGTCCGCGTCGAGCGCATCGCGCGCCTCGTCGGTGGTCGCGCGCAGATCCAGGCTGAAGCGGCAGCGGCCTGGGATGACGTTGATGGAGCCCGAGGGCACCTCCAGCATGCCCACCGTGGCCACGATGTCGGGCACGGTCGCCGCGCGCTTCTCGGCGAACAGGATCAGCTCTGCCACGCCCGCCGCCGCGTCGCGGCGCTGGCCCATGGGCGTGGTGCCGGCGTGGCTGGCCATGCCGACGATCTCGCCGGTGTAGCGGCGGCTGCCGTTGATTGACGTGACGATGCCCAGCGGCAGGTCCAGGCTGTCCAGCACCGGGCCTTGCTCGATGTGCACCTCGACGAAGCCGAGGTAGCGGCTGCGGTCCCGCTTCAGTGCGGTGATGGCTGCCGCCTTGGCCGGTAGCCCGGCAGCGCGCATCGCGTCGCGCAGCGTCACGCCGTGGGCATCGGTCTGCTCCAGCCACGTTGGGTCGAAGGCGCCGGTGAGTGCGCTGGACGCGAGGAAGGTGGCGGCATAGCGCTGGCCCTCTTCCTCGGAGAAGCCGACGACCTCGATGCCGAACGGCAGGCGCTTGCCTTGACGGTGCAGCTCGCGCACGACCAGCATGGGCACCAAGATGCCCAGCCGCCCGTCGAACCGCCCGGCGCGGCGCACGGTGTCGTAGTGGCTGCCGGTCAGCAGCCGCTGGTCGCCGGTGCCGTTGTAGACGCCCACGACATTGCCCACCGCATCGCGGCTCACGTCGTCGAAGCCGCAGTCGCGCATCCAGGCCATCAGTTGCTCGGCAACCGCCGTGTGGGCAGGCGAGGCGTAGGTGCAGGTCAGGAAGGCCTCGTCCTCGCTGTGCACCGCCAGCTCGGCGGCCCAGTCCCACAGTTGCTGGCCCAGGATCGGCGTGACACCGAACTTGTCGTTGAGCCGGATCTCGGCGATGCGGTGGATCTGCCGCAGGCATTCGGCCCGCTCCACGTCCGGATGGGCGCGCAGCCGGCGCTCGAAGGTCGCGATGATCTCGGCGCGCGTGAAGCCAGTCCCGCGCGGGCCGCGCACCGCCAGGATGAACGGGAAGCCGAAGCGCGCGTTGTAGTCGGCATTGAGCTTCTGCAGCTTGGCGAACTCGTCCGCCGTGCAGGCCGTCAACCCCGCCTTCTGCTGCTCATTCGTCGACTCCGCCGTCAGCTCGCCCGCGACGGCGGCCTTGCCGGCCAGTTCGGGGTGGGCGCGGATCAGGCCCAGCTGTTCATCGACGCTGGCCTCGCGCACGACGCGGGCCAGCGCGACCTTCAGCGCGGCCAGCGACAGATAAGGCCGAGCCGCCGCAGCGCGCTCGGCGATCCACGGCGAGTGTTCGTAGGTGCCATCCAGCAGCGCGACAAAGTCGGTGGCGCTGGCGTTGTTGAGATCGTCGAGTTTCATCATTCCCAGACAAAAGCGGTGCGGGCATCAAAGGGGTGGACGGTCTTCCAGTGCCGCGCGACATCCAGCCGCCGGCACACCCACACGCGGTCATGCGCCTCGATGTGGTCCAGGAACTTCTGCAGGGCGCGCATGCGCCCTGGGCGGCCGAGCAGGCGGCAGTGCATGCCGATGCTCATCATCTTGGGGCTCTCCGCGCCTTCGGCATACAGCACGTCGAAGCTGTCCTTCAGGTACTCGAAGAAGGGCTCGCCGTGGCTGAAGCCCTGCGGCAGCGCGAAGCGCATGTCGTTGCAGTCCAGCGTATAGGGCACGACGAGATGCGGTGCTAGCTCGCCATTGGTCTTCCTCACCTGCAGCCAGAAGGGCAGGTCGTCGCCGTAGTAGTCGCTGTCGTACTCGAAGCCGCCGAAGTCCGCCACCAGGCGCCGCGTGTTGGGGCTGTCGCGGCCGGTGTACCAGCCCAGGCCGTGCGGGTCGCGGCCCAGCGTCAGCCGCTTGAGAGAAGCCATCGCCTGGGCCATGTGGGCGCGTTCGGTGTCCTCGTCGACGTTCTGGTAATGCACCCAGCGCCAGCCGTGCGAGGCGATCTCATGGTCCAGCTCGACGAAGGCCTGCGTCACGTCCGGGTGGCGTTCCAGCGCCATGCCGACGCCGAAGACGGTCAGCGGCAGCGCGCGCTGCTCGAACTCCTTCAGCAGCCGCCACACGCCCACGCGCGAGCCGTATTCGTAGATGCCTTCCATGCTCAGGTGCCGCGCCGCGAAGCTGGGCGGGTTGAACATCTCGGACAGGAACTGCTCGCTGCCGGCATCGCCGTGCAGCACCGAGTTCTCGCCGCCTTCCTCGTAGTTCAGGACGAACTGCACGGCCACGCGGGCCTGGCCCGGCCATTGCGCGTGAGGCGGGTTCTCGCCGTAGCCGATCAGGTCGCGGGGGTAGCGTGCTGTACTCATCCCTAAACTTTGCATCAAGAAATCGCCTTGGAGTCCCGATGGGCAAACTGACAACACATGTGCTCGACACCGCCAACGGCTGCCCCGCCGCCGGCATGGCCGTGCGCCTTTACCGCTTTGATGCAGAAGGCCCCAAATGGCTGCGCAGCCTGCACCTGAATGGGGACGGCCGTGCCGATGGGCCGCTGCTGGACGGCCCGACGCTGACGGCCGGCCGCTACCGCCTGGTCTTTGAAGTGGCCGCCTATTTCCGCGCGCTCGGCGCGGTGCTGCCCGAGCTGGCTTTTCTGGACGAGGTGCCACTGGACTTCGGCATCGCCGACGAGAACAGCCATTACCACGTGCCGCTGCTGGCCTCGCCCTGGGCGTACTCGACCTACCGTGGCAGCTGAACCCTCCAAGAGGCGCTCTCGCTGGAGTGAGGGTCTCGGCGATAGCCTCTACGGACTCGTAGACGGGCTGGCGATGTTCGGCCTGTGGAGCGGGGGTGCCGTCGCGGCGGCCTTGGGCAACTTCATGTTGGGCGGTGTGCTTGCGATGCTGGGGCTGGGTGTTTTCCTGCGCTTCAAGCGGCTGCGCATGCGCAGGAAGAAGGGCCAGCCATGAGCGCGGCAGCCTGCGTGCTCGTCACGGTTGCCCGAACGTCCGGCAGCGTGCCTCGCGAGGTCGGCGCCTGGATGACGGTGACGCCCTGCGGCATCACCGGCACGGTCGGCGGCGGGCATCTGGAGTTCGATGCCATCGCCCGCGCCCGCACCGCGCTGGCGGGCGGCGAACTGGAAGGCGAGGTGCGTTACCCGCTCGGCCCCACGCTGGGCCAGTGCTGTGGCGGCGTCGTGTGGCTGCGCTTCGAGCGCATCGCGGCGGGTGAAGACCTGGCCGCCCATCTGCCGCAAGAGCCGCTGCGGCCCTTGGCCTTGTTTGGCGCCGGCCACGTTGGCCTGGCCATCGCCCGCATCACCCGTGACCTGCCCTTGGCCCTGCACTGGATCGACAGCCGGCTCGACCAATTCCCCGCTGAGCCACCCGCGCGCGGTTGGCGCCAGGAGGCGCTGGACCCGCCCGCCGACGCGGTGCCAGACCTTGCGCCCGGCTCGGCCGTGCTCATCATGAGCCACAGCCATGCAGAGGACTTCGACATCGTGGCTGCCTGCCTGAAGCGCCAGCGGCAGCGGCAAGACCTGACCCTCATCGGCCTCATCGGCAGCCGCACCAAGTGGGCGAGCTTTCGACAACGGTTGCAGGCGCGCGGCTTCACGGAGGCCGACCTGGCCCAGGTCGTCTGCCCCATCGGCGTGCCAGGTCTTGCCGGCAAGCAGCCGGCGGTCATCGCTGTGGCTGTGTTGGCACAAGTTCTCGCGTTGCGATGATTTATGCGCGGCGGTTGACGTGAGAGCGCTGAAATCGGTTGCAGCTTGGCGCCGCGCTGCGAAGATCGCCTCACCAGTCGGCCCCAGGCCGGGGAATGTTCGTCAACCTTGGAGAGCCTGCATGAAGACCCACGCCATCAAATCGCTTCTTGCCCTGACCCTGACGGCGCTGTCCTGTGCCAGTTGGGCCCAGGCCAACGACCCCAAGGCCACCATCGCCGACCTGGACGCCCGCCTGGCCAAGCTGGGTGCCGCCAAGCTGGATGGCAAGGAGAAGGCCGGTGACAAGGAGGTGCCGGGCATCTTCTTTGGCACGCGCAAGCTGAACAACAACTACGACGTGGTGGACGACATCAAGAAGAAGAGCGGCGCCACGGCGACCATCTTCGTCAAGAGCGGCGACGAGTTCATCCGCGTCAGCACCAACGTGCTGACCCCCGAGGGCAAGCGCGGCGTCGGCACGCCGCTGGCGCGCGCCAAGGCCTATGACGCGGTCAGCAAGGGCCAGGGCTATTGCGGCGACGTGGACGTGCTCGGCACGCCGTTCTCCGCCTGCTACAACCCGGTGAAGGATGACAAGGGCGCCGTCATCGGCGTGACCTACGTCGGCTTCAAGAAGAACTGAAGTGTTCGGCCCTGCCAAAGGCCTGCTGGCGGCCATGCGTCGCCGTTTCGCCGGTCTCGCCACCGCCCACAAGCTCGCGCTCGCCTTCGGCTGGCTGCTGTTGCTCAGCGCTGGCCTGGGCGTCGCGTCGCTCACGTCGCTGAGTCGTGTGCACGAGGCCTCGGGCGTGCTGGCGCAGCGCTCGCTGCCGGGCGCGGGTCATCTGGCGGGAGCCCGTGCGTCGCTGCTGGAGTACCGGGAGTTCGAGGTCAAGCACTCGACGGCGGCCGATGCCGGCTACATGGACGAGTACGGCGAAAAGATGGGCACGGCCCTGAAGGCCGCCCAGGAGGCGCTGACGGCACAGGCACCGCTCATCGCCGATGACGAACAGCGGGGCTTGCGCGAGGGCCTGGACAAGAGCCTCAAGGCCTATCTGGACGTTGCGACCAAGGTCGTCTCGCTCGGCAAGGGCGGCAAGCAGGAAGACGCCAAGGAGATCAGCGAGGGGGCGGGCAAGTCCAACTTCGACGACATGGTGACGGCGCTCGACAAGCTCGCCGCGGCCGGCTTCAGTGCCGGCGCGGCGGCCGGCCAGAAGGCCGAGGCGGTCTTCATCGAAGCCCGGCGCCTGACCTGGGCGCTCGTGGGCATCAGCCTGCTGTCCGGCCTGGCTTTTGCCGTGCTGCTGTCGCGCAGTTTGGTCGGTGAACTGGGCGGCGAGCCGCGCGAGGCGGCACGCCAGTTGCGTGCAATTGCCGAGGGCGACCTGACGCAGCAGGTGTCGGTCAAGCCCGCTGACGACGACAGCCTCATGGCCAGCCTGGCGCAGATGCAGCAGCGCCTGGCCAGCGTGGTGGCCCAGGTGCGCCAGGGCGCCGAGAGCGTGGCCACGGCCAGCCAGGAAATCGCCATGGGCAACAGCGACCTGTCGCAGCGCACCGAGGTGCAGGCGGCGGCGCTGCAGCGCACGGCGGGCTCGATGGAGACGCTGCGCCAGCAGGCCTTGCTCAGCGCCAGCAACGCGCAGGACGCCAGCGGCGTGGCGACGCAGGCCTCCGGCGTCGCAGCCAAGGGCGGCGAGGTGGTGGGCGGTGTGGTGGACACGATGCGCGGCATTTCCACCAGCTCCAGCCGCATCGCCGAGATCATCGGCGTCATCGACAGCATTGCCTTCCAGACCAACATCCTCGCGTTGAACGCGGCGGTGGAGGCGGCGCGGGCCGGCGAGCAGGGGCGCGGCTTTGCCGTCGTGGCCGGCGAGGTACGCAGCCTTGCGCAGCGCAGCGCCACGGCCGCCAAGGAGATCAAGCAGCTGATCTCCGCCAGCGTCGACCAGATCCAGAAGGGCTCCACGCAGGTGGACAACGCAGGTGCCACGATGCAGCAGGTGGTGCAGGCCATCCAGAAGGTGGACCGCATCGTCAACGACATCAGCGCGGCCGGTGCGCAGCAGGCGGCCCAGGTCAACGAGGTCGGCGAGGCCGTCGGCGAGATGGACCAGGCCACGCAGCAGAACGCGGCGCTGGTGGAGCAGAGCGCCGCTGCGGCCGAGAGCCTGCGGGAGCAGGCGCAGCAGTTGGTGGCCGCCGTGGCCTTCTTCCGCCTGGGCCGCTGATACGGTGAACCCGTGTGCGCCGAGCTGGCGCCGCCGTTACGGCGATGGCCGTGTGGGCGCCGATGCCGGCGTTGCTGGCGTCACCGCCAGGCTGCGGCCGGGCTGGGCCTGCAGGCGGTTGTTCTGCAACGCCGTCTGGCGTTCGTAGTCGGCCCAGGCCTGCTGGATCTCGCCGCGGTCGCGCATCCCGCGCAGCGCCTGTTCCAGCGGCGCCACCCAGGCCGCGCGCGATTCGTGCACGCCGTGGAAGAGGGTGGTGCGGCTCAGCGGCGCGGGCACCCGGCACAACGTGCCCTGGCGCGTGTCCACCGGTATTTCGGCCATCCATGGCGTCGTCAGCATCAGCGCGTAGTCGGCGGCGCCGGAGCTGACGTCGAGGAAGGCGTCGCTCGGCGTGTTGGCCGGCAGGCGCGAGGCTTCGGGGATCAAGACCTCGACCGCGACCATGCCGCGCTGATGGCTGATGCGGTGCTTGGCCAGCTCCTCCGCTGGCAGCGCGTTGGGGCAGGGTGGCCGCCCGTAGGCATAGACGCGCAGGTTGAGCAGCGGTACGTCGACCTTGCGGAGGAAGGGTGCCTGGTCGAAATAGGTCTCCGCGCGCATGGCCACGGCGTCGATGCGGCCGCTGCGCAGTTCGACGTGGGCACGTGGCAGCGGCCAGGGCAGGAACTCGACCTGCAGGCCGAGTGCCGCGTAGGCCTTGCGCAGCAGCGCCTCGGCCGGCGGGAAATAGCTGCGCTCGACATTGGTGGCGATGCTCACGACTGTTGACTCCTGAGCCTGGGCGGTACCCAGGGCCAGGGCTGCGGCCAACATCAGGAGCAGGCGCCGCCCTGGCGGTGGGGATGTGTGGGGCGGGTGGGCGATCATGGATCGATTGTGCGAGTCCGATGTGGCAGTGGCGGGCACGATGCCTGCATACACTCCGGGCCGTCGCAGCGGTGTCAGGCCTATCTGAGGGGATGAAGGGGCCTGCGGACGCGACCCTGGAGGCCTCACAGCACCCGCCGTGGTGAGGCCGTGGAAATTCGCGACATGGACATCTACCTGTTTGACTGGGCCAGCCTGCTGCTGCGCTGGCTGCACGTCATCACCGTCATCGCCTGGATTGGCGCGTCGTTCTACTTCGTCTGGCTGGACAACCACCTCGTCAAGCCGGGTGCCGCCGACCTTCAGGCCAAGGGCGTGGACGGCGAGCTGTGGGCCGTGCACGGCGGCGGCTTCTACAACCCGCAGAAGTACATGGTGGCGCCCAGCAACTTGCCGCAGGACCTTCACTGGTTCTACTGGGAGAGCTACTGGACGTGGATGAGCGGCTTCGCGCTGTTCGTCGTGCTGTATCTCTTCAACGCCGGCCAGATGCTGGTCGACCCGCGCGTCTACGCCTGGGGCGCGCCCTGGCAGGCGGTGTGCGTGGCGCTGGGCTTTCTCGCCGTCGGCTGGCTGGTGTACGACATCGCCTGCCGCGCCCTGGGCCGCACGGCCGACGGCAACATCGGCAACGACGGCCGCGTGATGGCCGTGGTGGTGGCCTTCGTCATCTTCGCGAGCTGGCTGGCCTGTGAGCTGTTCGCCGGCCGCGCGGCCTTCCTCATCGTCGGCGCCATGCTGGCGACCATGATGACGGCCAACGTCGCGCACTGGATCATCCCGGGCCAGAAGAAGGTCATCGCGCAGATGCGCGCCGGCCAGCAGCCCGACCCCATCTACGGTCAGCGCGGCAAGCAGCGCAGCGTGCACAACACCTACTTCGGCCTGCCGGTGCTGATTGCCATGCTGAGCAACCACTACGGCATGCTCTACCAGCACCCGCACAACTGGGTCGTGCTGTGCGTGCTGATGGCGGCGGGCATCGCCATTCGCATCTTCTTCGTCAAGCGGCACAAGGGCGTCAACAGCTGGGGCGCGGTGGCACTGGCGCTGGCGCTGCTGGCCGGGCTCATCGTCTGGATGGCGCCGAAACCGCAGCCGGTAGTCGCCGCTGTTGCGCCGGTCACGCTGGCGCAGGTGCAGGCCATCTCCACCCAGCGTTGCCTGGCCTGCCACATGGGCGAAGTGGCGCAGAAGGGCGTGCGTCTGGACTCGGCCGAGGCGCTGACCGCACACAAGGCCGCGATCTACCAGCAGGTCGTCGTGCAGCGCGCCATGCCGCTGAACAACGCGACCGGCTTGACCGAAGATGAGCGCACCTTGATGGGACGGTGGGCCAAGCAACCATGATTGTTGATCCGCGCGCGCTGCTGCGTCAGTTGTACGACGTGGCCGTGGCGCGCGCGCTGCCGGGCCGCGTGCTGGCGGCGCATCTGCCGCCGCCGCCCAAGGGCCGCACCCTGGTGCTCGGCGCCGGCAAGGCGGGCGGCGCGATGGCGCAGGCGTTGGAGGCCGCCTGGCCGGCCGACGCGCCGCTGTCGGGCCTCGTCATCACGCGCTACGGGCACATGCCACCGGGCTACAAGCCGCGCCGGCTCGAAGTCGTTGAAGCCGCCCACCCCGTGCCCGACGCCGCCGGTCTGGCCGCCGCGCAAGAGCTGCTGGCGCTGACGCAAGGCCTCACGGCCGACGACCTTGTCATCTGCCTGATCTCCGGTGGGGGCTCCGCGCTGCTGAGCCTGCCGGCGCCTGGCCTGACGCTTTCCGACAAGCAGGCCGTCAACCGGGCGCTGCTGAACAGCGGCGCCGGCATCGCGGAGATGAACTGCGTGCGCAAGCACCTGTCCGCCATCAAGGGCGGGCGGCTGGCGGCGGCCTGCGTGCCGGCGCGCGTGCTGACCCTGGCCATCAGCGACGTGCCCGGTGATGACCCTGCCGTCATCGCCTCCGGCCCGACGGTGGCGGACGCGACGACCTGCGCCGACGCGCTGGCCATCTGCCACCGCTACCGCATCCACCTGCCCGACGCGGCCCGCGCCGGCCTCACATCGGGCGAGTTCGAGACGCCCAAGCCCGGTGACTTCGCCCAGGCCGGCCATGAACTCATCATGCTGGCCACGCCGCAGATGAGCCTGGCCGCCGCCGCCGACGCGGCCCGCGCGCAGGGCATTGCGGCGCACCTCCTCAGCGACGAGATCGAGGGCGAGTCCCGCGTCATCGG
This sequence comes from Pelomonas parva, assembly GCF_043555835.1. Lineage (NCBI taxonomy): Bacteria > Pseudomonadati > Pseudomonadota > Betaproteobacteria > Burkholderiales > Sphaerotilaceae > Roseateles > Pelomonas parva. Next base: position 12,794 of record NZ_JBIGHV010000004.1, on the reverse strand, counting down.
TGGCATGCACGCCGCGCTGGCCCGCGCGGTCGCGCAGCGCGGCGAGCCCTTCGCCAGGCCTTGCGTGATCCTGTCTGGCGGCGAGACGACGGTCACCGTCGGTCCCAACAAAGCGACGGGCCAGGGCGGCCGCGCGACCGAGTTCCTGCTCGGCTGCGCCTTGGCCTTGCAGGGCGAGCCGGGCGTCTGGGCGCTGGCCGCCGACACCGACGGCATCGACGGCGTGGGCCCGCATGCCGGCGCGCTGCTCACGCCCACCAGCCTGGCCCGCGCCCGCGCGCTGGGCCTCAACCCGCAGGCCTTGCTGGACGGGCACGACAGCGCCAGCTTCTTTGCGCCGCTGGGTGAGCTGCTCACGCCAGGCCCGAGCTTCACGAATGTCAATGACTTCCGTGCATTGCTGATCGTTTAGGGCCGGCAAAGCCCGTGGCGCGCCCGAATCCTTCGGCCTAGACTGGCCCGGCCACATCGCCAAAGGAGGCCACAAGATGAGTGCAGCTGCCGCAGAACGTTTCTTCGTCAAGCACAACGCCCTGCCCACCATGCCCGAGGTCGCCTCGCGGCTGCTGAAGAGCTTCGATGACGACAACGTCGGCCTGGCCCAGATCGCGGCACTGATCGAGAAGGACGGGGCACTCACTGCCAAGGTGCTGCGCCTGGCCAACTCGGCCCACTACAGCCCCTCACACCAGATCGCCTCCGTGATCGACGCCGCCCATGCGCTGGGCCTGGAGACGCTGCGCAACCTGGCCATGGCCGCCTGCCTCAGTGGCGCCTTCCCCAAGGTGCAGGGCCTGGACCGCACCACCTTCTGGCGCCACAGCATCGCCACCGCCACCTACTCGCGCATCCTCGCCCGCATGCTGGGCGCGGACGGCGCGACCGCCGACACCGCCTACCTCGCCGGCCTGATGCTGCGCACCGGCCAACTGCTGATGGCCGTCGACGCGCCGCAACTGGTGGCCGATGTGGAGGCCCACGCCGCCGAGCCCGGCAGCCGCTTCTCGCTGGAGGAGCACCGTTTCGGCTGCACCCATGCCGACGTGACCGCATCGCTCGCCGAGCATTGGCATTTCCCGGACCGCATGGTGGAGGCCTTCAAGGACGCGAACACGCCGCTGGAGATCCGCCCCTTCTCGCTGATCGCCGCCGTGCTGCACGTGGCCGAGGTGCTGGCCGACGCCGCCGAGCACCACGACGAGCCGGTGCATGCGCTGAAGGTGGCAGTGCCCGAACTGATCGAGCATCTGCATCTGGACCTCGAGTTGCTCGCTGCCAAGGTGGCTGCGGCGGGCGACCCGGCTGCCGAGGTCGAGCAGATGCTGCATTGACCCAGCTCATCTTCCGGGGATGCCTGGAGGAAGTGGAGCCGTCCTGGCCAGCCGTTGTGCTGGCCTTTTCGTGGGGCGCTGCCTGGCCCGCAAGGCCTCCCGTCTGACAAGGGCGACACAGGCGCCCAGTTACCATCGCGGCCCCATGCAGTCTGCCCGCCCAATGCCCCATGTCCCTGCCGTTTGAACTCCAGGTCGGCTGGCGCTACGTGCGCGCCGGCCGAGGCGGGCGGCGCAACCGCTTCATCAGCTTCATCTCCGGTGCGTCCATGATCGGTATCGCGCTGGGCGTGATGGCGCTGATCGTCGTGCTGTCGGTCATGAACGGCTTCCAGCGCGAGGTGCGCGACCGCATGCTCAACGTCATCGCCCACGTCGAGCTGCTGGACTACGCCGGCCAGGGGCTGCCGGACTGGCAGGCGCTGGCGGCCAAGGCACGCGAGAACCCCGCCGTCGTCGGCGTGGCGCCCTTCGTCGCCAGCCAGAGCCTCATCGCCCGCGGCGAGGACATGCGCGGCGCCGTCATCCGCGGCATCTCGCCGGCTGAAGAGGCGACCGTGACCGGCCTGGGCGAGCAGCTGAAGGACACGGCTTACGCCAGGCTGCAGCCTGGCGCGTGGAACATCGTGCTGGGCGCCGAGCTGGCCCGCCAGCTGAACGTGGGCGAGGGCGACAAGATCACCGTCGTGGCGCCCGGCGGCCAGGTCACGCCGGCCGGCGTCGTGCCGCGGCTGAAGAGCTTCAATGTGGTGGGCATCTTCAACTCCGGCCACTACGAGTACGACTCGGGCCTGGCGCTGGTGCATGTCGACGACGCGGCCAAGCTGTTCCGCACCGGCGGGCCGACCGGCGTGCAGCTCAAGCTCAGTGACGTGCACGACGCCCGCCGCGTGGCCAGCGAACTGGCCGGCCGCATGGGCCCGGACATCCGCGTGCGCGACTGGACGCGCTCCAACGCGACCTGGTTCGACGCCGTGCAGATCGAGAAACGCATGATGAGCATCGTGCTGACGCTGATCGTCGCGGTCGCGGCCTTCAACCTCGTGTCGACGCTGGTGATGACCGTGACCGACAAGCAGAGCGACATCGCCATCATGCGCACGCTGGGCGCCAGCCCGCGCTCCATCATGAGCATCTTCATCGTGCAGGGCGCGGTGTCGGGCGTCATCGGCACGCTGGCCGGCGTGGTGCTGGGCTTGGCTGTAGCCTTCAACATCGACATCATCGTGCCGGCCATCGAGAGCTTGCTGAACGTCAGCTTCCTGCCCGGCAGCATCTATCTCATCAGCCAGATGCCCAGCGACCCGCAGCAGGCCGACATCATCCCCATCGCCATCGGCTCGCTGAGCCTGGCCTTCCTCGCCACCCTCTACCCGAGCTGGCGCGCCAGCCGTGTGCAGCCGGCGGAGGCGCTGCGCTATGAGTGAGTTGATTCTTCAAGCCACCGGCCTGACGCGCCGCTTCGAGGAAGGCGGCCTGGATGTCACCGTGCTGCGCGGCGTCGACCTGAACGTGAAGCGCGGCGAGACGCTGGCCATCGTCGGCGCATCGGGATCGGGCAAGTCCACGCTGTTGCATCTGCTGGGCGGGCTGGACTCGCCCACCGCCGGCAACGTCACGCTGATGGGCAAGTCGCTCGCGTCCATGGACGAGGCCGAGCGCGGCCGCTGGCGCAACCAGCAGCTGGGCTTCGTCTACCAGTTTCATCACCTGCTGCCCGAGTTTTCGGCACTGGACAACGTTGCGATGCCGCTGCGCATCCGCCGCCAGCCGCAGGCCCAGGCGCGCGAAGTGGCGGCCGAGATGCTCGCCCGCGTCGGCCTCAAGGAGCGCGTGCTGCACCGCCCGTCGGAGCTGTCCGGTGGCGAGCGCCAGCGCGTGGCCATCGCCCGCGCCCTCGTCACGCGGCCGGCCTGCGTGCTGGCCGACGAGCCCACCGGCAACCTCGACCGCGACACCGCCAACGGCGTCTTCGCGCTGATGCTGGAGCGCGCCCGCGAGCAGGGCACGGCCTTCGTCCTCGTCACCCACGACCGCGAACTCGCGGCGCGCTGCGACCGGCAACTGCTGCTGGTTGCGGGTCAATTCCAAGTGTCATGAATCCTCGTTTTGTCCTGAAGCTCTCCTGCCCCGACCGCGCCGGCATCGTTCACGCCGTCACCGGCATGCTGCTGCAGCAGGGCGGCAACATCCTGACGTCCCACCAGCACGGCGACGCGGACCATGCGCGCTTCTTCATGCGCATCGAGTTCGAGGCCCAAGCCGAAGAACCCGCGCTGCAGGCCGCCTTCACGCCGCTGGCTGCCGAGTTCGGCATGGACTGGGAGCTGGTGGCCCGCGCCCGCAAGACGCGCGTGTTGCTGCTGGTCTCCAAGCTGGGCCACTGCCTGAACGATCTGCTGTTCCGCGTGCAGACGGGCCATCTGCCGATCGAGATCCCGGCCATCGTGTCGAATCACCGCGACTTCTATCAGCTCGCGGCCTCGCACAACATCCCCTTCCACCACTTCCCGCTGCTGGGCGCCACCGAGGCGCAGAAGGCGGCGCAGGAAGACAAGATCCGCGAAGTGGTGGCGGACAACCAGATCGACCTCGTCGTGCTGGCCCGCTACATGCAGATCCTGTCGCCCGCGCTGTGCCGCGACCTGTCGGGCAAGGCCATCAACATCCACCACAGCTTCCTGCCCAGCTTCAAGGGTGCCAAGCCTTACCACCAGGCCTACGAGCGCGGGGTGAAGCTCATCGGCGCCACGGCCCACTATGTGACCAGCGACCTCGACGAGGGCCCGATCATCGAGCAGGAAGTCGCGCGCATCGACCACAGCATGCCGCCCGAGCAGCTCGTCGGCATCGGCCGCGACATGGAGTGCGTGGCACTGGCCCGTGCCATCCAGTGGCATGCCGAGCATCGGGTGCTGTTGAACGGCAACCGGACGGTGGTTTTCCGGTAGACCCCTTGCGTGCCCGCCTTGTCGCGCTCGCCTTCGCCTTGGCAGCCGTCGTGGGCGGGTACTTGTTGTGGAGCTGGGTGCAGCAAGATCGCTGTCTTGATGCCGGTGGGCGATGGCTCGCAGAGCAACGCGCCTGTGAGCTTTAGCAATGTGGATCGACACCCACTGCCACCTCGATGCGTCCGAATTCGATGCCGACCGTGACGCGGTCGTGGCCCGCGCCAGGGCTGCGGGCGTCACGCAGATCGTCATTCCGGCCGTCGCTGTAGCCAACCTCGACACGGTACGCCTGCTGGCCATCGAGCATGGTTTTGCCTACGCGCTGGGGATTCATCCGCTGTGTGTGATGCGCGCCGCCGAGGGTGATCTCGACAAGCTGGCCGAAGCGCTGGAAACGCATCACATCGACCCGCGCCTCGTCGCCGTGGGCGAGATCGGCCTTGACTTCTTCGTGCCAGGCATCGATCCCGACACCCAACAGCACTTCTACGTCGAGCAGCTCAAGCTCGCCAAGCGGTTTGGCCTGCCGGTGCTGCTGCATGTGCGCCGCAGCGCCGACAAGCTGCTGGCCGGCCTGCGCCGTGTGGGCTTCACGCATGGCGGCATCGCCCACGCCTTCAACGGCAGCGAACAGCAGGCGCTGGCCTTCATTGACCTGGGCTTCAAGTTGGGCTTCGGCGGCACGCTGACCTTCGAGCGCTCGCTGCAGATCCGCCGTATCGCGACCATCGTGCCGGAGACCGCGCTGGTCATGGAGACGGACGCGCCGGACATCCCGCCGCATTGGCTCTACAAGACCGCTGCAGAGCGCGAGGCCGATGCGGGCCAGGGGCGCAACGAGCCGGCAGAACTGCCGCGCATTGCCGAGAGCCTGGGCGAGCTGCGTGGCTGGTCGGCCAAGAAGACCGCAGCGATCACGTCGGCCAACGCGCTTGCCGCCTTGCCCAGGCTGGCTAGTAGCTGGTCTCCTTGACGCCGAATGTCATCGTGGATTCCTGATCGGCCTCGCCGGGCAGGCAGCGATAGCCGTTGAAAGCGTCCATGACGATGCGCTTGATGTCCTTGGCGCGCTTGCCCTCAATGCGCACGTTCTCGACGCTGCCATCCGCCTTGATCAGGAAGCGCACGACAAAGCTCAGGTTGCCGCTGGGCATCTTTGCAAAATTGAGTCTTGGCAGGGTCGGGCAGCGGCTTCGGGTCTCCTTCCCGGCTGCGGCCACCGGGCTAGCAGGTTCGGCCGCCTGGCACGCCAGCGTGGCGCAGAGCGTGGTGAGCAGAAGCAGTTGTTTCATGGGTTGTCGAGTCATCAGGTTCAAGTGAAATCAAGCGTCAGCTCCACGCAGGCACCCACGTCGAGTCGCCCGGCGCCGCTGCCGTGCGCATAGATACCGAACTGCACTGGCGCGCCGGGCACACGTTCGGCGCTCAGCTGGGTCAGCGCGTCGAGAGCGAATGGTTGCGCCTTGCCGCTGGCCGGGTCCACCGTCGGCACGACGCAGCGGACGCAGACCGTCGTGCGGCGCAACGTCAACGCGCCGATGCGAACCTCGGTCACGAGGTCTTCGATGAAGGGTGGTAGCTCGCCGCCGTCTTCCGCGCGAAGCAGCAGGTTCGGGCGCGCGCGCTGTGCAAGCCCGTCCAGCGGACGTGCGAGCGCCTCCTGCCAGGCCTGCAGCGAGCCGTTGCCGACGACATGCAGCGCATTCAGGATAGGCCGGCGCTGGGCCTCGATGCTCAAGCGCACGAGCCGCAGCCGCTCGCCTGTAGTGGCATGCAGCAGCGCGGCAGCGTCTTCGCCGGCGTCCCAGGCTTGCAGGACATCGAAGTCCTGCCGCTCGCCATTCCAGCCGCGCACTTCCAACCTGTCGCCACCGTCGCCCGGCACGGTCAGCGAGCGCCCCAAGGCTTGCAGCTCCAGGTCCGGGCCGGCAAGCCGCGCATGGACGAGGGCAAGCTGCGGATGGGCGCCCATCCACGTCAGCTCGCCGCCCGCATCGACGATGCCCCAGCCCCGGTCACCCACAGGCCAGCCATCGGCGTCGAGTTGCAGCGTGTCGACCGCCTCGCCGGCGCAGGACTTGACGGGGTAGCGCCACAGGCCGGCGATGCGGGCGATCAGGTCAGCCACGGGGCATCAACCCTCGCGATTGCGAGGTGCGATCGGCGTCTCCGGCACCGGGTAGCCGGCCGCGCCGAAGGTGGCCACGACGGCCTTGTGCGTGTCGAAGTAGACCTGCCAGTAATGGTCCGTATGGCAGTAGGGCCGCACGCACAGCAGCGGGCCTTCGGGCGTGAACTGCAGGATCTCGATGTCTGGCGCCGGTTTGTCCAGAACGTTCGGGATCGCCGCGATGGCCGGGCGCAGCCGCGCGATGGCGTCCAGCGGGTCCACGCTGTTGGCGACCTTGGCCAGGCAGTCGACGCGGCGGAAGGCCAGCGTCGAATAGTTCTGGATGGCGCCGCCGAAGATGGTGTTGTTGCCCACCAGCGTGTGCACGTTGTCCGGCGTGTTGATCGTCGTGCCGAACAGGCCGATCTCCGTGACGGTGCCGGTCACGCCGCCGGCCTGCACGAAGTCACCGACCTTGAAGGGCCGCAGCACCTGCATGAAGACGCCGGCCGCAAAATGCGTCAGCAATCCGCCCCAGGCCGTGCCGATGGCCAGGCCCGCGCCGGCCAGCAGCGCGGCGAAGGAGGTGGTCTTGACGCCGAAGATGTCCAGGATCGCGAGGATGAGGACGAGGTTCAGCAGCACGCCGAGGATGGACCGCAGGTAGGTCGCCAGCGTCGAGTCGATGCGCTTGCCGCGTTCCAGCGCTGCGGAGAAAACGCGCAGCGCGATTGAAATGAGCCAGCGGCCCAGGACCCAGGCGGCGATGGCCGCGAGAATCTTCAGGCCGAAGTCTGCGCCTTGCGTGCTGAGAAACAGCCAGATGGCTTCCGTGTTCAACATGTCGAGTCACTCCCTTTGAAAAGCCGCGCATCGTCGCAGCCACCGACCGTGTTTGCCAAGCCTCCAAACCCCGAAATTGAGCGTCTTGTCGGCCTCGCGCCGGTGTTTGACGCGCAGGCCCGCCTGCTGGTGCTGGGCAGCTTCCCCGGCGCGGCCTCGCTGCAGGCGGCGCAGTACTACGCGCATCCGCGCAATGCCTTCTGGCCGGTCATGGGCGCGCTGCTCGACGAGCCCGACCTGATCGCACGGCCTTATGCCGAGCGCCTGCAGACGCTGCGCCGCCACCGCGTTGCGCTGTGGGACGCTGTGGCGGCCTGCCGGCGCGAGGGCAGCCTGGACACGGCCATCGAGGCCGCCGAGCCCAGCGACTTGCGCGACCTCGTCACCCGTCTGCCGTGCCTGCGTGCCATCGCCTGCAACGGCGCGTTGGCGCACAGGCAGACGCTGCTGGCGCTGGGCGACTCGGCGTTGCCCGTGCTGCGCCTGCCCTCCACCAGCCCGGCGCATGCCGGGTTGAGCCTGGCCGCCAAGACCGACGCCTGGCGCGCGGCACTGCAGCTTTACCTGCCGTGCGAAGGACGCGTGGCCTAGGATGCTGCGCCAATGAAAGCCAAGACACCACCCTGGGGCCCAGCCACGCTGAGCGAATTCGACGGCGTGCGCTACCTGCATCTGGACTCGATCTGGGTCCAGGGCGCGATGCGCATCCGCAAGCCCGACCAGCTCGAACTTGAATACATCCAGCACATGTGCGCCTGGATGCTGTGGCGGGACCCCGCCACCCTTAGCGAAGGCCATGCGGTGCAGCTGGGCCTGGGCGCGGCGGCGCTGACGCGCTTCTGCCATGGCCAGCTGAAGATGCAGACGACGGCCGTTGAGATCAACCCCGAGGTCATCGCCGCCTGCCGGCAGTGGTTCCGGCTGCCGGCCGACGATGCGCGGTTCAAGGTCGTCAACGAGGACGCCGCGCGCTGGGTCAACGACGGCTCCAACCTGCAGACGGCGGACGTGCTCAACGTCGACCTCTACGACCACGAGGCCGCTTCGCCGGTGCTGGACGACGAGGCCTTCTACGCCGCTTGCCGAGGCGTGCTGGCCGAAGGCGGGCTGATGACGGTCAACCTCTTCGGTCGCAGCGCCAGCTTTGCGCGCAGTGCGCAGCGCATCGCCCGGGTCTTCGGGTCCAGCCAGGTCTGGAGCCTGGCGCCGACGAAGGAGGGCAACACCGTCGTGGTCGCGGCGCGTGGCGTGCAGGTGCCGCACCGCGAGGTGCTGGAGCAACGCGCGGCTACGATCGAATCGCGTTTCAAGCTGCCGGCCCGCAAGTGGCTTCATCTGGTGCGGCCGCTGCCGACGAGCATCCTCCAAGCGCTTTGAGCCCGACAAGATGACAACCCAGCCCAAGCCCAAGCCGGCGTCCACGTCCGCCGCGTCGTCCGCCAAGACCGAGGGCCGCCTGGAGTGGCGACAGCTGCTGAAGTGGCTGCTGAAGGACGGGCTCATCGACGAGGCCCAGGCTCAGCGCACCGAGCAGCGACTGGGCGCCGGCGACAGCTCGCTGCATCCGCTGGTGCGCCTGGGCCACGCCAGCCTTGTGCACTTGGCGACAGGCAAGCCGCTTGACATCGATGCGCTGTCGGAGTGGCTGGCCATTCGCACGGGCCTGCCCTATCTGCGCATCGACCCGCTCAAGGTCGATGTGGGCCGAGTGGGCGACGTGATGTCCATCGGCTATGCCGAGGCCAAGCGCTGCCTGCCGGTGCAGTTCGGCATCAACGACGTGACCATCGCCACGTCCGAGCCCTTCGACATCGGCTGGGTGGCGCAGATCGAGTCGCACGTGCGCAAGCCGGTCAAGCTGGTCATCGCCAACCCGCTGGACATCGCCCGCTACACGACCGAGTTCTTCACGCTGGCCCGCTCGGTCCGCGCCGCCACCAAGGCCGGCGAGCAGAGCCAGGTGGCGAGCTTCGAGCAACTGGTCGAACTGGGCCGGACGAACAAGCAGCTCGACGCCAACGACCAGGGTGTCGTGCAGGTCGTCGACTGGCTGTGGCAATACGCGTTCGACCAGCGCGCGTCGGACATCCACCTGGAGCCGCGCCGCGAGATGGGTGTCATCCGCTTCCGCATCGACGGCGTGCTGCACACGGTCTACCAACTGCCGCCCACCGTGATGGCAGCGATGACCTCGCGCATCAAGTTGCTGGGCCGCATGGACGTCGTCGAGAAGCGCCGCCCGCTGGACGGCCGCATCAAGACGCGCAACCCGAGCGGCGACGAAGTCGAAATGCGGCTGTCGACGTTGCCCACCGCCTTCGGCGAGAAGATGGTCATGCGCATCTTCGACCCCGACACGGCGGTCAAGGACCTGGCCTCGCTGGGCTTCGGCCAGCACGACTCGGACCGCTGGGAGAGTCTGGTCAAGCAGCCGCACGGCATCATCCTCGTCACCGGCCCGACCGGCAGCGGCAAGACGACGACGCTGTATTCCACGCTCAAGCGCCTGGCCACCGACGAGGTCAACGTCACGACCATCGAAGACCCGATCGAGATGATCGAGCCGGCCTTCAACCAGACCCAGGTGCAGAACCAGCTCGACTTCGGCTTCGCCGAGGGCCTGCGCGCGTTGATGCGGCAGGACCCGGACATCATCATGGTCGGCGAGATCCGCGACCTGGAGACAGCCGAGATGGCCATCCAGGCGTCGCTGACGGGTCACCTGGTCTTCAGCACGCTGCACACCAACGACTCCGTTTCGGCCATCACGCGCCTGCTGGACCTCGGCGTGCCGAGCTATTTGCTCAGCGCCACCATCATCGGCGTGCTGGCGCAGCGCCTCGTGCGCACGCTGTGTCCGCATTGCAAGCAGCCCGACCCGCTCGTCACGCGCGAGAGCCTCAACGATCTGGTCAAGCACTGGCGCCTGGGCGGCGGCGTCAAGCCCTACAAGCCGGTTGGTTGCCTGGAGTGCCGCAACACGGGCTTCCGCGGTCGCGCCGGCCTGTATGAGTTGCTGACGGTGACGGAGGGCGTCAAGACGGCTCTCGGCGACCTGCCATCGCTACGCCGCCAGGCCGTGCAGGAAGGCCTGCGCCCGCTGCGCCTGGCCGGTGCGATGAAGGTGGCCGAAGGTGTGACCACCGTGGAAGAGGTGCTGCGCAGCACGCCCGCCTGGGAGGGCTGACGGTACGTGTAATCCACAGCGCGGCGGCTGGGCTGCGCTGACAGAATTCCGGTCGACAAGCGGCGCCCGTCTCGCGGCGCCATGGAGACAAGACGCGATGAAGATCAAGAGCCAGCGGGACTTCTGGTCCGGCTTGATGTTTCTGGTGGTCGGCGTGGCATTCGCCTGGGGTTCGACGGAGTATTCCTTCGGCACCTCGGCGCGGCCCGGCCCAGGCTACTTTCCCTTCGGCCTCGGCATCATGCTCGCCTTGCTCGGCGGGATCGTGCTGTTCAAGGCGCTGACGCTTGAGTCTGAAGGCGGTGATCCGGTCGGCCCCTTTGCCTGGCGCCCGTTGATCGTCATCGTCATGGCCATCGTCGTCTTCGGTCTCGCGCTGCCGCGCCTGGGCCTGATCTGCACGCTGCCGCTGACCGTCCTGCTGTCGTCCCTCGCGAGCAGTGAGTTCCACTGGCGCGACGTGCTGATCAGCAGCACGTTGCTGACCGTCGGCAGTTGGGCGCTGTTCATCAAGGGCCTCAACCTGACCCTTCCGGTCTGGCCCATCTACTTCGGCTGAAGGCGAGCGACATGGATCTGTTGAACAACCTCGCGCTCGGCTTCCAGACCGCGCTCACGCTGCAGAACCTGGCGTATGCCTTTTTTGGCACCGTGCTGGGCACGCTGATCGGTGTGCTGCCCGGCCTCGGCCCCGTCGCGACCATCGCGATGCTGCTGCCGTCCATCTACGCGCTGGACGCGACGCCCGCACTCATCATGCTGGCCGGTATCTATTACGGTGCCCAGTACGGCGGCTCGACGACGGCCATCCTGATCAACGTGCCGGGCGAGTCCAGCTCGGTCGTCACTGCCATCGACGGCTACCAGATGGCCCGCCGCGGCCGCGCCGGCGCTGCGCTTGCGGCGGCCGGCCTGGGCAGCTTCTTCGCCGGCTGCGTTGGCACCATCATCATCGCGGCCTTCGCGCCGCCGTTGACGGAGCTGGCATTCAAGTTCGGCTCGGCCGAGTACTTCTCGCTGATGGTGCTGGGTCTGGTCGGCGCCGTGGTGCTGGCCTCGGGCTCGTTGCTCAAGGCGATCGCAATGATCGTGCTGGGTCTGCTTCTCGGTCAGATCAATACCGACGTCATCAGCGGCACCCCCCGGTTCTCCTTCGACATCCCCGAGATGACCGATGGCATCAACTTTGTCGTCATCGCCATGGGCGTGTTCGGCTTCGGGGAAATCATCGCCAACCTCGGCCAGCCTGCTGAGCAGCGCGAGGTCTTTACCAAGGAGGTCAAGGGCTTGTGGCCGACGCGCGAAGACTTCAAGGACGCTTGGCCTTCGGTGCTGCGTGGCACTTCGCTGGGTTCTGTTCTCGGTGTGTTGCCCGGCGGCGGCGCGCTGCTGGCGTCGTTCGCGGCGTACACACTCGAGAAGAAGATCAACCGCAACCCGCGTGTGCCATTTGGCAAGGGCGCGATCCAGGGTGTGGCTGGGCCGGAGAGTGCGAACAATGCCGGCGCGCAGACCAGCTTCATTCCGATGCTGACGCTGGGCATCCCGCCCAACCCGGTGATGGCGCTGATGGTGGGCGCCATGACCATCAAGGGCATTCAGCCCGGCCCCCAAGTGATGACCAGCAATCCCGAGCTGTTCTGGGGCCTGATCGCGTCGATGTGGATCGGCAACCTGATGCTCATCGTGCTGAACCTGCCGCTGATCGGCATCTGGATCAAGCTGCTGACGGTGCCCTACCGGTTCCTGTTCCCTGCCATCGTCGTCTTCTGCTGCGTAGGCACCTACTCGCTGAACAACAACAACTTCGACGTCTTCCTGACGGCCGGCTTCGCGGTGGTGGGCTACATCTTCTACAAGCTGGGTTGCGAACCTGCGCCATTGCTGCTCGGCTTCATCCTCGGGCCGATGATGGAAGAGAACCTCCGCCGCGCGCTATTGCTGGCACGAGGTGACTGGAGCACCTTCCTGACGCGCGGCCTGTCCGCTGGCCTGCTCATCGCCGCTGCGCTGATGATCGTCGTGGTCATGCTGCCCTCCATCAAGAGCAAGCGCCAGGAGGCCTTCCAGGACGAAGCCTGACGGGCCTCCGTCCTGGTCCACGACGGTTTACGCAGGAATGTTTGCATCGACAACGAAACCTGTGCTACAGTCGTGGGCTTCGCTGATGACAACAACGCGACCCGCAGGGGTTGAGTGATTGGAGTTGGTGGGGCCAAGCTGAAAAGCTTGGGGCGGGCTTTGAGTTCGTCGTGTGCTGAGAGGGGTTCGAAAAGAATTCAACAAAGTACTTGACGATGCTGCGAAAGCAGATCAAAATCTCGCCTCTTTGCTGCTGACAACTGATTGCGAAAGCGACGGGTTGAAAGCGG